>NZ_AQXM01000045.1 GCF_000376245.1 Acaricomes phytoseiuli DSM 14247 | reverse complement strand
CGCGTTGGTGCCGCCGGCGACAACGCCGCCATGGAGTCGTTCTTCGCCCTGCTGCAGAAGAACGTCCTCGACCGCCGCCCTTGGGCCACCCGTGAGCAACTGCGGACAGCGATCGTGAAGTGGATCGAGCGGACCTACCACCGCCGTCGACGCCAGGCCAGCCTCGGCCGACTGACCCCCGTCGAATACGAGATGATCATGACACCAACCGCCACCAAGGCGGCCTAACCGAGACTGTCACCTATCCGTGCAGCAGACCCTTTCGTCAACTCCGGTGCTGAAGCAGTCGAAAACGCGATCAAGATCGCCCGTAAAAGCACTGGCCGCCGCGCCGTAGCTGCCCTGGATCATGCCTTTCACGGCCGCACTAACCTCACTATGGCCATGAACCATAAAACCATTCCCTACGGCAGCGGTTTCGGGCCGTTCTCCCCCGATGTATACCGTGTGCCGAATTCCTACCCCTACCGGGACCAGCTGAGCGGCGCAGAAGCTGCTGCACGCACCATCGGATATCTCGAGCAACGCATCGGAGTTGCAGATCTCGCTGCGGTCATTGCCGAGCCCATCCAGGGCGAGGGCGGTTTTATCGTGCCCGCCGATGGTTATTTACCGATGATCCAGGACTGGGCTACACGAAATGGGGTGGTATTCATAGCCGATGAGATTCAAACCGGAATCGCCCGTACTGGGAGCTGGTTCGTCTCCGAGCAATTCGGGCTGGTGCCCGATCTGATCCTGACCGCCAAAGGTATAGCCGGCGGCCTTCCTCTAGCCGGCGTTACCGGGCGAGCCAAGATGATGGATGCTGCTCATGCCGGTGGTCTCGGAGGTACATTTGCCGGGAACCCTGTCGCTATCGCGGCCGCTCTGGCGGTATTCGATGAACTGGAGCACGGCGGATACTTCACTGCTGCAAACCGGATCGGTGCCACGCTGCGGGCAGAACTCGAACGGCTCGCTGCAGTTCATTCAGTGATCGGTGATATCCGAGGCCGGGGCGCAATGATCGCTTTCGAGCTGAGCGCCCCTGGTACTGCCGAGCCGCTGAGCGGACTGGCCACCACGATCGCTGAGCGTGCTGCTCAGCACGGTGTTTTACTGCTCACTGCCGGGAGCGATGGAAATGTGATCCGGTTCCTGCCGACTCTGCAGACTACCGACGAACATATCCGTTACACGGTTTCTGTGATCGATGATGCTCTGCGCGTTCGCCTCTGACCGCGCCTGAGCCCCCTGCCTCGCCATCCTGCGAGGCCATTCGGTGGAGTGACCGAGGGATAGGTTGCGGCCCGCAAGGCCGTATACGCAGGTCTTGAACATAGTGGTTCTGCCTCGACAAGATCCGCTTCGAGAACTACCAAGAATTGAACGCTACTACTAAGGAGAAATACATGCCCAGCATGCACCCCGAAGAATCGGGCTCAACTACCGGATGGGGCGCACCAGCTCCTAGCGATCAGAACTCGCTCACGGCGGGGCCTAACGGGCCTATCTTTTTGCACGATGGACATTTCGTGGACCAGATGGCTCACTTCAACCGGCAAAATGTACCGGAACGACTCCCCCATGCCAAAGGTTCAAGCGCATTCGGTAGGCTGACTATCACTGAAGACGTCTCAGCATTCACCAGGGCTGCCGTTTTCCAGAAGAACACCACGACAAAAGCCCTTGTACGGTTCTCCACCGTAGCCGGAGAGCTCGGCAGCCCTGACACATGGCGCGATATCCGCGGCTTCTCTATGAAATTCTATACTTCCGAGGGAAATCTCGATATCGTCGGAAATCACACGCCGATTTTCTTCGTCCGCGACCCAATGAAATTCCCGCATTTCATCCGAAGCCAGAAGCGGCAGCCCGATACCGGGTTACGTGATGCCACTATGCAATGGGACTTCTGCAGTTTGAGCCCTGAAACATCGCATCAAGTCGCCTACATCATGGGACCACGCGGACTACCGCGAACCTGGAGGCATATGAACGGATACGGCTCCAATACTTTTATGTGGGTTAACGCCGGTGGGGAACGCTTCTGGATCAAATACCATTTCCACACCCAGCAGGGGATGGAATACCTAAGTAACTCCGAAGCCGAAGCGCTCTCTGGAACAGACAGTGACTTCCACCGCCGCGATTTATTCGAAGCGATTAGAGCCGGGGATGCACCCCGGTGGAGTTTCAGCGTCCAGGTGATGCCTGACGAAGAAGCTGCTTCCTACCGGTTCAATCCTTTCGATCTCACCAAGACCTGGTCGCATCGTGATTATCCGCTGATACCCGTCGGTGAACTCATCCTGGACACCAACCCCGAAAACCATTTCGCACAAATCGAGCAGGCTGCTTTCTCCCCGGCCAACCTCGTGCCCGGCGTCGGGCTGTCACCGGATAAAATGCTCCTGGGCAGGGTCTTCGCCTATGGTGATGCGCAACGCTACCGAATCGGCCCGAACTTCATGCAACTACCCGTCAATCGCCCCGTAGCGCCCGTGCAGACTTATCAATTCGATGGGCCCATGACGTACGATCACACGCGTGACCTTCCCCGGTACGCACCCAATTCTTTCGACCGCCCCTGGTCGGATAAGGGCGCTGATCTTGAGGAATCCTGGGCAACCGACACCGAAATAGTCCGAGCCGCGTACGAGCTGCACAGCGAAGACGATGACTTCGGTCAAGCAGGCACCCTTGTACGAGATATTTTTACCGCTGAAGAGCGCGAAGACCTCGTCTATACCGTTGCCGGAGCCTTAGGACGCATTCGTCATGACGGGGTGTTAGGTCGAGCTGTTGAGTACTGGCGCAAGATCGATCCGGCCACAGGTGACCGCGTGGCCCAGATTGTAAAACCGAGCGATGAAGACCGCCCGGCAGCGGCTGAATAGCGCAGCGCGGGAGCTGCTACCAGCCTGCCAGTGCATGATCCAGCCAATCACCCAGGACTCCCCGCGCGGCCTCGGCCAGCACTGAACCATACGCTTCTGCTTCGTCCCTGATCCGCCGAGGGTCGATGTCTTCAGCAGCAAGTTCATGTGCGTGCCCGATAAGCCACTGCTCGAGCTTCCTGTGATCGGCTTCGAGGTGGAACTGTAAACCGAGTACGTTCGGGCCGAGATCGAAAGCCTGGTTCGGGAAACCTGATGTCTCTGCGAGCCGGCGGGCGCCGTCCGGGATCTGGAATTGGTCACCATGCCAGTGCAATACCGGAACACCATCCAAGGGCGCAAGAACCGACTTCCGGCCTTCTCCGGTAATGCTGAGCGGCGCATAACCGATCTCTTTGCGGCCGGTCGCGTTGACTGGTGCGCTCAGAGCGGCGGCGAGCAGTTGCGCGCCAAGGCAGATGCCCAGCGTCGGCAAGCCTTCAGTCAGTCGTGCGGAGATAGCTTCCTTTTCGACGCGAAGAAATGGGTATCGATCGATATCGTAAACCCCGATCGGACCTCCTAAAACGACTAGAAGGTCTGCTCGGCGTACGGTATCGGCGCTGATCTTATCAACACCGGCATTCAGGTACGTAATGCGGTAGCCCCGCGATTCAAGTAACGGCTCCAGCAGTCCGAGATCCTCAAATAGTACATGCCTAATGGCGATCACATCTCTAGTCATTACATTACCCCAATCGGTCAAGCATCATCACACTTTAATGCACCATTGATCTGAAAATTTCCGCGAAGCACTCTGAATACTTTACCAAGAAATTGTCGGATTATAAAGCAGAGCATTCGAAGGCATTTACCCGCTCGAGAATATTTTTGCAAACGGAAGGGTGGAGTCGTAAAACTAATTAATAAATCCTTGAACAACTCCGGAGATCACCCAGCGCTACGAGAAGATGTATACGATCAGTAACGGCGCCATTGCCATGAGATAGAATGCGAACGCAACCGGATAATCGGTGTTATATTGCTCCTGGAAAATGTAACCAGATACAAGAATAGCAAGTATATAGGGAACAAGCATTCCTCGAAAAAATTCCGGGATCACACCCGAGCGTTGAGCCCCGGTGCAATAGTAAGAGCGATAATGTTCGTCAGAAAAGTCGCAGTTATAGCCAAAAGGAAACTGGAATAATAAACTTAAAGTGCAACAGACTGAAGCGCCGGATCATCTGCTAGCTGTGCGCCCTCGACAGCCGGAATCATGGTCTACACAGCTGCAAACTGTCCGATAATGTCTTTACGGAAGAGGAAATTGATGAAGGTGAGAGCAGCTTCTTGTTTCGGTGACTCTTTAGATATCGTCACCACAACGTCTACCCCGGAGACAAGAATTATGTTACCTAGATTTTCTGCAACAGCGTAGAAGAAAATCGCCATGTCGATTTCTGGATTGATCATTTCAAGCCCACCCATAACCGGAACTCCATTCCCAATTCGGTAACACGATCAGTCAAAGGGTGCAGCCCCTCCGGCCATACAGCAGCATCAACACACCAATCGCTTAGCCCTGCATCGTGATTTTTGCGGTGCCGGAGCGAACCGTCATCCAGAACGAATCTCTCTACACCAATCTCTGCTGCTATCTCTGCGAGTTCTAAAAGCTTGGGAAGATCGTGGTCGAAATATACGGCTTCCCAGGTATTGGCGTGACCGCCCGTGGCGTTCTCGGATGTTGCGGTGCGAGCGCCATTCATCGTGGAACCGCGCGGAAAGTTCATAGAGGCCGCAACCCCAGGAACCGAAAGATCAAGAGATTCCGAGGCTCTCGTCAGGATACAGAATTATTTCACTGGGTTGGAAAAGCTCACCAGCCCAGAAAAGGCCATCACCGCCAGTACTGCACTCCGCTGCGGTACGATGGTTGCCAATCCAGGCTAGATGGATGGCATGCACCAGCCCCTCTTCGAATCCGAATCTGGGACTTCTCGCTGCAGGAATAACCATGTCATCGGCTCCCAGTCACCCCGCCGGCTCTCACAAAGATAGGTTCTGAAGGTGAGTTCATGCCGCTACGGTGTGCGTTCTTTGAGATGACGTCCCGTGGTATCGAGAATTTCAGTATCCTCCCCCGGGATGGGAAGCGCCACGCTGAGGTTATTGATATGAAAAACGCCATCCTGAGCATACGGATGCTGATCCGCTGGCGTAGTAGCCCGATTTTTCCGTGACTGAGGATCGCGCTGGCTTCGAGACCGATCCCTTCATCGCGATAGCCGAGTTGAACCCTTGTATCGGTGTGCTCGATGCTCGTCGAGGTCAAATGAATGGCAAGTGTGTTCCATTGCGTGGTCTTCAACCGTGGGAGTGCCGAGCCACCCCGCAGCTGGGGTGGAGATAACGCCGAGATACGGGCTAGGTCCATACCGCCTGAAACGCGCTGGCGTTGCTCTGCGGGGATAAGGAGCTCGCACCATTTTGACGCAAATGTATTGCCTGCTGGACCGCTCCCGCCCGTTGGCCGCTCTCCAGCACAGCCTGACCGGGTTTCAGGGGAACATGATCTTCAGTGATGCAAGTCGATACTCTTTAATTTCACTATAAAAATAAGAAAACTTCTATAGGTAAATTGATTCGCTTTGGGTTTTGTTCCGACATTTCTACCTGTGAGAATTTTGACGATGGCACGAATATATCCGCCCGAGTTTCGGGAACGAGCGCTGCGGCTGCTAGCTGAGGTGAGGTCCGATTATTCCTCTGATTGGGCGGCGTTCACGTATGTGGCTGGCAAGCTGGGCGTGAATCTCGAGATGTTGCGGAACTGGACTCGCGCGGCGCAGATCGGTGCGGGTGTGAGTCCGGGGCTTCCGCCATCGCCATCCAAGCAGCTCTGCGAGGATTGCCGCAGACGCATGATCTTAATAACCGTTCCGGTGGAAATTTATCACGGCAGGAAGAATCAGACGACAAATACTTATTCGATGGTGGAGCATAGGAGATTCGAACTCCTGACCTCTTCGATGCGAACGAAGCGCGCTACCAACTGCGCCAATGCCCCTGATCCAGCTCGACTTCCAAGGAATATCAAGCTTCCTCAGCCTACCGCCAAGCCTTCAGGGGTGCAAAACTTCAAGATGGAAAGAGAGTGGCTGATCAGGCACGGCGGCGCTGCAGGACGTCGTCGAGGTTGTTCTGCGCGGCACGCTTCGTTCCGGGTTTCACGGGCTTGCGCAGCATCGGGTTCGTCATGATCGGCCTGCTCACCGAGGCCTGGTCGGCTTTGATGCTGGTCTTTACCGTGGGCTTGGGCTGCTCCGGCAGAGCCAGCGGCTCCGGCATGGGGCGCTCGGCTTTGGCCGCATCCACATAGCTCGGCTTGGGCACTTCTGCCGGCTCCCAGGCATCCCCGGAAGTCCGCGCTTCAGCGTCGCCCGCTTCCGCGGCTTTCTGCTCGGCTTCCCGCGCCACATCAAGGGCGGCCTGACGCAGCTCCTCCGCGGTAAAAGGCTTGGCAGCTTCTTGATTCCGCTGCCCGTCCTGGCTATCGAAAACCTCAGCGCTCTTCCCCGAAACAGGAGCAGCCGCCCCTTCCGGAGCCGCCACCGGGGCTTCCACCGGCACCGCAACCCGAATCCACGGCTCCCCTGCCTGAGCCCGCCGCTGCTGAGCATCCCGCAGAGCCAGCATCCGCAGACTCGCAACACTGGCGGCGCCGATCAGCACAGCACTGATGGGAAGCCACAGAACACCGGTTCCGAAGACCAAAAAAATCAGAGACACCACGAAGGTGACACTGGCCGCCAGCCCTGCAAGCGCTAGGGCCAGGCGGTCGTAACGCACCCGGAACTCTCCTCGGGTAGCTGACTCAGCCGGTGCGACAGGAGGCACAGAAACATCCTGGGGATGATCCTGAGCGGCCTGTGCTGATGCGCTGTTTGAGGGTTCCACGTCTCAACCTTAAAATCGGCAACCGCGCAGGGGCCGGATTGGCCCCGGTGTGTCGCAGTTCAGGGCGCTTTTACCCGTCGATCCCGCCCAGCATCAGGAAGCGAGCATCCCTTGCTCCCTGAGCCTGCCGATCAGGCCGCCCGGAGGCAGCTCGTCAGAGGTCAGGGCAAAAGAGCTGTGATCCGACCAGGCTCCGTCGATATGCAGATAGCGTTCCCGCAGCCCTTCATAGCGGAAGCCGAGCTTCTCCACGACCCGGAGACTCGGCGCATTCTCCGGACGGATATTGACTTCCATCCGATGCAGGCCCATCCCGGTGAGACAGTGGTCGGTAGCCAGCGCAAGCGCGGTGGGCACGATGTTCCGACCCGCCAGGTCCTGATCCACCCAGTAGCCGGCGGTTGCGGTTCGGGCTGAACCCCAGATGATCGAATCCACGGTCAGCTGCCCGGCGAGACTCCGGCTCCCCGGCGCTCCCTGGTGCATGATGGCAAAGGGCATGACCGCCCCCGCCCGCGCACGCTGCTGCAGGATGCGGATCATCTGCCCGAAATTCGGCAACTGCACCGCAGCAACCGGGCTACTGGCGTCCCAAGGGCTCAGCCAATCCCGGTTGCGCTGCTGGACTTCCGTCCAGGACTTCTTATCGTTGCGCCGAAGCGGTCGGATCATCACTGTTCCGGCTTCGAGAGTGACTGGCCACTCCCGTGCCACTGGCTTCACCGCAAAGGCTATTCTGCGACGAATTCCGTCAGCCAGCCACGCAGCTCACTGCCGAATTCGTCACTGTCGCAGCCGAGCGTGACCACTGCCTTGAGGTAGCTGAGCTTATCCCCGGTATCGTAACGACGCCCGGAGAAGACCACACCATACACACCTGAGCCTTCGCCATCGGCTGTCGCCAGAGTCTGCAGGGCATCGGTCAGCTGGATCTCGTTGCCACGGCCCGGCGGGGTCTGCTCCAGCACTTCGAAGACCCGGGGGTGCAGCACGTACCGGCCGATTACCGCGAGGTTCGATGGCGCCTCGTCCACCGGTGGCTTCTCCACCAGGCGGCTGACCTGAACGTAGTCCTGGCCATCGATGGCTGCCGTCTCCACCGCTCCATAGGCACTGATCTGCTCTGGCTCCACCTCGATCAGGGCGATGACCGAACCACCGGTCTGCTGCTGGACTTGGAGCATCGTGCTGAGCAGTTCGTCCCGCTCATCGATCAGATCGTCACCCAGCAGAACGGCGAAGGGCTCATCGCCGACGTGCGTCTTGGCCCGGAGGACCGCATGGCCGAGGCCCTTGGGGTCACCCTGGCGCACATAGTGGATGTCGCCGAGGTATGTAGCGTGCTGGACGGCGTCCAGTTTGGCGGTGTCTCCCTTGTCTTCGAGGAGACGCTCGATGTTGGGGACCCGGTCGAAGTGATCCTCCAGTGCACGCTTATTGCGGCCCGTGATCATCAGAACATCTTCGAGGCCGGCATTCACGGCCTCCTGCACCACGTACTGGATAGCCGGCCGGTCGACGACGGGCAGCATTTCCTTGGGCATGGCCTTCGTGGCGGGAAGAAAGCGAGTCCCCAGTCCGGCTGCCGGGATCACGGCTTTCCTGATGGGCTTAGTCTGCGCATTGCTCATTGTCCTAGGCTACTGGAAAAAGCTTGAGGAGTTAGCAATGGCCGGAACAGCAGAGATAGCAGCCGCAAAATCCTCGCTCCGGCAGACGATCCGGAAGCGGAGAGCCGGGTTGAGCACCGAAGCCCTGCGGCAGAGCGCAGCGGACCTGAGGAGCACTGGCGCGCCTGTCCACGAGCAGCTGTCGCCCGGGAGCATCATCGCCGCTTACCTGCCCTTCGGCAGCGAGCCGCCGGTACTGCCGCTGCTCAGCGAACTCGCCTCCGATCATTCGGTATTCGTTCCGGTCTGCCAGCCCGGCAGGGTTATGAACTGGGTCTTATGGGAACCCGGGGCTGAGCTGCTCCCCGGGCCGTTGCCGGGCCTGATGGAACCGTCGGGTGAGCGCCATAGCAGCCGGATGATGGCCGATGCGGCGGTGATCTTCATTCCCGCTCTTGCGGTGTCCCGGGATGGTTCCCGGCTCGGGCAGGGCGGCGGCTACTATGACCGGTTCCTCGCCGAACTGTCCCGGGGGCCCTTGCGCTGCGCCGTGGTCTTCGATGAGGAAGTCCTCCCTGCCGGCGCGATTCCCACCGATAGCCGCGACCAAGCCGTGGAGCATATGCTCTGCCCCGGCTTCACGGCTTCTCTGGGTTCAGCAGGCACCCCGGGCGATATCGACTAGAATCAGCACTTGGGTTCAGCGGGTGCCGACTCCAGTGCATGCACTGATGAATGCACCGAGGCGCTGCCCGGTTGTCACAGCTCCAAGGAGATTCGCTATGCCCATGTACGCCTACGCCTGCAAAGATTGCGGCCACGACTTCGATATTCATCAGGCCTTCACTGACGATGCGCTGACGGTGTGCCCGGAATGCGGCGGTACACTGCGCAAGAAGTTCAACAGCGTGGGTGTGAGCTTCAAGGGTTCCGGCTTCTACAGCACCGACTCCCGCGCGTCGAAGAGTTCCGGCGAAAAATCTGCGATTCGTAGCGAATCGAGCTCCAAGAGCACCGGCTCATCCGATTCATCAGCAGCTTCTTCTTCAGGGGGCAGCGGGTCATCGCAGAGCACGTCTTCTAGCTCTTCCTCGTCGACTTCCTCCGCTCCGAAGCCCTGATTATTCTTGCACAGAGCGTTCCCGCACAGCCTGGTCGTTGGCAGGATCTCTCCACATTCCGGACAACAACCTAAAGGGTTCCGGGCAGAGTATCTAAGCTCGGCCTATGCTCAGCCGCTTAGACCCTTCTCGCAGCCCCTCCTGGTCTTCCCGAGGCTATCGGCTGCTGCGCCGCTGGCGCCGCACTGCCATCGCCCTGCTGCTCTGCCTCGCAGTGGTCCTCATCGAAGAACGGTTGACACCAGCGTCTACCGCCACCACTCGCATAGTGGCAGCCGGCGTCGATCTGCCTCTGGGCACCGTGCTTTCTGCAGAGGATCTGCACGTCCTGGAAGTGCCGCTGCTGCCGGACATCAGCCCGCCAGCTGCGGAAGCGGTCAAAGAAGACTTCATCGGCGCGACCTTGGCTGTTCCCGTGAACCGGGGGCAGGAAATCCGGCAGAACCTCCTGGCTGGTCAGCATTTGCTCGCCGGAATGGAGCCAGGGGTCTCCGCCGTTCCGCTGCGCTTAGCCGACCCGGGGTCGGCACGGCTCCTGAGCGCCGGCCAGCCGGTGGATGTTTTCATCACATCGACCGGAATGAGCGGAACAACGCTTATCGACCCCGGGGGCGGAGCAGATGCATCCGCTCCGAATGATGGCCCGGAACATCCAGGATCGACAAAAGAAGCGGCTCTACCCCCTCTTGCCAGTGCCGTGCCGGTGCTCTGGGTGCAGCAGAGCGGGGCTGCGAATACTCCCTGGTCGGGTTCGGGCGATGAGGGACTGATCGTGGTGGCGGCGGACGCTACACAGGCCCGACGATTAGCCACTACTCCCGGCAGGGTCTCCGTGGTCCTGGTCAGCTCGCCTTGAAGCGCGGGGGGCTCAGCTCACTCCCAATGCGGGGGCCGCTGCTCACGGACCCACGCGTCGTGACTGTCTTCTCGGCCTTCCTGGTCGCCCCAACCACGTGGTTCGTCCTCGCCGGCACGGCGCGGGATAACAGGCTCGGCATCCCCGGGAACGCCGGTAGTTTCCGGCCCCTGGCCGGACTGCTCAACGTTTTCAACAGTGGAATACAGGCTCGGCAACGTCCCCGCAGACAAAGTATCCACCCCCAGATAACCACCGATGCGGTCGGCGCAGGCCGAAGGGTCCGTAAAGACCTCGATGGTCCACAGGGACATATGGCGCCAGCCGTGCGCTTCGAGCTGTTGCGGCCGCAGCCGACTGCGCTCACGAACGCTTTTGCCCCGGTACCGCTGGGAACCGTCCGACTCCACCGCAACCGGAGCAGGAGCATCCTCCTGGGCCGCATCAAGATACCGCAAAGGATCCGGCGCGACCACAATGTCGAGCATACCCTCGTAGTTGTACCAGACCCTGGTGTCCCGGGCCCGCAGCCGATCCGCCAGGTCGGCGACCAGCGGATCCTCTTCAATGCCTCCGCCGGCGCTCACCGGGGTTTTCCCGCGGATCCCGGAGCTCAGCTCCCGTTCGAGCAGGTCGTAGAAGTCCCGGGCACCATAGCTCAATTTGCCGGTATCCAGATCATCCGGCTTGAAGCAGCTCAGCACTGTCAAGTGCTCCCTGGCCCGGGTCATCGCCAGGACGAACTTGCCTCGGCCCCCCGGTTGAGACAAGGAGCCGAAATTATGCAGCGCACGGCCATGCGGAGTGCGGCCGTAGCCGAGCGAGAAGATCACCCGGTCACGGACCAAACCGGCGGTTCGGTCCAGGCTGACCACTCGGAAAGGCTCGGTCTCGCCCTGGAAAAACTCTCGAAGGTCCGGATGATTGGCAAGGCTGATCCGGACGGCGGCAGCAACCCGGGCCGCATGCTTGGGACTCGCAGTGACCACAGCCAGCGAAGAACGCGGATGCGAACGGGCGCTCTCCAGCACTTCGCTCACCACCCGGTCGACTTCAGCCACTACAGACTCTACGCCTTCGCCATCACTGCCCGGCAGTCCGGTTCCATCGGGAAGGTATTCGACGTGCAGGCGGCGATCTATTCCGGTTACGGCCTGGCCCTCGGGAATGAAAGCGAGCCCGGCGTCGGAGCAGATCTCGCTCAGCTGCCTGCTCAGCTCCTCATCGATCGAACGGTAGAGATACCCCAGCCGCTGGGTCGGCAGGATCCGCCCGAGGACGCTCATGATGCTCGGTGCCGGCGCCGGAGTTTCGCCTCGTGGCCGCACCGTGGTCTCGTTCTCGGCACTCCGAAGGGATTCGGTGCTCACGGAGAGAGTCCGCGGCCCCGGAAGCGTTTCATTGCCGAAAGCGAGGATCTGATTGGCCCTGGCGATCACCGGAAGCGCAGAAGGCAAGGACATCGACTCGGCGTCCAGAAGGATCACCGCATCGAAACGCTTCGAGTCCGGCAGGACAGCCGGAGCGATGAGCGGGCTCATGGTCCACACCGGAACCAGGAGCTTCAGCAGTTCGGCGGCATTCGCTTCGAGAGCCTCCAGGGTGACCCGGCCGTCCTTAATGGTGCTGCGCAGGAACTCCGCGCTCCGGGATCGACCGGAGACCGCCGAGCGCCACTTCTTCGCCAGCTTCCAGCGCAGCCGGGAGGCCCCGGAAAGCACATGGGCCTGATCCGCCAGGCGGAACTCGGCTTCCAGTTTGCGCAGGCTCTCGCCATCCGACATGGCCAGGTACTCATCCCCGGAGATCATGGCCTCCAGAGCGGACTGCCACCAGGCCAGCTCCAGCTCAGCACGAGTCTGGGCCGGGGAGACCTGCCGCACGGCCAGATCTTCCAGGAGCTCGCCGAGACCCCGCTCGCGCATGCTCTCTTCCAGCAGCGTACGCTCCGGCAAGTGCTCCAGGGTCTGCTGATCTGCGGCCAGCAGTTCAAGGCGGCGGATCAACTGGCCGAAATCGCTCTGGTCCAGATCCCCACCGTCGGAGGTCTGCTCGAGGGCCGCCGAGAGCTGCTCAAGCTTGACCGCCAAAGCCTGGTAGCGCTGCCGCAGCTCGGCCAGGCCGGAGGGCACTGCCGGGTGGCGCTGACTGGTGGCGTACTCCGCCCAGCTCTCCCGCTGCTCCTGAATGAGCCGGAGCGAATCGTGGAGGTCTTCGATATGCACCCCGGGGCGGACGTACTCCCGGGCGACCCTGCGCAGACGCGAGCGCTGCATGGCAGGCATCTCGATATTGCGCTCGCGGCGCCAGCCCGACGGGGCCGTGGCGGTGATGAGATCGTTGACCGGGCGGTCGAAGATATCCGGCATGAATTTGTCCAGACTTCCCCGGACCGCCACGAGCAGATCGAGCTGCTCCCCCCATTCGCTGAAGGTCCTGCCCTGCTTAATATGCGAATACTCAGCGACATCCTGCATCTTCTGCGCAAGGACTGGGAGCTGCTCCGCGAGGTCCTGGGCCAGGGAGAGCTTCTCCTCGGTCTCTTTCCTGGTGAGCAGGCGTGCACCGTACCAGGGGCTTCGAGTAGCGGAGTCGCTAAAACTCCCGAGCTCCGCGGCTCGGCGCAGCTTGGCGCTGAGCTCGCTACGATCCCGGATAGCGTCAAGAACACTGCGCTTGAGCCGAACCGTGGTGGCGGGGGCTGGGTTGATCGAGGTCAGCTCCGCTAGGGACTGCATGGCCTGATACGGCGAGCACCCCCACCGTTCGCGCACGTTGTGCAATGAGGCCACGTGGTCGACGAGCTGGTGCCGGTGTTCGATGAGTGTCCGGTGCAGGCTGTCGAGCTGCGGCTCCTGGGCTTTCTCGTTCCGGCTGATCCCGCGGATAATCTGCGAGCGCACTTGCTGCGGCCCCGCCTGCGCGCTGAGCTGGAGCAGCATGCTCTCCAGCGACAGGCCGGCGAGCCGCGAGGTGAGTTCGTGAAGCGTGGCTCTGCGCTCGCTCACGACGAGAACGCTCTTGCCTTGGTACACCAGGGCGGAAATAGCATTGAGGACGGTCTGGGTCTGGCCGCTGCCCGACGGCGCGGCGACCACGAGGGACTCGCCGTCCTGAATAGCGTCCAGCACCAGCTGCTGATCCGGATCCGCATCCAGGACCAGGAATTCGTCCTGCGGGCTCCGGCTGTCGAGGCTGGGATAATAACGGCTGGAGAGCGCCTCCGGCGGGGACGCTGCTTCTCCGCTCTCGTGCGCCTGCGCAGCTGCGCGGATCTGGTGCACCATGCCTTCGCCGGCAGCGAGCACTGGATCATGCAGGTTCCGGCTAAGATCGGCGAAAGTGCCTGCGATCAGATGGTGTTCAACAGTGACCGCGGGGATGGTGGTGGTCAGCACCCGCAGGTGCTCCAGAACCGGTGCCGGATCGAAACGCGCCGTGCTGTACGCGAGCCTGGCGATCGCCTGCGGGTCCACGATGATGCCGTAGTTCTCGCGTAATAAGCGCACCAGAGCGGGGTTGACCCGGGCCTGGCCGTTGAGCTGGAGTTCGTAATCGTCCTGACCCGTGCGGGCACTGAGCATGAGCGGGATGAGCATCACAGGAGCGCAAACCTGGCGGTGCTCTCCCTGATCGGAGGTACCCCAACTCACCAACCCCGCGCTGAGGTGCGCCGCATCGATGCCGCGCTCCGAGCTGAGCTCCATACTCTTGGCGCGTAGAAGTCGCGCTGCTTTCATCGCCCGGACGGAATGCGCTGACTCGCGGATTATTGTGCTCAGGCGTGTTTTTCGCCCGGCGAGCAGCTGCGCTAAGCCGGAAGGGTGGGCCTGGGTAAGGTCAATATTGCCGGACTGCTCCGGGTCGAAATCGAGCAGGGAGTCATGCCCTGCGAAATCGCCGAAGCCTTCAAGCCAGGCCCGCAGCTGTTCGGCCTCTTCTGCAGTAGCGGCCCGGCGGGCTTCCTCAGCGCTCTTCTTTTCCTCGGCCGCAGCGGAGCGGCTGGATTTAGTGGCCCGTTTGCTCGGCTTTTTCTGAGCGCCGTTCTCGGCCTCACGGCTCTTCTCGGCAACCGGCTGCTCAGAATCTTTACGGGCATCACCCGGCTGTTCCGCGTTGGGCTCACCCTTCGCGGAACGTTGCAGTCTAGACCAAACCGGCATGGTGTGAGGCTATCTCGACTCGGTGCTGATCTTCCGGAGGGCACACGGGCGCCCCTGAAAAAGCTTCTCGTTTCACCGTTTCCTCCCAGCAAGTCACAGAAAGTTCCGCCGGCACGGCGTTCACTCCCACTCGATCGTTCCCGGCGGCTTACTGGTCACGTCGAGAACCACCCGGTTGACGCCCTCGACTTCGTTGGTGATCCGGTTTGAGATCCGCGCCAGCAGATCATAAGGAAGCCGCGACCAGTTTGCCGTCATCGCATCCTCGCTGAATACCGGCCGCAGAACGATCGGGTGCCCGTAGCTGCGCCCATCGCCCTGCACTCCGACGCTATGGACATCGGCCAGGAGCACCACCGGCATCTGCCAGACCTCATGATCCAGGCCGGCAGAGGTGAGCTCATGCCGAGCGATGGCATCGGCCTTGCGCAAGAGCTCCAGCCGTTCCGCGGTGACTTCGCCGACGATGCGGATCGCCAAGCCCGGGCCGGGGAAAGGGTGGCGCTGTACGATCTCGGCGGGCAGGCCGAGCTCCGCGCCGACCGTACGCACTTCATCTTTGAACAGTGTGCGCAATGGCTCGACCAGCTCGAACTGCATATCCTCCGGAAGACCGCCGACATTGTGATGACTCTTGATGTTCGCGGCTCCTTCGCCGCCACCGGATTCGACCACATCCGGGTAGAGCGTGCCCTGCACTAAGAACCGGATGGGTTCCCCGGCCTGGCCGGCCTCTTCGATGAGCACCCGCTCAGCCTCTTCGAAGGCCCGGATGAATTCCCGCCCGATGATCTTCCGCTTGGTCTCCGGATCGGTGACGCCGCTGAGTGCGCTGAGGAAGCGATCCGCCTCCCTGGCCACGTAAAGCTTCACCCCGGTCGCCGCGACGAAGTCCCGCTCGACCTGTTCGGCTTCGCCCTCCCGCAGCAGCCCATGATCGACGAAGACGCAGGTCAGCTGATCGCCGACGGCGCGCTGCACAAGGGCCGCGGCAACCGCCGAATCCACTCCGCCGGAAAGACCGCAGATCACTCTCCCGGAGCCCACCTGCTCCCGGATCCTGGCTGTCTGCTCCTCGATGACATTCCCCGTGGTCCAGTCCGGCGTCAGGCCTGCTTCCTCGAACAGGAAATTCTCCAGGACTTTCTGTCCGAAATCCGAATGCTTCACCTCGGGGTGCCATTGCACTCCGAAGAGCCGTCGTCCCGGGGCGGCGAAAGCCGCAACCGGAGCACCCGCGGTGCTCGCCAGAACCTCAAAGCCCTCGGGGGCGGCCTGCACCGAGTCGCCGTGGCTCATCCAGACATTCTGCTGAGCCGGTGTAGTGCTCAGGATGGAGCGCGCCGCGCCAGTCATGGTCATCGCCGTGGCCCCGTATTCACGCAGGCCGGTGCGGGCCACTTCCCCGCCGAGGGCTTTGGCCATGGCCTGGAACCCGTAGCAGATACCGAGAACCGGCACACCGGCCTCGAAGAGCTCCGCGTTGACCGCAGGGGCACCCTCGGCGTAAACACTGGAAGGCCCGCCGGAGAGGATGATCGCGGCAGGGTCTTTGGCTAGCAGCGCTTCCACACTGATGTGATGCGGGACGATCTCGGAGTAGACATTGGCTTCGCGCACCCTGCGTGCAATGAGCTGGGCGTACTGCGCCCCATAGTCGATGACAAGAACGGGCCGGTGCGAAACGGTCTGGGTCACGACAAGGATTCTATCTGACACTGTGCCGTTCTTATGCCCTTGATGCCTTGTCTGCTTTCTTCAGCGCTCACCAGTACAGCACCGAGCGCTCAGTAACGTTTGGGGGCCTGCGGGTGCGCGGCGAGATCGGCCCGAGCCTCAACGTAGACGCGGCGTTCCATGAAGAATGACAGCAGCGGCACCACACCGCCCAGCGCGATCAGGATGAACTTGCCGAAGCTCCAGCGCATCAAGGACCAGAGCCGGAAATCGGCCAGGAGGTAGAGCACGTACATCCAGCCGTGCACAATGAGCACCGCCAAGGAGATGTTGAACGTTCCGGTGAGGGGCAGCGAACCGTCCTGGTCCACGGTGACAAATCCGAAGAAATGGGGCTCACCGGTCATGATGTCGGTGCCGCCCGCGGCGAGGACCAGCCCGAAGGCATAGCGCAGGATCACCTCGGCAGTCAGCAGTAGCAACATGATGCCGGTGGCATAGGCCAGCACCCGGTAGACCATCAGTGCCGAGCGGATCTGCTGTGTTGTGCCGCCGAAGCGTCGGCGCGGGGTGGGTTTCGCAGCGGCTGCTGACTCTGGGGAGTTGCCACCAGAGGTCGGGGTCTGGTTCATATGCTGGCTTCTTCCTGCTCTTGTGCTTGACGTTTCTGGTTTTCTTCCCACTCTGCCAAGTCTTCTAAGGCTTCTTGCTGCCGCTGGTAATCATCGGCGACCAGCCGCCACCAGAGGAAGACCGCGAATCCTGCGAAGATGACCCACTCGATGGCGTAGAAGATGTTGAGCCAGTTGAAGGTCTGCCCTGCTGGCTGCGGGCCCACCGAGATTCCTTTGAGATCCCCGGCCTCAGCATGCGCACCGAGTTCGCTGCCCTGCGGCCCCGCCTCCGCGAACGAGACGACGAAACCCCGGTAGGTATCGATCTGCCACAAGTTGGTCAGATCCGCCGCGGAGAGCGCGGCTGCCTGGCCTGCGGGAAGGTCTCGCTGCAGCACCGGGGATTCAGAGGGCAGCAGCCGTCCGGTCAGTTGCACCGGCCCGGCGGGCGGGGCATCAGCCTGCTCCGGGCTCTCGACCCAGCCACGGGCCACCGGAATGGCGATCTCAGGGGTGGTCAAGGCACCTTCGCGCTCCGGGGCGCCATCCACGATGAAAGCGGTAACGACCCAGTAGCCTTCAACGTCATCGAGCACCCGGTCGGTGACGACCACCTGGCGGGCAGGATCGAAACGGCCGCTCAGCATAACGATCTGATCAGCATTGGTCGTGGTGATAGGCTCCCCGGGCAGCAGCACTTCTGTCAGCGGCTTCGGGACCTCAGTGGTCACCTCAGGGATGTCGACGTTCTGCGTGGAACGGGAGAACTGCCACTGGCTGAGGAACACGAAAATCGTAGAGACCGCCAGCGCCAGGATCAAAGTGGCGACCCAGCGGGGTTTAAGAGCGGTCCTCAGCATGCCTTAACGGTACTTCGTAGCCCGGTAGAAAAACTAACCGGCGGCCCAGATCTTCAGTGCTCGAAGAACAGCAACGAGGAATTGATCAGCTCGGCGACGACTTCCGGATCCCCCGCCCGGCGCAAGGACTGCCGGAAGTTCTCCTTGGACAGCGAGCGCGCCATCGTGGCCAGGACTTCCAGATGCTCCGAGAAGGAGGCCGCAGGAGTCGCGATGAGCAGAATGAGATTAGCCGGGCCGTCATTCGCCCCGAAGTCCACGGCATGCCCATAAGCGGTGACCCCTACCGCGACTGACACCTGGGTGACGTATTCGCTCCGAGCGTGCGGCAAACCTATGCCCCCGGGCAGGCCGGTGGCCAGCTGATGCTCCCGGGCGCTGACCTGATCCAGGAATCCGTTCAGGTCAGAGATTCGCCCGGCCTGGCTCATCCGCTCCGCCAGTTGCCAGGTGGCATCATCACGGGAATCAGCTTTCAGCTCCAGGATCACCAACTCCGGGGTGGTGAGCTCCATCTCGTAGCGGCCCCAGTCAGGATCGCTCACGTTTTAGCATCCTTTTTATCATCCTTGACCGCCAACCGCACAGCATCCGCGGAAGCGTCATCGGGCTGCTCCTGGCTCTGCCGTTCCGCCTCAACCCGGTCCAGGTAGCGCCGGGTCTCTTGTGCCTGCCGGGCCTTGGACCAGCCCAGCAGCGGCGCCATCAGTTCGGCCACCACCGGAGCCGCAGCGACACCGCGATCCCAGGCCTCGATGGAGATCCGGGTACGCCGGGTCAACACATCGGCGACGGTCAGAGCGCCTTCCTGGCCGGTTGCGTAAACCACTTCAGCGCGCAGGTAATCATCTGCCCCAGGCAGCGGTTCGCCCAGACTGCGATCTGCCTCTATAAGATCCAGTACCGCCGGTGCCGTCGAGCCGTAGCGTTTGAGCAGGTGCTCCACGCGAGCGACGTGCACACCGCTCTCCTCGGCGGTCCGGCTGCGGCGATTCCACGCCGCCCGGTAGCCGACCGCACCCAGAAGCGGAATCGTCTCGGTGCAGCTCGCGGGCACCCGCTCGTCGAGCGTCCGGGTGGCCTCGTCAACAGCGTCCTTGGCCATCACCCGGTAGGTGGTGTACTTGCCGCCAGCCACGACCACCAGCCCCGGCACCGGATGCGCCACCACGTGCTCCCGGGAGAGCTTTGCGGTGGAGTCGTTCTCCCCCGCGAGTAAAGGACGCAGCCCGGCGTAGACACCCTCTACGTCTTCTCTGGTCAAGGGCCGCTTGAGCACCTTGTTGACGTGTTCGAGTAGGTAATCGATATCGGCTGCCGATGCCGCGGGGTGCGCTTTGTCCAGGTCCCAGTCGGTATCGGTGGTGCCGATGATCCAGTGCCGGCCCCAAGGAATCACGAAGAGCACGGATTTCTCGGTGCGCAGGATGAGCCCCACCGTGGACTGGATCCGGTCCCGCGGGACGACGAGGTGGATGCCCTTTGACGCCCGGACTTTGAGCTGGCCCCGGTCCGTGACCATCGCCTGAGTCTCATCGGTCCAGACGCCTGTGGCGTTGATGACCTGTTTGGCGCGGATGTCGAATTCGGCACCGTCGGTCATATCTTTGGCTTTCGCTCCGACGACTCGCTCACCTTCCCGCAGGAAGTCCACTACGCGGACCGAATTAGCTGCCCAAGCGCCGTAAGAAACAGCGGTTCGCACCAGATCCACCACGAACCGGGCATCGTCCACCTGGGCGTCGTAATAGCGGATGGAGCCGATGAAGGCGTCATCGCGCAGGCTCGGGGCAGCTCGCAGGGTGCCGCGCCTGCTCAGATGCCGGTGCCCGGGCACGCCTCGGGAGCTGCCGCTGGTCAGGCCGAGGGTGTCGTACAGCATGATTCCGGCACCGACGTAAGGGCGCTCAAGGAGCCGCTTGGTTAGCGGGTAGAGGAATGGAACCGGGCGGACTAGATGCGGGGCGATCCGCTGGATCAACAGCCCTCGTTCCTGGAGCGCTTCCGTCACGAGCGCGAAATCCAGCATCTCCAGATAGCGCAGGCCGCCGTGGACCAATTTGGAGGACCGGCTCGACGTACCAGAAGCCCAGTCGGCCATCTCCACGATGCCGACTTTCAGCCCGCGAGTCACCGCATCCAGAGCGGCGCCCGCACCAACCACGCCACCGCCGATGATCAGCACGTCCAGTTCCTGGCCCGGCTGCGAGCTCTCAGCCAGGGCACGGATGGATTCAACGCGGAACTGGGGGCTGAGCCGCCCTTCTTCACGCCGGATCATACGCTGTTCCGGACTCTCCTGGGCGGAGTCAGGCGCTGAGCCCGGTTCTCCAGCGCTCCGGTGACTGGCATTCCGGCTGCGGGACGTGGCCACGTGCTCCTCCTCGGCGTATCGACGCGGTTATCTATCGACTCAAGCAGATGCTTCCAGCTTAGCCCGAGCAGCCCGGCCGGAAAATCCAGAGGGATTTCCCGGCCGGGCTGCTCAGCAGCGGATCATTCAGTGATCGGTGATCGGTGATCGGTTAGCAGCTGAGTCGGACTGCGGTCTCCTGGAGCTTGCGGTCCAGGAGTTCGTATCCGCCCCGGGCCAGAGCCTTCCACAATTTGAGCGCCAGCTCAGGGTTCTCCCCTTCCAGAGCCTCCATTGTGGATTCTTCCAGAACCAGCACTTCCAGTGCGCCGGAGGCGACCACCCGGGTGTTCTGGATCTTCCCGACGGCCAGAGCCAGTTCGCCGAAGGTGTTACCGGGGCCCAGGGAGGTCAGCCGGACCAGCTCGCCATCGTAACCTTTCCCGAAAGCCACTACCCGGCCTTCGACGATGAAGAAGATTCCAGCGAAGGGCTCGTTGATCTCCAGAACCACCTCGCCGTCCTGGTAGGTGTGGCTCTGCATCAGGGACCTGAGCTGCCGCGCTTCTTCCGAATCCAGATCGGCGAAAAGAGAGCTCTCGAAGATCCGGCCGTGATCCACTGTTTCCAAGTTCTCACCGAAAGCCTCCAGGACCCGCGCCTCGCACCATTCCCTGGCTTCCTGGCCGCTCGCCACAACGGGCGGCGGTCCGGGTTGTCCCTCTCCGGTGAGTTCAGGATCCTGAACCATGTCTCGCAGCCGGCCGCGGGGATCCACCAGTACGAACTGAATATCGGCGAGCCTTGCCTGGCGATACAAATTGGTGAGCGCCTGCCGTGCCACATCGGAGACCTCATCGACGCGCAGAAAATCGATGACCACCCAGCGCACCTCCTCGGGAAGGCTCGAGATCTCGCGAATCACAGTCTCGGTACCCGCGAACAACAGATCTCCGGAGAGCTCGAAGATCCAGGCGCTACGGCCGTGCTCGGAAAGCACCCGCAGGGCTTCATCATTGCGGCGCACGCCCGAGGGCCGCTGATCGATGGAGTGCGAGGCGTGGACCGCGGTGCGGCCAGACCGAATGGCCCGGACGAAGTGGAGCTGAAGCTCCTGGGACATCTGCTCGCAGACCTGGACGCCGCGCACGCTGTTCCCGTGCTCGTTGAGCGGCGGCGAGAAGACCGCGATGCCGACCTGCCCGGGGAGCACGGCGATGATCCCGCCGCCCACACCGCTCTTCGCGGGCATGCCCACATGGGTCACCCAGCTTCCTGCGCCATCGTACATCCCGCTGGTACCCATAACGCTCAGCACTCGCTCTACGACATCTGCGCTAAAGAGCCGCTCGCCGCTCAGCGGGTTAACGCCGTTATTGGCAAGAGTTGCAGCCATCATGCTCAGATCCCGGCAGGTGACCTCGATCGAGCACTGGCGGAAGTAGTCATCGACGATAGGGGCAGGGTCCTCTTCGATGATGCCGAAGGAGCGAAGTAGATAGGCAAGCGCCAAGTTCCGGTACCCGCTACCCTGCTCTGAGGCGAACACCGAATCGTCAACCCCGAGCTCACGGCCGGCGAATGCGGAGTAGACGGCGCGAATGGTCTCGAAACGGCCGGGACCGTCATCGTTGACCAGCGAGGTCGCGGTGATCGCCCCGGCGTTGATCATCGGGTTGCGAGGCTGGCCGGTCCCCGGGGTCAGCGAGATCTCGTTGAATGCCTCGCCGGAGGGTTCCACATCCACTTTGGCATCCACGGCGTCGAAGCCCTGCTGCATGAGCGCCAGCCCATAGGTGAAAGGCTTGGAAATAGACTGAATCGTGAAGGTGTGCTGCGTATCGCCGACTTCATAGGTGTACCCGTCGGCCGAGGTCAGGCAGATCCCGAAGAGTTCAGGGGACACCGTTCCCAATTGCGGAATGTAGTCCGCCGGAGCCCCGGATCGGTTCTGCTGAGCGGTTTCATGTAAACGTTCTAAATACTGCTGAACAGGTGAAAGGATCATAATGCAAGTTTGTCACTCACTCAGTGAAGAAAGAAAACTTCACAAACACTAGTACGGCGAAACGATCGCTTCCACCCGCTGGAACTCTTTGAGATCGGAGTATCCCGTGGTCGCCATGGCCCGGCGGAGCGCACCCATGAGATTGGAGATCCCGTTGGTGTGATGAGCCGGGCCGAAAAGCACCTCCTGGAGCGGGCCGACGGTCTCCACCCGAACCCGGTCCCCGCGGGGCAACTCCGGATGATGCGCCTCAGCCCCCCAGTGCCAGCCCTTTCCGGGCGCTTCCTCAGCCCGAGCGAGCGCCGTTCCGAGCATTACCGCATCGGAGCCCATCGCGATGGCTTTGATAATGTCGCCCGAGGTGCCCATCCCACCATCCGCGATGACGTGGACATAACGGCCACCGGACTCATCCAGGTAGTCCCGGCGGGCCGCAGCAACATCGGAGATCGCGCTGGCCATGGGAGCGTGGATGCCCAGAGCTCTTCGCGTCGTGCTGCTCGCTCCCCCGCCGAAGCCCACGAGCACTCCTGCAGCACCGGTTCGCATCAGATGCAGAGCCGGTGTGTAACCGGCGGCGCCGCCGACGATTACGGGGACATCGAGCTCGTAGATGAAACGCTTGAGGTTGAGTGGCTCCTCTTCTTTGGAAACATGCTCGGCAGATACCGTGGTCCCGCGGATTACGAAGATATCCACACCGGCTTCCAGGACCGTCCGGTAGAACTGCTGGGTGCGCTGTGGTGTCAATGCACCGGCAACGGTCACTCCAGCGGCCCTGATCTCCGCGAGCCTGGCGCTGATTAGTTCGGGCTGGATGGCAGCCTGGTAGATATCCTGCAGGCGCTTGGTGGCTGCCGGGCTCTCCCCGCTGCCCACCAGATCAGCGATCTCGGCCAGAACCGGTTCCGGATCCTCGTACCGGGTCCACAGACCCTCCAAATCGAGTACGCCCAGGCCGCCGAGCCTGCCGAGGGCGATCGCTGTCCGCGGGGACATCGCGGAGTCCATCGGCGCAGCGATCACCGGAGTTTCGAACTGGTAAGCATCGATCTGCCAGGAGATCGAGACATCCTGCGGGTCACGGGTGCGCCGCGAAGGCACGATGGCTATTTCATCGAGCGAGTACGCCCTGCGTCCCCGTTTGCCCCGACCGATCTCAATCTCGTAACTCACCCGTCCAGCCTACCTTGCAGATGCGGCGGGCACGGCGCCACTCAGCGAGTGCCGTAATTGGGTGCCTCAACAGTCATCTGGATGTCATGCGGATGAGATTCCTTGAGCCCGGCGGCGGTGATCCTGACGAACTTACCCTTGACTTTGAGCTCCGGAATCGTTCGGGCACCGGTGTAGAACATCGTCTGCCGCAGGCCACCGACCAGCTGGAAGGCCACGGAGGACAACGGGCCGCGGTAGGCCACCCGGCCTTCGATACCTTCCGGGATCAGCTTGTCATCCCCCGTGACATCGGCCTGGAAATAGCGATCTTTGGAGTAGGAGGTGTTCTCGCCCCGGGACTGCATAGCTCCCAGCGAACCCATTCCCCGGTAAGACTTGAACTGCTTGCCATTGACGAAGATGAGCTCCCCGGGGGCCTCTTCCGTCCCTGCCAGCAGAGAACCGAGCATTACCGTGTCCGCACCGGCGACCAGCGCCTTGCCGATGTCTCCCGAATACTGCAGGCCGCCGTCGGCGATCAGCGGGACATCAGCGGGGATGGCGGTCTTAGCGGCCTCGTAGATGGCAGTGACCTGCGGTACCCCTACCCCGGCGACCACGCGCGTGGTACAGATGGAGCCCGGGCCGACCCCGACTTTGATCGCATCCGCCCCGGCATCCACCAGGGCTTGTGTGCCTTCCCGTGTCGCGGCTTGGCCGCCGATGATATCGACGGCTGCCGCAGCGGGTTCGGCTTTGAGCCGGGAGATCATCTCCAGCACGCCCTGCGAGTGGCCATTGGCGGTATCGACGAAAAGCGCATCGACCCCTGCCTCGATGAGGGTCATCGCCCGTTCCCAGCCGTCGCCGAAGAAACCGATCGCGGCACCGACGCGCAACCGGCCCTCATCGTCTTTCGTCGCCAGAGGGTACTGCTCGGCCTTGGTGAAATCCTTGACCGTGATGAGTCCTCGGAGCACACCCGCAGCGTCGACGAGCGGGAGCTTCTCGATCTTGTTCTGCGCCAGCAGGTTCGAAGCCTCATCCCTGCCGATACCGACATGACCGGTGATGAGCGGCATCGGGGTCATCACCTCGCGCACAAGACGGCGAGGGAAGTCGGATTCGGGAACGAAGCGGATATCGCGATTCGTCACGATACCCAGCAAGTGACTCTGCGCGTCAACGACAGGCAGACCGGAGACCCGGTAGCGCGCACACAGTTCATCGAGCTCAGCGACTGTCGCATCCGGTCCGATGGTCACCGGATTGGTGATCATCCCGGATTCGCTGCGCTTGACCCGATCCACTTGCTCGGCCTGGTCCTGCACCGAGAGGTTCCGGTGGATCACGCCCAGGCCGCCCTGCCTGGCCATCGCGATCGCCATCCGGGACTCGGTCACGGTGTCCATCGCGGCAGAGAGCAACGGGGTCTTGACGCTGATCCGCTTGGACAGCCGGGATGAAGTATCCGCTTCCGAAGGGATGACATCGGTGTGCCCTGGCAGCAACAGCACGTCGTCGTAGGTCAGGCCGATGAAGCCGAAAGGATCAGCGGGGCTTGCGGCCGGTTCCGTAGCGGGCGTCTGGGTCACGAAAACTCCTCGGACGAGGTTGCGGGGCGATTCATTGCTGACCACCGGGGCCGGGGCGTTGCGGCTGCACCAGTTGAGACGCTGTCGTGCCGCAGATACCCCCGAGTCACGGATTTTTTCATAGTAATACAGATCAATGGGCGAGGATTGCTCTACCGGGTCAATGCTCAGCAAGCATCAACTATTCCCGACCGCCCTCCCACCCAGAGCACCCATCGCAGCGGCGAAGCTCTAGAGTCTTGCTATGACCTTGCGCTTACGCGTGTTCAGCCCGGAGGAGTCCACCGATGCGGTGCTGGAGCTCATCGACTCGCACACAGGCACTGCCGAGCTAGCCGTTTTCCGCGACGTCGCCTTGGAGTCTGCCGGAGATCTGATCACAGCTCTGGTGGCCCGGGAGAGCGTGGGTGATCTGATCGATAAGCTCGCCAGGCTCGGGCTGACGACCGAGGGCTCGATCAGCGTCGACGCCCCGGAGCTGGTGCTCTCACAAAAGGCTCGAGAAGCTGCTGCTGCGACTCCCGGAGCCGACGCGGACGCTGTGATCTGGGATGAAGTCGAATCTACCGCCGATGATGAAGCCCGGCTGTCCTGGAGCTTTCTGGCGTTCCTGGTCATCGCAACGCAGCTCGCGGGGATCGGCATCGTCACGAACTCCACTATCGTGATCGTCGGGGCCATGGTCGTAGGCCCGGAGTTCGGGCCGCTCTCCGGGCTTGCCCTGGGCCTGGCAGAGCGCCGCTGGACGCTGATCCGGCGTGCTGCGGTGACGCTTCTGGTGGGATTTCCAGTGGCGATGGCACTGTGCGCGCTGGCCGTCTGGATCTCGCTGCCCCTGGGGCTCTTCGACCCGGCATCGATTAGCCAAGGGGACTCAGCGGTGGAGTTCATCTACCACCCGGGCCCTTACTCTTTTATCGTCGCGATGCTGGCTGGAGCTGCCGGAATGCTTTCGCTCATCAGCCGCCGCTCCACCGTTCTGGTCGGGGTTTTCATCTCCGTCACAACGGTTCCGGCGGCGGGATTCGTTGCCGTGGCGTTAGTCCTCGGCGAGACCGAGAAGGCTGCTGGATCAGCCATCCAGCTGCTGCTCAATCTGCTGGGCATCGTCGTCTCGGCGTTCGCGGTCCTGATGTTTTACCGCCTGGTCCGCAGGCGGAAGCAGCCGGTGATCTTCAGCAGGAATCCTTACCGGGCTTATCGTCCGCGGCAGCGCTAAAGCGCGCCAAGGCCACACCAGCCGCAGACATTCCGTCAGGGGCCTTCTATTTTCTCGCCTACTACATCGAGAATGCGTTCATAGAGCTGCGGGCCAATAGTGGCTGAATAGTCCTTGGTCAGATGATTGTCATCCATGTAGACGAATATGTTCCCGACGACGGCGGGGCAGACTTCCGGAGTGCAGAGCGAATCGGTCATATCCAGCAGATATAGCCCTTCCGGGACCCTGGATAAGAGCTCGAAGGGGCTAGTCTCCGCCAGCACGCCATTCCGGGCGGGATTGCAACGCGGGGCTTCAGGGCCCGCGGTCATAGCGCATTCGGCCATATTGAAACTGAACCGTGGGTTATCCCGGATCGCGAAGACGTCAATACCCTGCTGGATCAGATCGTTGACCGTCTTACCGAAACCTGCCTGAATGGTCTCCTGCGGTGAAGAAGGTGCCGCTACCGTGCCGACGATGAAGACCGCATCCGGCCGGGCCTGCTCAATGTACTCCGTGACTTCCTGGTTGTACAGATTGCAGTCCTTCTGCAGGCCCGGCGTGGAGTAGCTGTAGGGGCATCCACCTTTGATCACCGAGATCAGCTCCCAGCCCCGGTTCTCGGCGGCATAGCGGACTGCAGGCAGCCACTGCCCGGCATGCGAATTACCGATGACCATCACGGTCTTGCTGACCGCCTCTGATGGCTGGAAGCTGTTGCAGCCCTGGGCAACCTCAGGATCTTCAGGGAGCCAGCGCCCTGTGCAGTCATCAGGAAGCGAGGCCCATTGGTTGTCAAGATTAGTTGGCACAGGCTTGATAGGTGCGTTGGGGTCGCCTTGGAACGTGAAGCCCGGGACGAGCGCGATTGCTCCCGGATTGTCCTCGGACGAAGCCTGAGCCACCCGCTCGATTTGCGCACGGGCATACCCCTGCCACGCGGCTAAAGGCGCCGCAGCTAAAAGCACACAACCGAGAACCACCGGCACGGAACGGTACCAACGCGCCTCGACCCAGGGAATCTGGCGCAGGGGCCGCTCCACGAATCGAGTCGTAACCACCGCGAGCACCAGCGACAGCACGATCATCGCCAGCCCCTTATACCAGCTCACTGCCTCCTGATCCCGCCAAATCAAATACAGCACCAGAATCGGCCAATGCCACAGATAGAGCCCATAAGCATTACCGCCCATGAACACCACCGGCCGCGCCGAAAGGAAACGATCCACACCAAACTTCGAGGACGTATCCCCCGCCACGATCACCATCGCCGCAGCCAACGTGGGCCACAGCGCCAGGTACCCCGGGAACTGCTGCTCCACTTGAAGCACCATCCCGCACGTCACGATCAGGATCAGCCCGGCCCAGCCCAGCAGCACCCGGGCACGACGAGGAACGCTCAGCAACGGAATGATCAAGGCCACCAACGAGCCCAAGGCGAACTCCCACAACCGCGTACGCAGATCGAAATACGCCAGCGCCTGGTTATTTTGCGTCTGCCAGACCGAAAACGCCAAAGAGGCCACGAAGATCGTACCGAAGACCGCCGCCATCACCGCTCGCGGATTCCATCCGGTACGCCGACATACCAGCGCTACGCTCAGGAAGATCAGCGGCCAGAGAATTAACACTTGGCCCTGCAAAGACAGCGACCAGAAATGCTGGAATGGGCTCGCCTCGGAATTGGAAGCGTAATAATCAGTGGCATTAGCCGCCAAAGCCCAGTTCTCGAAATAGAACAGCGATGCCCAGCCCTCAGACATCACCGACGCCCAGCGGGTCCCCGGAACAATCCACCAGCTCAGCAAAGTGACCACGGCAATCACCAGAGCCGCCAACGGCAACAACCGCTTCGCTAACTTCAGCCAATGCCTGCCCAGCCGAATCGGCTCACCACTACTAATCCGCCAATCAAACTGCAACGTCATCAAAAACGCGGAGATCAGCAGGAAAATATCCACCCCGCCAGAGACTCGGTTAAACCAAATATGGTAAACAACCACCAAGAAAACTGCGACGAACCGCAGCCCCTCAACCTCCGGGCGAAAACGCCGCCCCGAGTGCGAAGTCTCTGGTCGTTGCTCGTAGTGCCGGGATACGCCCTGCGCCGTTTCATAGCGCCTCGACATACCCTAGTTCACCCCGAGACCATCGCTCAACTGTTCATTCCCATATTCATGCTCGTCCCGTTTTCACAGGTGGCTACCCCCTCAGAAGCCTCATCAACGTTACCAGCTTGATCGGAAGTAACGCTGTATTGGGCCTGAGTTCCGGCGTTATATTCAGCCACATATACCGCCTCTGAAGCAGATTCACGTCACATAAAGTCAAGTAAAGTACTGTCATGGATCTTGTGAAAGAAGTACCCGTTGACCCGCAAAGCATCACAGCGCCACTCTCTCGCAGTGCGATTTTCCTGAACTTAGATGTTAAGAGTTCCGAGGAGGCGCTAGATACCGTGCGCACTCTGCTCGGTGGCATCGATGGCCTCATCCGGACCGTCGGTTTCCGTGATATCAGTGCTCAGCTCTCCTGTGTCGTAGGCCTGGGGTCGCAGTTCTGGGACCGCCTGGAACCGACCAGGCGGCCGGCTCAGCTGAAAGATTTTACGGAGATCAAAGGCGCTCAGCATACCGCCGTGGCAACGGGCGGCGATCTCTTCTTCCATATTCGGGCGACCCGGGAGGATTTCTGCTTCGAACTGGAGAAGCTGATCCTGGAGAAACTCGGCTCCAGCGTGACCGTTTCTGACGAAGTCCGCGGATTCCGCTATTTCGATGACCGGGATTTGCTGGGCTTCGTGGACGGCACCGCTAACCCCACGGGGCCGCTGCTGGAAGAATCCGCGGTGATCGGCTCGGATGACCCTGAGTTCATCGGCGGCAGCTACATCACGATCCAGAAGTACCTTCATGAGATTCCCGCCTGGCAGAACCTCACCGTGGAGAAGCAAGAGGCGATTATCGGCCGTACCAAGCTCGGCAATGTGGAACTCGATGACGCCGACCCCAAGCAGCTCTCACACAAGACCCTGGCAACCATCGCGACTTGCGACGGTCAGGAGTACAAGATCCTCCGGGACAATATGCCTTTCGGGCATCCCGGGGAAAGCGAGTTCGGTACGTATTTCATCGGATACACGAGCCAGCTCTGGGTTCTGGACAAGATGCTGGAGCGGATGTTCCTCGGCACTGAGGAATCCAGCCCGGATCACATCCTGGATTTCTCCCGAGCCGTCACCGGCGCCACGTTCTTCGCGCCGACCGTGACCATGCTCAAGACCCTGGGCGGCTAGTTTCTTCAACCGGAAAAGTTAGAAGAGATAAAAAGAAGAGCGGGGCCCAGTGTTTACTGGACTCCGCTCCTCTTTTACTGCTCATATCGCTTTGCCGGTCCTCAAGCCGGACCAGCGGATCCGATCATCTCAGTGGTTGTGCCCCTGGTGATCGGCTTCGTCTTCCTCCGGCTTCTCAACCACGAGCGCTTCCGTGGTAAGCACGAGCGCCGCAATCGATGCCGCGTTCTGCAGCGCCGAACGGGTCACCTTGACCGGGTCGATGACACCGGCGGCGATCAGGTTCTCGTACTCTCCCGTAGCCGCATTGAAGCCGTCGCCATCAGGCAGTTCACTGACCCGATTGACGACGACGTAGCCGTCGTAACCGGCATTCTCCGCGATCCAGCGCAGTGGCTGGGTGACGGCCCGCTTCACCAGGGACACCGCGGTAGCGGCGTCTCCGGCGAGGGCAGAGACCTCGGCAGAGTCATCGAGGGCTTTAGCCGCCTGTACCAGCGCTGATCCGCCACCGGCTACGATACCTTCTTCCAAAGCAGCCCGGGTCGAGGAAACCGCGTCCTCAATGCGGTGCTTCTTCTCCTTGAGCTCCACCTCGGTGGCTGCACCGACTTTGATCACGCCGATGCCGCCGGAGAGCTTCGCCAGGCGCTCCTGCAGCTTCTCGCGATCCCAGTCCGAATCAGTGCGATCCAGCTCAGCGCGGATCTGCGCCACCCGGCCGGCGACATCCTGCTCCGTACCGGCGCCATCGACGATGGTCGTGGTGTCTTTCGTGACAGTCACCCGGCGCGCCGTGCCGAGAGCGTCGAGATCCACCTGATCCAGGCTCAGCCCGACCTCCGGGGAGATCACCTGGGCGCCGGTCAGCGTGGCGATGTCCTGCAGCATGGCCTTGCGGCGGTCACCGAAGCCCGGAGCCTTGACCGCGACCACGTTCAGGGTGCCGCGCAGGCGGTTCACGATGAGCGTGGACAGAGCCTCGCCGTCGACATCTTCGGCGATGATGAAAAGCGGCTTGGACGCTTTGAGCACCTTCTCCAGAAGCGGCAGGAAATCCTGGATCGAGGAGATCTTGCCCTGGTTGATCAGGATCAGCGGATCTTCGAGAACTGCTTCCTGGCGCTCCGGGTCGGTCACGAAGTAGGGCGAAAGGTAGCCTTTGTCGAACTGCATGCCTTCGGTGATGACCAGCTCGGTCTGCATCGAAGAGGATTCTTCGATGGTGATCACACCGTCTTTGCCCACTTTCTCGAAGGCTTCGGCGAGTAGGTCACCGATCTCTCGGCTCTGCGCGGAGATCGCGGCGACATCGGCGACCTGACGGCCCTCTACCGGACGCGCGTTCTCCAGCAGGCGCTCGGAGACCGCATCGACGGAGACCTCGATACCGCGCTTGAGCGCAGCGGGCGCCGCACCTGCCGCGACATTGCGCAGGCCCTCTTTGACCAGGGCCTGCGCCAGGACGGTCGCGGTGGTCGTGCCGTCACCAGCTACGTCATTGGTCTTCGTTGCAACTTCTTTCACCAGCTGCGCGCCAAGATTCTCGTAAGGATCCTCGAGCTCGACCTCACGGGCAATCGTGACACCGTCGTTGGTGATCGTGGGTGCACCCCATTTCTTGTCCAGGACGACATTGCGGCCACGCGGGCCCAAGGTCACCTTGACGGTATCCGCTAGGCGGTCGACACCGGCCTCCAGGGATTTCCGGGCGGCATCATTGAATTCAATCTGCTTTGCCATCTTCTGTCCTTTCAGACCAAAGCCCCGCCGGCCGACCGAGGCCGGCCCACGGGGCAGAGGTTTTGCTTATTTGACGACAGCCAGCACGTCACGGGCCGAGAGCACGAGCAGCTCTTCGCCGCCGGTCTTGACCTCGGTGCCACCATACTTGGAGTAGAGCACGACATCGCCCACGGCGACATCCACCGGAACACGGTTGCCGTTGTCAGCTACGCGACCGGGGCCGACAGCGATGACTTCGCCTTCCTGCGGCTTCTCCTTCGCAGTATCCGGGATGACCAGACCTGAAGCGGTGGTCTGCTCGGCTTCGAGCTGACGGACGACGATACGATCCTCAAGAGGCTTAATGGAGACCGACACTCGGACCTCTCCTTCTTCGTTGAATCCTGTGTTAATCATGACGGGAACCATCACACAGCTAGGCTGCGGCCGGCCGCGCCACAGGCGCCAACCGTCGTCGCGGTGCCGGCAAGTGCACTGTGGATACGGCCGGAAGTTCTTAGCACCCTCGTCACGAGAGTGCTAATACAGACTCTATTGACTCGGTTAGCACTCGGTCAAGGTGAGTGCTAGAAAAGGACCTGGCACCTGCCAGTAGGCTGGACCCATGCCCGAGCCGCACTCCGAGTCCCACTCCCTGGCCCCCTTACTGACTCCGGAGGGCTGGGCGCTCCTGAACTCCCTGGACACCTACGAGCCGGATCGAGCTCTCGAACTCAACGACAAGCTGCGGCGCGCCGGCCATTGCCCGGAAGTGGTTTCGGCGGTGCTGACCCAGAGCCGGCTGCGCGCACGGGCCGCGACGAAGTTCGGGGACTTCGCAAAAGACATGCTCTTCACCGAGGCAGGCCTCGAGCAGGCAACTCGGCTACCGGTTGCCGCCCGTCATGCTCAGCGCTTCGCGCAGGTTCTGGGGCCGCAGGGCAATCGCCGTATCGTCGACCTGGGCTGCGGCATCGGTGCCGATTCGCTGGCCTTCGCGACCCTCGACCTGAATGTCACCGCAGTGGATATCGATGAGCTGGCGGCCGCCTGCGCCACTGTCAATCTGATGCCGTTTCCAAACGCGGTCGTCCAGCAAGCAGAGGCGACTACCGTCGACCTCAGCGATGCCGATGCGGTCTGGCTGGACCCCGCCCGCAGACACACCGGTAGTTCCGGAACCCAGCGGCTCTTCGACCCGGAGGCGTTCTCACCGTCGCTGTCCTTCGCCTCCGATATCGCTGACCGTGGGCTGCCAACCGGCGTGAAAATCGGCCCGGGAATTCCGCACGCCTCCCTACCGGACTCCGCCGAAACCCAGTGGACATCGGTGAATGGAGAGCTGGTGGAAGCCACGCTGTGGTTCAACGCGGTCGCGCGGCCAGGCGTTCGGCGCTCAGCCCTGGTGCTGCGCAGCATGGGAACGAAGAAAAACTCAGCAGTATCTGCATTGCAGGAGTTCAACAGTGCTGAACTGAGCAGCCCTGTGCCTTATGAACCCGGGCAGCAGGATCCACCGCTCGGCGAGATCGGAGAGTACCTTTACGAGCCGGATTCAGCGGTGATTCGCGCGGGTCTGGTGGCTGATCTCGCGCGGACTGTAGAGATGCATCTCTTCGATCCGCAGATCGCCTATCTCGGCTCAGCTGCGTCAGTGGATACTCCCTTCGCCCGAGGGTACCGGGTTCTGGAAGTCCTCCCCTACCACCTCAAGACACTGCGCAGCTGGCTCCGGGAGCGTCGGATCGAGATCCTGGACATCAAGAAACGCGGCACCGCTGTGTCCCCGGAAGAACTGAGGCAGCAATTGCTGCCGGGGACGAAGACCAAAGCAAAAACAGCGGCGAACCAACCCCGCAGCGACTCAAAGCGACGGGGAATGACCCTGGTGATGACCCGGATCGGAGATAAGCGCTATGCGATCGCGGTGGAGCCCCTGGCCGGGTCATCCCTGGTCGGGTAATCAGCCCCGGGAGAACTCCGAAGCTGCCTTCACCAGCTCAGGATCCGGCCGCACCCCGGTGTAGAGCACGAACTGCTCCTCGGCCTGTCGAGCGATGACTTCCGCACCGGTGATCACCTGCTTGCCGTCAGCGACTGCCCGGCGGATCAACGGAGTCCGATCCGGGAAGGCCACCACATCGAAAACCGTATGCGCAGCGCTGATCGCTGCCTCCGGGAAGGCCAGGACATCTGCTTCTGCACCCGCCATACCCAGCGGAGTCACGTTCACCAGAACATCGGCTGGCGGCGCTTCGCCATCGACCAGCCGCTGTTCCGGGACCCACTCGAAACCATAGCGTCCAGCCAGAGCCCTTCCGGTCTCTTCGTTCCTTGAGACCACGGTGAGCTGGGCGAAGCCGGCATCTCGGAAAGCTGCGACCACTGCTTTAGCCATACCGCCGGAGCCCCTCAGGAGCACTGCGGACGCTTCCGGCAGCGCGTGCTCCCCTAAGATCCGGGCGACCGCAAGATAGTCGGTGTTGTAGGCAGTCAGCAGACCACCATCATTAACCACGGTATTGACCGAATCGATAGCGGCCGCCGATTCGTCTAGATGGTCCACCATCGGGATCACTGCTTCTTTATACGGCATCGATACGGCGGCGCCTCGAATCGGCAGCCCGCGGACACCGCGGATGGCATCGGCCAGGTCCGTCGGAGCGAATGCCTTGTAGACAAAGTTAAGATCGAGCTCCTGGTAGAGATAGTTATGGAACCTGGTGCCGATGTTACTGGGCCGGGCAGCCAAGGAGATGCACAACTGGGTCTCTTTATTCAGAATCGGCATTCCCCCATTCTCGCAGTTCACATCACGGACTGCCGCTGTGGCTTAGAATGGGTCGTCATGTCAGACAACGGTGGGGGAGATCATGAATATCCCGTTTGAAGATTCTCCTCAATCAACCCTCGGGGTGGAATGGGAGCTGGCGATCGTCGATCGGGCCAGCGGCGAGCTGGTGCCTCGGGCCGATGACCTTCTGGTGATCGCAGGATCAGAGCACGCCGGTGCTTCGGACGAGCATCCGCATATCAAGCGCGAGCTGCTGCTGAACACCATCGAGCTCGTGACTGATGTCTGCCGGAGCACTGCCGAAGCCACCGAGCACCTCAGCCAGTCCCTCGCTACAGCTCGTCGGGCCACGGATCAGCTCGGCCTGGAGCTGATGTGCGCGGGGAGCCACCCCTTCAGCCATCCGCAGGCTCAAGCCGTCACCGATAAAGAGCGCTATACCGAATTGATCGAACGCACGCAGTGGTGGGGCGCGCAGATGGTGATCTTCGGCGTGCATATTCATGTCGGCCTCGACTCCGTGCATAAAGCGATGCCGGTTCTTGACGGTCTGGTGAACTACGTGCCCCATTTCCAGGCGCTTTCAGCCTCTTCCCCGTACTGGAACGGCGAGGACACCGGCTATGCCTCGCAGCGTGCACTGATGTTCCAGCAGCTGCCGACTGCCGGGCTGCCCTTCCAGTTCCCGGATTGGGCCGGGTACGAATCCTGCGTGGCGGATATGCTCGCCACCGGAGCGGTCGAGCAGCTCAACGAGATCCGCTGGGATATCCGCCCGGTGGCGAACCTCGGCACCATCGAGATGCGGGTCTGCGATGGGCTGTCCACCCTCGAAGAAGTCGGGGCGATCGCAGCCCTCACGCAGTGCCTGGTGCAGTCCTTCTCCGATGAACTCGATGCCGGCAGATCAGTCCCGACTATGCCGCCCTGGCATGTTCAGGAGAACAAGTGGCGTGCAGCCCGGTTCGGACTCGATACGACTGTCATCCTGGATGCGCAATCCCGTGAGCGCCCGCTCACCGATGACCTGTACGACCTGCTCAATCGTTTGGAGCCGGTCGCCGCGAAACTGGGCTGTTCCTCCGAGTTGTCGGATGTGGCGAGAATCATCGAACGCGGTGCCGGTTATCAGCGGCAGCGCGAGATCGCGGCCGCGCACGATGGAGACTTGGGCTCTGTGGTACAGGATCTGGTCGGATTGCTCCGTCACGGTTACCAGGACTGAACAGGTCCATACAGGGCTGTATAGGGTTGGAGCCTCCGGGACGCTCAGCCGGACAGCGAGACCGTGGTGACCGGCAACGAAGAGTCCGGGGCGAAATCGAGCCCCGCGGGCGCGGCCCCGGCACGGACCAGTTGGGCGCCGAGCGCGGCGACCATCGCACCGTTATCAGTGCACAGCGAGAACTCCGGCACCAGCAACTCGATTCCGGCCCGTGCCGTACGCTCCTCCAGGAGTTCCCGGAGCCTCGAGTTGGCGGCGACTCCACCCCCGAGCAGCAGGGTCTGCAGACCGTGCTCGGTACAGGCCAGCACGGCTTTGGCGGTCACGACATCGAGCACCGCTTCCTGGAAAGATGCGGCGATATCGGCGGTACTGATCTGTGCTTGCGCTACCTGCGTTTCCGGCAGCTCCGCTCCGCGCGCTTCTTCCTGCTCGACTCTGCGAGCGACCGCTGTTTTGAGACCGGAGAAGGAGAAGTCGTAGCGATGCGGGCCCGGAGCTTCCGGGGTGCCGAGGTATTTCGGGGCGGTCAGTCCGCGAGGGAAGGCGATGGCCTTCCGGTCACCGGTTCTGGCCAACCGGTCGATGGCCGGGCCGCCGGGATAGGACAGGCCGAGTATTCTGGCGACTTTATCGAAGGCCTCGCCCGCGGCATCATCGATGGTCGCGCCAAGAAGCTCGATATCGCCACTGATACTCCGGACTTTGAGGATCTCCGTGTGACCGCCGGAGACCAGCAGCGCGCCGATTGCCTGCGTTGAAGGCGCTGGATGCTCGCCGAGCACCCCCGCCATCCGATCGCTGAGCTGCTGATCCAGCAGTCCCACACCGATATGCGACACCAGGTGGTTGACGGCGTAGAGCGGCTTACCCGTGGCCAGGGCCAGCGCTTTGGCGGCGCAGACCCCGACCATCAGAGCACCGGCGAGGCCAGGGCCGGCGGTTACGGCCAGAGCATCGACTTCGTCCAGGCTGACGCCTGCCGTGCGCAGAGCTTCCTGGACAGTGGGGATCATCGCATCGAGGTGCGCCCTGGAGGCGATCTCCGGGATCACTCCCCCGAAGCGCACGTGCTCGGCCATGGACGAAGAGACCGTATTGGCCAGCAGCTCCGTCCCCCGGACGATGCCGACGCCGGTCTCATCGCAGGAGGATTCGATACCGACAACGATGGGGGCCGCCTGATTGATGCCGGGCACTCGAACCGGGTTCATCCTCTCGTCCCTTTCTCGTCTTCCTTATGCTTCGTGGTTTTCCGCAGTCGCATCACTAATGCGCCCGTCCCATCCCGGTAGTACTTCGGCCGGGTGTGGATGTGCTCGAAACCGAAACCCCGGTACAGCGACTGCGCCTTGGGGTTGTCCTGCCGCACCTCGAGCAGCACTTCACGTGCGCCGCGCTGCCAGGCCGCGTCGAGCAGCCCTGAGAGCAGAGCAGCGCCGATACCCCGGCCTTGATATTCGGCGTCCACGGCGATGGTCTGGATATCGCCGACGGGCGGCAGGCAGAACAAACCGGCGTAGCCCGCAATGGGCTCTGCCGGTGACCCCGCTTCGGTTTCCGCGCCTTCGCCAACCAGCAAGGCCGCGACAAGATAATGCCGATTAGACTCCCGCAGCTCCTGGACGAAAGCCTGCTTCGGCCAGGCGTCCAGCGGGAACATCTTCTCCTCGAGTGCGGCCACAGCATCAATATCCTCGGCGGTCATGCCCCTGAGCCGGATGCCCTCGGGCAGGAGGTGCTCGGTCATAACGCCCGCTTCCGCGGTCCCGGAATCTTGGCATCCGATTCCCTGAGGTAAAGCGGTGTGCTGTCGAGCAGGCTCTCCCCATGATCGAGACGCCGCGCCGCCAGTGCCGCGAGCTCCGCAGCACGGGGCTGGGCTTCGGCGAATTCGGGGATGACGCGCTCAGAAAGCTCCTCGGCATAGCGTCCGGCGCCGGCGCCATAGACCGGCAGGTCCGGTGGCAGCTCGCGAGCGGAGCCCACCGAGGGCCCTTCAAGCAGAGTGCCCTCGGCATCGTAACGGGCCCAGTAGACCTCTGAGCGGCGAGCATCCGTCGCCACCAGGAATTCGGCGCGGGGACGAATATTTTCCGGGCCAGTGACTGCTGCCCAGCCCAGAGCGTCGAGGCTCATCACCCCGTATAACGGCACCTGCCAGGTGAAACTGAGCATCCGGGCGGTAGCGATTCCTGCCCGCAGCCCGGTGAAGGGCCCCGGCCCCACTCCCACGATGACGGCTTGTGGGCACCGCTGCTGCTCCGGTTCCGGGCCGCCAAGGATCCCGGCAATACCGGTTGCGAGCTCTTCGGCATGATGCCGGGTACTCTCGGTGAGGAATTCAGCAGTCACGGCACCCGCCTCGAACAAGGCACCAGAGGCGGCGGCAGAAGTATCGATCGCGAGCAGAAGCACCGTATAAGTCTAGATGAGTAAGCTGCGGCCGGGTCAGTCCGCGAGCGCTGAAAGCTCTATGCCCGCCCAGCGCGGGCCGTAGCCGATGATCTCTATCCGCCGCGGTTCGTCCTCGGTATCGGCTTCTTCAGCTTTCATGACTTCCCGGTCGATGCGGATCAGAAGCCTTGAATCGCTGAGATGGTCCACCAGGCCCTCGCCCCATTCCACTACGGTGACCGCCGAGTCCATGAGGCTCTCAATATCGATATCGTCGATTTCGGCGGCGGAATGAAGGCGGTAAGCGTCTACGTGCACCAGATCCGGGCCACCGGTCAGTGAAGGGTACTGGCGCATGAGCACGAACGTCGGGGAGATAATTCCCGCACGCACGCCCAGGGCCGCACCGAGAGCCTGGGTCAAGGTGGTCTTCCCCGCACCGAGTTCACCAGAGAGCAGCACGAGGTCTCCTGCGGTGAGTAGCTCCGCCAGACGGCCAGCCAGCCGCCGGGTCCCCTCCCGGTCCACGACTGTCAGCTTCATGATGGCTCCCCGGTTGCCCCTGGGGCAACGTCTGCGAATGCTGGAATCACTGGGGTTTCATTGAGATAGACCCGAGGCACTCTCGAGGCGACCCGGGTCACAATCTCGTAGTTGATCGTTCCGGCCGCAGCAGCCCACAGATCTACCGAAGGGTCGGCTCCGAAGAGGGTTACTTCCTGGCCCAACAGGGAGCACCCCTCGGCGACCACGTGCCCCGGCCCTAGATCGACGACCAACTGATCCATTGCGATCCTGCCGGAGACGGAGAAAACCTCATCGCCGATCCGCACCGGAGCACCTGAGGCCGAGCGCGGCACGCCATCGCTGTAGCCGACGGGAATAAGCGCCAGAGTACTGGGCTGCGCGGTTCGGTACTCCAGGCCGTATGAGACTCCCTGCCCGGTGGGCACATCCTTGCAGTTGGCGACGATGGTTTTGAAAGTCATCGCTGGGATCAGCCCCAGATCCTGGGAGGTCTGGCCCGGAAAAGGGGAAAGGCCGTAGACGGCTACGCCTGCCCGAACGAGATCGAAATGAGAATCGGGCCTGGAGAAGATCGCCGGAGTGTTCGCGGCGTGGCGCACTTCGGGATCGACACCGGCGTCTTCGGCCATGGCGACGGCTTCCCGGAAGCGCTGCAGCTGCTGATCTGTCTCGTCACGACTCGGTTCATCGGCGACCGCCAGATGAGTGAAGATGCCCACCACCCGCAACAGGCCCTGATCCTGGTATTCCACGGCTTCGTCCAGTAACGCATCCCAGCGCTCGGCAGTGCTGCCATTGCGCCCCAGCCCGGTATCGATCTTCAGATGCACCCGGGCCGGGCACTGCTGAGCCCTGGCCGCGGCAATGACATGCTCTAGTTCCCAGCTGGAGACCCCGATATCGATCCCTGCCACGATAGCTGCTTCGAAGTCAGTTGCCGGGGTATGCAGCCAAGCGAGTATCGGCACCTGGATGCCAGCCTCGCGCAGCGCGAGAGCTTCCTGGATATGGGCGGTTCCCAGCCACGCAGAACCGGCTTCGACCGCGGCTCGGGCTACCGGGATCATGCCATGACCATAGCCATCGGCTTTGACCACAGTCATCACCTGTGCCGGATGAGCCGCTGAGGCGATCGTCCGCAGGTTGTGCCGGATCGCTTCCAGGTCGATCTCGACGCGGCATTCGCCATGAGAGTGTTCAGCTACCACCCATCCAGTCTAAGGACTGGACAGGCTTGGCAGGTTCATCGCCGGCTCACTGCTGGTTCCCGTGACCTCAGAGGGTGAGCAAAATCAGCGGCATGACAACCGCAGCTCCCCCGCCCGAGTCATCGCGATCCGCAGCGCTAACCGGGCCACTTGGAAAGTCATCTGCAATGACCTGCCTCTGGGGCTGAACGTGCCGGACGGCAAAGCCCAGGAATCGGTGAGCAACGGTGACGACGGGGCACCACTGGGCCATGAACTGGAACTCGCCCAGGTCCAGCTCAACGAACACGATGTGATGACCGTGAACCTCCCGGACCTCAACGGAGCAGTGCTCTTCAGCACCACGCTGTCACCAACCTGACCGGTTCCCATCGCTTCCCACCGGCAGTCATCCCGTATCCCCACAATCCCCACATTACGGATCCCGATACCTCGTCTGAGGCCTTCCTACGATAGAGTCACGGCGAAGCAAAAGGGCGGAAGGGAGCCACCGTGCACGTCGTCATGCTGTCGCTGCACACCTCTCCGCTAGCCCAGCCCGGAGCAGGTGACGCCGGCGGCTTGAACGTCTACGTCCAGCAGCTTGGTGTGCACCTCGCCCGTTCCGGTATTCGGGTGCGAGCTTTCACTGCGGCGCCAGGCAGAGATACTGAACTCACCCCCGGGTTCACCGTGCATCACCTCCGGCTTCCTGGTGCTGCCGCCGAGGAGCCCTGGCGCAAAGAGGCGATGCCGCAACTCGTCCCCCAGCTCGTTGACGCCATGGCGGATCTCGGCTCAGAGGGTGCCCAGGTACTGCATTCGCACTACTGGAGTTCCGGCCTGGCCGGTTTAGAGCTAGCTTCAAGGTGGCAAGTTCCCTTAGTGCACAGCATGCACACCCTGGCTACGACGAAAAACCGCAATCTTGGTGTTCGCCAAAGGCCGGAATCGCAACAGCGCATTGATCGCGAACGGCTGATCGTCGAGCATGCTGACCGGATCATCGCCAACACCCCCGCTGAGTCAGAGGAACTGGAGCGCTGCTACGGGGCCTTATCCGCCCGGGTCACGGTCATCCCTCCGGGCGTAGATTTACAGGTCTTCCATCCGGCTGAAGAATCTTTGGCTGACGGAGACCACGGTGGCGCCCCCCTGCATATCGTCTTTGCGGGACGCTTGCAGAGCCTCAAAGGCCCGCATGTACTGCTCGAGGCAATCCACCGCCTCCGGGCAGATAGGCCGGACATTCGTTTACGCCTGAGCATCCTCGGGTCTCCCAGTGGGCCGGAAGATTATGATCTGACCAACTTGCGGGATCAGCTCGGACTTGAAGACACCGTGACTTTTAGCCCGCCGATTCCCCCTGCCAAACTTGCTGAATTCTTCCGCAGCGCTGATGCCGTAGCGATGCCCTCCTCATCCGAGTCTTTCGGCCTGGTCGCATTGGAAGCACAAGCGTGCGGAACCCCTGTCCTGGCCACGAGGGTCGGTGGCCTGCGCGAAGCGGTACAGGACGAAGTCACCGGATTGCTGGTCAACGGGATAACTCCCGAATTATGGGCCGAAGCCATCGCCGAGCTATACGACCTCGGGCCGCGTAAACGTCAAGAGATGGGCGCTGCGGCGGCCCGGCATGCGGCTGGATACAGCTGGACCCGCACCGCCGAGAGTGCCGAACAGGTATACCGTCAGATCCTGGGAGAATCTGTTATAAGCACACCGCCAGCAGATTAGCAGCAGGATTCCTGAAGTGAACTTTGCCAGCCACCAAGGATTATGTGTCAGTTCAGTGGGAGGTCTTCACTACGCCGGAATCCAGGGCCCGGCTCAGAAGCTTCGCCCTGAGCCGGGCAAAAACTTTGGGTTACATCAGAAAATCTGATGCAAGCCGCGTGTTGCACTTGAATCGGCAGTGATGTTATCGTTAGCGTACGCACGACCAATCCCCCCACGGGCAACCTGCAGCAAATCATACCAGCTTAAAGCGCTCAGGTGACCTACATCTCCAGAGGATCCGTCTTGAATAATCAGCTTAAGAAGACTTACCTGTTCAAGGTTAAGTGGTTCATGTCAGTTTTGCTGGGGCTGTTACTAGCCTTCAGCAGCGTTATACTCGCTGGCGGGCCGGCACAGGCTGGCACAGGTAAAGATTACCAGCAAGTCAATAGTGTCATGAACGTTAAGCCCGGTGATGACACCAGAATTTTCTTCACCTGGCAGCAGACCGCAGCGGGGCAGCCACGTAATGCTGGGCTGGGAGGAACCATCACGGTTCCCTCACGCATGCAGTTCAAGCCGGATGCTCCAGGTGGCAATATCGCTACAGTCTTTGTGGACTACCGGGCGAACCCCAATAACCCCGCACCCAGAATAGGCTGGCAAACTCCGTGGTCCCCTGGCCAGCTGCGTTGCACCATCGACCCGAATGACCCGCGTACCGCGACATGCCCCTTTACCGGAGGCGACGGCGAACGGCTGCAAGGATCCCAGATCCGGCTCGCCGTACCGGTCAAGGTCGACGCCAACGCACCCTACGGCCTCTACGCCGACAGCATGGCCGATATGACTTTCCGCGACGGCGCCGGTGACTACCCGGTCAAGGGCGTTGCCTCCGTCGGTGTAGGCGAGTACAACACTTTCGACCGGATCTGGCGCGACACCTATCAGATCAACCAGGTTAAACGAGGCGAATCAACAACCGCTTTCTTCGACTTCAACCGTGCTTACTACCAGGGCCAAGAGCAGTTCACCATCGGCGAGGGCAAAGGCCTGCCGATGGTCTTCAAGGCACCACCTGGAGTTAAGTTCGCTAACCAGCCAGGCAGCTGGCAGCTGCTCTACCGGGATAGCGCGGAAGCTGAGTGGGCGCCCTGGAAGCTGATGAACTCGTGCACGGTGAGCGAGAATGGCCGGGAAATGTCTTGTACCGGACCTGATCTCACGACAACCCAGTGGCTCACCGAAGGGTACCGATTCGCGGCTAACGTTACGGTCGATGCAGACGCACCCTTAGGCGAGGCCTGGGGCTCGGTTGACTGGGGAGTCGAATTCACCCGGATGGGTGGGTACACCTCTAATCAGAAGTCAAAGATCGTTGTCGTTGACTCTACGGAGAACCCGGAGACCACTAACTGGCGCTCACTGGGCAAGATGAAGTTCCAGAAGCAAGGGGATGTCTTCCAGCTGGACTACGCAGCGCAACGGTTACGGAACACCAACTGGGCCAGCGTGCCAGGAGCTGCACCTACACCGGCCTATACGAACTCTTCATCGACCTGGGTTCTGAATGCTCCGCAGGGCACGAAGTTCCAAGATCCGCAACCCGCTGTGCCAGTATTAGAAGGCCCAGGACTCTCCATTGGGATCTGGACCACTCTGCCGGCTAACACTTGTACTGTTTCCAATGGAGGATCAACTCTGACCTGCCCGGTTGGCATACCCCGAGGCTGGGGAACGGATGGCTACGGGAATGGCCCAGCTTCGGGTATTCGCCCGACCCTGGTAGTCGATCAGGGCGCGCAACCCGGTTACTACGTGGGTGAAGCTACCTGGAATCAGCAAATCACTGCACCAGCTGATCGCGTTGGTAACGCCTCAGTTATGGTGACCGCAGGCGTGCAGATCAGCGATGCCAGCCTGCAGTATTCAAGCTACAGCGTCACCACCGGCAGCAAGCTCCCGAATGGCACGCAGACGCACACCATTACCGTGACATTGCGAGATGACAACAATCAACCGCTGAGCGGACGTACTGACGTTGAGGCAATCGTTCCCGGCATCGGCGGGGGGCAGATCTCCAAATTCACGGAAACCTCTACCCCCGGCGTCTATACCGCTACTGTCTCTTCTACTGAAGAGGGCTCTAAGCCGGTCTCCGTAAGACTGACGGCATCTGGCACTGACATCTGGCTTTCCTCAAATGGGCAGAATTCCAACGCTCTTTTCGAGAACCCGCCGGTACCTGATCCGACGAACCAGGGCACGAAGTACACGGTCACTGAGGGTGGTAAGACCGCTGATGGGCAAGACGCTCACACGATCACCGCTACCCTGGTCGATGCCAACGGTAACCCGGTCTCCGGTGCTGACCTGAGCAAGCTCGCAGGTGCCCGTGATCCGGCTGACGGTGTCACGATCGGTACCTGGACTGATAACGGTGATGGAACGTACACCGCCCCGGTCACCTCGACCTCGGCTGGTTCAAAGGCCATCACGGTGTCCTTCGATGGAACCCAGATGCGTGGAGATAACAACA
>NZ_AQXM01000044.1 GCF_000376245.1 Acaricomes phytoseiuli DSM 14247 | reverse complement strand
CTGTCGGCGATAGCTACGATAACGCCCTCGCTGAGACGATCAACGGGCTGTATAAAACCGAGCTGATCAAACCGGGCAAGCCCTGGCGAAACCTCGAAGAGATCGAGATCGCGACGGCTGAATGGGTTGATTGGTACAACCACCATCGCCTCTACGAGCACTGCGGAGACATCCCACCGGCAGAACTCGAAGCAGACCCCTACGCTAAAACCACAGCCCAACAACCCGTTGAGCTGACCGTTTGAGAAACCCTCCGGACACACCGGGGCGATTCAGCCCAGCTCGACGGCCTAGCCTTAGAGCTGGGCGCAAAAGAACCCTGGACGCATTCGAGAGCTCGAGAGCTGGATACGGTGTCTTTTGCGGCTTGGTTGGAGCGGTAATCGACGGACTCGTAGGCCTGCCGTTTGATCGGGATGTTCATCGCCGGCGCGATGCTCACCAAGCCGGTCCATGCCTTTTCCGCCTTGAAGGCAGTCAAGATAGCGGCCTCAGCTGGATCATTCAGCAATATCCTGAATGAGAACTTCATCCTGGATCGCAGAATCGTCGGCGGCATGCAGTCGGTCAGCCAAGCCTTAGCGGATCAGCTTACCGGCTCGGCGGTTCTCGAGGCACCGGTGAGTGTGCTGCAGTGGCAAAAAGATCGGGTCACGCTCGGGCAGATGCGGCTTCTGAAACGCAACACCGGGTGTAAGCCCGTCGAGCGATCATCGCAATACTGCCGACCCTCTACAGCTAGATTTCCTTCATGCCGCTCCTGCCTGCGCGCCAGCAGCAGATGCATCAACACCTGTCCATGGGACTGGTGATCAAAGTGCACGCCGTTTACCACCGCCCATTCTGGCGTGAGAACGGCCTTTCCGGCACCGGATTCGGCGTGAGGCGGCTCGTACAAGAGGTTTATGACAACACGAATCATGATGATCCGCGCGGCACGCTAGTCGGTTTCGTCAGCGATGAAGCCGCAGATCAGATGCTGGCTCTGCCCGAAGCCGAGCGTCGCCGCCTGATCTTGGAGTCCCTCTCACGTTATCTGGGGTCGGAGGCCCTGCACTCCGAAGTGTATTTCGACTCTGACTGGGCCAGCGAAGAATGGACTCGTGGAGGATATGCCGCCAGTTTCGACTTGGGTGGGTTGAGCCGTTACGGGGCGGATCAGCGCCAATCCATCGGGCCGATTCACTGGGCAAGTTCAGACGTGGCCGCTGAAGGATTCCAGCACGTCGATGGTGCTCTGCGGATGGGTAAGCAGGCGGCTCAGGACATTCTCGACGAATTTTCGGAAGGCGTTTCGGAAGACACAGACACGGTAGAATAATGCGGGCTTGGCTCAGATGAGCAGTAGCGAGGAATGAGGGGTTATGCCGGAACATAGCGAAGACGGGGTGCGCCGCTCCGGTGACTCGCGACGGGGTGAGCCTCGTCGATTAGAACACCGGGATCGTGCTGACCAGAAGCGATCTTCTTCCTCTGAACGTCGTAGCGATGGGCGGTCTCGGCGGGGCGCGTCGGAGAGTCCGCAGCAGCTAGGTCGTGATGCCAACAGCTACCGGCGGGGCGAAGAGCGCGCGGACGGGAAACCGATGCGGGTCGAGCGGCCCAGGCCGCAGCGCGAGAATCGCGAGAGCGTCAGAGGCGATGGGCGAGAGCAGGGCGTTCGGGATGCTGACGGCAGGATCGCCAACCCCCGGGACCTGCGCCGGTCGAATCGTCCCGACCGGGAGCGCTCGCCCGATATCGATGAAGGCGTCACGGGCACGGAGCTCGATGGCACCATCCGCGCCCAGCTGCGCACTCTGGAAACCCGTAACGGGGAATGGGTGGCCAAGCATCTGGTCATGGCGGGCCGGTTGATCGATGAAGAGCCGGAGCTGGCGTTCCAGCACGCGCTTGCGGCAAGCCGCCGAGGCGGCCGCCTGGCTGCTGTGCGCGAAGCCGTGGGCCTCACCGCTTACGCCGCAGGTCATTATGATGAGGCTCTGCGCGAGCTGCGCACCTTCCGCCGGATCTCCGGAGCGCATCTGCACCTGCCCCTGATGGCGGACAGCGAACGAGGCCTCGGCCGGCCGGATAGGGCGCTTGAACTGGCGCACAGCCCAGAAGCCGCTGAACTGGATGCCGCAGGCCGGGCCGAACTCGCTATCGTGGCGGCAGGGGCCCGTGGCGACCAGGGGCAGTGGCAGGCAGCCGCTGCTGAGCTGCGGATTCCGCACCTGGACAAGAACCGCGCTTTCTCCTTCTCGCCCCGGCTCTTCCAAGCCTATGCTGAGGTCCTGGATCAGCTGGGCCGGAACGACGAAGCGACTTCCTGGCGCAAGCAGGCTGCCCTGGCTGAACGGGCGCTCGGTGCCGAAGAGGAACCGGAGATCATCGACCTGCTGGGTGATGATGACGACGCTGACACTGAGCCATCGGAAGAGAGCAGGCCGGAACAGCAGGTTCAGGACTAGTGATGCCTGTTCAGGCCGGAAGCGAGGGCATCGTGCTCGCCGAGCTTTATGACGCACTGCTCTGCGATCTGGATGGAGTGGTGTACGCCGGCCCGGAAGCCATTGCTGGGGCGATTCCGGCGCTCGACCAGGCCACCCGTTCCGGGCTTAAGCTCGGTTATGTCACGAATAATGCCTCGCGTAGCCCGCAGCAGGTCGCTGCCCACCTACGCGAGCTGGGGGCGCCGGCGGAACCGGAGCAGGTCTTCGGCTCCGCGCAGGCCGGTGCCGAACTGCTCGCAGAACGGCTGCAGCGTGGGGCGACGGTTCTGGTGGTGGGGGCTGAGGCGCTCGCGGCCGAGGTCAGCGCACTCGGTTTCCGGGCGCTGCGAGAGCGGGACCTGGCGGAGCCTCCCGCCGCGGTGATCCAGGGCTTCTCGCCGGACCTCGGCTGGCGGGATCTCGCCGAGGCCGCTTTCGCTATCAGCGATGGAGCGCTGTGGATCGCCACCAATACGGATCTCACCATTCCGGTGGCCCGAGGGGTCGCTCCGGGCAATGGCACTCTGGTCGGAGCGGTAGCGCAGGCCACTGGACGTCGGCCTCTGGTCGCAGGGAAGCCAGAGGCCGCATTATTCCGGCTCGCGGCGGAGCGGCTGGCAGCCCGTAAACCGCTGGTGATCGGTGATCGTCTGGATACGGATATCCGCGGTGGGTGCAACGCTGGTTTCAGCACCGCACTGGTGCTGACCGGGATCAATGATGTGGCCAGTGCGCTGGCCGCTGCACCGGAAGAGCGGCCGGATTATTTCCTGGACTCGCTGGAACAGATCTTCGACGCCGCACCCCGGTGCGAGCGAGAAGGCGCAGGAGTCCGGTGCGGGCAGGCTCGGGCCGAGGCCGCGGGGGATGAGCTGCTGATCAGCGCACCTGCAGGATCCCTGGATGGCAGGCGAGCCGCTGCCGCCGCCTGGTGGGCGGAGCATCCGGACCATGCCGCGAAGCCCAGCATCGAATGGTCGAGCTGAGCCGAACTGCTCGGCTGGACTAGCTCGGCTGGACTTACTCGGCTGGACTAAACCGATTGAACTAAACTGTGCCCATGACTGATGCAGCAGCTTTTCTGCCGGCAGAGCAGCGCGCCCTGCCGGGAGCTGAATTCAGCTCGGAACCTACTCCTTGGCCTGCAGGCCTGAGTGCCACCGGAGATGCCGCAGTGGATCAGCTCATGAACCTTCTTGCTGACCTGCCCGAACGGGACATCGCCGAGCACGCGGCCACCTACGAGCGGCTCCATCAAGGACTCCGCGAAGAACTCGATGCCGCTGCTGCCGCTGCTGACGCTGCTGATGCTGTGGAGGCTCCGGAAACCGGGGCCGGCTCAGCCGATTGACGACTGTGCCCCGCCTGGATCAGGAGCTGCTGAGCCGCGGCTTGGCGCGTTCGCGCACTCAAGCGGCCAAGCTCATCGCTGAAGGAGTGGTGCGCATCGACGGTGCGGTAGCCGAGAAGCCGGCGCAGCACGTCGACGCGGGGGCTGATCTGAGCGTGCAGCCGAGCGATAGCAGCAGATATGTCTCTCGAGCTGCGCTCAAACTGCAGGGTGCGCTGGATCGATTCGGCATCGACCCCAGTGGGCTGCGCTGCCTCGATGCCGGGGCCTCCACTGGAGGGTTCACGCAGGTGCTTCTGGAGGCCGGGGCGGCTGAAGTCCTGGCGGTGGATGTCGGCCACGGTCAACTGGTGGAGTCGTTGAGAGCCGATTCTCGGGTGCGTGTTCACGAAGGTTTGAACATCCGGGATTTGGATTCCGCTGATCTAGACGGTCAGGCAGCGCTGACCGTCGCGGACCTCTCTTTCATCTCCCTGACTCTGGTGCTGGCACCATTGGCGCGTGCCACCGAGCGGGGCGGAGAGCTTCTGCTCATGGTCAAACCCCAGTTCGAAGTGGGCCGGGAACGGCTGGCGAAGACCGGAGTGGTCACCAGTGAGTCAGAGCGCCGCCGTGCGGTAACCGTGGTACTGGAGTCGGCGCTGGACGCCGGCTTGCTGCTCCTGGGCATCGCGATGAGTGCGCTACCGGGTCAGGATGGCAACCGGGAGTACTTCCTCTGGCTCAGTAAGCCGTCCAGCTCAGCCGAAAATGACTCTGCCGGCGGGGAAGTTCTTTCGGCTTGGCAGCCGAAGGCGATTATGCTCGAAGGGGAGAGCCCGGCTGCTGTTGTGAGCAGACTATGGCCGGAGCATCCGTTATCAGGCTGACCGAATGAAATACGTGACGGCCTTGCTAGATGGAGGAGACGGCATGCAGCAGACCCCCAGGAGCGTTCCTGGTGCCCAGCAGCCTGGGGTGCCCGGGGAGTCAGGGGGCCGCGCGGTATTGATTCTGGTGCATACCGGGCGCGCCGAGGCGATGTCAGCTGCCCGGTACGTCTGCGAAGAACTCCATAAAGCCGGGATCGACACCATGATGACCGCGGATGACCTCGCGGATATGCGAGTGCACTTCCCGGAGCAATCCGTCCCGGCGATATCGCTTTCCGGGGAGCCGGAACAGCTTTCCGCCGAGCTTCCCGGAATCGAGCTGGTGATCGTGCTCGGCGGCGATGGCACCATTCTGCGGGCCGCTGAGCTGGTACGCGGTGCCGAAGTGCCTCTGCTCGGGGTCAACCTCGGGCACGTGGGATTCCTGGCCGAGAGCGAGCGGTCGGATCTGGCGCATACGGTCGAGCGCGTAGTGCAGCGGCGATACGAGGTCGAGGAGCGGATGACGATCGACGTCACGCTCTGGGTCGGCGGAGTCAAAGCAGCGCGCACCTGGGCGCTCAACGAAGTCTCCGTGGAGAAAAGCGACCGGGAACGGATGCTGGAGGTCGTCACCGAGGTCGACGGGCGGCCGCTCAGCGCCTTCGGCTGCGATGGCGTGGTCGTGGCCACGCCCACTGGTTCCACAGCGTATGCTTTCTCAGCGGGCGGTCCGGTGGTTTGGCCCGGTGTTGATGCCATCTTGATGGTGCCGATCAGCGCCCACGCTCTGTTCTCCAGGCCGCTGGTCGTAGCGCCGGGCTCGATGCTCGCGGTAGAAGTGCTCGACCGGACGGAAGCCCACGGCATCATGTGGTGCGATGGCAGGCGTTCCTGGCCGCTGCCTCCGGGATCCCGGATCGAAGTGACCCGCTCCGCGCTTCCGGTGATGTTAGCCAGGGTTCGTTCGGTGCCTTTCTCCGCGCGTCTGGTCCGCAAATTCGAACTGCCGGTTTCCGGCTGGCGCGGGCCTGTCGACCATGCCTCGGATGCCGGGACCGAACCAATTCCGCTGGTCCGGCCCAAACCTCGCGGGGCGCTGCCGGATCCGCAGGACACGGTGGACTAGCAGCGCGAATCACGAATCACGAATACAGCACAGCAGGAAGAGTATCTGGAGGGGCAAGGCGTGATCGAGGAGATCAGGATCCGGGACCTGGGCGTGATCGCCGAGGCCTCGCTTCCGCTCGGGCCGGGGTTCACCGTGGTCACGGGGGAGACCGGGGCGGGCAAGACCATGGTGGTGACTGCCCTGGGCCTGCTGCTCGGTGCCCGCGCCGATTCCGGGACAGTCCGTCTGGGCGCTAAGGCCGCTGCTGCAGAAGCCACGGTGCTCCTGGGGGCCGGGCATGCTGCTCTGAGCCGCGCAGAAGAAGCCGGCGCGCAGCTCGAGGAGGGCCCCGAGGATGCTGAGCAGTCAGCCGCCACCGAGCTCCTGATTTCCCGGACCGTTGCCGCAGACGGCCGCAGCAGAGCTTTTCTCGGTGGCCGTTCGGTGCCCGCCGCAGTGCTCTCGGAAGTGGGCTCCGAGCTCGTCGCAGTGCACGGCCAGAGTGAGCAGATCCGGCTGCGCAGCTCCACGGCTCAGCGTGAAGCCCTCGACGCCTTCGCCGCTTCGGGAACTGCCGGGTCCTTCCCGCGGTTCCGGGACTGCCTCGCGGAGTACCGGTCACTGTATGAACGGTGGCGGCAGGACAGCGCCAGGCTTCGGCAGCGCCAGGACTCAGGTGCCGAACGGCAGCGGCAGGCTGCTGATCTGGAAGCCGCCCTCGCCGAGGTGGAACGGGTCGATCCCCAGCCCGGAGAGGACGTGCAGCTCAAGGCGGAGTCTTTGCGGCTGACTCATCTGGAAGCCCTCCGCCTAGCAGCGGGTGCGGCTCACGAGCTTCTGATCCGAGAAGACTTCGGCGAGGCTCCCGATGCCACGTCGCTCGTCGACACTGCTCGGCGTGCGCTGGATCAGGTCTCTGAACATGATGAAGCGCTAGGACGCGCCGCGGAGCGGCTCACAGAGGCGGGTTATCTGCTCAATGACATCGCTGCCGAGCTCGCCAGCTACCAGGCGGGCCTGGACGCCGATGCCCAGGGCCGGCTGGTCGTCATCGAGGACCGGCGGGGCGAGCTCAACAAACTGCTGCGCACGCATGGCCATGACACGGTCGACGCGCTTCTGTCCTGGTCACAGGATGCGGCCCTAATTCTTGCGGATCTGCAGGGCGGAACGGATTCCATCGCAGCGCTGGAAGCCGCGGTGCAAGAAGCCGGGAGCCAGCTGGATGCCCTGGCTGCTCAGCTGCGCCAGGATCGAAAGGCAGCGGCGGCGGAGCTCTCCGAGCGGGTCACTGCCGAACTCACGACGCTCGCGATGCCGCAGGCTAGAGTGCAGATCGAGGTGAAGCCGTCGGACCGTGGGCCTTACGGTATCGATGACGTGGCGTTCCTGCTGCAACCGCATCCAGGCGCGGCGCTGCGGCCGGTGGCGAAGGGAGCATCGGGAGGGGAGCTATCCCGGGTGATGCTCGCCCTGGAGGTGGTTCTCGCGGCTGCAGATCCCGTTCCCACCTTTGTCTTCGATGAAGTGGATGCCGGAGTCGGGGGTAAGGCTGCGGTGGAGATCGGGCGGCGGCTCGCCGCCCTGGCGCAGCATGTCCAGGTCATCGTCGTGACCCATCTACCCCAGGTTGCGGCTTTTGCCGACCGTCATATTCGGGTGCTCAAGACGAGTGATGCTCAGCTGACATCATCGGACGTCATGGCCCTGGATCAGGAGGAGCGGGTCGCGGAACTCGCCCGGATGCTTGCGGGCCAGGAAGATTCCCAGCGGGCACGGGATCATGCTCGTGAATTGCTCGACCAAGCTGAGCTGGAGCGCAGCAAATAATGGTAATGACCATTTCAGCGGCTGCAGCGTGCTAGTCTTGAATTCCGTGGTGCATCGATCTGAATCCCTTGCAGATACCCGGTTATCTGACCCTTCTCACGGCACATCCGACTCTGTGACGCGGCATATTTTCGTCACTGGCGGTGTGGCTTCTTCACTCGGCAAAGGCCTGACCGCCTCCAGCCTCGGGCACTTGCTCCGAGCCAGGGGCCTGTCGGTGACGATGCAGAAGCTCGACCCCTATCTTAACGTCGACCCGGGGACGATGAACCCCTTCCAGCACGGCGAGGTCTTCGTCACCGAAGACGGTGCCGAAACCGATCTGGATATCGGCCACTACGAGCGCTTCCTGGACGAAAGCCTCGAGGGCAGCGCCAATGTGACCACCGGGCAGATCTACTCCACGGTCATCGCCAAAGAGCGCCGAGGCGAGTACCTGGGGGACACCGTGCAGGTGATCCCGCATATCACCGATGAAATCAAGCGGCGTATGCGCCTGCCCGCCACCGAGCACCTGGAAGAAGCCCCGGACGTCATCATCACCGAGATCGGCGGCACCGTCGGCGATATCGAATCCCAGCCCTTCCTCGAGGCGGCTCGCCAAGTGCGCCAGGATATCGGCCGGGCCAATGTCTTCTTCCTGCACGTCTCCTTGGTCCCGTACATCGGCCCCTCCCAGGAGCTCAAGACCAAGCCGACCCAGCACTCCGTGGCCGCACTGCGATCCATCGGCATCCAGCCCGAGGCGATCGTGGTCCGCTCGGACCGGGAAGTGCCGGAAGCGATGCGCGCCAAGATCGGCAGGATGTGCGATGTCGACACCGACGCGGTGATCAACGCCGCCGACGCGCCGAGTATCTACGATATTCCCAAGACTCTGCACAGCCAGGGCCTCGATGCCTATATCGTCCGGGCGCTGGGCCTGCCCTTCGCCGACGTGGACTGGGGCACCTGGGATACCTTGTTGGCTGCCGTGCACAACCCGGCCGATGAGGTCGAGGTGGCGCTGGTCGGCAAGTACATCGACCTTCCCGATGCTTACCTTTCGGTCACCGAGGCGCTGCGCGCGGGCGGTTTCGCAAATCAAGCCAAAGTGAAGATCCGCTGGGTTCCCTCGGACCTCTGCGCAACCCCGCAGGGAGCGGCCGAGGCGCTGAGCGATGTCGATGCCATTTGCGTTCCCGGCGGCTTCGGCATCCGGGGGCTCGAAGGCAAGCTCGGAGCGCTGCGGTTCGCCCGGGAGAGCCGGATCCCGGTTCTGGGGCTCTGCTTGGGGCTGCAATGCATGGTCATCGAATACGCCCGGAACGTCGTGGGCCTGGCCGGTGCGTCGTCTTCCGAGTTCGAACCCGATGCCCCGCATCATGTGATCGCCACGATGGCCGAGCAGCTCGATATTGTCGACGGCAAGGGCGATCTGGGCGGTACGATGCGCCTGGGCCTCTACGAGGCGACGCTCTTGCCCGGGTCCGTGGTCGCCGAGACCTACGGCGTGACGACCGCGAGTGAGCGGCACCGGCACCGGTACGAAGTGAACAATAAATACCGGGATCAGCTGTCTGCGGCCGGACTGGTGTTCTCCGGCACGTCCCCGGACGGCGAGCTGGTCGAGTACGTCGAGCTGCCGCGCGAGAGCCACCCTTACTATGTGGCCACGCAGGCGCATCCGGAACTGAGCTCCCGCCCCACGCGCCCCAACGCCCTTTTCGCAGGGCTGATCAAGGCGGCTTTGGAGCGCCAGCGCGAAACCCGGCTGCTAGAGGTCTGAGCCGGAGTTCTGGAGCGAGCAGGGGAAAAGCAGCATGAGTCTTCGCGACCAGAGGGTGCAGCGGTCGATCCTGGACCGGCAGCGGATGTTTGGCGGCAGGATCTGGGATGTCATGCGCGAATCATTCCTGCTGAGCGATTCGCAGCAGCCCCTCACCCGTGATTTCATCGAGAATCCGGGGGCAGTAGCCGTCGTTGCGCTGGACGAACAGCACCGAGTGCTGCTTTTGCGTCAATACCGCCATCCGGTGCGCTCCATGCTGTGGGAACTGCCCGCCGGGCTACTTGATATCGACGGTGAGGACTATCACACGGCAGCGGCCAGAGAATTAGCGGAAGAAGCAGATCTGCGGGCCGAGGACTGGCGCGTGCTCGTCGATCTCTACAACTCACCGGGATCCTCATCAGAAGCTCTGCGGATCTACCTGGCCACCGGGCTGCACGAAGTGCCGGAAGCAGAGCGGCACCAGCGCACCGAAGAGGAATCGGAGATCGTCCTGGACTGGCAGCCGCTGGAGGCCGCCGTTGCTGCGGTTCTCTCCGGCCGTATCCACAACGGCACAACGATTGCAGGGATACTGGCGCTTGCCGCGGTTCAACAGCACGGCGGGCCGGAGAGTCTGCGCCCCGCGGATGCCCCGTGGCCCGAGCATGCACAGATCACGGCGCGCCCTGTTGAAACAGAGCCCGCCAGAACAGATACCGAGTGGTGAGCCCGGCGGAAGCAGCGGGTGAGCCGGGCACGTCGCTGGAGGATATTCCTACCCCGCTGCGCCGGGCCTGGCGCGAATACGAGCGTCATCTGGCGGTGGAACGCGGACTGGCGGCGAACACCCTTGCCGCATACCGGCGCGACCTCAGCCGTTACTTGAGTTTCCTCGCGGCGCAGGGCGCCGCGTCGCCCGCCGAAGTGACGCGTCAGCAGATCTCGGACTTTCTCCAGGTCCTTTCCGCCGGGACAGACGGCGGTTCCGGTCTCGGTGTGCGATCCGTGGCCCGTAATGTCGTGGCGATCCGGGGACTCCATAAGTACTGGGCGCTCGAGGGCCTGAGCCCGGCGAATCCAGCCGCCGAGATCCATCCACCGCTGCCAGGCAGGCGCCTGCCGAAAGCGATCAAGGTCTCCGAGGTGATCGCGCTTCTTGAGGTGTACAGCGCCGATACGCCCGCGGGGCTGCGAAACCGGGCGCTGCTGGAATTCTTGTATGCCACGGGAGCCCGGATCTCGGAGGCCGTCGGCCTCGATGTCGATGATGTGATGGGCGAGCTCACCGCTGCGCCCCAGGCCTCGGGGCCCGCGGTGGTCAAGCTTTTCGGCAAAGGCTCCAAAGAGCGCGTGGTTCCGCTGGGCTCGTATGCGGCCCAGGCCGTGGACGCCTACCTGATCCGGGGCCGGGCCGCTCTGGCCGCTCGGGGAGGAGCGACGCCGGCGCTGTTCCTGAACACGAGGGGAGGGCGGCTCAGCAGGCAGAGCGCCTGGAGCATCCTCAAAACCGCCGCGGAACGGGCCGGGATCACCGCTGATGTCTCCCCACACACGCTGCGGCACTCCTTCGCAACGCACCTTTTGGAAGGCGGGGCTGATGTTCGGGTGGTCCAGGAGCTCCTGGGCCATGCTTCGGTGACGACGACCCAGGTGTACACTCTGGTCACGGCGGACACTCTACGTGAGGTCTACACCGCGGCGCACCCTCGTGCTCTGGAGAGCAGGTAAGGCAGCAGATGAATTCCCGATCCACCTCATGCGATCCAGGCACGAGCCCTACCGCCCCGGCGGCTGACTCCGTACCAGCCGCTGACTCCGCCGTGCCGCTCACCGCCCGCTACCGCCGGGATGACTTTCTGTTCGGCTCGGGCAGAGGCGGCCTGCTGCTCTCGCCCGAGCGCACGGTGCAGCTGCCGATAGCCGAACTGGCAGAGCAGGCGCCCGGGTTGTTACGGGATCACGACATGATCGCCGGAGCGGTGCCTTTCGACCCGGCCCAGCCCGGCCATCTGCTCCTGGGTTCGGCGCCGTTGCGGGATGCTGGGCTGGCTTCCTGGCCCCTGCCGGCAGATGAAGCGGAAGCGGCAGCGCAGACCCTCTCGCTCGCCGCCGAAAGCGAGCCGCAGCACTACCTCGCCGCAGTGCGGGAAGCTCTTTCCCTGATGAAGGGTGCGGATCTGCAGAAGGCGGTGCTGGCCCGATCCTTCCAGGCCCGCCTCGCCGGCAAGCTCCCCCTCCGTCGGGTGCTGAACCGGCTGGTTAGGCAGAATCAGCACGCCTATGTTTTCGTGGCACCGCTGCCGCAGGGACGGGTGATGGTCGGTGCCAGCCCGGAACTGCTGATCAACAGAACCGGCGACCGGGTGATCAGCACACCCTTAGCCGGCTCGCTTCCACGCAGCTTCGATCCCGACGTTGACAAGCAGCGGATGGCGCTCCTGCGGAATTCGGCCAAGGACCGCACCGAGCACGCCATCGTGGTGCAGATGGTCGCCGAGGCTCTTACCCCGTGGTGCCGGAGCCTGGAGGTGCCCCCAGAACCGGAGATCCTGCTGACCAATACGATGATCCACCTCGCGACGAGGATCAGCGGTGAACTCCGCCCGCTGGCATCTTCTGCATCTTCGTCGGATGCAGCCGCGGAGCTGCCCAATGCGCTGCAGCTCGCAGCTGCTCTGCATCCGACGCCGGCAGTATGCGGCTGGCCAACCGGCGCCGCGCAGCATGCCATCACCGAGCTTGAAGCCGCGGATCGGGGCTTCTACGCCGGAGCGGTGGGCTGGATGGACCGCAGCGGCGACGGCGAATGGGCCGTGACCATCCGTTGCGCCGAGGTGAGCAACGGGGGCAGCGCCGGCCGTGAAACCGTCAGGCTTTTCGCCGGAGCCGGCATCGTTCCCGGAAGCCTGCCGGAAGCCGAGCTCGCCGAGGTGGAGGCCAAGCTCCACACCATGCTCCTGGCTCTGGAGCTCAACCCGGACAAGCTGGCCGAAACCGAATCTTAGGATTCCAGCGCTGAGTTGCGTTCAGCTCAGGTGCCGCTCATCGGACCCGTTATAGGCGCTGAGCGGCCGGATCAGCGAATTCGCCCCGGCCTGTTCCATGATGTGCGCGGTCCAACCGGTGATCCGCGCCGCGACGAACAACGGGGTGAAGGTCGGGGTGTCGAAACCCATCAAGTGGTATACCAGACCGGCGGGATAATCCAGGTTCGGTTTGATGTCCTTGGCCTCCGCCATGGCCTCTTCAAGACCGGTATAGAGCTCCAGCAGCTCGGTCTTGCCGTAATGCTCTGCCATATCGTCCAGGGCCGCGCGCATCGTGGGCACCCGGGAATCGCCGTTCTTGTAGACCCTGTGGCCGAAGCCCATGATTTTCTTCTTCTGCGCCAAGGCATCGGCCAGCCACTCCGACGGATCGACGCCAGCGGCACTGATCTCCTCGAAAGTATGCATCACCGCCTCATTGGCCCCGCCGTGCAAAGGCCCTTTGAGCGCGCCGATGGCTCCGGTGACGGCGGAATGCAGATCAGCCAGGGTGGATGTGATGACCCGTGCGGTGAAGGTGGAGGCGTTGAAGGAATGCTCGGCGTAGAGGATCATCGAGGTGTTGAAGGCGGCGACCACTTCGGGTGCGGCTTCTTCACCGAAGGTCATCCAGAGCAGATTGGCCGAATAGCCCAGATCCTCGCGGGGTGGTACCAGCGGCAGTCCGTGGCGGCGGCGTTGATCATAAGCCACCACGGCCGGCATGGCGGCGAAGAGCTCCTGCGCTTTCCGCAGCTGAGCTTCGGCGGAGGTATCCTCGGCCAGGCTGTGGCCGGCACCGATCACGCTGGTCGCAGTACGGCAGACATCCATCGGATGGCAGTCATCGGGGAGCAGGTCGATCGCCGCTTTGACCTTCTCATCCAACGCTCGGTTCGCCCGTTCCATCGCCTCGAAGGCGGTGAGTTCCGAGGCTTCGGGTAGTTCGCCGTTCCAGAGCAGCAAAGCGACTTCTTCGAAGGTTTTCTGCGCCGCCAGCTCCTGCACCGGATATCCCTGGTACAGCAGTGAGTTGGTCTCCGGATTGACCTTGGAGATCGCCGTGTAGTCGACGACAACACCGGCGAGGCCCTTGCGGATCTCGGCGGCACCTGAATCGTTCTGAGGGTTCGGGTTGTCCTGCGAACTCATGATCTGCTCTCCTTTGAGTAGGCATCCGGCACGTCGAAGTCGAATACCGCCGAGTCGAACCGGTTGTATCCCTCGTAGTCTACGAGTTCGTACAACCGGGCGCGTGTCTGCATCCCGGGCACCGCGGAATTCTGGGTGCCCTCAGCCCGCAGAGTGTCCAGCGTGCGCTCGGCCTCGCCCATCGCACTGCGCAGCAGCGTCACCGGATAGATGACCATATTCACTCCGACACCGGCCAGCTGCTGAGCGGTGAAGAGCTCGCTTTTGCCGAATTCGGTCATATTGGCCAGGATCGGGATATCGACAGCAGCGCGCATCGCCTCGAAATCGGCAAGAGTGCGCATGGCCTCCGGGAAGATCGCGTCAGCTCCGGCGTCGACGAAAGCCTGTGCGCGGCGGATCGCCGCATCGATGCCCTCTACCGCAGCAGCATCGGTCCGGGCCATGATCAGAAAATCAGGGTCCCGCCGCGCATCGGCAGCAGCTTTGATGCGCTTCACCGCGGTCTCCAGACTGACGACGGCTTTACCGTCCAGATGGCCGCATCTCTTCGGATTGATTTGATCCTCCAGATGCAGTCCGGCCACACCGGAGTCTTCGAATTCCTGAACGCTGCGCGCGGTGTTCATCGGTTCCCCGAACCCGGTGTCAGCATCCACGATCGCCGGAAGATCCGTGACCCGGGCGATCTGCCGGGCCCTGGTGGCCACTTCGGTCAGCGTGGTCAGGCCGATATCCGGCAGCCCCAGGTCAGCGGAGAGCACCGCCCCGGAAATGTACAACCCGGGGAAGCCCTTATCCTGGATCAGCTGCGCGGAGAGCGGGTTGAACGCTCCCGGTAGCTGCAGCAGCTGCCCGGAGCGCAGCCCTTCCCGCAGTGCTTGCCGCTTCTGCTGCGGCGTCGTACGAGCGTAGAGCATCAGAAGATTCCTTTCGCTGCGTTTCCGGTGCCTTCTGCGGCGGGGACGGTAGAGATATAACCGGGTTTCGCCTGGATATTCAGCTGATCCAGCTCACCGGGGCCGAGTTCCGGAAGTCGCTCGACGGCGATCAGGAAGCGCTCCAGCTCCTGCGGTTCCACGGCTTCGGCGGCCAGGCTGCGGAGCTTGTCGATGTAGTCCGGCCGGCTGAAGGTGCGGGCTCCCAGCGGGTGAGCGTCCGCGACAGCGATCTCGTCGGTCACGGTGCTGCCATCGCGCAGGCTGATTTCCACGCGGCCCCCGAACGCTTTTTCGGTCGGGTCCGTCGTGTGGTAGCGCCGCGTCCATTCAGAGTCTTCCGCAGTGCTGATCTTGTGCCAGAGGGCTACGGTGTCCGGCCGCTGGGCACGTTGCGGGGTGTAGGAATCGACGTGGTGCCAGCGTCCGTCCTGCAGTGCTACCGCGAAGATATAGGGAATGGAGTGGTCCAGCGTCTCCCGGGAGGCGGTGGGGTCGTATTTCTGCGGGTCATTCGCCCCGGAGCCGATCACATAGTGGGTGTGGTGGCTGGTGTGGAGCACGATGGAGTCGATGTTCTCCGGATCTGCGAGCTCCGGCCGCTGCTGGTGCAGTCTCCTGGCCAGGTCGATCCACGCCTGAGCCTGGTACTCCGCGGAGTGCTCTTTGGTATAGGAGTCCAGGATCGCGCGCTTTGGCTCGCCCGCCTCCGGCAGCAGTACCTCGTACTGCGCCTCGGGGCCGTCGAGCAGCCAGGCGATCACTCCGTCTTCGCCCTCATAGATCGGCTCGGGGGAGGTCTGCCCGCGCATGGCCCGGTCGACCGCTTCGATGGCCATTTTGCCGGCGAAGGCCGGGGCGTAGGCTTTCCAGGTGGAGATCTGGCCCTTCCGGGACTGCCTGGTGGCCGTGGTGGTGTGCAGGGCCTGGCCGACTGCCTGGAAGATCGTCTCCGCGTCGAGGCTCAGCAGGGTGCCGATCCCGGTGGCTGCGGAGGGGCCGAGGTGCGCCACATGATCGATCTTGTGCTTGTGCAAGCTGATGGCCCGGACCAGGTCGATCTGGATCTCGTAGCCCGTGGCCAGGCCGCGGATCAGATCCTGCCCGCTTTTACCGGTGTGTTGGGCCACGGCCAGGATCGGCGGAATGTTATCGCCCGGATGCGAATAGTCTGCGGCCAGGAACGTGTCGTGATAGTCGAGTTCGCGGACCGCGACGCCGTTCGCGAATGCCGCCCACTCCGGGCTGGTTCGCTCCGGAATACCGAAGACCCCGGAGCCGGTGCCATACTTCGATGCGGCGTGGCTCAAGGCCTGCTCCCTGGCCGCGATGATGGGTTCCCGGTTGAGCGAGGCGATGGCCACTGCGGCGTTATCGATGATGCGGTTGATGATCATCTCGGTGACCTGCGGTTCGACGCCGACGGGGTCCACCGCGACCTCGGCGATCCGGTAGGCGAGCTGTTCCTTGCGGGGGAGCGCCTCTTCACTGCGATAGACCCGAACGGGGTGATTCTTCATACGGATTCCTCTACGGTCTCGATGGTCTGCATCAGGTGCTTAAGTGAGTTGTGCAGGTGGACGGTCGTTGCGGCCTGGGCGAGTCGGACGTCACGGCTGGCGATCGCCGTGCAGATCCTGGCGTGCTCGGTTGCTGTTTCGGCGAGTCTGGTTCGGTGTTCCCTGGACATGCGGCGGGCCCGGGCCAGTTGCGGCCGCAATTGCCTGAGGGCGGTCGCCAGGAAAGGATTGCCGCACTGCTGGTCCAGGGCGGTGTCGAGTTCTGCTGAAAGCTCGTAGTACGCTTCTGCCTTGATGCCGGCCTGGAGGCTGGTGCGGGCCTGGGTGAAGCGCTGTGCCAGCTGCGTAAAGGTCTCAGTTTCGCCGCGTTCGGCGGCCAAGCCCGCCGCAGCGGATTCCAGAGTCTGCCGGAGCTCGTAAAGGGAGTTGAGCGTACTGGGGGAGAGCTCGCTTACGACGATTCCGCGCCCTCCGCGGGGTGCTGCGAGCCCTTCGGCGACCAGGCGGCTCAAAGCCTCCCGAACGGGCGTGCGGCTGACGCCCAGCCGGGCCGAAAGCTCCACCTCGCCGAGAAGGCTGCCGGGAGCCAGCTGCCAGGAAACGATCTCCTGCCGGATTCTCTGATAAGCCTTCTCACTGGCGCGCACAGCCTCATTGTATGCACAGAGACCAATCACTGGGAAGATCGGAGAGTTTTGGGCTTTTTGTGCATACATAATGCGTTCATGCCTGATCGACTGGCGGCTGGTTTCCGCGCTGAGGTGGAGCTGATGGAGATGAGGCAGATGCTCTCCAGGAATACTCGTGCTCAGGTCGCCCAGGGCTGCCATAGCGCGGAGAACTCCGTACCGGTCCGTGGTCCGCCAGATATTCAAGGTAACGGCGCGCAGTGACCCGCGAGATCCCCAGGGCATCGGTGACTTCTTGCGCCGACACCGGAGCCGGAACCGACCGCAGCCAGCGAATCACGGAGCGCAGCGTCTGCTCGGAGAGGCCCTTGGGTAGTAAGGGCAGGTGCGGCTCAGGCTGCTGGCGCGGAGCCGTCCCGCCCTGCAGGCTGGCCAGAGCCATGTCTACCGCTTTCTGGTCAACCGCTGAGGCCTCCGGCGCATCGGCTGCCCGCGAGCTCTGGATCCGATAAGCCCGGTAGGCCTCCATCTTCTCGGCGAAGGCGCTGAAGGCGAAGGGCTTGATCAGGTACTGCACTACGCCTGCGGCGATCGCCTGCCGCACCGTGGCCAGCTCACGAGCCGCGGTGATCGCGATGATATCCACTGGGTGATCGGCGGCATGCAGCTGCTGCACGAGTTCCAAGCCGTGCAGATCAGGCAGATTCATGTCCAGCAGCAGGACATCGACGATATTGATATGGGCGGGCGGAGGGCTGCTCGTCCGGGTGGCTCCCGACATGCCCAGGAAGCGCAGCGCGGTCTCTGCGTCCGGCGCGATGCCGGCGACCTCGAAACCATTGAGGCGCTACAGGTAACGGGCGTGCGCTTCGGCGACAATCGGCTCGTCCTCGATGATGAGCACGCGAATCATGCCAGGGGGCTCTCTGTGTCATCTGCATCATCGATGTCACTGCTCGGTAGGGTCACGGTGACGTCCGCTGCCGAGGAGATCTCCAGCCTGCCGCCCAGCCGGTAAACCGACTGATGGACGAGCGCGAGCCCGATGCCACGGCCGGAAGCTTCCGACTCTTTGGTGCTGAAGCCGCGTTCGATGACCTGCTGCGGGGTGATGTTGCCGAGTCCGGGCCCGCTATCGCTCACTCGTAAGACGACGCCGGGTGCCGTGCTCTCCGCATCGCCCCGGACTTCCAGCCTCACCCACCGGCTACCTGGGTTCTCTGCTGTTCCGGAATCGAGTGCGGCATCGAGAGCATTGTCCAGTAGGTTGCCCACGATAGTGGTGATGTCATGGGCGTCGAAGGCTTCGCAGGAGGCTCCCTGCTCCCAGCCCACATCCATCCGGATTCCCAGTTCTCCGGCCTGGGCCAGTTTCCCCATGATGATGGCCGCTAGCACCGGGTCGCGGTGCGCGCTGACCACCTCATCAACGAGATCCTGGTTGAGCTGCAGATCTTCCGTCGCGAAGGTCAGGGCCTCGTCCAGGCGGTTCAACTCCAGAAGCGAGATCATGGTGTGCATCCGGTTGGCATGCTCATGGGTCTGCGCTCGCAGCGCCTCGGTGAGGGTTCGAGTGGAGTGCAGCTCCAGATCCAGTCGCTGCAGCTCGGTGCGGTCCTGGAGCACCGCTACGGCTCCGTGCGACCGCTGACTGCTCGGCGGCCTGGCTGGTTCCTGACTCACCACGAGCAGCCGTCCAGCGCAGACGTGGATCTCCTCGCGGACTTGGCGCCCGGTCCGCAGCAGCGTCCGAAGGCCTTCCGGTAGCGGCAGCGACTCCAGTGCCGGCGGTGCGGCGCCGACGGCCAGCAGTGGCAGATCCAGCAGTCTGGCCGCGGGGTCGTTGTACAGGACGATTTTTCCCTTGCTGTCGGTCAGGACCACGCCTTCCTGCAAGGCGTGCAGTACTGAATGGTAGTAGCCGAAGAGCTGGCCGAGCTGCTCTGGTCCGTGCCCTAGGGTGACCCGCCGCAAGTACCGGCCGACCAGCCAGGAGGCGAGCCCTCCGGCGATGAGCATCACTCCGCCCGCGCCCAGAATCGCGGGAACCCTGGCGGTGAACGCAATATCCACGGCGCTGACGGTGACCCCAACCGAGACCATTGCTACGACTTCCTCATTGGAAGAGCTTGAGGAACCGGAAGGCGAAGCTGCCGGGGCCATAACCGGAGTGATAGTGCGCACCGAAGGTCCGAGCGCCCCGGCAGTGGTCTCTGTGCAACTGCGGCCATTCAGTGCTTCCTGCACCGAGCCGATATAGGGTCTGCCGATCTCTTCCGGAATCGGATGGGTCCACCGGGTCCGGTCCGGTGCCATGATCGTGATGAAGTCGACGCCGGTATCCGCTTGCACATCAGAGGCATAAGGCTGCAGTAGAGAACTGGGGTCAGCTGAGCGAGCGGCTTCAGGTAGAAGCGGGGAATCGGCCAGGGTGGCTGCGATATTCGCGGTGCGCTGGGCGGCCTGCGCGAAGGTCTGTTCCCGTGCGCCGAGGTAGGCGACGATGACCACCGTCACGGTCAGCACGATGATGAACAGCAGCTGACCCACAAAGAGCCTGCGGGCGATGCTCCACTGCCGCAACTGCCCTCCTGAGCGTAAACGACCTGACCACGGAACCTATGTTCATGCATGAACAGTATGACCATAAACGTGACTTGCTTCACTCTACCGGTCAGGATGGCGGAGGCAGACTACCGAGCAGATCATCAGCGCAGACCGTTGAGCTGCTAACGAAGAAGATTGAGCGGAGACCATGAGCTCTCGACGAAGAGAAGCAGCATCCATCCGGGGTGTTAGGGCGGCCCAGAAGCTGAAGAAGGCGCACGGCACCGGGCGTCGCCCCGATAAAACGCACTGGCTTTACATCGCGGTGATAGCCGCGGTGCTGCTGGGTGTCGCGGTGGGTCTTATCGCCCAGGCCACCGCCGGCCCGGGGCAGACGACGAACTTCGCGACAGCGTTGAAACCCCTTGGCGATATTTTCGTGAACCTGATCAAAATGCTGATCGCTCCTGTCATCTTCTGCACGATCGTCACCGGGATCGGGTCCATCGCGAAAGCGGCGACCATCGGGAAAGTGGGCGGCCTAGCACTGGTGTACTTCCTGACCATGTCGACTTTCGCGCTCGCTATCGGCCTGGTCGTCGGCAACTTTCTGAAGCCCGGGGAGGGCCTGGCTCTGCAGGCATACCAGCCTTCGACTTCAGGTGGTACCGGTAACGCGCTCTTCGACTTCATGATCGAGATCATCCCGCCGGGTATCCCGGTGCTGCCCACGCTTTTCGTGGCGATCCTCGTTGGCTTCGCACTGCAGCAGATGGGCCAGGCCGGCGCGCCGATCCTGCACGCGGTGAAACTGATTCAGGCGCTCGTCTTCCGGGTGCTCATGATGGTCATGTGGATAGCGCCGATCGGTGCTTTCGGCGCTATCGCCGCGGTAGTGGGCGCCACCGGTTTCGCGGCGGTGCGTTCGATGCTGATGCTGATGATCGGATTCTACCTGACGTGCATCGCCTTTATCTTCCTAGTGCTCGGCTCGATTCTCTACGCGGTGACCCGGATCAATATCTTCTCGCTCATGCGCTATCTGGGCCGCGAGTACCTTCTGATCTTCTCCACGTCATCGTCGGAGGCAGCTCTGCCGCGGCTCATCGCCAAGTTGGAGCATCTGGGTGTTTCCCGCCCGGTTGTGGGCGTGACGGTGCCCACCGGTTATTCGTTCAACCTCGATGGCACCGCCATCTACCTGACGATGGCCTCGCTCTTCGTGGCCAACGCCATGGGTGTGCAGATGAACCTGGGTGAGCAGATCTCTCTTCTGGTCTTCATGGTGATCGCGTCTAAGGGTGCTGCAGGAGTCACCGGGGCGGGCCTGGCCACGCTGGCGGCCGGTTTGCAGGCGCATCGCCCGGAGCTGCTCAATGGAGTGGGCGTCATCGTGGGCATCGATCGATTCATGTCCGAGGCCAGGGCGCTCACCAACTTCACGGGCAATGCGGTGGCGACCGTGCTCATGGGCAGCTGGGTCAAGGAGATCGATCGGGGGCAAGTGTCCCGGGTGCTTTCCGGCGCGGATCCCTTCGATGAATCGAAGCTGCAGGGCGGTGGCCACGAAGGCTCCACCCGGGATGCGGCAGCGGAGGTCCAACAGCGCAGTGCGTGAGCCGCGACCTGCGGTGAATCGGCTGCCCGGTGGCGCTTCAGGGCTCCACTGTTATGAATAACACGGCAGTATTCGCAAGCTCTCCGACCCGGCCAGAAGCGCCCGGAATGCCCGGAAATCCCCTGAAAACCTGGCGTGCCGGCTGCTCGGGTGCCTAAGGTTGACGCAGCTGTGACTGCTGGCTGGAAAAGATCGACGGAGACCCGAGACAAAACCTGTCTTTATAGGTTAGCCTTTCCTAAGTATTCATATTCTCCGTTGAGAGGTCAGCTTTTATGCCTGTTTCACATCAGAGTCTGCTGGACGTCGGGGGGCAACCGGAAGGTACTCGTATGCTGCGAGCCCCGGGCTCACCCGCCGAGCAGATTCTGGGCCAGCATTCGGCCTCCCGGTACCTCGAGGACATCATCCGGGTCGCAGGAGCTGCGGCCTCGACGCTGAGCCGGCGGGATCGGCCGTTCACCGGCATCACTCCGGAAGAGCTGAGCCCGGTGATCGAGAGCATCGATCTTAACCAGCCCCTGGGGAGCATCGACGAGACCCTCGCCGAACTGAACTCGGTCTACCTGCGGGATGCCCTGTACTTCCATGTTCCCCGGTACGCTGCGCACCTCAACTGCCCGGTGGTGATTCCAGCGGTTGCGGCGGAAGTGGTGCTGAGCGCGGTCAACTCCTCGATGGATACCTGGGATCAGAGCGCCGGGGCGACGCTGATCGAGCGCAAGCTGATCGACTGGACGGCGGCTCTTTTCGGTCTCGGCGAGAACGCGGACGGGGTCTTCACCTCCGGCGGCAGCCAGTCCAACCTGCAAGCCCTGCTGATCGCCCGCAACCACGCGGTGGCCCGGCTGCAAGAGCAATACGGCAGCGCGGCACAAGCCCCACGGCTACCGCTGCTGCTCGACCGGATGCGCATCTTCACCTCCCGGATGTCGCACTTCTCAGTGCAGAAGTCCGCCGCGATCCTCGGCCTGGGCTATGACGCGGTGATCCCCGTCGAGGTGGATGCCAACTGGCGGATGGACCCCCAAGACCTGCGCAGGGCGATCCGCGAATGCCTGGCGGAAGGGCAGATCCCGATCGCCGTCGTCGGCACCGCCGGCACTACAGACTTCGGTGCAATCGATCCACTCTCTGAACTGGCCGAGATCGCCGCCGAGCACCAGGGGTGGTTTCACGTCGACGCCGCATACGGCGGAGGCCTCATCACCTCGGACCGTTACCGGCATCTGCTGGACGGGGTGGAGCATGCCGATTCGGTGACGGTGGATTACCACAAGACCTTCTTCCAGCCGGTATCTTCCTCGGCGGTGATCGTGCGCAACCGGGAAGCGCTGCAGCACGTGACGTACTACGCCGATTACCTCAATCCGGCGGAGGCAGCCGCCGCGGCGATCCCGAACCAGGTCGACAAATCCCTGCAGACCACCCGGCGCTTCGACGCGCTCAAACTCTGGTTCACCTTGCGCGTGATGGGCCGGGAGAACCTGGGCGGTCTACTGGATCAGACCATCGACCTGACCACAGCGGTTCACCGCCGGCTTCGCGCGGACGTCGAGTTCGAAGTGCTCAACGAGCCGCAGCTCAGCGCCTTGGTCTTCCGCTATCTTCCGCGCCCTGACACGGGGCTGAGCGGTGAGCAGCTCAATGAGCTCAACCGGCGGATCCGCAGCGAGCTCTTCGGTTCCGGGGAAGCGGTCGTCGCGGGAACCGTGGTGAATGGGGTCAACTATCTGAAATTCACTCTGTTGAACCCGCAGGCCACGGTCGCGGATATCGAAGAGATCATCGACCTGCTCCGGGCCCACGGCCGCCGCCTGGCCGCAGCTGGCGCGGTATAGCGGGGCTCCCGCGATGTCCAGCTGAATGCTATGTCCTATGGCATGTCTTAATGTCATGCTCACTACAGACCGTCCGCTACCAACCTCCGAAGACGAAGGGCTCTGACACCCGTGCCTGACCTCAGCCATGCTGCTACTACTTCCCGAATCACCGGTACCGCCGGCGCTGCATCTGCCGGCCCGCTGGACTCCGAGCGAGTCTATGATCTGATCGGCATCGGAGTCGGCCCGTTCAACCTCGGCCTCGCGGCTCTGGCCGATCCGGTGGCAGAGCTCGATGTGCTCTTCCTCGATCAGGCGGAGGAGTTCAACTGGCATCCGGGAATGATGCTCCCGGACGCGCACCTCCAGGTGCCGTTCATAGCGGATTTGGTCACCATGGCGGATCCCACCTCGCCCTATTCGTTCCTCAATTACCTCAAGCAGCAGGGCAGGCTCTATCAGTTCTATATTCGGGAGGACTTCTACCCGCTGCGGTCCGAGTACAACAAGTACTGCCAGTGGGTCGCCCAGCAGCTTCCCGTACGGTTCGGTACCGCGGTGACCGCTATCGACCACCGTGCGGGGGAGTATATGCTCCGCGTCACGGATGCCAGCGGCGAGCACACCTTGCGAACCCGGAAGATCGTGCTGGGCACGGGCAGCATCCCGTATCTGCCGCCAGGCCTGGCTCCGCTCCATGACCGCCCCGGCCAGCCGCATCTGCTGCACAGTTCGGAATACCTCAGCCGCAAGGCCGAATTGCAGCAGCTGGATTCGGTGACGGTCCTCGGATCCGGGCAGAGCGCAGCGGAGATCTACCACGACTTGCTCAGCGAGCAGGAGCAGTACGGTTACGAGCTCATCTGGCTGACCAGATCGCCCCGGTTCTTCCCCCTTGAATACACCAAGCTGACCTTGGAGATGACGAGCCCGGAATACATCGATTACTTTCATGAGCTTCCGCCCCAACAAAGGGCTCAGCTGGGCCAGGAGCAGAAGAACCTCTACAAGGGGATCGATAGCGTTTTGATCAACGCTATCTACGATCTGCTTTATCAGCGCTCGGTGGCGGGGCCCGTGCCGACCCGCCTGCTGAGCAGCACCGAAGTGGAATCCGCCGAGCACAACGGTGCGGGATACACCCTGACCCTGCGGCAGATGGAACAGGGCAAGCGCGCAGAACTCCGGACCGGTGGTCTCATCGCGGCTACCGGCTACAGCTATCGGCAGCCGGAGTTCCTAGAAGGCGTCCGTGACCGGCTGGTCTTCGATGTACAGGGGCAGTTCGCGGTCGATCGCGGGTATTCGATATCCGCTGTGCCCGGGGAGGTCTTCGTGCAGAACGCGGAGCTGCACACGCACGGATTCACCGCACCGGATCTGGGGATGGGGCCTTACCGCAATTCCTGCATCCTCCGCAGTGTGCTCGGCCGGGAGGTCTACCCGGTTGAGCAGCGCATCGCCTTCCAGGAGTTCGGCGTCGCGAAACAGTCTGCACCCGTGGCGGTGGCACGGTGACCCGGGGCGACCGGCCCGAACCGGGGTACCAGTTCACTTTCGTACCCTACGACCCCACCCGGGACGCCGCCCTGTTGTACTCCTGGGTCTGCCAGGAGTACGCCAGGTTCTGGGGCATGCTGGGGCAGAGCCAGGAGGAAGTGCGGGCTGCATATCAGGAGCTGGCAGAGATCCCGGGCTACCAGATTCTCTGGGGCTACGAGAAAACGCACTCAGAGGTTGAGCTTCCCGCAGGCGAAGCGCAGCCCGCTTTTCTCATGGAGAGCTACGACCCCGCCGGCGAACCGCTGGCCGAGCTCTACCCGGTGCGCAGCGGCGATGTCGGGATGCACTTCCTGATGGCGCCCCGGAGCGGGCCGGCCAAACCCGGATATACCACCGCGGTGCTCAGCACGATCATGGCGAGTATTTTCGATGATCCGCACAGCCAGCGCGTCGTGGTGGAACCCGATATCCGCAACCACAAAGTGCATCAGCACAATGCTGAAGTGGGCTTCAGCAAACAAGCCGTGATCACCCTGCCGGATAAGCAGGCCTGGCTCAGCTTCTGCACGCGATCGGATTACCAGGCGTCGCAGAGCGGTTCAGCGCGCGAGGATCAGCCGGTGGGCTCACTCGGCGGCCAGCAGAGCGGTGCACAGGCCGCTGATCCGGTTTTCCAGGCGAGCTGGCTCAGCGGGGAGTCCTGGGCTGCAGCCAGCCGACACCTGGTGACGAAAGCCATCGCGGAGTTCTCTCATGAACGGCTGCTGACGCCGCATCCCCTGGATGGACAGGTGGGTGCTGCCGGCCCGCAGCAGTACGAACTGCTGGCCCCCTCCGGCGAGCGTTACCTTTTCACGGCCCGGCAGCTCCAGTTATCCCATTGGAGCATCGACGCGGCGAGTCTGCTCCGCCAGGATGCTTCCGGAACCGCCCTGGAGCTGGATGCCCTGGCTTTCATCACCGACTTCCGGGAAACGCTCGGCATCGCGGCGGAGCAGCTGCCGGTCTATCTGGAGGAGATCTCGAGCACGCTCGGCTCCGATGCCTATAAACAGCAGCGGCAGTCGCGTGAGGCCGAGGTCGGCATCGACGCCCTGGCTGCCGCGATCAGCGCCGGGGGGCCGGAAGACCAGCGCGTGGAAGCTTTCCAACGCGCCGAACGGGCGATGACCGAAGGGCATCCGTGTTTCGTCGCCAATAACGGAAGGCTCGGCTTCAGCGCCACGCAGTATCTTGCCTATGCTCCTGAAACCGGTGCTCCGGTACGTCTCATCTGGCTCGCGGTAGCCCGCAGCCATGCGGTCTTCGCGGCGTCTCCGGACACCAGCTATGAGCAGCTGCTGGAAAGCCAGTTCGACCCGGAGGAACTCCGCCGGTTCACTGAAACACTTCGAGCCCAGGGGCTCGATGCCGAGGATTACTACCTGATGCCGGCGCACCCGTGGCAGTGGGATCATAAGATCCAGGTGACTTTCGCGGCAGAGATCGCGGCCCGGCGGATCGTCTTCCTCGGGGAGGGCGCTGACGACCATCAGGCGCAGCAGTCCATCCGGACTTTCTTCAATCTGAGCCGGCCGCGCCGGCACTACGTCAAAACCGCCCTCTCCGTGCTCAATATGGGGTTCATGCGGGGGCTCTCCCCGGAATACATGGCGGTCACCCCCGCGATCAACGACTGGGTGCGCGATCTGATCGCATCGGATCCGGTCCTACAGCGCCGTGAGCTGACCATGCTACGGGAAGTCGCCGCGATCGGCTACCACAACCGGCATTATGAGCAGGCCGCGGCGAAGGGCTCGCCGTACCGGAAGATGTTCTCGGCGCTCTGGCGGGAGAGCCCGGTGCCGCAGCTCGCGGTGGGGGAGACCCCGGTGACCATGGCTTCGTTGCTGCATCGGGACCGTCAGGGCAGAAGCCTCATCGGCGGCTACATCAGGAATTCCGGGCGCACTCCCCAGGAGTGGCTCCGGGCGTACTTCAAGGCGTATGCCGAGCCCATCGTGCACTGCCTGGTGAAATACGATCTGGCTTTTATGCCGCACGGCGAGAACATCATCCTGGTGCTGCGCGAGGGGTTCCCGGTACGGGCCATCCTCAAAGACATCGGCGAAGAGGTCGTGCTGATGAGCGAGCGCACCGAGATCCCCGAGAGCATCTGCCGGATCAGGGCGCGGATTCCCGAAGCAGAACGGAAACTAGCGCTCATGACGGATGTCATCGACTGCGTCTTCCGCTTCCTCGCCGAGATCCTGGATACCGAGGGAATCCTCGACGAGGACGAGTTCTGGCAGTTGCTCGCGCAGTCACTGCTCAACTACTGGGAAGAGATCGGCCAGGAAGCCCCCGAGCTCGCCGAGAACTGGGCCAGCTACGACTTCTTCATGCCGGAGTTCACGCTCTCCTGCCTCAACCGTTTGCAGCTGCGCAACAACCAGCAGATGCTCGATCTCAGCGACCCCGCCTCCGCCCTGCAGTACGCCGGGAACCTGGCGAACCCTCTGCATCACGCCGCGCGAGTGCCGGAATGAGGCGCCCAAGCACGTGATTCAGCTTCTACTTGAAGGTTGAGGCTCGCCCGTTATTCTGTAGGAATTACCCGGCCGCTCGTGGCTCGAGCGGTAACGTGGAAGTTCAGGACCAGTTCCGCGAAACCGGGATGAGTCCAGCAGGAGCAGGCAGCTGATGAGCTGGAATGAATCAGTGTGAGAAGGAAGCGGGACAGGTGAGCAGCGAAACTCTGGACGGTACCGATCTGGAAACAGTGCTCGGCCCCACCGGGCGTCCAGTCACGAAATTCGGTGAGCCGGCTATTTTGACCGAGCACGGCCCCGCCCGGGTCATCGCGATGGTCAATCAGAAAGGCGGAGTGGGCAAGACCACCTCCACCATCAATCTGGGCGCTGCCCTGGCCGAGCTGGGCCGGCGGGTGCTGCTGGTCGACTTCGATCCGCAGGGCGCGCTCTCCGCGGGTCTCGGTACGAACCCGCACGAACTCGACCTGACCGTCTACAACGTCCTGATGGACCGCAAGGTCAACGTGCAGGATGCCATCCAGCGCACCAAGCACGAGAACCTGGATTTACTCCCGGCCAATATCGATCTCTCCGCAGCCGAAGTCCAGCTGGTCAACGAAGTAGCCCGTGAGCAGGTGCTGGAACGGGCGCTGCGCAAGGTCGAGGACGACTACGATGTGGTGCTGATCGACTGCCAGCCCTCGCTGGGCCTGCTCACGGTCAACGCGCTCACCGCAGCGCACGGGGTGATCATCCCGCTGATCTGCGAATTCTTCGCCCTGCGCGCGGTCGCCTTGCTAGTGGAGACCATCGAGAAAGTGCAGGATCGGATCAACCCGCGCCTGCAGGTCGATGGCGTTCTGGCGACCATGTACGACCCGCGGACCCTGCACAGCCGCGAAGTCATCGCCCGGCTCGTCGAGGCCTTCGGGGACAAGGTCTTCGAAACCGTGATCAAGCGCACCATCAAGTTCGCGGACGCCACGGTTGCCGCCGAGCCGATCACCGCGTACGCGGGAACGCATCAGGGGGCTGAGGCATACCGGCGTCTGGCCAAGGAGCTGATAGCTCGTGGCGGGGCTCCCTGAATCAGAACGGGCTCTGGCGCACGAGGCGCAAGCGGTGCTCGACGAGCAGCAGGAACAGCAGCACGAGGGCTTCGAAGTCAGCCTGGAGAATTTCAGCGGCCCCTTCGAGGTGCTGCTGAACCTCATCGGGAAGCGCGAGCTGGATATCACCGAAGTAGCGCTCGCCGCGGTCACCGATGAGTTCATCGCGTACATCCGCCGGCTCCAGGAGGAGAAGGGCTTTGGCCCGGGAGTGCTGGATGAAGTCAGCGAATTCCTGGTCGTCGCCGCGACGCTCCTCGACCTGAAAGCCGCCCGGCTGCTGCCCCAGGGTGAAGTGGAGAGCGATGAGGACATCGCCTCGCTCGAAGCCCGGGATCTGCTCTTCGCGCGCTTACTGCAGTACCGCGCATTCAAGCAGGCTGCCATTGGCCTCGGCGAAACCCTGGCGCAAGAAGGGCTCAGGCTGCCTCGGCAGGCCGGGCTAGAGCCAGCCTTCCAGGCGCTTCTGCCGGAGCTGGACTGGCGGCACACCCCGGAGGACTTCGCCGCGATAGCGGCCATCGTGCTGCGCCCCCGGGAACCGCTGCCCACCGAGGTGGGGCTGGACCACCTGCATGCGCCGCAGGTCAGCGTCCGAGACCAGGCGGTACTGATCGGCCAGCGCCTGAGCGCTGCAGCAGGGGCGCCGCTGTCCTTCCGCGCCCTCGTGGCGGACGCCGGCGGTTCCCTCGTGGTCGTGGCGCGCTTCCTGGCGCTGTTGGAAATGTACCGGGATCAGGTGATTGCCTTCGAGCAGCTGAGCCCGCTGGGCGAACTCACGATCCGCTGGACCGGGCATGATGAGCAGTGGAACGCAGAGAACCTGAATGATGAATACGGTGCCGAACCCCTCGAACCGGAGGCCTCCCCATGACCCCTGAACTCATCGTGGATGATTCCGCGGGCAACCCCGCTGAGCAGCGGTTCGACCAGCAGCGGTTCGAAGAGCCCGGGGAGATCGACCTGGACAGCCTGCCCGGGGGCCTAGCGGCAGCGCTCGAGGCAGTGCTCATGGTCGCTGAAGAACCCCTCGACGAACTCACCCTGGCCAGTGCGGTGGGTCGGCCGAGGGGAGAAGTCCGCGATGCGCTCGAAGCCATGGCCCGGGACTACACCGGAGCGCAGGAGGGTGACGGTGCCAGACCCCGGGGGTTCGAGCTCCGCCGGCTCGGCGGCGGGTGGCGCTTCTACTCCCGCGCCGAGTTCGCGCCCCTCGTGCAGCGGTTCGTGCTGGACGGGCAGAGCACGCGTCTGTCGAAAGCGGCACTCGAGACGCTGACGGTAATCGCCTACCGGCAACCGGTCTCGCGCTCGCGGATCTCCGCGATCCGCGGAGTCAATGTGGATTCGGTGGTGCGCACGCTCCTGCAGCGCGGTCTGATCGAAGAGGACGATGCCGCGGCGGATCCGGAAACCGGAGCGGCCCGCTACCGGACCACCGGTTATTTCCTGGAACGGCTGGGCTTGGATCGGCTGGATGAACTGCCCCAAATCGCTCCGCTGCTGCCCGGAGTGGAGAATCTGGGCGAATTCGAGGAAAAATAGGGGGGAGAACAACACAGCTGGGAAGCTGCGACACGAGGGGACACCATGGCACCGAGTCCACGTAACAAGCCTGAGCACGGATCTGATAGGTCGAAAAGCTCGAAGAGCCCGAGGGGCCCGAAGAGTTCGGGCAACCCGAAGAACGCTGCTGGCCAGGGAACTGGACAGGGGAATCGCCGGCGAGGCGGTGCGAAGCCGGGTTCGCCGCGCGGAGTCGATGATCGCGCATTCACCGAGCGTGAAGCCGGTAAGCCTGCTGGGGCATCAGCTAGGAATGAGAAGCCTGGCCGTCCGGAGCCCCGGCAGCAGCAGGGCAAGCCGAAAGGCAAAGCAGCTCCCCGGCCTCGCGGCCCCCAGCCTTTCAGCGATGAAAGATTCGGCGCCAACCTCGGTCCCTACCACGGCACGCCGGCGGCTCCTCCGCGCCGAGCCCAGCCTCAGAGCGGTGAAGCACGCGGGAAGTCCAAGGATGGTGCCGAAGGCGTCCGCCTGCAGAAAGTCATGGCCGCGGCCGGTGTGGCCTCGCGCCGGGTCTGCGAGGAGATGATCCTCGACGGCAGGGTCGAAGTGAACGGGGAGATCGTCACCGAGCTGGGCACCCGGGTAGACCCCGCCACGGCAGCTGTCGCGGTCGACGGCATCCGGCTCCAGCTTAAGGAGAACGCCATCTACCTGGCTTTCAACAAGCCGCGCGGGGTGGTCTCCACCATGGACGACCCGGAGGGCCGCAAGAACATCAGCGACTTCCTCAAGCACCAGTACGCGCAGGAGCGGCTTTTCCACGTCGGCCGTCTCGACGCCAACACCGAGGGCTTGCTGCTGCTGACCAACGACGGCGAACTGGCCAATCGGCTGACCCACCCCCGCTACGAGGTGCCCAAGACGTACCTGGTGCAGACCCGGGGGCCGATGGAACCCGGTATCGGCAAGGCGATGCGCGCCGGGATCGAACTCGAAGACGGCGTGACCGCCGTCGACTCTTTCAAGCTCGTCGATTCGACCCCGGGGCATGTGCTGGTCGAGGTGGTACTGCATTCCGGGAAGAACCGCATTGTCCGCAGGCTCTTCGACGCCGTCGGATACCCGGTGGAGCGCCTGGTCCGGGTCCAGGTGGGGCCGGTGCGGATCGGTGGCCAGAAGGCCGGCAGTATCCGCCCGCTGAGCAACCACGAAATTGGCCACCTGCTGGCTTCCGTAGGCCTGTGATGATGACACAGGCCCCACGGCTGCGCGGCCCCGTCGTGATCTATGGTGCGGGCCTGCTGGGCACGAGCATCGGTCTGGGGCTGGGACACCGCGGCGTTCCCGTGCTGCTCTCCGACCCTTCGCCCTCTGCACTCGCGATCGCTCGGGATATCGGCGCCGGGCAGCCGCTCAGCGAAGATCCGGGTGTGTGGCCGGAACTCGTCGTCGTCGCTGCTCCGCCGGATGTCTGCGCCGAGGTCATCGCCGATGCCCTGGAGCGCTTCCCGGCCGCGGTGGTCACCGATGTCTCCAGCGTGAAATCCGCGATTCTGAGCCGGCTCCAAGAACTGGCCGAGGCCAAGCACCGCGAAGGCGGCCTGTTGGATCTCAGCCGCTACCTCGGTTCGCATCCGATGGCCGGGCGGGAGCGCTCCGGGGCGGTGTCGGCCAGGGGCGAGCTGTTCCAGGCGATGCCCTGGGTGCTCTGCCCGCATCGGACGCAGTCCGCTGCGAGCAGCCCGGCTGCGTATGAAACCGTGCTGAACCTCGCCGCGGATCTCGGCGCGGTAGCCGTTAAACTCGGGCCCGAGGAGCACGATGCCGCCGTGGCACTCGTCTCGCATGTGCCTCAGGTGCTCTCTTCGCTGCTTGCCGCCAGGCTCTCCGGGGCCGACGCCCAGGCGCTCGCCTTGGCTGGTAACGGCCTGCGCGATGTCACCCGGATCGCCGCTTCCGATCCGAGCATGTGGGTTCCTGTGCTCGATGCCAATGCCGGGCGCATCGCGGCGGTGCTGCACGAGCTGCACGAGGATCTTCTGCAGTTGCTCACCGCCCTCGATCAGCCCGCGGCCTCCGGCTCCCGGCTGGCCATGGCCAAGACCATCAGCGCCGGAAACGCCGGGGTGGCCCGGGTCCCGGGCAAGCACGGCGGCCCGGCGCGCGCCTATACCTGGGTCAGCGTGCTGGTCGATGATGAGCCGGGGCAGATCGCGCAGCTGCTCACTGAGATTGGTGAAGCCGGCATCAACGTCGAAGATCTGCGCCTAGACCACTCCTCCGGCCGTAATGTCGGCATAGTGGAGCTCTCCGTACTGCCAGATGTCCGGGAGCAGCTTATCGAGGCACTGACATTACGCGGATGGAAGTTACTGCAATGAGTTCTGCCGATCTGGATTCCGCTGAGACGCAGCCCGAGAATGTACCGGGCACGCGGCCCGCACCGCTGCGGGTAGGCCGTTCTCTCGTGATCGCCATCGACGGCCCCTCCGGGTCGGGCAAGTCCTCGGTCTCCCGCGAAGTAGCGAGGCAGCTGGGCCTGGCGTATCAGGACACCGGGGCGATGTACCGGGCGCTCACATGGTTCTGCCTCCAGGAAGGCATCGATCTCGAGAACGCCGGTGCCGTGGAGACCGCGGCGGAGAGCTTCGGCTTCCTGCAGTCCACTGATCCGCAGGAGAGCTGGGTCCGGGTGGGGCTTGTCGATGTCACCGCCGTGATTCGGGACCCCTCGATCTCGGAGCGGGTCTCCGCCGTGGCGACCAATCTGGGTGCGCGCACCGAACTGGTGCGGCGTCAGCAGGCGGTGATCCGGCAATCCCGGCAGCGCATCGTGGTCGAAGGCCGGGACATCACTACCGTGGTGGCTCCGCAGGCGGAAGTGCGGCTGCTGCTGACCGCCTCAGAAGCCGCCCGGCTGGCCCGCCGTGGGGCGCAGCTCAGCGGCGGCTCAGGTAACTCAGAGCAGCAGGATCTAGCCAGGCTCACCGAGCAGGTCCTGGCCCGTGATGCTAGGGACGGCACCGTGGTCGAGTTCCAGCGTGCTGCCGACGGGGTGCTGACCTTGGACTCCTCGGAGCTGGATTTTCAGCAGACCGTTGCCGCCGTGATCCACTTGATCGAGCAGACCTTGGCGGGCCGGGGAACCGGAGAAGAGCCGGGAGGCCAGGATGACTAAGCCGAGTTCGGCGGGCGCCCCTGAGCGCTGGCGCACCTGGTGGTCGCGGCCGCTGGGGAGGATCCTCGATCACGTCCTATACCGCACCGCTGTTCACGGTCGGGAGAACATCCCACGGCGGGGTGCGGTGATCTTCGCTGCGAACCACCTCAGCTACCTCGACGGCCCGGTGATGGTCGGGGCCGCGAGCCGCTATATGCACGTGATGGTGCGGCACGAGATGTTCCGGGGATTCCTCGGCTGGGTGCTGCGCGCCTCCGGGCAGATCCCGGTGGATCGCTCCGGGGACCGGGCGGCTCTGCAGGCCGCTAAGGCCGTGCTGGACCGCGCGGACTGCGTCGGCATCCTCCCGGAGGGAACTCGCGGCAGCGGCAGTGCAGCCTCGGTGAGCAGTGGAGTGGCTTGGCTCGCGCTCAACTCAGGGGCCGTTGTGGTCCCGGTGGCGATTCTGGGCACCCGGATCTCCGGTGAACATAAGGACGCCATCCCGCCCTTGCGCCGTAGTTTCCACGTCAGTTTCGGTGCGCCGTTGCGCATCGAACGCGAACCCGGGATGAGCGGCCGGGCGGCGATGGACGCCGCCGCGGCCCGGATCCGCGAAGCGCTGGCCGAGCAGGTCCGGCGCACCGTGGCGATAACCGGCCAGGCCCTTCCGGAGGATTCCGCCTCCGAAGCCGGCCCCGATGATTCTGAGCAAGTTCCGAGCAGGAGAGATGACGTATGACTGAAGAGCGTTTCGACGAAGGCTATGAGCCGTTGGGTGAGGACCAGGTCGCCGAGCGGCTGGCGGCGATGGACGATGCCGAGGCAGAACAGCGTGCGGCTTCCTTGCGCGCGGGCCTTGAGGACTATGAGCTGGACGATGAGGATGCAGCACTGCTGGCAGGTCTCGCCGCGGGGGCTGACGCCGAGGCAGAGATCGGGCTGGACCCGGTACTGGCCATCGTGGGCCGGCCCAATGTCGGTAAGTCCACCCTGGTCAACCGGATTCTGAAACGGCGCGAAGCGGTCGTCGAGGACACCCCGGGTGTGACCAGGGACAGGGTGATGTACCCGGCGGAGTGGAACGGTAAGAACTTCACCCTCGTGGACACCGGTGGCTGGGAAATCGACGCCAAAGGCATCCACCAGCGGGTGGCCGAACAGGCGGAACTCGCCGTGGAGTACGCCGATGCGGTGCTCTTCGTGGTCGACGCGACCGTCGGGGCGACCGCGATGGACGAGGCGATGGTGAAGATGCTGCGCAAGGCGGCTAAAACCAAACCCGTGATCCTGGTGGCCAATAAAGCCGATGACCAGCGGGTGGACTCCGATGTCTCCACACTCTGGGGGCTGGGCCTGGGCGAGCCGCGGGCGGTCTCTGCGGCTCATGGCCGCGGCGTCGCGGACCTGCTGGATGCGGCGGTCGAGGCGCTGCCGGAGTTCTCCGAAGTGGAGACCGTGGATCGCAGCGGCGGCCCGCGCCGGGTGGCCTTGATCGGCCGGCCCAATGTGGGCAAGTCATCGTTGCTGAACAAGCTCGCGGGAGCGCAGCGCGTGGTCGTGGACGATCTTGCGGGAACCACCCGGGATCCGGTGGACGAATTCATTGAACTCGGCGACCGCACTTGGCGCTTCGTGGACACTGCAGGCATCCGCCGCCGCCAGCATATGGCGCAGGGCGCGGACTTCTACGCTTCACTGCGCACTCAGGCCGCCCTGGATAAGGCCGAGGTAGCGGTGGTGCTGCTGTCCGTGGACGAGGTGCTCTCCGAGCAGGATGTCCGCATTCTGCAGCTCGCCGTCGATTCCGGCCGGGCCATGGTGCTGGCCTTCAATAAATGGGATCTGCTCGATGACGAACGCCGCTATTACCTGGAGAAGGAGATTGATCGGGATCTCGCCCATGTCTCCTGGGCGCCGCGAGTCAACCTCTCGGCGAAGACCGGCTGGCACAAGGACCGGCTGGTGCCGGCCCTGGACAAGGCCTTGGAGTCCTGGGATAAGCGGATCTCCACCGGCCGGCTGAACGCCTTCTTGGGCGAGCTGGTCGCGGCGCATCCGCATCCGCTGCGCGGCGGTAAGCAGCCGAGGATCCTCTTCGGCACCCAGGCCTCATCGCGGCCGCCGAAATTCGTACTCTTCACCACCGGATTCCTGGACCCGGGCTACCGGCGTTTCATCACCCGGCGGCTGCGCGAGACCTTCGGTTTCGAAGGCACTCCGATCGAAGTGTCGATGCGCGTCCGGGAGAAGCGTAAGCGCAAGCGCTGAGGAGTTACTGCTGGAAGGCTAGTGCTGAACCGTGTCGGCCCGCGCCTTCAAGCTGGCCAGTAACTTCAGCGCTGTGCTCGTCTCGGGGTGATCCGGGTCCGGTGCGTATCCGAAGAGCCGGACGCTTGGGTACCCGGATACTTCTAGGGCTTCGTAGCGCAGGCGCAGTTCGCCGACCTCGGCATGGTGCAGGACTTTGAGGCCGCGGCGGTGCTCACGGACATCGTGGGCGTTCCAGCGCTGGGCGAAAGGCCGGCTTTCCGTGTTGAGCTCCTCGATCAACTGGGCGAGCCCCGGGTCACCGGGGGAGCGGCCGACTTCCACGCGGAGCATCGCGGCGACATCGTCGGCACTGGCCTCCCAGTCATCGTAGAACCGCTGCGCGTCACTGCTGAGATACACATAGCGGGCCAGATTGGCCGGGCTGCCCGAGGTCGGATCGCTGATTGCCGCCGAGTAGAGCGCCCGCCCCAAGGCATTGGCTGCCGTGATATCCAGCTGAGCATTGTGAATCATGGCGGGAGCGCCGGTCATCGCATCGAGCAGCTGGTGCAAGGTCGGGGGAATCCGGCCCGGGGCCGGCCGCCGGTGCCCGGGGCGGCGATCCGGGGTGCGGCGGAGCTGCCGGGCAAGATCGAAAAGGTAGATCTGTTCGGTCTCATCGAGCATGAGCGCGCGGCAGATCGCGCCCAGGATCTCATCCGAGACCCCGGCGAAATCCCCGCGTTCCACCTGAACGTAATAGTCCACGCTGACCCCGGCTAATGCTGCGACTTCTTCTCGGCGCAGCCCGGCGACCCGCCGCCGGGTACCACGGGGCAAGCCGACGTACTCCGGCTGCACTCTGTCCCGTCGTGACATCAGGAAGTCACGGATCTCATTCCGGTTAACCACAATCCCCAGTTTATTCGGACCGCCGGGGTTGAAACAGAGGTGAAACAGGGGCTGCCAATACCCCCGATAACGGCCTCTGGTGGGCTTGTGGCGACTTGTTTAGTGTAGAAATCAGGACGGCGAGATGCCGGATCTGCAATCGAAAACAGACCGTGTAGATGACGAATAAGGGGACGATCATCATGGCAGCAACCATCATGAAATCAGTGAATTTCAGCAACCGGCCCATTGACCTTGCCGGCAACCTCTTCCTGCCGGAAGGCTTGGACGGAAATTCTAGTGGCAACTCCGACGCTAGTGCTGAGCAGAAGTACCCCGCGATCATCACGATTCACCCCGGTGGCGGGGTGAAGGAGCAGACCTCGGGTCTTTATGCCGAGAAGTTCGCGGAACTGGGCTATGTCACTCTGGCCTATGATGCCTCTTTCCAGGGAGAGAGCGGCGGCGAGCCGCATTTCCTGGAAGACCCGGCAGCCCGGGTCCGGGACATCAGCGCAGCGGTTGATTACCTGCAATCACTCGATTTCCTGGACCCGGAACGCATAGGGGTCTGGGGTATCTGCGCTGGCGGCGGCTACGGGGCCGCGGCAACGATGGTCGATCAGCGGATCAAGGCTCTCGGGACGGTATCGGCGCTGAACATCGGTACCGCCTGGCGGCAGGGCTGGTTCGGCACAGAGGCACCCTCCGCAGCTGAAGCAGGTAGCGCAGCAGCGCACCGCAGAAAGCGCGCAGGGCGCCGAGATTGCTGAAGCCCAGTACGTTCCGGTCACCATAGGCGAAGGCGTGCCCCGGGATCTCGCCGAAGCCTACGACTACTACCTGACGTCGCGGGCGCAGCACCCGAACGCGCAGAACCGTTACCTGCTGACCGAAAGCATCCCGAGGATCATGGGCTTCGATGCTTTCCATCTCGCTGAAGACCTGCTGACCCAGCCGTTGCTGATCGTCGCTGGATCGGAAGCCGGCTCGCTGTGGCATTCCACGGAGCTGTATTCCAAAGCCCGTTCGGAAAAGAAGCTCGTCATCATCCCGGGCGGCGCGCATATGGATTTCTACGATGTCCCGGAATATGTCGACCAAGCCGTGGCCGAGGCTGAGCCGTTCTTCGCTGAGAACCTCAGCGCCTGAGCCCGAAACTTTGCGAAAGGACCTCTTTATGTCGAAAGTACTTGTTCTAGGAGCTAGCGGGCAGATAGCCCGGCAGGCCATACCGATGCTCGCTGAGCAGGGTGCTGAGCTGACCTTGTTTGCCCGTCATGCTGGCAGGGTCGATGCCCCCGCCGGTGCCCGGGTCGTGGAAGGGGACGTGCTGGATGCTGAAGCCCTGGCCACCGCCTTGGCCGGGCAGGACGTTGTCTATGCCAATCTGGGAGGTGAGATTGAAGAGCAGGCCCGACTGCTCGTCGAGGCCTTACCCGCGGCAGGAGTCAACCGGCTCATCTTCATCGTCTGACTCGGCATCTACCACGAGCTGCCAGAGAAATTCGAGCAATGGAACGACGCCATGATCGGTGAGCCGCTCAAGGCTTACCGGGCTGCCGCGGACCTCATTGAAGCCTCCGAGCTGGATTACACGATCATCCGCCCGGCCTGGCTCACCGATCACGATGAGATCGACTACGAGCTCACTCAGCGAGATGAGCAGTTCAAGGGAACCGAGGTTTCCCGTCAAAGCGTGGCAGCTTTCGTCACCGATGTGGCGACCTATCCGGATCGGCATAGCCGCGAGAACCTCGGCATCAATAAGCCCGGAACAGACGGCGATAAGCCCGCTTTTTATTAACACTCGGTTTCTCACGGATCAATTTATTAACTAGCAACACTTGAAGGACACCTCATGCCCGAAATCAAGAACGTCAACATCGAGACCCCGTATTGGAACATCGCCGCGAACCTCATCCTGCCCCCGGGCTTCGATGAGTCGAAGCGCTACCCGGCGATCATCAGCGCCCATCCGATCGGCAGCTGCAAGGAGCAGACCGCCGGGAACGTCTACGGCACGGCCCTCGCCGACTAAGGATTCGTGGTGCTCGCCTTCGACGCCAGCTTCCAGGGGGAATCCGGTGGAGAGCCCCGATGGACCGAGGATCCCGCTCGGCGGGTGGCCGACTTCAGCTATGCCGCTGACTACCTGGCCACCCTCGACTACGTCGATATCGACCGAGTCGGCGCACTCGGCATCTGCGGCGGTGGCGGCTATGCCACGAACGCCACGATGATCCAGCGGCGGATCAAAGCACTGGGCGCCGTGGTACCCGCTAATTACGGGCGGATCATGCAGGAGGGCTTTAGCCAGTACAACCCGCTGGCGACGCTCGAGGCCGTCGCAGAACAGCGGACCAAGGAGGCTCGCGGCGGTGAGGTGCAGGTCAACGATGTGCTTCCCCCGTCGGTGGCCGCGGCACAGGAAGCCGGAGTCACGGATCGCGATGTGCTCGAGGCGACCGATTATTACCGGACGGAACGGGGGCAGCAGCCCAACGGCCTGGTCCGGATGAACCTCGGCACGCACAACCAGGCGCTCAACTGGGATGCCTTCCAGCGAGTGGAGACGCTACTGACCCAGCCGGTGATGGTGGTTGTCGGGGAGAAGCCGGGAGGCTTCGGCTCCTACCGCGACGGGATGGAACTCTATGGGCGCAGCAGCAGCTCAGCTGACCGGCAGCTCGTGGTGGTTGATAACACCTCGCACTACGATCTCTACGATCAGCCCAAGGCCGTGGGCACCGCACTGGAGAACCTCATCCCGTTCTACCAGAAGCACCTCGGTTAAGAGGGGCGCCGGTAGCCGTCCAGGAGCAGGCTGACTTCGGCCAGGTGATGAATCACTTCCCGGTTGATGTGCAGCACCAAAGTGAGTAGTGGGAACTGACCGAAATATGGGCCTTCCGCCGGCCCGCAGGGCTCCCACAGCTGCTTATCACTGCACCCGCTGACGCCATCCTGCCAGATCCGGATGGCGTCAGCGAGGTCATCGAAAGCTTGGGCGGCAGAACCCGCGAAGGGGTAGTCATCCCGGGTATATGCGGGGCCCGCGAAGTGATTGGCGGAGCGGACGGCCAGTACATCGCCCGCGACGTGGCCCAGCAGCCAGGCGATGGTCGTCGGCGGCGCGGGCTGCGGATCGGGGTAGTGGAAATCGATCCGATACTCGCCGGAGCCCCGCTGGGGTACATCCGGCAGTCCTTTACCGGCCGGCCGGATGCTCCAGCTGCCGGCGGCGGGCTCCCGGAAGTACTCTTCATCTGTGAGGGTCTCCAGCTTGTGTTTGTGCTGGTTCTCCCAGATCCAACCGGTTTGCTCGGCGAGCTGCTGGCCCAAGGTATTTTTCATCGATGAATCTCCCCGTGACTGGTTTCACTGTCCATTACAACGGCTCGCTGTCATGGCGGCAAGAGCCGGCAGAAGCCTGAGAGAGTGGCCTCAGACTTTTTCCGGATCGATCGTCACTCGGCGCAGCAACTGCGCATTGAGGGCAACCACGATGGTCGACAAAGACATCAGGATGGCTCCGGCCGCAGGGGAGAGGACGAACCCGGCGAAGGCCAGGACGCCGGCGGCTAAAGGGACGGAGATCAGGTTGTATCCGGTGGCCCAGACCAGGTTCTGCCACATCTTCCGGTAGCTGGCCCGGGAGAAGCCGATCATCGCCGGGACCGCGCGGGGGTCATCGCCGGCCAGGACGATTCCTGCCGACGCCACCGCGATGTCACTACCCGCTCCGATCGCGATACCCACATCGGCCCTCGCCAAGGCGGGGGAGTCGTTGACGCCGTCACCGACCATGGCCACGGCCTTGCCGCGGGCCTGTAGCAGCGCGACCTTCTCATCCTTATCCGCCGGGAGCACTTCGGCGAAGACCTCCTCGATACCCAGCTGCGCGGCAACATCGGCGGCCACCTGACGGGCATCACCGGTGATCATCGCGACCTCGATGCCCCGCTGCTTCGAGGCCCGGACCGCTTGTGCCGATTCGGCCCGGATCGCATCCTGGGCGCCCAGGGCGCCGATCACCTGCCCATCGGCCAGCACGTACAGCACCGCGGCTCCTCGAGCTATCCAGGCCGAGGTCTGTTCGGTTATTTCCGTCGGTTCTTCCGCGTCGCGGTGGCGCAGCAGGGCCGGGCCGCCGACCTCGATGGTCTGGCCGCTGACGGTCGCCGCTACGCCGAGCCCGGTCATAGAACGCACAGCCGTGATCTCTGAAGTTTGCTGGGCGGGGGCGTCCGGATTTTCTTCTTCCTTGCTGCTCGCGGCGACGACGGCCCGGGCCAGCGGGTGCTCGCTCTGGGATTCCGCTGCAGCGGCGAGGCCGAGCAGGCGCTGCCGGGCCATCCCCGGGATCGTGGCGACCTCGGTGATCTCCGGCCGGCCCTGGGTCAGCGTCCCGGTTTTATCGAAGAGCACCACATCCACGGTGCGCAGCTTCTCCAGGGCGATCCGGTTCCGAACCAGCACCCCGGCTCGGGCAGCGCGTTCCGTCGAAATCGCGATGACCAGCGGGATGGCCAGGCCCAGGGCGTGCGGACAGGCGATCACCAGCACGGTCACCGTGCGGGTGATCGCATCATCCGAGCTGCCGATGAAGATCCAGACCAGGAAGGTGATGAGTGCCGCCCCGGCCGCGAAATAGAACAGGAAAGCGGCGGCGCGATCCGCGAGAGCCTGCGCCCTGGATGATGACTTCTGGGCCTCGGCGACCAAACGCCTGATTCCGGCGAGCGCGGTTTCCTCGCCGATGGCGGTTATCTCGACGATGAGCGAGGTATCGGTGACCATAGCACCGGCCACCACGGTGCTTCCCGGCCCGCGGCGTACGGGTTGGGACTCGCCGGTTAGCATCGACTCGTCAACACCGGCGGTGCCTTCCAGTACAGAGCCGTCGGCCGGCACTCGGCCGCCCGGGCGGACCAGCACGCGGTCGCCCACGGCGAGCTCCGGGATCGGCACGGTTTCCAGGTTGCCCGGATGCACGCTCAGGCCATCAGTGCTCTTGAGGCGTTCGGCGTCATCGGGTAACAGCGTCGCGAGTTCATCGAGGGCTCCGCTGGCGGCGCCAAGAGCCCGCATCTCCATCCAGTGCCCCAGCAGCATGATGACCACCAGGAGCACCAGCTCCCACCAGAAATCCAGATCCAGCCCGAGGCTCAGGCTGGTGGCCCAGGAGGCGATAAAAGCCACCGTGATCGCCATGGCGATGAGCAGCATCATCCCGGGGCGGCGGCTTCTCAGTTCCTGCCAGCCACCGGTGAGGAAAGGCGAACCACCGTAGAAGTATACGACGCTGCCCAGGATCGGGGCGATCCAGGCGGAGCCGGGGAACTGCGGTGGAGAGTAGCCGAGGAGCGCGGCGAACATCGGGCTGAAGAAAAGAACCGGCAGGCAGAGCGCGAGGCTCACCCAGAAGCGATTCCGGAAGATTATGGCGTGATGGCCTGCGTGCTCGTTCATGACGACGGCGCCCCTCTGACGGATTGGGTATCGGCATGCCCGGCGCGATCCAGCGGGCCGGGAACGCCATCAAATATACCCCCAGGGGGTATATTGTTCAAGAGGTCCGGAATCCTGCGGCGTGTAGTCGTCTGAGCTGTTCGGGCCTGCTCAGCGCGCCGCTGTTCCCCGGGTAAGTTTTTCGGTGATCGGCAGTATCCAGCGGCGGGGGAGCCGACTGGAGAGCATCGCGCCCGCCTTGTTCGCCAAGCCATCCACAACGGTGTGCCGCCGCCGTTTCAGGGCGCGGAAAGTCGTCCGGATAACATCCTCGACGCTGCGCTGATTCGACCCGCTGAACGCGTCCAAGCTGCCCGACTGGGCGAAGAACTCGGTATCAGTGGCCCCGGGGCAGACCACGAGGGCGCGTACTCCCGTGCCCTCCAGCTCCTTCCAGAGCGCCTGGGTGAAAGCGACGACGAAAGCTTTGGACGCCCCGTAGACGGCCATCCGAGGCAAGGGCTGGAAGGCGGCCACCGAGGCGATATTGACGATGAAGCCGCGATTCCGCTGCAGCATCCCGGGCAAGTAGGTCTGGGTGAGATCGACCACCGTGCTGCAATTGAGCTGAATCTCGTCCAGGCTGCGCTCTGGATCTTGGGTGTCCTGCTCGGCGACGGTGCCATAACTGCCGAAGCCCGCATTGTTGATCAGACCGTCGATCTCCGGATGCGCGGCCTGGAGCTTCTTGCCCGCATCGGGTTCGGTGAGGTCCAGCTCCACCACCGCCGCTTTGATGCCGTGCCGTGCAGATAAGGTTCCGGCCAGCTTCCGCATCGCATCGCCCCTGCGGGCAACGAGGACGAGGTCGGCCTTCCGGGCCGCGAAGGCCTCGGCATAGGCGGATCCGATACCGGACGATGCACCCGTGATGAGGACGGTTTGGCCGGTGAGGTCATCGAGAAAGCTCATCTGCCCACTCTAAATGCCGGGTTGCTCCCGTTGTTACCGGGCGCGGATGAGGCAAGAAGACGGGCGGAAATCGTGTACAGTAGTGCGGGTGGTTCCGGTGGATTCTCGGAGTATTTCCGGGTTCAGCACCGGGCCCGCGGGATGTGGCGCAGCTTGGTAGCGCACTTGACTGGGGGTCAAGGGGTCGCAGGTTCAAATCCTGTCATCCCGACAACGCGGAAAACCCCGCCAAATCAAGGAACTAGAGTTCCTGATTTGGCGGGGTTTCGTATGTTTGTGGCGATTTTGTGGCGAAAAACAGCCCTTTATTTACAACGATTTGCAGCGGCCTGCAGTGATTGAATCGCCACAAAACCGCCACATGATGGCGGGCTTCTTTGAAGGGTATGAGTTTGGATGGGGCGTGTTTTTTACCTGATAGGTAGAGGCGGACTTCTACGACCGGGCTGTGTACTACTACAAGACGTACTAGGCTCTGAGCGCTTTGGTTCGCAAGGGTGGACTTTACGAGAACATGCAATCACCAGGTAGGTGGAGGCCCATCAGCTTCGTCGATCATTTTTACACCCCATACTTTAAGTGATCTATATCACATAGACTTCTGTGCAAGATGAGCTATGCTATGAAAATGCTATGAAAATACTTTAAGTATCCCATGGTGTGTAAATAGTATTTGGGGGGTGTTCGATAAACAATCAATCAATTTCATTGTTGGGAGTAATTTTATGAAGAATTATCGTCCAGTTTTTAATTATGCACTCGCACCCCTTCTGGTTGTTGCACTCATTGGTTCAGGCGGAGCGGTTGCGTCAGCAGCTAGTTCTACCAACGGGTCTTCAGTTGGGACCGAGCATCAGGTGGTGGGTAAAGAAATTCTCAATAGAGATGAAGCCGGCCAATTCGAAAGTCTCCTTGATGAGACAAGAAGACTGGCAGGTAAGCAGCCCTTAAGGGTCAATGAATTTTTAGCAAGAGTGGCCCAACATTATGCTCAAAGAATGGCCTCCGGCGACGCGGCATATGTGCATAATCCATACTATTCCAAGCAGATTCCAGCTGGTTGGTCTCGTTGCGGTGAGAACATCGTCAAAAGAGGCAACAAAGATATACCCGCAATGCATCAGTCATGGGTGGATAGCCCAGGGCACTACGGAAACATGATAGGGGATTACACGGATGTAGGCATAGGATTTGCTACATCGAGTTCCGGAGAAGCTTTTGCTGT
>NZ_AQXM01000043.1 GCF_000376245.1 Acaricomes phytoseiuli DSM 14247 | reverse complement strand
CCTGAAGAACAACGGCCTTATCGGCTCCATGGGCCGGTCCTACGGAGCTGGCGATAACGCGAGCATGGAGAGTTTCTTCAGCCTGCTTCAGAAGAACGTGCTCAACACGAGATGCTGGAACACTCGCGCTGACCTCCGCCTCGCGATCGTTTCCTGGATCGAAACGAAGTACAACCGAAGACGCCGGCAACGCGGCCTCGGCAAACTCACTCCCGTAGAGTTTGAGACGATCTACACGGACGCGAAAGCGGCCTGATCACCCCAAACCCCAACTGTCAACCAAACCCGGGACAGACCCGAGTACCGTTACCCGACCTCGAACGTTATCTGCGGTCTGCGTAATGGTGGTTGCTATGCGAACTTCCAGGGGTTGCCTTCCGGCCCGACATCGATAATTCTGACCCCTACTAAAGAAGCTTTCTTAAGTCAGGGAGGTATCAGAGCGGAATGGGCCAATCAGAATTACGAGAATGGACGTCTAGGCTACCCCACCAGTGATGAAATTTACCCGGCACCGGGCGAGGCTTATCAGACCTATGAAGGCGGAACCATCTTCTACAAGGCTGGTCAAGGTACTCGGATTCAATATAAATAAGAACTAACTCCTGACAGCATTGCGGGGTAACACCAACTAGTGTTGCCCCGCAATGCTGTCTCCCTGTCAAGAATTACTCACCCGGCGCCAGGCTAGGCCGCGGTAAGCCGAAGACTTCCTTGAGTGCCAGCTCGGCTGCTTGCAGGCCGGCCATGCCGTGCACACCCGGCCCCGGAGCCGTGCCTGCAGAGCACAGGTAGGTACCCGGTAGCGGAGTCTGCCAGGGTGTGGGGCTGAGTACCGGCCGGGCGAGGAGCTGGCGAAGATCAACCCGCCCGGTGCCGAAGTCCCCGCCCGGGTAGTTGGCGTTGTACTTCGATAGTTCCGCCGCCGGAGTCACCCGGAATCCCACGATGAGATCCCGGAAGCCCGGTGCGAAGCGCTCGATCTGCGCGATCATCGCGGCGCTCATATCCCTATCCGAGCCCGCCGGGACGTGACAGTAAGACCACACGATCTCCCGCCCGGCAGGCGCCCGGCCAGAATCGAAGCGGCTCGGTTGGGAGACCAGAACATAAGGCCGCTCCGGATGCTGCCCCCGCGCCACCTGGGCCTCCGCGGCGGCGACCTCCGCCCGGGCCCCGGCGACATGCACGGTCCCCGCCCCGCTCAGTTCCGTGTACTGCCAGGGGATGGGCCCGGAAAGAATGAAGTCCACCTTGCAGGCGGCGTTCCCGTACTCGAACCGGTTCAGCGACTTCAGGTAGCCGGTGCGCAGCTGGCCCGGAGTCAGCTCTGCCAGTGCGGTAGGCGCGATATCCAGTAGCCTCGCTCTGGCCTGCGGCAAATCGGCCAAGGCGGTGACCGGACTGCCGAGGTGGAGACGGCCACCATGGGCGGTGAAGTCGGCGAGCAACGCCTGGGTGATCTGCTGCGAACCGCCCCGTGGGATCGGCCAGCCGACGGTATGAGCCAGATGGCTCAGGACGAGCCCCGCGGCTGCCGTGGCCGGGCGCGGCTGCGGGGTCACGGTATGTGCCGCAGCTCCGCTCAGCAGTGCCGGGGCGGCCTCGCCCCGGAAGCCCAGATTCCAGGCAGGGGTGCCTTGCCAGGCGGTGCCGAGCCCTAAAGCGAGAAGCGCCGGGAAGAGTCGCACTAGAGCATCTGGCCGGCGAAGCAGCGGATGCATGGAGACATCCAGGACTTCTTCGCTGTGCCGGATGAGTGGGCCGAGCAGTCGCCGATAGGCCCTGCCGTCCCTGCCCAGGTTAGCTACGGTCCGCTCCAGGTCGTGGTAGGCCAGGGCCGCCCGGCCGCCATCCAGCGGGTGACCATAAGAGATCTCCGGCACGAACCAGTCGATCCGCTCCGCCAAACCGAACTCGGCGAAAAACGGCGAAGCAAAAGCCATGGGGTGCACTGCGGAGCAGGCATCGTGCCAGTGGCCTGGTTCGATCAGCTGCTCGGTGCGGGTACCCCCGCCCGGAGTGTCCCGGGCTTCATACAGTTCCACCTCGAGCCCGGCACGGGCCAGGGTCACCGCAGCGGCCAGCCCATTGGGGCCGGCACCGACGACAATGGCATCGGTTCCGCTCACCTAGAGACCCCCGCTAAGCCGGCTTTGCTCTTGTCTTTACTCTTGCCTTCGCCGTTACTCTTACCCGGTTTCTGTTCCTGAGCCGGCGGCATTCTGGTTTCCCGGAGCCGGGCCCAGATCGCGCGCAGTTTCCGCTCGGCCCACTGATAGCTGCGATTCCGGATGAAGATGACATCGGCGGCCACCATCGCCAAGGAGAACAGACCCAGACCCATGACCACGCCGATCATCAAATGCATGGCGCTAATGCCCAGCAAGCCGATGATCCTGGTCCAGCGCTGCAGGAGCATCAGCGGGAAGGCGATCTGGATCGCCACTGAGAAGAAGGTCACTAGCCCGACCATCACGCCATTGCTGTAGAGCATCTCGTTCAGCCAGGGCCAGATATTGAACCGGTCGGAGGCCAGGGGGAAGTACACTGCGGTACCGGATCGCCAAGTGTCCCCCGCGAGCTTGGCGAGCCCGGCGATGGCGTAGATGGTGAACAGCTGATAGGCGATGGCGATCAGGGCGACATTATGAATACCCGCCGGAACCCAGGAAGGCAGGAGCCGCTCCGCGGAAAGCGGATACGGCCGCTTTCCGGCGAGCGCCCGGCGGCGGCGGCGCCAGGCGTCGACGGACCAATGCTGAGACCAGTCGGTGAAGCAGAACAGCAGGAGCATGATCCGGTAAGCATTGTCCTGAGCGTCGGTGACCGCGGGGTTCGAGTTCACCAGGCTGGTCATGAGATAGAGCACCACGATGGCTGAGGTGCGGCTCAAGAACCCCACCATGAGGCTCAGCCCGGCGAGCCCGAGGAGCAGGAATTTCAGGGTGAACAACACGGTGCCGTCATCCGGGGTGTAGAACGTGAAGGGCGGGCCCCAGATCGAATTCCAGCGCAAGGGCTCGGCCCACTGCGCGCCGCTGCCCCACAGCACATTCCGGGGCCCGAAGTTCGTCACGACGAAGAGCACCGCGATGAGTCCGTAGAGAATCCGGGCCATGCTCACGCCGTAACTCGCCCGCTTGCCGTCGAGGAGCCAACGCTCCAGGCGGTAATAGAGGTCTTTGGTTCTGGCTACTAGCTCCGGCCAGGGATTGAGCTGCTCCGTGGGGGGCTGCGGGGCGTTCATCGTGAGGCCCCTTGAGTCGGCATTCCCTGAACATAATCGCGATACACCTGAAGGTCAATGCCAGGGCTCGGTAACGGGCTGCGCCACCCTGAAGTAATCACGCTGGGGGTGGCTCGCTTATCCGTACCGCGATCTTCGAAGTTTGGCACGTTCTGCTGAGTGTGCTGAGTCTGGACCGAGATGATCTCTTCTTCCGGCCAGAGGGCCTGGGCGATATTCGTCGATAGCATTACGAGCGCCTGATCAGTACGCGCCATTCCGGTATACGCCCCGGAAGCCTTGGCGTCCGGCGCCTGCGCCAGGTGGTCTATCAGCTGCTGGGGCCAGTCCTCGCCATCGAAATTTTGGCCGAAGATCTTTTTCTGTTCCGCAGACAGGGTTGCGAAATCTCCGGAATACGTGGCTGCCAGCCCGAAGCTGGAGATGAGGAGTTTGGAGGGGATGGGGTGCGAGCGAATTGATGAGTCGATATCGTGCTGGCTGATATTCACGAATTCGCTGACCCGCTCCGCCCCGGTTTGCCGATCCCGCAGGGTAGCCCTGAAGAGCACCCGGGCATCGACGAATTCCGGATCCGGCGCGAATACGTTCCATGCCTGATTGAACATCGGCAGCATATAGGAGCTGAGGTTCTGTGTGCCCACCGCGTTCTGGACGGGCAGATTTCCGCTGCCCCAGACGAAGGTGGCAAAAACATGCCAGCCGAGGACCATCGCCAGGACAGCGAGGAAGATCCGGGCACCGAGTGGTCGTTTGGTATCACCGGGTGGCAACGCTGCCGCCTGAGACGGTGAGGATTCTTTCACCATGTCATTCTTTCCGCACAGAGTGTTTCTGAAGCTTTTTCTGAAGCTTAAGGCACTGGTGGCGTGTCTGCCGAGGGGGAGACAGACACGCCACCAGCTATTCATTTATAGGCCCATCAAAGACGGGCGGTTCATCAGGCCTTGCTGCGCCGTGACCGGGAGAAGACCAGTGCTGCGGCCCCTCCGATCAAGGCGAGTGCAGCGAGGCCGAGCGGGATCGCTGTCTCGGCACCGGTAGCTGCCAGCGAGCTACCCGTGCTGCTGCCGCGCACGCTGCCAGCGGTGGCACCGTCGTTGGTCGCTCCGCCAGAGGTGGAGTTACCAGCTGTGTTGCCTCCCGTGCCGGGATCAGCTGCGTCGAGCACCGCGAGCGGTGTCATGGCAGAGATGCCGTCATCCGTCATCCCCGTAACCGTGAGTGTCTGAGCCGGCAGGTCCAGCGGCACGGTCAGCGTGGTGAAGGGCACGTTGCCGTTGGCATCGGTCTGAACCTTTGCCCAATCTCCCACTACGGCACCTGACGGGTCGTTCAACCGCAGGGTGACCGTGACCGATGCGGGCCAGCCGTTACCAGCGATCGTAGCCTTCTCACCCGGCTTCACCTGCGACGGCACGGCCACCAGGGTCGGGTTGGACGCGGTCGGGTTGGACGCGGTCGGGTTGGACGCGGTCGGGTTGGACGCGGTCGGGTTGGACGCGGTCGGGTTCGTGCCGGGGCCCGGACCTGGATCAACCGTGTAAGGCGCCTCAGCCGTCATGCTGCCCTGAGTTCCAACCACCGTGTACTCGCCTGCTGGAGTGCCGGCGGGTACCGGCAGATCGGTGGCGGGCAGGGTGCCGTCGCTGTTCGGGGTCACCGAAACCGGATCGCCACGGGCTGGCCGTCAGCGTCGTTCAGTTGCACCGAAACAGGACCACCAGCAGGGTCGAAGCCCTCACCGGTGACACTTGTGCTCTTGCCGTCCTGCACCGAAGCCGGAGCCGCGGTGATCGTCGGAGCGGCTGCGGCAGCGTCAGCGAATACCGTCGAGGAGGAGATGCTGACCCGGGCTAGACCGTCGCGCGGGTCGGGAACCTGAGCGAAAGGCGTTCCGCCGCCGGGCAGGCCGCCCGGGAACAGGACCGCGGTGAGCGCCCGGACGGTGTAAGCCTTCGGGCTGGCGATATCAGCGGGCCGTCCCTCAAGGGTCGGCTGGTCGTTGATGATGAGCCGAGCTGCCTGCTGGAAAGCCATGAAGACTGGTTCTACAGCGGCCAGAATCGGATCAGTGACACCCTTCACGATGGTGGTGATAGGACCACCCGGAGCGGTGATCTGGTTCAGCAGAGCGTCCAGAGGAGTTCCCAGCGCCGTTTTCAGCGGGGTCACGAGCACTGGCTTGAGTGCGTTCACCACAACAGATGAAGGAATGTTCACGGCCGGCAAGAGCGGCGGCTTGAGCGAGATGTCCTGGGCGGTGATCACCGGATCCCCGGCCCCGGCCACTCCAGTGACCTGCGCCAAGGTGCCGGAGACCTCGAAGCCGGTCGTGGCGGTCACCGTGGCTACGGAAGCTTCGGCGGTGGCTTTGATGGTCACCTTGACGTTATTCAGCAGGGCATCCTTGAAGCCCGTGTTGAGCTTGTCGACGATGGCGTCGGCCACATCTGACACGCCACCGAGCTAGTCCTGGACCATTTTGCTGTCCAGGATGTCGGTGTTCGGGGGGAGCCCGTTCAGATCAGTGGCATCGGCGCCTTTGTAGAGCTTGGCGATGTCGACATCGGCCAGACCGGTGTTGAGGTCTAGGGTGACCGCACCGTTCTTGCTCTTAATGGTCGTCGGCAGGCTCGCGGTCAGGGCGTTGAAGGCATCGTCGATGCCGGAGAACGTGACCGTGCTTCCGGTGGTCTTGAGCTTGGCTACGCCAAGATCGAGGTTGATCGCGTTGACCGCGGTCTGGAGAGCGGTGGTGATAGCACCGTTGCTTCCCAGAGCGGCGGTCACCGTGTCCTTGACCGGGCCGAGGCCTCCGGTGACGCCACCGATGATGGTGCCGACCGGCGGAACCTGAAGCCGCGCGTGAGCATCAGCGAAGTCGTAGCTGGTCTCTGGCGTACCGCCCTCAGTCACCTTGATGCTCGTGGATAGGGAGTTGGCGTCGACCTCAGCCGCGCTGACCAGCTGATGAGCGACGTCGATCTTGAGCTGATCGAGCAGGACGCGCAGATCGATCTTGGCATTGCCATTGCTGCTGGGGTCCTGTGGATTGGTCGGGGTGACTGAGCCGTCTGAGCTCACGGCACCCGCAGCGGCGTTCGCTCTTCCATCAGCAGCTTTGGAGTAGGAGTTCAGCGCTCCGACGCTGCCGCCGATATCTAACAGACCGGGCTGATCGCCGTCCTTGAGCAGCGGGATGCTGATATTGGGGAGCTGGATGGCTTTGCCGCCGAACACCTCAAGGTAGATCGGCTGGAAGTCAGGGCCCGGTTTCGTGGGGAAACTAGCCGAGGTGACTCCGGCTTCGGCAATGGCCGAGCCGCCCAGGAAAGCACCCACGATGGAACCCCGTGCTTCTGAAGGGTCACCGGTAGGGGTCTCAATGGCATGAGCCGGTCCTGCGAGTGGCAGTGCGATAAGGGAGGCGGCTAAAGCGCCTCCGAGGACTTTGGCGGCTAAACCGCCTGCTGGGATGGTACTGCGCGGTCGGCGCCGTTGGAATACATTCACGTTCTTCCCTCGAATCTATCGTGCAGTTCTAGGTACTCCATGGTCCAGCGCCCGCCGCATCACTCGTTATGCCTCATCCGAGAATTCCGCATAGCCAAGAAACTTGACGACCTGCATTCCGGTCCTTGATACGTGCGACAGGCCATAGAGCACACCTGACCCCAACTGTCAACCAAACCCGGGGCAGACCCGTTGCCAGACTATTCCTGATGAATAATGCTGGCAACGAAGTTAAGAAAACATTTGAGACAGCAAAGTTCTGAGTCGCGACGATCGGTTATAAATTTCGGCCAATGGTATTTTTCGGCGTTCAATCAGTGGGCCGGAGCCAGGCCCGAAAAGTGACTTGGGTCACTGGAATCATTGATATTTGAAGGGTTCGAGTGTTTGGGAATCAGGGTTCCGGAGCCTCGAAGACTGCTGCCAGGGGTTCGCTCTCAGACGGCTCGAATCAGGTTACTTACGAGTACTAATAATTTTTCGCGGTGGTCTGAAATTTTCTAAATATCTTTTATGGCCACCCAGCTATACGGGGCGTTAATTATTAACCGATAGGCTAATAAATATATATCCGGCTGCTTTATACAAGAGATCCGGTCGGTGCTGCCCAAGGGAAGCGCGGACGGTATATTTTCCCGGGGCTCCGAAATCGGGGCTCCGAAATCGGGGCTCCGAATCGTGAGCCGCTCGGTAGAATGGCAGCCGGCGCTCTTGCGGCGCATAGCACTCACGAATCAGGGAAATGAGGCGCGGTACAGGGTGAACACCAAGACGACCCCGAGGTTCGCTGAACTCGGAAGCCGCTACTACGGGGTTCTCCTGGCGACCATGGCGGTGATCGTGGTGCTCTCCGGCATCGGGGCAGCCAAGGGCGTGCAGTTCGGCCCCATCATCACCGATGGCGGGTTCTTCCTCTTCCCTTTCGCCTACATCCTCGGTGATGTGATCAGCGAGGTCTACGGCTTCAAGGCGGCGCGCAAGGCCATTCTGACGTCATTCGCCATGTCGGCTTTCGCCTCGGTCTGCTACTGGATCATCATCATCCTGCCGGGGTTCGACGACGAGTTCGGCCGGGAGAAGCAAGCTGCGTTAGAAACCGTCCTCGGCCCGGTGCCGCAGCTCGTGCTGGGATCCCTGCTGGCGTTCCTGGCCGGTCAGCTCATCAACTCGCAGATCGTGGTGCGACTCAAAGCGCGTCAGGGCGAACGGCGCCTATGGCTGCGGCTGCTGGGCTCCTCGGGGTTGGGCCAGTTCGTGGACACGCTGATCTTCTGCGCTGTCGCCGCCCCCGTGATCGGGATCACCGGGGCACCGGATTTCCTTAACTACTTGATTGTCGGCTTCGTGTACAAGGTGACCCTGCAATATGCCCTCATCCCGGTGACCGCGGTGTTCATCGGCTGGATCAAACGCCGGGAACCAGGTTATGCGGCAGAGGTTGCAAGCACCCCGCCTTCGACTCAACCGTAGTAAGCGCCCAGGGTTTCGGCTTTGTAGTCGGCGAAATCTCCCGCGGTGATGGCCTCCCGAGCCTGATCGACCAGTCGGATCACGAAACGCTCGTTATGGATCGAGATGAGCGTCGCGGAGACCATCTCCTTCGCCCGGTACAGGTGGTGAATATAGGCTCTGGTGTAATGCGTGCAGGTGTAGCAGTCGCAGCCGTCCATGAGCGGGGCGAAGTCCCTTTTGTACCTGGCGTTGGAAAGGTTCTTCCGGCCCCGGGGGGTGTAGAAGGCCGAGTTCCGGGCCACCCGGGTGGGCGAGACGCAATCGAAAGTGTCCGCGCCGTTCTCAATGGCGGTGAAGATATCATCCGGTTCGGAGATGCCCAGCAAGTGCTTCGGTTTGTCTTCCGGCAGCTCTTCGCAGCACCAGCGCACGATGGTGCCCAGATTTTGCTTCTCCAGAGCTCCACCCAGCCCGAAGCCGTCGAAGCTGCGCCCCTGCTCGCCGGAAGTGGCAGTTTCCGCCGGAACCGCCATCGCGGCGAGATCACGGCAGGCTTTGCGCCGGAGATCTTCGTATTGCGCTCCCTGGATCACCCCGAAAAGCGCCTGATACGGCTTCTCGGAGCGCTCCACGGTGAGCCTGTCGTGCTCCACCAGGCAGCGCTCGGCCCAGAGCCTGGTGCGCTCCAGGGCTTCTTCCTGATAGCCCCGGGAGTTATGCAAGGTGGTCAGCTCATCGAAAGCGAACATGACATCGGCGCCGAGTTGATGCTGCACCTGCATGGAGACTTCCGGGCTGAAACGATGCCGGCTGCCATCCAGATGGGACTTAAACCACACGCCGTCATCGTCGATATGTGCCAGGCGCTCGCGCCCCGGCGCCACCGCGCCATCCCCGGCCGTGGCTGCCGCGCCCATATCGATGATTTTCTTGAACCCCGAGCCCAGGCTCATCACCTGGAAGCCGCCCGAGTCGGTGAAGGTCGGCCCCGGCCAGTTCATGAAAGAGCCGAGGCCGCCGGCTTCATCGACGATATCCGGGCCCGGCTGCAGGTAGAGATGATAGGCGTTGGCGAGCAGCGCCTGTGAGCCCACCTCGGCCATGGACTCGGGAAGCACGGCTTTGACCGTAGCCTTGGTGCCCACGGGAACGAAGGCCGGGGTCTGGATGATGCCATGCGGGGTGCTGATAGTGCCGGTTCTGCCCAGCAACTCGGCCTCGCTGCCCGAACCGCTCTCCCGGAGCCTGGTACCGACGCGGAACCTGAAATCTCCTGCAATCACCCGGCTAGTCCCCCCGAACGCCGCTGAAGGCCAGGGCCTGGCGCACCAGCTCGCCCCGTCCGCCGGCGAACTCTCCCTGCACGAAGGGGCTGAGTACATCCTGTGGGCTCATCCAGGTGAGCTCCAGGGCATCTTGGCGGGGATTGCATTCCCCGGTCACCGGAATCACATAAGCCAGCGCCACTGCGTGTTGGCGCTCATCGGTCAACCCGGTCTGCGAAGGCGAAGGGAAGTATTCGGCCACCGTGAAAGGCACCGGGCTGATCGGCAATTGCGGCAGGGCCAGCGGCCCAAGATCTTTCTCCAGGTGCCGCAGCAGCGCAGCCCGGACGGTTTCCCGGTAGAGCACCCGGCCGGAGACCAGTGATCGGATCATCGAGCCGTCATCGTCGACCTGGAGCAGCAGGCCTACCTCCGTGACGAATCCGAGTGGATCCAGCCGTACCGGCACGGCCTCGACATAGACCATGGGCAAGCGGCTCCGCGCTTCATAGAGATCCTCATCGGAGAGCCAGCCAGGGTACGGATCCGGGGTGCGAACAGCCATGGTCTTAGTTTTACCTGATTCCGGTCAGCATGCGAAGGATCCCGGCCTGAATGAACGGTGTGCCGCATAGCCCTCGCTCAGCTAAAGCGAGGAGAATCGACGGTGATGCCCATCAGCCCTTCTCCCACTCTACGCGGACCGGAACGCACTGTGATCGCCCGGCTGCGGGTGCCAGTGCTGCTCGTGATCTTCGGAGTGGCCGGTTTCCTCTGGGTTCTGGACACCATGCGCAACGGCACCGGGCTCTCTGCCTTGGACCCTTCCGCACACGCCTGGGCGATCAGCCTCCGGACGCCCTGGCTCACTGCGGTACTGGCGATCATCACCACCGCGGCGGCCCCGTTCTGGCTGACACTCATCGTGATCGTGGTGACTCTCGCGTGGGGCTTCCTCGGCAGGCAATGGTGGCGCCCGCTGCTACTGGCGCTGGCCATGCTCACCGTCGTAGCAGTCTCCACCTCGCTCAAACACGCTGTGCAACGGCACCGGCCGCCCAGTGCGGAGATGCTGCTAGGCCCCTTGGGCAGCCCGTCCTTCCCCTCCGGTCACGCGCTCGCCGCCGCGGTGTTCTTCGCCGCCCTCGCCTATCTGCTGCTCAGTCGCACAAGCACTCGGGCCCGGGCCTTCTGGCTGATCGCCGGCGCCATCATCGGCACCGCCCTGGTCGCCATCAGTCGGCTTTACCTGGGTTATCACTGGCTTTCGGATCTCGCTGCATCAGGCTTCCTGGCGGTGGCCATCATGGGTTTAGTGGTGATCGCGGACAGATTCAGACCAGCTGCAGCCGATGGGCTGACTCGAAGGCCATCCACGCCTGAAGCTGACCGGACAGCCCCACCGGGCGCCCCGGCGGAAAGCACTTCGCCGCACTCAGCTGAAGATCCTCCGTGAACACATTCTGCGCCGAGCCAGAGGTCCAGAGCTGTTCCGCGGTGCTCAGCACCAGCTGATGCGCTAGGGCGCGGCTCGGCTCGGGCAGTCCGTCATGCCGGGCAGCCAAGGCGAGGTATCGCAGCAGGATTCCGGTGAACAGGCCACGATCCCCGTCGCCGTGCAAACGGACCATTCCGTTCTCGGTGAGTCCGGAGGAGATGCCCGCGATCAGTTCAGCCGCTCGTTCCAGGTTGCCCGCATGATCGGCCAGCTCCAGCAGTGCTCCGAGCACGGGCCCCTGGTTGTAGCTCCAGACCGTGCCCTCCCGTTCCGGACCATCCTGGCGCAGGTGAAGGCCATCGACATAGACACCCGGTTCCGCATCCCATAACCGCTCATGCAGCCAGTCGAGGATCTCCTGAGCGCGCTCTTCATCGCCGGTTCTGGCGAAGTACAGCGCTGCCGGCCCATTGGCCGCGGTGTTCTTGTAATCGCGTTTCTTCGACCAGTAGATGCCGCCGCCCAGTTCATCGCTCAGGGCTTGGTGCAGTTGTCTGCCCAGGCTTCGGTGCACGCGGCGGGAGCCCCGGAAATCGCGGCCGCGGGCGGCCCGGGAAAGCTGCTGCGCCCGGTCCACGGCGAGGGCCAGCCAGGCCATATCGTCGTAGAAACTGTTGACTAGCACGAAGAAGTTCCGCAGCCTGATACCACGCAGCAGTGCACGCGCCCGGCTGAGGTCCACGGCTTCTCCGGCAATACTTCGGCGCCATTGCGCATCGATCAGACAGTCCAGGTAATGGGCCTGCCACCAATAGTTCCACTCCCGGAGCCTGGTTGTGAGGCCAGCTGCTCCGGCACTGGTCCGGCCGAGCCAGGTGTTGGGAAGCCCCAGCACCCGGTGCCCGAAGCGATGGTTCACGGCATTCTCTGCGATGGCGGCACGGCGAGCCCATTCCGCGGCCGAGGTCCTGGATTGCTGCACCCATCCAGACTATGCCCGCAGGACGCCGGGGCTGCGCCGAATCGGGCAGCGACAGCCGGGGTGTTGCGGGCGTGCCGGAGTTCTTCGGACAAGTTTCTGCGGGCAGGGGCTTCTCAGCTGCCGGATTCCAATTAGTATTCATTAACATCAGGCGGCTGCCAGAACTTCTGGAACATTGTCTCAATCTCAATGAGGAGGAGCCATGGAGCTCACGAGCACACCGGCAACGGTAGCGATGGTCACCGGCGGAGCCTCAGGGCTCGGCGCGGCCACCGCCCGGCGCCTGCATGCCGACGGTGCGGCAGTCGTCATCGTTGATCTACCAGCGTCCCGAGGTGCCGAGCTCGCCGATGAGCTGAATGCGCGGCGGCCCGGAAGCGCCGCCTTCGCCGCCGCTGATGTCACTGATGAAGTTCAGACCAAGGATGCACTCAGCGTAGCTGCCAGCCTTGGCGCCCTGCGGATCCTGGTGAACTGCGCCGGGATCGGTACGCCGGGGAAGGTTCTGGGCAAAACCGGCGTCCTGCCGCTGCAGGACTTCAGCCGGGTTCTCCAGGTCAACCTGATCGGCACTTTCAACGTCATCCGACTCGGTGCGGAGATGATCGCCACCCAGGAGCCGTTACCGGATCAGCATGGCAGCGAGCATCGCGGGGTGATCGTCAACACCGCCTCGGTGGCCGCCTTCGACGGGCAGATCGGCCAGGCGGCCTATGCGGCCTCCAAAGGCGCAGTAGCCGCGATGACCTTGCCGATCGCGCGGGAACTGGCGCGCTCGGGGATCCGAGTGATGACCGTCGCCCCAGGAATCTTCGCTACCCCGATGATGTCGGGCCTGCCCCAGGCCGCGCAGGACTCCCTGGCTGTTCAGGTCCCCTTCCCCTCCCGGCTGGGGGAGCCCGAAGAGTATGCGGCGCTGGTAGCGCATATCGTGAGCAATGACATGCTCAACGGCGAAACCATTCGCCTGGACGGGGCGATCCGGATGCAGCCCCGATGAGCACCCCGGTGCTTCCCGGCGCTGATCTATCTGATGTGCCCGGTGCTGATTTACCCGGTGCTGATTTCTATCAGTTCGAGTCCCGGCTCAACGGTTTCGAACAGCGTAAGCTCGCCGAGCAGCGGGCTTTTCTGACCGAGCATGTCGACCCCTTCTGCATCCAGTGGTGGAATGACGCCGAATTCCCGTCCCAGATCCTGCCGGATCTTGCCGGGCTGGGCCTGACCACGCCGCTGCAGCAAGGGTACAGCCCCTTGTTCGCGGGGTTGGTCATCGCGGAGATGACCCGAGTGGATGCATCTGTCGCCACGTTCTTCATGGTGCATCACGACCTCTTCGTCGAATCGCTGTACCGTTTCGGCAGCGACTCGCAGCGGGAGCGCTACCTCGCCGATGCCCTGGCCCTGCGCACCACGGGCGCCTTCGGGCTCACCGAGCCCGAGCACGGCTCGGATGTCGCCGGAGGCATGGATACCACGGCACGGCGGGAAGGCGACGAATGGGTGCTCAACGGGGCTAAACGCTGGATCGGCAACGGCACCTTCTGCGATTACCTGCTGCTCTGGGCTCAGGACGAATCCGATGGTTCAGTGCGCGGGTTCATCCTGGATACCAGCCTGCCCGGGGTCCGGCGCAGCAAGATCGAGCACAAGATCGCCCTGCGCACGGTGCAGAACGCTCTTATCGAGCTGACGGACGTCCGGGTCGAAGAGGCGGATCGCTTCGCCGGAATCGACTCTTTTCACGACACCAAGGTGCTGCTGCAGGGTTCCCGGATGATGGTGGCCTGGCAGGCCGTAGGCGCTCAGCTGGGCGCTTTCGATATCGCCCGGCAATACGTCATAGAACGTCAGCAGTTCGGCCGCCCGCTGGCATCGTTCCAGCTGGTCCAGGCGCAGCTGGTGAAAATGCTCGGCAATGCGATGTCCTCCATGGCATTGATTGCCCAGCTGACCATGCTGCCGCCGGCTGAGATCTCCATGGACCAGGTGGCTCTCGCCAAGGCCGTGACCACGGAAAGAATGCGGGAGACCGTGGCCCTGGGCCGGGCGCTGCTGGGCGGCAACGGCATCGTGACCGATTACCGGATGGCCAAGTGCTTCGCCGATGCCGAGGCGATGTACACCTACGAGGGCTCCTATGAGATCAACACGCTCATCGTGGGGCGCGCGATCACGGGGCTCAGCGCGATCGTCTAGCGCATCAGCCGTTCTCCGGCCCGTACCGGTGCATCGAGGATATTCTCCGGAACTGGCCGTGGGCAGGTGCCGAAGGGCGTGAACCCGCTGGGCCAGTTGAGCGCATAGTTGAAATCGACGGTGACGATGGCGGCACTGCCATCAGCCTCCGGAGCCGCTGTTCGCAGGTACCGCCAGCCCGCGGTTTCGGCCCCGTTGCTGGCATCGCCGAAGTTGATCAGCAGGCCGCCGTCACTTCCCGGCTGAGCGAGCAATGCAACCTCCGCGCCGGGGCGTCCTGATTCCTCAGGGAGCCACAGGGTGAGCTCCCCGCAGAATTCGGCCTGCGCCGGGACGAGCTCGTGTGCGGTGCCGATCTCGCGCAGAACTGGCTCCGGATAAGCGCGGTACTGCCCGGTGAGTGCCCATTCCTGCTGGTAAGGGAAAACCGGCACCTGCGTGAAGTCACGGAGCAGAGCTGCTGCCGAATCCCTGGTCCTGATGCCGTACCGGCCGCCGCGCAGCACGAGCTCGATCACGATCGTGCCGTAGCGGAACCATTCCAGGGATTCGTCTTCGGCCAGCGAGGCTGTTGCTGTTCTGGTCTGCGTCGTGCTGCCCTCCCGCCCGGGTTCAGCGGTATCCCGGCCCAGTGGCAGGAGCCCTTCCTCTGCCCGGAACCTGACTTCCGCGCGGCCCTCATGCTGCCGCCAGAGCCCGGCAACGAGTTCCAACGATGCGAAGTCCGCCGGCAGCCATTGGAAAGAGGTGAGGCTCAGCCAGCCATGTGGGGCAGGGAGGCTGCGGTCTCGTTCGGCGCGGAAAGCGGACCACTGCTGCTGGCTCTGCTTTTGCTCTTGTTCTTGCTGGGGTGATTCTGCTTCGGCCACAGGCCCAGAGTAGCGGCTATCGCGCCGTGCTGGTGGGTGCCGTACGGCAGACTAGGAGGATGCCTTCCTACCGCGCAGCCCTGCAGATCACCGGCCTACGCCCTGGTCATGATCCGGAAGCGGTCATGGATACCGCGACCGCGGCGGTATCCGAAGAGCATTTGGTCGAGGCGAAATCCCTCGATGTGCCCGCTGGGGTTCCCACGATCACGGTGCGCTTCCTGGTGGAGCCGAGCAGCGAGGGGGAAGAGAATCAGGAAGCGCAGCGGGTATCGGCGCAGATGCAGCACGCCGTAGCCGCCATAGCGCATACCGGCCGGTTACGTACTCTGCGCAGGCAACGCGGCCGGTGGCTGCTGATCGGCTGAGGGCTCCGGCGATTTCGAAAGCTCCGGTTGTTCCATAAGTTTCAGCCCGCTGCGGAACTGCACCTCGCGGCCGCTGATCGGATCGCGGAACTCGAGGCTGCGGGCCAGGAGCTGCAGCGGCCGGTTGTAGTCATCCGGGGATTCGTCCAGAAGCACCGGGTAGAAGGGGTCATTCCGGATTCCCAGGCCGAGGAATGCCATATGCAGCCGCAGCTGATGGGTTTTGCCGGTGTACGGGGTCAGCCGGTACAGCCCTAGCTCCGCCCCAGGCTCTGCCTCTGCTCCCGGCCCTGAGCTAGCCCAGCGCTGCACCAGCTCGATCCCGGTCCGGGTGTTCGGGGCTCCCGGAAGATGCCTGCTCAGCAGGTAATCCCGGCTTTTCTGCATCCGGGTCGCGATGGTCAAGGGCAGGCCGAGATCGGAGCGCACGGGGGCGATGGCCTCGTACTGCTTATGCACCTGACGGCGCTCGAAAAGCAGCTGATACTTGCCTCTGGTCTCCGGATTCGCGGCGAAGAGCAGGACGCCGGCGGTCATTCTGTCCAGCCGGTGGATCGGCACCAGCTCGGGCAGATCCAGGGCTCGCCGCAGCCGGATCAGCGCGGATTCGGCGAGGTACCGGCCGCCCGGAGTGGTCGGCAGGAAATGCGGTTTATCCACGACGATCAGATGCTCATCCCGATGCAGCAGCTGAAGCTGGAAAGGGATGGGCTGCTCTTGTGGTAATTCCCGGTAGTACCAGAGGAAGGCGTGTTCGCCCAGCGGAGTCCCGGCATCGATCACCGTGCCGCCGACTCCGCGGACCTCGCCGCGAGCGAATCTGCTGACGATTCCCTCGGGATCCACGTGCCCGAAGCGTTCCAGAACGTATTCCAGAATGGTCTGCCAAGGCCCATCGGCTGGCAGCCGGAGCCGGGTGGCGTTGACGCCGTGCCGCACCGGCAGCGGGGATTCCATCACCCCACCAGTTTAGGCTTTGGCTGGCAGCGCGGGCAGGAATACAGTGGGCGGCCCGCTTCCTCGGTTTGATGAATCAAGGTGCCGCAGCGATGGCAGGGCCGGTTCGCCCGGCCGTAGACCCAGCTGCGTTCATCGGCCACCAGGCCCGGCAGGCCGGTCGTTATGCGCTGAGTGCGTCGCTTATTCGCTTCCAGCAATCGCCGGGCCTGCTTTACCAACCGGAGCAGATCCGCCTCGACTACCGGGCTGCTGGAGCGCAGCCCAGCGAGGAAGCAGAGCTCATTGCGGTAGATATTGCCTATTCCGGCGAGATTCCGCTGATCCAAAAGCGCCTGGCCGAGGGGGCGCCCAGGCTGAGCTGCGAGCCGGCGCACTGCTTCCGCGGCGTCCCAGTCCGGGCCCAGAAGATCCGGGCCCAGCCCGGAGAGGCGCTCTGCGGCTTCGGCAGGGGACAGTACCTCCAGAATTCCGAGAGAGAAGCCGACCGCAACGGTATCAGCGGTCGTCAGCACAGCCCGTGCGGTATGGGCCGGTCGACGCCAGCGCGAACCGGCCCCCTGCCGGGGGTAGAACTGCCAGATACCACCCATTTTCAGGTGCGAGTGAATGAGTGCGGTGCTGTCTCCTAGAACACCACCGGTGCATTCGATGAGCAGATGCTTGCCCCGGGAGCGGGCGGCGGTAACCTGGCAGCCGCTCAGGTCGGTTGTGGCGAATCGTGGCACGCGCAGATCACAGCCCATCAGCTGCTCGCCGCCGAGCGCGGAGTTCAGCCGCTGGGCTTGCAACCAGACGGTATCGCCTTCAGGCACCTGCCCTCCTCTGCGTTATTGTCTGTGTTCTCGGGGCCGGGCTCATGGCCTCGTCCGGATGCTGATCCTCTTGGGCGTGGAGTAGGCACCCGCTGCGAGCAGGGCCTCGGCCAGGGCAGTGCCCAGCACGGGAGCGCCGTTGACTTTCTCGATGGCCAGCCGCTCTGCGGCCCCGCGCTGCACCAGAGCGACCAGAGCCTCGGCGGCCGCGCGGTCCTTGGGGTCCACTCTGGAGCTTCCGGGCGGCAGAAGGTCCGCTTCCAGCGAGGGCTCGGCCGCCGGGAAATGCAGCATGGTTTTACCTCCCCGCTCGGAGTAGAGCACCAGCTCCCCATCGACCAGGATCACCAGCGCCCCGGCTTTCCGCCCCGGCCGGTGGCCGGTGGTTCCTGGAGAATCCTTCAGTGCGGGCCAGGGCAGCGCAGCGCCATAAGGATTGGCCGGGTCAGTGGCGGCCAGCGCCACGGCCCGGTACGGCCGTTTACAGGTATCCAGATCTGCGCTCACCCCCCGTAACCGATCCACGGTAGCCGGGACCGCGAATTGCGCGGCCCCTAGTTTTTCGATGAAGTAGCCGCGCCGGCAGCGCCCTTGTTCTTCGAGCCGGGAGAGCACCCGGTACATGAGCGCGAAGCCGCCGGGCAGCCCTTCGGCCATCACGGAGCCGTGAGTGACCACTCCGTAGCGGTCCAGCATAAGTTCGGCCATGGCGTGAGCGCGCTCGGTATCGCTCAGCCCCGCGACGGCTCCGGCCGGTGGCAGCAGGCTCCACCGCCCGCTCAGCACCGGCGGGGTAGCGGATGCCTGATCCGGGCGGCTCAGCCCGGCGTAACGGCCCCGGGGTATCCGGGCTCCGCGACCACCGGGCCGGGCTCTCGGCGTGCGGCCGGAGCTGCGATGCGCGGTATGACCGCCGGCCAGCAGGGAGCGGACCGGGCCGAAGGTGTCATTGCTGAGCTTGCCGGCCCAGACCAGCTCCCAGATAGCAGCGCTGATCTCCGCCGCTGTAGGCGCCGTAGCCGCGAGCTCCCTGGAGGTCAGTTCCGCATGGAGCTGCGGATAGAAGTACGCGCCGCCGTGGCCGAAGAACTCCAGGATGCGGTCCGCTAGGTTATGTAAACCATGGCCGGCCTCGGACTCCGGGCGCAACGATGACGGTGGTTCTGCTCCCGCAGGCGGCAAGGTCAGTGCCGCCGATTCGCTCAAATGCAGGCTGATCCAGCCGTCGTTGCCCGTTAGGTCGCCGTGCCCGGCCCAGAGCACCTCCCCGGCCGCCATGAGCTCATCCAGCAGGGCCGGTGAGTATCCGCGGATCCGGCCGCCGAGGATGAGCGGCTCGACCGCTGATGCGGGCATGCTCGCTCCGGCCAGCTGATCGATGACCGTGAGCACCCCGTCATGCCCCCGCAGCACCGGGGCATTGGAGGCTTCCAGGTGCTGCCACTGGGCTAAGAAGCGCGCGTAGCTCGCCTGGTCCACGGGTTCCACTTCGGCCCGCAGAGCGGCCAGGGAGCGCTGCCGGATCCGCCCCAGTACTTGCCTGTCGCACCATTCGAGCCCTGATTCACGCTGGGCCAGCTCGACGGGCCGGAACTCGCCCTGGACTACCCGGCCATCCGCGAGCAGTCGTTCCAGGGCGGTACTGACCACCGCGATGCCGAGCCCCAACTGACTCGCAACATCTTGGGCCACAAAGGGGCCGTGCGTCCGGGCGTATCGGGAGACGAGGTCGCCCACCGGGTCCGGAACCGCTTCCAGGAACGCCGTGGGGACTCCCAACGGCGGCGGCACGCCCAGGGCATCTCGGAGCCGGGCGGCATCTTCGATAGCAGCCACTGCATCCTGGCCGGCTACCCGGGTGTAGAAGGCCCGATGCGCGCCGTGCAGTTCGGCGGCAGCCTGTGCGGCTAGTTTCATAGGGTCGGATTCTGCTGAGCCCGGTGCCATCCGCTCCGCGATCTGCTCCAGACTCAGCGGGCCCAGGGCGCGCAGAAGATCCGCTAAGCCTTCCGCATCGCGGATCCGGCGGCCCGGGGCGCGGTACTGCAACTCGGCTTCGATTTCCTGGATCACGCCGGCATCGAGGAGCTCGCGCAGCTCGGCCCGGCCCAGCAGATCGTTCAGCAGCGCCGGGTCCAGGGAGAGCGCCGCCGCCCGCCGCTCGGCCAGTGGTGAGTCTCCCTCGTAGAGGAAACTGGCGACATAGCCGAAGAGCAGGGAGCGCGAGAAGGGCGAGGGCTGGGCGGTGTCGGTTTCAACCATCCGGAGCGCGCGATTCTGCAGGTCCTGGCTGATCTGGCGCAATGCGGGAAGGTCGTAGACATCCTGCAGGCACTCCCGCACGGTCTCCAGGATGATCGGGAAGCTCGGGTATTTACGGGCGATATCGAGCAGCTGGGCGGAGCGCTGCCGCTGCTGCCACAGCGGTGAGCGCTTGGCCGGGTTCTGCCGGGGCAGCAGGAGCGCACGGGCCGCGCACTCCCGGAAGCGCGAAGCGAAAAGCGCGGACCCGCCCACCTGCGCGGTGACGATCGCTTCGAGCTCGTCGGGGTCGAAGGCGAAGAGCTCGGCACCCGGCGGGGTGTCATCCATCCGCGGAATGCGGAGCACGATGCCGTCGTCAGCGGCCATCGCCGAGCCGTCGAAGCCGTAACGCTCCTGCAGCCGAGCGCCCACCGCAAGAGCCCAGGGAGCGTGCACCGGCATGCCGAAAGGGCTGTGCAGCACCACTCGCCAGTCGCCCAGTTCATCGGTGAAGCGCTCGATCACCAGGGTCCGGTCATCAGGGATCACCCCGCTGACCTGGCGCTGCTCCTCAAGATAGCCGAGCAGATTATCGATGGCGTACCCATCCAGCCCGCTGCTGGCCAGCCGGTTCCTGGCGCGTTCCGGCTCAGCGGCGGCGATCTCCCGCAGAAACGCCCCTAGCGCCCGGCCCAGTTCCACCGGCCGGCCCGCGGAGTCGCCTTTCCAGAACGGCAGCTTTCCCGGCTGCCCGTAGGCCGGGGTGACCAGCACTCGGTCATGCGTGATCTCCTGGATCCGCCAGCTGGTCGCGCCGAGTGCGAAGACATCGCCCACTCGGGATTCGTACACCATCTCTTCGTCCAGCTCGCCGACGCGCCGCGAGGCCTTGGTACCGACGTCTTCGGAACCGGCCAGGTACACGCCGAAGAGACCGCGGTCCGGGATTGTCCCGCCGGAGGTGACGGCCAGCCGTTGCGCTCCGGGCCGGCCGGTGATGGTCCCGGCGTTGCGGTCCCAGACGATTCGCGGCCGCAGCTCCGCGAACTCGTCCGAAGGGTAGCGCCCGGAGAGCAGATCCAGCGTGGCATCGAAAGCGGAGCGCGGAAGGTTCGCGAAAGGTGCCGCGCGGCGTACCCTGCCGAACCACTCATCGACATCGATCTGTTCCAATGCGGCCGCGGCCACGGTCTGCTGAGCCAGGATGTCCAGGGGGTTGGCCGGGATCCGCAGCGGCTCGATCCGCCCGGCGAGCATGCGCTCCACGGTGACGGCGGAATGCAGCAGATCCGAGCGATGCTTGGGGAACAGCGCCCCCTGGGAGACTTCCCCGACTTGATGACCCGCCCGGCCCACCCGCTGCAGGCCGCTCGCTACGCTGGGCGGGGACTCGACCTGGATCACGAGGTCCACCAGGCCCATGTCGATCCCGAGTTCCAGGCTCGATGTGGCCACCACACAGCGCAGCCGGCCGCTTTTGAGGTCGTCCTCGATGACTGCCCGTTGTTCCTTGGACACGGACCCGTGATGCGCTTTGGCCAGCACTGGAACTGCGGCGTCAGTGGCGTCAAGAGTGCTGGTCACCCCTGCCTGGGCCATGATCTCGGCGGGCCGTGGCGCTTGCGCTGCGGGGGTTTCCCGAACCGCACCGAGACGCTGCGCATAAATGTCATTGAGCCGTCCGGTGAGCCGCTCCGCCAGTCGGCGCGAGTTGACGAAGATGATGCTGGAGCGGTTGGCCAGGACTCTGTCCACGATCTGCTCTTCGACATGAGGCCAGATGGAGGCTTCGGGCGCTGTGTCAGAGCCGGGCTCCGGGTCATGCGCCGCGCTTGCCGCGGGCAGGTCCGTCATATCCGGTACCGGAACATTGATACTCAGATCCCAGGTCTTCGCCGAAGCTGGGGAGACGATACGGCATGGTGCCTGCCCGGAAAGGAAGCGAGCCACGTTCTGCGCCGGCTCGACCGTTGCGGAGAGGCCGATGCGTTGCGCCCGCTGAGTGCTTCCCGGGCCGTGCTGGGTGCCGGTCATGGCGTCCAGGCGTTCCAGGGAGAGCGCCAGGTGCGCGCCGCGTTTGCTCCCGGCGAGGGCGTGCACTTCATCCACGATCACGGTGCCTACCGAGCTCAGGGTCTCCCGGGCTTTGGAGGTGAGCATGAGGAAAAGCGATTCGGGGGTGGTGATCAGAATGTCCGGCGGATGGGCCTGTAGCCGCCGACGTTCTGCGGGAGGAGTATCCCCGCTGCGGATGCCCACGCTGATCTGCGGTGCTGGCAGGTCCAGCTGAATGGCGTGATGCGTGAGCCCGGTGAGTGGTGCCCGGAGATTCCTTTCCACATCTACGCCGAGTGCCTTGAGCGGGGAGATGTACAGCACTTTGGTGCCGCTTGTTTCTGCTGGTGGTGCTGAGATGAGCGAATCGAGCGACCAGAGGAAAGCGGCGAGCGTTTTACCCGAGCCGGTCGGGGCGATGACCAAGGTGTCCTCACCCGAGGCGATGGCCGCCCAGGCTTCGGCCTGAGCTGCGGTGGGCCCCGGGAAGGCGCCATCGAACCAGCGGCGGGTGGGCGCGCTGAATTGGTCTGTGTCGAATTGGTCTGTATCGAACAGATCCGTGTTGAAAGGCTCGGAGGCAGAGGCGTCCACGCTCTCCATCCTCCACCCTTACGCCGACAATCTGCGAGTAAAGTAATACGAGCCCAGGGCGCAGTCAGTGGTTCTATGCGGCCGCCAGCTCGGGGTCAGCGGGCCTGGAACGCGCCGATCGTCAACAGCACGACTCCCTGGTTGCTGCAGGCGGTGAGCTGGTAGGGGACGAAAAGAGCGTCGGTGGCGCTCGGCGGATAGATCCGCAGCCCGTCGCTGTTGAGCCGGTTGCAGTTCTGGTAATTCTCCGCCCGGGTGTAAGCGAGCCCTGCCTGGGCAGTGTCCCCCGGTGCCAGGGTAACCGGGCCGGATGAGGCTCTGGCCGGATCCCGGTCCGCCGGAGTGCCCAGCTGGGTGCCATCGCCGTTGCCCACGAAGGAAACCCCGGGGTAGCCGTCGATGCTGCAGGTGGTGCCGGAGACATTGTTCACCACGAGGTTGAAGTAGCTGTGGCCTGCTCCGCTGCCGGCTGGTTCAAGCGTTCCGTTCAGCATTCCGGCGGTGCAGATGCCGGCAGCAGCCGGCGGCTGGCCGCCGCCGTTGTTCTCGGAGTCACCCCCGGAGCCTTCCGGGGTGCTGGTAGCGGGTGCTGTGCTCTCCGGGGACTCGCTCTGACTGGCTTCCGGAGAGCTGTTCGTTTCCGTACTGGTGCTCGTGGCGGTGCTGTTCGCGCTGGAAGTTCCCTGATCAGATCCCGAATCGTTCGCCGGTGCACAGCCGGAAAGCCCTAAGCCCAGGGCCAGCAGAGCGCTGAGGGCGGTCAGAGTGATGGGTCTGCGCGTAGCGGCGGGGAGTCTGCGGATGGTGTTCATTTCCTCAGGGTTCCTCCAAATGCTTCGCTCAGTCAACTGTTATTGATTCCTGATGCCGGATTGTGATTTTAGGCATCTCGTTTCGGATGCGCCTAGTGAAATCGTTCTTGTCTTGCTGGTCCTTACTCTGTACCAGCCACTGGCGCGGGTTAGTCTTGAGTGTGCTGCGCGTTGCCTTTGTCCCCGGCGTCACTCCGGATAAATGGTTCTACCGCTGGCAGCAGCGGTACCCGCAGACGCCCCTGTCGGGGCAGGCGGTGACCGAGGCCGAACAGCGCCGGGTGCTGGTGGAGGCAGAAGCGGATTTCTGCTTCGTCCGCCCGCCGGTGGACCGCACTGGCTTGCAGATGATCCCGCTCTACCCCGAACCCGCCGTGGTGCTCGCCCCTAAAGACCACCCGCTGACCGCCTTCGAAGCACTCACCATGGCAGAGCTGGAGGACGAGGAATGGCTCGAACCATCCGCTGAGCTCAGCGGACAGCAGCTGAATCTCATTGCGGCGGGGGCCGGCCTGCTCCTGCTTCCGCAATCACATGCCCGGCAGCTGAACCGCCGGGATCTGCGCTTCCGCCCGGTGACCGATGCCCCGGAGCACTCCATCGCCCTGGCCTGGTTGACCGGCCGGGATGAGCCCGAGATCGAGGACTTCATCGGCGTCGTCCGCGGCCGGACGGCCAATAGCTCCCGGGGCAACGCCCAAGCCGACAGCCAAGCGCAGAAGAAGCCCGAACCGAAAAAGCCGCAGCAGAAAAAATCAGACCCGAAGAAGCAGTCGCAGCGGCAGCAGCCCTCATCTCGCTCCCGGCGGCCGAAGGCACCGCGCGGCAAGCCCCGCGGCGGTCGCTGAGACCAATTTCTGCCGAGACCAGTTTCTAGTGCTCTAACTCCCTGGCGTTCTGCTCCTTGAGCCCGCTCCGGGCCCGGTAGCTGAGCATCTGCCGCCAGCGGCGCTGCAAACTCTCCCGGCGGTGATCGTCGGTCCGGGCGGTGAGCTCGATATGGGCAGGCCCGTAGCGCCACAGCAGTAGATCGTCCAGTAAGCGATCCGGGCCCGGTGAATAGCGGTGATCTAGGGCTTTGCGCACATGAGAGATCGACTCGGACTGCAGCAGCCCGGCCAGATCGATGGTCCGGGTCAGCCCATGTGCGCCGAGCAGTTCTGTGACCCACCTCCAGTCATCATCGCTTTTACGATCCACATGGGGCAGCAGATTCCGCCAGATCTCCTTGATCCGTTCCGGGGTCAAAAGAGTTCTGCCCTCGCTTTCTTCATCCCAGTAGCTGGTCAGCGTCTCATGGCGGTCATGCAGTTCGGAGAACGCCGATTCGACAGATTCGAGCATGGCTGCGGTGGCCGTGAACTGCCGATCGAAATAGGGGCTCCAGGCGCGCCGGCCAGTGGGCTTGAATCGGATATCGTGCTCGATCTCGCTCCAGGCATGTGCGAAGATAGTGCGGATCTGGCATTCGAAGAACAGGCTTCCGGAGGCTTTCGCACCCGGATCGATGACTTCCTGGTACGCCCGGACCGCGTCGTTCTGGATGGTTCGCAGGATCAGGTGACGGCTGGAGTAGCCGTAGGTGCCGGACTCGATGGAGCCGATGTCTTTTTCCCGGTCGCCGCGACAGTCAAAGACTGACCGCTGCCGTTTGATCAGGTTCGCCGCAGCGGCGTTATCGCTCGGCAGAGTGGTGATGATCCTCACTCCCACCAGATCGCTCAAGTTCCTGAGCGGGTCCGGGAACTGCAGCACCGGCGAGCCGTCCGAATCCAAGGTGCGCGAGGCTTTCTCCCGGAAGGATTCGATGCTTTTGGTACGGCTGGAGAAGAACAGCGGTTGATGCTGGGTATCGGCGAAGATCCCCCGCAGAGTCTGCTCCATCTGCGCGGTGACGGCCTCCAGAGCGGACCGCACCCGGCGGTACTCCTCTACGCTCGCAGCGACGGCGGGCCGAAGTCTTTCGTCCAGGCGCTCCCAGTTGCTGGTCATGGCCCCCCTTTCATCGTGCAGTGATGTCACAGTGCTTGTCACGGCACTGCCCAGCGCAGCCTAGCATCCGCTACCGCAGGATTGCTTTGTAGGATCTAGAGATGAAGCCGTTCTTATTCCTCTCGACCCGGGCGGAAACGGAGATTGCCGCCCAGGAGGCCGAAGCCTTCGCCCGGTATGCCGGGCTGGGCGGGGGCATGATGGGCGTGGCCCGAGATTTTCGCTGGCACCGTCTAGACCAGGAGCCGCTGCCGGAACTGGATCTTGATGAGTTCTCCGGCATCATCCTGGGCGGCAGCCCCTTCAACGCCTCAGACCGCGCTGAGGATAAATCAGCGGTGCAGCAGCGGGTCGAAGCCGAGCTGGCCGAGTTGCTGGAACGGGTTATCGTGCAGGACTTCCCCTTTCTGGGCGCGTGCTACGGGGTGGGGATTCTGGGGAAGCTAGCGGGCTGAACGATCGATCGGCAGTACGGGGAAGAAGCCGGCGCGGCCTCGATCGAGCTGAGCCCACAGGGCCGCCTGGACCCACTATTCATAGGGCTCGCTGACCGGTTCTGGGCCTTCGTGGGGCACAAGGAAGCCTGCTCCGCACTCCCCGAGGATGCCGTGCTGCTAGCCTCCTCGGCGCAGTGCCCCGTGCAGATGTTCCGAATCGGCGCCAATGTCTATGCCACTCAGTTCCACCCCGAGCTGGATATCGAAGGGCTGCTGTTGCGGATCGAAGCGTACCGGCACCACGGGTATTTTCCGGCTGAAGAATATGCCGCGGTCCGCGAGGCCTTACAGGAGCAGGGCGGCAAGGTCCGTGAGCCGGGGCGGATCCTGCACAATTTCGTTGAGTTGTACCGGCAGTGATGAGGAACTAGCGATGACAGCCATCCGGACGCTTCAATACGGCGATCATGGCAGCCAGCACGGGGAGCTTTACCAGCCTGCTGAGCAGAGGGTGCCCGGGGCGGCGGTGGTCATCCACGGCGGCTACTGGCGGGATGCTTACGATGCCTCGCTGGGCCGGCCGCTAGCCCGTGATCTGGCCGCGCACGGGGTGCCGGCCTGGAACCTGGAATACCGGCGTGCCGGCGCAGACGGCGGTGGGTGGCCGCAGACCTTCGCCGATGTGGCCGCCGGTATCGATTTCCTTGCCGGTCTTCTGCCTGAGGGCGCACCAGTGGTGCTCATAGGCCATTCGGCGGGCGGCCATTTAGCCAGCTGGGCGGTATCGCGTCCGGTGCTGCCGCCAGACCATCCCGCTGCCGGGTCATGGTCGAGCTCGAAGGCCAGGGTGATCGCTGTGATCAGTCAGTCCGGGCTCCTGGATCTGGGCCGCGCGCGGGAGTTGAGACTGAGCCACGATGCCGTGGAGAATCTGCTCGGCAGCGAGGACCGATCTGCTCCGGACAGGCGCTACCAGTTAGCCGACCCGTTGCAGCTGGTGCCTGCGGCCTGCCCGGTCTTCGCCGTTCATGCGGAGGCGGACGTGGATGTGCCATGGGAGCTATCAGAGAATTACGTCCGGGCGGCTCAGGCTGCTGGTGGCACCGCCGAGCTGATCCCGGCCCCCGGCGATCATTTCGACCTCATCGACTCTGCTGCTCCGGCCTGGACCATTTGCCGGGAGCTCGCTCTGACCGCATTGCGGGACGACCGGAGGGTGGCCTGAACGATGATGACGATACAGTGTGACATCAGCCGGCTCGCCAAGAATCCGGCAGTGGCAGTGATAGAGCCATCGGAAAGGGCCAAGTAGCATGCAGCTTTATCCGCCGCTTGAACCAGACCGGTCAGGGCTGCTGGATACCGGTGATGGCCACCAGGTCTACTGGGAGACCAGCGGTAATCCGCAGGGAACACCCGTGCTCCTCCTGCACGGCGGCCCGGGCTCCGGCAGCACCCCCGGCCAGCGCCGGCTATGGAACCCGGAGCAGTACCGGATCGTTCAGATGGATCAGCGTCAGTGCGGACGCAGCCTGCCCTCCGCGGCAGATCCTGCGGTACCGCTGACCGCGAATACCACCGCGCATCTGCTGGCCGATATCGAGCAGCTCCGGGAAGCCCTCGGGATCAGCCGCTGGGTGCTCTGGGGCGGCTCCTGGGGGGTGACTCTGGCCCTGGCGTACGCCCAGCAGTCCCCGGAGCGAGTGCGCGCTCTGGTCCTGATCTCGGTGACCACCACTCGTCGTTCCGATGTGCACTGGCTCTACCACGAGGCCGGCCGGTTCTTCCCCCGGCAATGGCAGGAATTCGCTGAATTCGCATCGCAGAGTGATACCGGAGTCATGGGCGCCGAGGCCCGTGCGGATCTTGTGGCGGCTTATCACCATCTGCTCAATGTCCAGGAGGATCCGCACGTGCGCGCTCAAGCAGCGCAAGCCTGGTGTGACTGGGAGGACGCTGTGCTTTCCCTGGAGCCCGGTTGGAAACCATCGCCGCGTTATCAAGAGCCCGCTTTCCGAATGCAGTTCGCCCGCATCGTCACGCATTACTTTCACCACGGAGCCTGGTTGGCAGAAGGCCAGCTCTTGGAGCAGGCTTGGCGGCTGGCCGGAATCCCGGGAGTGCTGATCCACGGTCGGCTGGATATCGGCAGCCCGGCCGATGTGCCTTGGCAGTTGAGCCGGGCTTGGCCCGAGGCAGAACTGCACCTCGTCACGGAGGCCGGTCACGCTGGGAACCGTCGCAGCACGGAACTGATGCTCGCTGCGGCACAACGGTTCGCTGCGGCACCTTGATTGCCCCCGTTGACTGCCCAGGTGAATTGTTCCTGGTGCAGGAAGCGCCCGTAGACTGAGAACATGCTGACAGTCATCGGTGAGGCCCTGATCGATGAAGTGCGTCGCCCCGGCGGTGAGCCGATACCTCATGTCGGGGGCAGCCCCATGAACGTCGCTGTCGGCTTGGCCCGGCTGGGCCTGGCCGTGGAGTTCCTGGGCCGCTACGGCCAGGATGATTACGGTCAGCTCATCGAGGCGCATCTGCGCGAGAATTCGGTTCTGATGCCGTTGCCGCCGGATCATCTGCCCACCTCGATCGCTGCCGCGGAACTGGCTGAAGACGGCTCCGCCACGTACCGGTTCGATCTCGCCTGGCAGCTTCCGGAACTCGAGCCGGAACGGTTCCAGGCGACCACCCTGCTGCATACCGGCTCTATCGCCGCGATGCTCGATCCCGGTGCGGCCACAGTTCACGGCGCGGTTTTAGCCGCCCGGGGGCACGCTCTGATCAGCTACGACCCGAACTGCCGCCCCAGCATCGTCGCGGACCGGGAGCTCGCCCGGGAGCGTGCAGAATACTTCGTGCGCATCGCTGATATTGTCAAGGCCTCTGATGAAGACCTCGCCTGGCTCTACCCGGATCGTGAACCGGAGGCGACCGCCGAAGCCTGGCTGAAGCTGCCAGAAGGCCCGGCAATGGTGGTGCTGACCCGGGGTGCCCAAGGGCCCTGGGGCGTTGCCGCGGCCGGGGTGGCCGAAGTGCCCGCTCCGCGCGTCGACGTGGCGGATACCGTCGGCGCGGGGGACTCCTTCATGTCGGCGCTGCTCTTCGCCATCACGGAACGAGGCCTGAGCGGAGCCCAGCATCGGCAGCGGCTGCGCCGGATCAGCCGGGAAGAACTCACCGAGATGCTCGACTACGCGGCCGCCGCCGCAGCGATCACCGTCTCTCGCCCCGGTGCCGACCCGCCCCGCCGTGCAGAACTGACTGCCAGAACCAGCCTTCACTGATCCTTCACTGACCCATCACTGACAACGACTAGTACCCAGCAAACCAGTACCAGCAGCAAGGAGATCGCCGTGAACGAGTACGACCCGTATGCAGCACCGGTTATGCCCCGGCTACCGGAGTTCGAGGTACGCAGTGAGACTTTCCAGGATGGCGCGGCACTGCCCGCAGCCCAGGCTTCCGGAGTCATGGGCGCCGGCGGCAGCGATGAATCGCCGCAGCTGAGCTGGTCCGGATTCCCTCCGGAGACCAAGAGCTTCGCGGTCACCGTCTTCGACCCGGATGCCCCGACGGCCAGCGGTTTCTGGCACTGGGCCGTCTTCAACATCCCGGCATCGGTGACCTCGCTCCCCGCAGGTGCGGGCACTCCCGGCTCCGCCGAGTTGCCCGAAGCCGCGATCACGCTGGGCAATGATGCCGGGATGCCCGGTTACGTAGGTGCCGCTCCGCCGGAAGGCCACGGCCCGCACCGGTACATGGTGGTGGTGCATGCCCTGGACACCGAAAGTCTCGATATTCCCGAAGACGCCTCCTGCGCTTATCTGGGTTTCACGATCTTCAGCCACGGCATCGCCCGGGCCCGGATCACCGGAAACTATGAGCTCTGAGCCCTACTCGTTCTATTCTGCTCGCTGTGCTCTGCTCGCTGCGGTCCGCCCGGTAGGCTTGGAGCTATGAGGCTGATCGCGAGCGATATCGATGGGACCATCCTGGCCCACGATGGCAGGATCAGCTCGCGAACCATCGAGGCCTTTCGCGCCGCCAGTGCTGCGGGGATAGAGATAGTCTTCGTCACCGGCCGGCCGCCGCGCTGGCTCGGCCCGCTGCGCGAGCAGATCGGCCATCAGGGCACGGTGATCTGCTCCAACGGGGCCCTGGTCTACGATCTGGCGACGGAAAGCGCGCTGAGTTCATCCTGCCTGGCGGTCCCGGATCTCCTCGCAGCACAGCAGGCGATCCGCCGGCTGGAACCGCTGGCTTCCTTCGCCGCCGAAACTCTCGATGGCCTCTACCTCGAACCGGGGTATCTGACCGCGAGTTCACCCCCCGCGTTACGGGATATCGAACCGCGCCCGCTGGCTGAATCCCTCGCCGGCGGGCCAGGGGTCCTGAAGTTCCTGGCCAAGAGTCCCCAGGGAACCGCGGATGAATTCCTGGAGCTGGTGCGGCCCGCGATCACTCAGTGGGTCAAGGCCACACATTCCGCCGCTGGTGTGGCCCTGCTGGAAATGTCCAGGTGCGGCGTGAACAAGGCCATAACCCTCGCCGAATATGCTCGCTCCCGGGGAATCCCGGCGGCAGATGTCGTGGCCTTCGGAGATATGCCGAATGACATCGAAATGCTGGGCTGGGCCGGCCGGGGCTATGCCATGGGCGATGGGCACCCTGCCGCGCTCGCTGCGACATCCTGGCACGCCCCGGATTTCGCCGCCGACGGTGTGGCCCAGGTGATCGAGGAGCGCCTTGCCTGCCGCACCGCCTGAGCTGCCTTATCTCTCCGCGAGCCGGGGCCCGGGTGTGCCGCTGGCTTTCGCGCATCGGGGATTTTCCCCGGAGGACGCTCTCTGGGAAAATTCGCTGCGCGCTTTCCAGGCAGCCGCGGATCTCGGCTTCGAGCATCTGGAGGCTGATGTCTGGGCCACCAGCGATGGCACCGCGGTGGTCTTCCACGACGCCACCGTGACCCGCACCACCGGCAGCGCTGGTAAGATCTCGGATCTCAGCAGCGAAGAACTCTCCAGGCTGCGCATCGGTGGAAGCGAGCGCATCCCGACCCTGGCAGAACTGGTCAGCGCCCTGCCGGAAGCCAAGTTCAATCTCGACGTCAAATGCCGGGAGGCCATCGCCCCGATGGCCGAGCTGATCGAGGAGCTGGGGCTCCATGACCGAGTCTGCGTAGCGTCATTCTCTGATCGCCGGCGCCGCGCGGTGCTGCGCAGGCTGAGCCGGCCGGCGGTTTCCTCGGCCGGGGTCAGCGCGATGGCCTGCTTCGTGCTCTTCGGGCCCTGGTGGCCGCGCCGCTGGATGAAGCGGCTGCTGCGGGACGTCGATTGCCTGCAAGTCCCGCCGAGTGCCGGATGGCTCAGGCTGGTCACCCGGCGCACCCTGAAACGCGCGCATGGCCTGGGCCTCCAGGTCCACGTCTGGACTATCAATGAACCACTGCGGATGCAGGAGTTCTTGGACCTGGGGGTGGACGGAGTCATGACCGATCGGGCAGATCTTCTGGCCGAGGTCATGCGAGAGCGAGGGTACTGGCGCTGATGAGGATTCTGATTGCTCCCGATGCTTTCAAAGGCAGCCTCGATGCCGCCGAAGCCGCCGCAGCAATGGCCGAGGGCGCCTACCGGGTGTACCCCGAAGCAGAGCTCGATATCCTGCCGATCGCGGACGGCGGTGAGGGAACCGTAGCGGCTGCCGTCGCCGAGGGCTTCAACGAGCGGATCAGCGCGGTCACCGGCCCGATTCTCAAGCCGACCGCTGCTGCCTGGGCGCTCAGCCCGGAGCGCTCTGCGGCAGGCCATCCCATTGCGGTGATCGAAGTAGCCCAGGCCAGCGGCTTCATGCTCTCCGAGCGCACTCCGGAGCATGCGCTGCGCGCGCACAGTTACGGAGTCGGGCAGCTGATCGCGGCTGCGCTCGAGGCCGGGGCCCGGGAGATCGTGCTCGGCCTGGGCGGCTCGGCCATGACCGATGCCGGCAGCGGTGCGCTGAGAGCTCTCGGCCTGCAGGTCCTTGACCGGCACGGGGCGTTGATCCCGTTGGGCGGGGGGCAGCTTGTCGAAGCGGCCGCGATCGACCTCTCCGGCCTGGATCCCCGGCTCGCGCAGACGACGATCCGGCTCGCCGCAGATGTGCAGAACCCGCTCTACGGCCCTTCCGGGACGGCCCGGGTCTTCGCCGCGCAGAAAGGTGCCGATGCTGATGGCGTGGAACAGCTCGAGGCCGGAATCCGGCACTTCGCCTCACTGCTGCGCGAGACCACGGGCGTTGACCCGGATCAGCCCGGAGCCGGGGCAGCGGGCGGTTTAGCCGCCGGGTTCATCAGCTGCACCGGGGCGCAGCTCGAATCAGGTGCGGAGCTGATCTCCCGGATTTCCGGGTTGCCGGGGCGGATTAGCCGGGCGGATCTGGTGCTCACGGGAGAGGGCCGGCTGGATCAGCAGACCTTGAGCGGCAAGGCTCCCGCAGTGGTGGCGAGGACGGCCCGGGAACACGGGGTGCCGGTGATCGCGGTGGCCGGGCAGCTCGCCCTGCCCCTCGAGGAACTGGAGGCCTTCGGTTTCACCGCAGCTATTTCTGCGGCGGAAGCAGCCGGTTCCGCCGAGGCCGCGCTCGCAGAACCCGCCCGGTACCTGACTCTGGCAACAACCGAGGTGCTAACGGGGGCTTGACGGATTCGGATTGCTGGAATCTGATGGGATCGGCGCGTCCTCGAGTTCTGGCTGACGCAGCCGGGCCACGGCGTGCATACCATGGTAGATCAGCAGCGCTGCGGCAGTACCCAGGGCTATTCCGGCGAAGCTCAGCTCACCGATATCCCAGGTGTAATTGGCGATCCCGATGATCAGGGCCACCGCAGCGGTCATGAGGTTGATCGGATTGCTGAAATCGGCCTTGGCCTGCACCCAGATGCGCACCCCGAGAATCCCGATCATCCCGTACAGCACGGTGCTGGCACCGCCCAGAACTCCGGCCGGTACGGTGGCGATCAGCGCCCCGAACTTCGGTGAGAAGCTCAGCAGCAGCGCACCGAAGCCGGCGACCCAGTAGGCCGCCGTCGAATAGACCCGGGTGGCCGCCATGACGCCGATGTTCTCAGCATAGGTGGTGGTACCGGATCCGCCTCCGGCCCCGGCTAGAGTGGTGGCCAGGCCGTCGGCGAAGAGCGCCCGGTCTGCGACCGGGTCCAGGTTCTCCCCGGTCATCGAGGCCACCGATTTCACGTGGCCGATATTCTCCGCCACGAGAACCAGCACTACGGGTAAGAAGAGACCGAAGGCCGCCCAGCTGAAGGCTGGTGCCTGGAACTCCGGCAAGCCTATCCAGGCGGCTTCGCCGATAGCCGTGAAATCGACTTCGCTCTGCAGCACTGCGGCGAGGTAGCCGGCGATCACCCCGACCAGAATCGATAACCGGCCGAGGATGCCGCGGAAGAGCACTGTGGCCAGGATGATCACGAGCAGGGTGATCACAGCGGTCAGCGGGGCCTGATCGAAATTTTCCTTGGCCGCGGGGGCGAGATTGAGCCCGATCAGAGCCACGATCGTTCCGGTGACCACCGGTGGCATGAGCCGGTTGATCCAGCCGGAACCCCAGCGATGCACGATGAGCCCGATCACGGCCAGGGCGACGCCGGTCATCAGCACGCCGCCGAGGGCCACTGCGGTGCCCTGGCTGGACTGCGCCGCCGTGATCGGGGCGATGAAAGCGAAAGAGGAGCCCAGGTACGAGGGCACCCGACCCGCCGTGATCACCAGGAACAGCAGGGTGCCGATGGCGGAGAAGAACAGCGTCGTGGCAGGGGGCATGCCAGTGAGCAGCGGGACCAGGAAGGTCGCCCCGAACATCGCGATCACATGCTGCAGGCCGATGCCTATGGTCCGCGGCCAGCTCAGCCTCTCCTGCGGTGCTACGACCTCACCGGGCTTGATGGTTCTGCCATCGCCGTGAACCGTCCAGCGCATACCGAGCTGTGCCAATGACTCTCCTGGGAAATCGTGTGTTCGTCAGCTGCCTAGCCGAGCACTCCATCAACGATAGCCCGGGCTTCGTCCTGCACCCGGCGCAGATGATCCGCACCGTGGAAAGACTCAGCATAGATCTTATAGACATCTTCGGTGCCGGAGGGTCGAGCCGCGAACCAGGCGTTCTCCGTGGTCACTTTCAGGCCGTCGATCGCCGCGTCATTGCCGGGGGCACGGGTGAGCTTAGCGGTGATCTGCTCACCGGCGAGGGCATCCGCGGTGATATCCGTTGCGGAGAGCTTGCCGAGCGCGGTCTTCTGCGCCGGGGTGGCCGCGGCGTCCACGCGCGCATACGCTGGGTTGCCGAACTGCTCGGTGAGTTCTTCATAGCGCATGGCAGGGGACTTCCCGGTGACGGCGGTGATCTCTGCGGCGAGCAGCGCCAGCAGGATGCCGTCCTTGTCCGTGGTCCAGACCGAGCCGCCCCGCCGGAGGAATGATGCCCCGGCGGATTCCTCGCCGCCGAAGCCGCAGTCACCTGAGCTGAGCCCGGGCACGAACCACTTGAAGCCCACGGGCACTTCCAGCAGCCGCCGGTCCAGGGCCCCGGTAACCCGGTCGATCATCGACGAAGAGACCAAGGTCTTGCCCACTGCCGCGGAGGCCGGCCAGTTCTCCCGGTGCTGGTAGAGGTAGTCGATGGCCACCGCCAAGTAGTGGTTGGGATTGAGCAGTCGGCGGGTTCCTGCGGCATCCGGAGCGACGATGCCGTGCCGGTCCGCATCCGCATCGTTGGCGACCGCCACATCGTAGGCGCCGGCGTGCTCCAGCAGAGCGGACATGACCGCTGGGGAGGAGGGGTCCATCCGGATCTTCCCGTCCCAGTCCAGGTTCATGAACGCCCACTGCGGGTCGATCACGGGGTTGATCACGGTCAGCTCCAGTCTGTGCCGTGCCGCGATCTCCCCCCAGTAACTGACCGAGGCCCCGCCCATAGGGTCCGCCCCGATGCGCACACCGGAGGATCGGATCGCCTCCAGATCCAGGATCTGCGGCAGAGCGTCCACGTACTGGCCCAGGAAATCGAAGCTTCCGGCATGCTGGAGGGCTTGGGTCAGCGGAACCCGGCGCACGCCTGCCAGCCCGGCGGCTAAGAGCTCATTGGCCCGATCCGCGATCCATGCGGTGGCTTCCGATCCGGCGGGTCCGCCATGCGGGGGGTTGTATTTGAAGCCGCCGTCCTGCGGCGGATTGTGCGAGGGCGTGACCACGATGCCATCGGCCAGGCCATCTGCCGCGGTAAGGCCCCGGTTGTGATCGCTGATCGCCAGGCTGATCGCCGGGGTCGGCGTGTAGTCGTTTCTGGAGTCCACGAGGACCGCTACGTCATTGGCGGCGAGAACCTCTAGGGCGGTGTTATGCGCTGGCTCGGAGAGTGCATGGGTGTCCTTGCCCAAATACAGCGGCCCGGTGATTCCTTGAGCACGCCGGTAATCCGCGATCGCCTGGCTCGTCGCCGCGATATGCGCTTCGTTGAACGAGATCTTCAGGCTGCTTCCCCGATGCCCCGAGGTACCGAAGGCCACCCGCTGCTCCGGGACCGCCGGATCCGGCGAGAGATCGTAGTAAGCGCCGATGAGCTCGGTCAGGTCAACAAGGTCCTCGGGGAGGGCAGGGGCGCCCGCGCGGTCAGCCATAGCTCAAGCATGCCACTATCGCTGCCGTTCAGCATGATTTAGCGGGTTCCACGCTCAGTGCACGGTGCACGGTGCTCAGTGCACCCCGGCCATCAGCTTCCGGATCGGCTTGATCGCTGCGGCGAGGGCGAGGGCCAGGATGATCGCGGTTCCGCCGACCGCCGTGAAGTACGTTCCTTCGGAGCTGCCCGGATGGTAGAGCGTCGAGAGCTGCCCGGCGATGGCGCTGCCGAGGGAGATGCTCAGGAAGAACAGCGCCACCATCTGCGCCCGATAGCTTTCTGGAGCGAGCTTGGTCGCCAGGGAGAGCCCCACCGGGCTGAGCATGAGCTCGGCCATCGTGAAGAGGAACAGGATGCCGACCAGGCCCAGCAGCGGTACGCTGCCGGCTGCTCCGCCCGCGAAAGGCAGGAAGCCTAAGAACGCCAGGCCCATCAGGCCGAGGCCCAGCGAGAACTTCACCGGAGAACTCGGCTGCCGGTTGCCCAGCTTGGTCCACAGCGCCGCGAAAACACCCGCGAAGATGATGATGAACACCGGGTTGATGGAGCCGACCCACTCCGGCAGGAAATCCCAGCCGAAGAAGTTCCGGTTCAACCGTTCTTCGGCGTACACCGGGAACACCGTGAACTGCTGCTGGAAAAGCGACCAGAAAGCGGCGCTCGCCAGAAACATCGGAATGAAGGAGTACACCCGGGAGCGCTCGACCCCTTGGACCTTCGGATTCCGCAGGATGACCACGAAGTAGGCCACGGTTGCTACGATCGCCGCGAAGATGATCACGGTGACCAGATTCGCCGCGGTGACGATGCCCGTGGCCACCAGCAGAACGATCACTCCGAGAGAGGCGATGCTGATGCCGATCGCGAGAGGGTACTTGCTCCGCGGCAGCGGATTCGGCACGACGCGGGCATTTTCCGGAAGACTCTTCCGGGTCAGCGCGTATTGGGTCAACCCCAGGGCCATGCCGACCGCGGCCACGCCGAAGGCGACATGGAAGCCCCACTGATCGCGGGCGAAGCCGGTCAGCAGCGGGCCGGCGAAGGCACCGATATTGATGCCCATTTAGAAGATCGAGAAACCGGCATCCCGCCGTACATCGGCGGGAGCGTACAACGTTCCGACGATGGCGGTGGCGTTCGCCTTGAGCCCGCCGGAGCCGACGCCTACCAGGATCAGGCCGATCGCCAAGCCGGGGATGCCGGGGACCACTGCGAGGGCGATGTGCCCGACCATGATCATCACGCCGCTGTAGAACAGCACGCGTTCGCCGCCCCATAAGCGGTCCGCCACCCAGGCACCCAGAATAGTGGAGAGGTAGACCATGCCGCCGTAGGCTCCGATGAGGCTCGTGGCGACGCCTCGGTCAATACCCAGCCCGCCATCGGTCAGGGAAAAGTACATGTAGTACGTGGCGATGATCTGCATTCCGGAGAACGAGAATCGCTCCCATAGCTCGATGCTGAAGAGATTGATCAGCGGAGCCGGATGGCCGAAGAAGGTTTTGCCGCCTGGAAGCGGCTCCCCCACCGGCCTTGGAGCATCGTTGCTCTGCTGCGAACCGCTGGGCCGGGGGTCACCAGATAAGGTACTCACTCGCAGCATCCTTGCACTGGCGAGCGGTTCTGTCCAAGCTTTTTTCAGCTCCAGGAACTGGATTTCCTGGATTTGCGCTGATTTTCTGCGATTTTTTGCCGGCCCTCCGCCGGATTCCGGAGCCAGAGGAGGGTAAGCTGACCGCTATGAGCGATTTCGAGACCGTCAGCCTCGACCAGCTTCCGGAGGGTGCCCTGATCCTTGACGTGCGGAAAGATCAGGAATGGGCGGAAGGCCATATCGAGGGGGCGCTGCATATTCCCCTGGATCATCTGCCGGCCCGGTTCGCTGAGCTCGATCCGGATCAGGATACGTATATTCTGTGCCGGACCGGGGGCCGTTCCTTCCGAGCCTCGCAGTGGTTGGCAGCCCAGGGGTACTCGGTGTTCAATATCGCCGGCGGAATGGGCGCCTGGCAGGATGCGGAGCGGCCGATGGTCTCGGAAACCGGCGCTCCGCCGCAAGTGCGGTGAGTATGCCGGCCTCACTGCACTCACCGCACAGCTATTCTTCCTACGCTTATCTGGGCCCGGAAGGGACATTCACCGAAGCCGCACTGCTGCAGGTGCCCGGGGCTGTTTCAGCGCGCCGTGAACCCGCCCAGAGTGCTGTCGCGGCACTGACGATGGTTCGCGACGGCGCAGTGGATGCGGCGATGCTGCCGATTGAGAATTCAGTGGAAGGCGGAGTCTCGGCCACGCTCGATGCCATTGCCACAGGCCAGCAGCTGAGGATCGTGCGGGAAGTCATCGTTCCGGTGAGCTTCGTTCTCGCGACGGCTCCGGGCAGCGCGGGTGCTTTGAATCAGCTGGCTCGGGTCGGCACGCATCCTCACGCCTGGGCACAAGTCCGGCAATGGATTCAGAAAAATATGCCAGATGCAGAATATGCTCCGGCGACTTCTACGGCGGCGGCGGCGCATGAGCTGCTGGGCGAAGCCCCGGCCTTTGATGCGGCGATCAGTTCACGGCTCATAGCAGAGACCCTGGGGCTGGAGATACTGGCCGAGGGCATCGAAGACACTCTCGGTGCAGTAACTCGTTTCATTCTTGTTGCCCGCCCGGGAATACTTCCCGAGGTGAGTGGTTCGGATAAAACCACGATCAGCATCCCGCTGCCCGAGGACCGGCCAGGAGCGCTGATGGAGATCCTGGATCAGTTCGCGGCCCGCGGCGTGAATCTCAGCCGTATCGAATCCCGGCCCACCGGCCAGTTCCTGGGTCATTACTTCTTCAGCGTTGACGCTGAAGGCCATATCAAGGAGGCCATGGTCGCCGATGCGCTGCGAGCCTTGCACCGGATCAGTCCGCAGCTGCGCTTCCTCGGATCCTATCCGCGAGCCGAGGCGCATTCGCCGCGGGTGCCGGAGCACACCACCGATGCCGCTTTCGCCGCAGCTGGTCAGTGGCTGGAGGGCATCTTGCGGCCTGAGCTAGACTCGCCATCAACCCGAAAGACCATGGGCTAGACCTAGCGAGAACCAGAAGGAGAGTGCGCGATGCCGGCAATCGGAAAAGACAGCAGTGAAGATGGCAAGATCGTCAACCCGGAACTCAGCTACTCGGCGGATGAGGTCGCCGATGATGCCGAAGCCGCAGAGCCGGAAGACCGGGGCGATGAAGCGAATGATCTCCGCTTCAGCGAGGAGAACGAGCTGATCCGTCAGCAGAGCGGCGATCAGAACGCCGAATAAAGTCCAATGAGCTGGGCCCGGTAACCCTAGGGCACGCGGACGAAAAGAGCCTTGGGCTCTACGGAGACGCGCACCCGGGTTGCCGGGCCCATAGCATCCCCGTCCAGCTGCGTCTGCTGGGGCTTGCTGCTGCTGACCACGATATTGCGGGTGCGGTAGAAGTCGATGCTGGGCAGATTGCGGTGATAGTGGAAGAGCACTTTGATCGCCATGCCAGCCCAGCCGAGGATGCTCCGAGGACTCAGCACCACCACATCGAGAACGCCATCGTCGATCAGCGCCCCAGGGACCAGGTCGATGCCCCCGGGCAGCAGCCCGCAATTGCAGAAGAGTACCGAACGCACCCAGCGTTGCTGTTCGGCGCCGCCATCGAGGGCGAAAGAGACTTTCTTCCGCAAGCCCGGCAGGCGCCGGACGCCCGCTTCGCTGTACGCCAGCCAGCCGACGGAACGCTTGAGCCCATCATTGGTGGACTCCACCATCTCCGCATCCAGGCCGATGCCCGCGATGACTAGGAAAGTATGCCGGGAGCCGGAATCATCCCGGCTGTTACTGCTACCGTCTCGACCGTCCGCGCCGTCGTTGAAGATCTCTATGCTTCCGGTATCTATCGGCCGCTGACGGCCGAATAAAGCGATGCGCACGCAGCCGGCCAGGTCGGTGACATCCAATTCCAGGTTCCGGGCCAGCAGATTCCCCGTACCCAAAGGCAGTAAGCCCATAGCCGTCTTCTGATGTTTGAGCACTTCGGCAATGGCCCGGACGGTGCCGTCCCCACCGCCTGCCAGCACCAGATCTGCACCCCAATCCAGGGCTGTCCGAGTCTGACTGGAACCGGGGTCCTCTGCCGTGGTCTCCAGGAAGAGAGGCTTCGGCCAGCCGGCGCGCTGGGTGGCTTCGAGCACGAGCCGTTTCGCTTCGCCGACCTGGGGCTTCACCGGGTTGAAGATCATCGCGACCCGTTGCGGTCCCTGGGGAGCGGCCTGAGGAGCTTCGGTCACGGCGCTGCGCATATGCCGTTCCCGCAGCCTGCGCACGCCTCGCCAGCTGCTGACCAGAACAGCGCCGACAGCGGCGCTCGCGGAGAGCGTCCACACCCAAGGAGACGGAGACATAGTCTTCTCACTGTACCGGGGTTATGCGGTATTGAGAGGGGACACCAGCAGAACACAGGCAGAGCCAGCCGGATTCAGCCAGGTAGGCTTAGACGGTGATCGACGTCAGAGACCTTATCGAGAATCCGGATCGTTACCGCGCCAGCCAGCAGGCCAGGGGTGCCGATGCCAGTGCTGTGGAGGCGATCATCTCCGCCGATGCCGAGCGCCGCTCGCAGATCACTACGGCTGAATCCCTGCGCGCCGAGCAGAACGCTCTGGGCAAAGAAGTCACCGGTGCCTCGGCTGAAGAGAAACCGGCCCTGCTAGCCCGGCTCAAGGACCTCGCGGCCCAGGTCAAGGCGGCCTCCGCTGAGGCCGATACTGCCCAGCAGCGGCTGGATGGGTATCTGCGGGATTTCCCCAACTTGATTGAAGAGGGCGTTCCCGCCGGCGGTGAAGAAGATTTCGTCGTGCTCAAAGAGGTCGGCGCGCCGCGCACTTTCGAGACTGAACCCCGGGACCACCTGCAGCTCGGTGAGCTGATCGGCGGCATCGATATGGCCCGCGGGGCCAAAGTCTCCGGCAGCCGGTTCAGCTTCCTCCGCGGCCCGGTGGCCCGGCTGGAGATCGCGCTGCTGAACATGGCCCTGGAGCAAGCCGTGCGCTACGGGTTCATCCCGATGATCACCCCGACCCTGGTACGCCCAGAGATCATGGCCGGCACCGGTTTCGATGTACAGCATGACGATGAGATCTACCGGCTGGAAAAAGACGATCTGTACCTCGTAGGAACCTCGGAGGTGGCGCTCGCCGGCTACCACGCGGACGAGATCCTGGACCTCAGCGAAGGCCCGCTGCGCTACGCGGGCTGGTCCTCGTGCTACCGGCGTGAGGCGGGCTCAGCCGGAAAGGACACCCGAGGCATCATCCGGGTGCACCAGTTCAATAAGCTCGAGATGTTCAGCTATGTTCCGCTGGCAGAAGCTGCCGCGGAGCATGAGCGGATGCTCGCCTGGGAAGAGGAGATGCTTGCGCGCCTCGAGGTGCCGTATCGGGTGATCGATACCGCAGCGGGCGATTTGGGTCTCTCGGCAGCCCGGAAATTCGACTGCGAGGCCTGGATTCCCAGCCAGGGCCGTTACCGAGAGCTCACCTCTACGTCGAATTGCACTGGCTACCAGGCGCGGAGGCTGAGAATCCGGGAGCGGGTGCCGGGCGCCAAAGCCACGCGGCCGCTGGCCACGCTCAACGGGACCCTCGCGACGACCCGCTGGATCGTGGCGATCCTGGAGAACCACCAGAACTCGGATGGCAGCGTGACGGTCCCGGAGCAGATCCGGCCTTATCTGGGCGGACTGGAACGGCTGGAGCCTCTGGCTAGCCGTGCGCCCGAACAGCCTGAGCAGTAGTCCTGTCCCGGTTCGTCCGAAATTCACCGGCAATTCACGAACCCCATCGCCGGAAGGCGACGCTCATTTCGTCCTTGCCTGATTCATTGGAGGCATGAGTACCGTGAACCAGAACGCATCGGCTGAGACGACCGATACGACCGGGGATGCCGCTGAGCAGCGCAGCCGGGCGCGCCGGCTGGTCGCCCTCGATATCGATGGAACCCTGGTTGATCACGACGGCACGATGTCCGAGGCGGTGCGCGAGGCCGCTCGTGCTGCTGTGGCGGCAGGGCACGAGATCATCCTGGCGACCGGCCGTTCGCTCGGTGCCACCATGCCGATCGCCCGGCAGATCGGGCTGGAGGGCGGGTTCGCGGTCTGCAGCAATGGTGGTGTGACAGTTGCTTGGGATCCGCAGCAAGCCGATGGCTACCGGGTGCTGGCCAAGCGTACTTTCTCTCCCCGCACCGCGTTGAGCGCCTTGCGTGATGAACTGCCGGGAGCGATGTATGCGGTGGAGACCGCTGATGGCGGCTTCCTCTCCACGCTCAGCTTTCAGGACGCGAGCTTCGGGATCCAGGCGCGCAGTGTGGAGTTCGACGAACTGCTCGACGCCGAGGCGGTCCGGGTGGTGGTGCGCAGCCAGGAAGTCCCGGTGGAGGAGTTCGAGGCTGCTGTGGCCTTAATTGGGCTGCACGGGGTGACGTATTCGGTGGGCTGGTCGTCGTGGCTCGATATCGCCGCCGCGGGGGTCACCAAAGCCACCGCGCTGGAAGAACTGCGCGCCGAGCTGGGCATCGAGCCGGCGAACACCGTGGCGGTGGGCGACGGCTTCAACGATGTGGAGATGCTCACCTGGGCCGGCCGGGGCGTCGCGATGGGGCAAGCCGCGCCGGAAGTCCAGCAGGCCGCCGATGAAGTCACCGGCAGCGTAGCCGAGGACGGAGCATCCGATGTACTCCGCAGCCTGCTCTGAGGGCCGGCCTTTCGAGGATCCTCGACCCGAAGTCCGTCTGGAAGTGGATTACGGCTATGGTTGGCCGATGTCCACGATCTTCTGGGATCCTAAAGGGTCTGTCCCGGGTTTGGTTGACAGTTGGGGTTTGGGGTGATCAGGCCGCTTTCGCGTCCGTGTAGATCGTCTCAAACTCTACGGGAGTGAGTTTGCCGAGGCCGCGTTGCCGGCGTCTTCGGTTGTACTTCGTTTCGATCCAGGAAACGATCGGGAGGCGGAGGTCAGCGCGAGTGTTCCAGCATCTCGTGTTGAGCACGTTCTTCTGAAGCAGGCTGAAGAAACTCTCCATGCTCGCGTTATCGCCAG
>NZ_AQXM01000042.1 GCF_000376245.1 Acaricomes phytoseiuli DSM 14247 | reverse complement strand
TCGCCTCGCGGAGCTGCTTACGCTCGTCCTCGGTCAGGCCCGGCACGCGCCCGTCTTCGATGTTTGCTTTTTTCAGCCAGTTGAACAACGAGGCTTCGGAAATCCCGAAGTCTCTCGCAATCTGCGATAACGGGGCCCGGGCTTTACGGGCCACAGCCACGACATCGTCACGGAACTCTTTCGGATAGGGCTTGGGCAAGAGATACATCCTTCCAGCGAGGACGAATCCTCACAGATCAGATGTCAACCAAACCCGGGGCAGACCCTCCGCCAGGGACGTCTAGTCGAGATGTGATCTCGTTCGCCTTGAGTACTTATGCGGCATCGATTCCTGACGGCTCCCGGATAGTGGTCCTGGCTCGGAATGAAAAGTTGGGCCGCATCTATCAGAAACGCTTAGGGCTTGAACGCCTTCTAATTCAAGGCGAACCAACCCTGGCCTACGGCGGAGTGAAGCAAAGCTACATGCCTGAATTCACAACTTCTTTGTGATCTCAATCTGGTTATCTGCGCTTCTAGCATTCTCATCGAATTGTTCATCTGGGCATGAAGTATCCCGCTATCAGCACCGTTACATAAACAACTACCCCTGCCACTGCCGGGTAAACGAACCAGTCCAAGTACTACATTGGATACTGGGAACGTAGGGCTATCTAGGCTTACATAGCTGCAGTGATGATTAGCGCTACGATGGCAGCCCAGCCTACGCTGCAAGAAAACAGATCATAATTCATGCACGTCCAGACAAATAAATTCAGCGCTCCAATGAGCAACATAGGGTTTCAGGGAATCAGGTAGCTCACTGGAATCAATACAAAACTAGTGATGCCCCCCCCCATGGCCACACCGGGGGAGCAGGCCGAAAATTTTTCCCAGCTCACCACAACCACCGCAGCACCGACGCTTATCGCGACCTGTGGAATGAAGCCATCGCTGAATACGCTAATAATCGCCAGGCAAACAAGATTGCTAGTACCGCAATCCGAGGTTGCGAAGCTAGATGTAGATACCCAAAAGCCAGCAAACCGAACGGCAGCACGACAAGGCGAAGATAATGCCGAGGCGGGCTGATCATTGAATGCGAAGCCGCAGCTAAAACAGCCACGAACCCAAAGAGCGCAATAAGAAGGTTCCGTTAAAAGACCCTGACCATACTAGCTTTTCCATCTAGTATCTAGCCCATAAATCACTACAGTTCCTTTCCTTACCATGAAGAATAGTTAGTGACTGAAATATGGCGAAATGCGGTGGCGAAGCATTGTCACAGTGACCCGTTCTAAAGAAATCAGCTACGCTGCTGGCTGACCCATTTCTGAGAATAGGCTCAGAAATTACCATATATTCCCTGAATGAGAAGTTGCTAAAAGTCACATATCTGTTTATGACGAAAATTCAAAACTTCGCGAGTTCCCGCTGAATCGCGGTGATCCCCTCATCCACTTCGGTGAAACTCGTGGACAGCGGGGAAAGGCCCAGGCGGATCCCCTCAGGCTCACGGAAATCCGGGATGATCCCCTGGTCCCACAGCCGCCGGTAGACGTCCCGGAACCGAGGATGGTCCAGAGTGATATGGCCGCCGCGCCGCGCCGGGTCCCGGGGCGAAGCCAACCGCACGCCGGCACCGCCGAGCAGCTCTTCGGACCTCGCTATCGCGTACTCGGTGAGGTCGATGGACCCCGCCCGCACCGCGTCTATGCCAGCGCGTTTGATCAGCTCAATCATGTCCTGCATCGCCAACATGCCCAGAATAGTCGGCGTTCCGGAGGTGAAACCGCGTATACCCGCAGCCGGACGATACTCAGGCCCCATCCGGAAGGGCTCCACATTGCCGAGCCAGCCCTGAATCGGCTGCTGCAGCGAATCTTGCAGCTCCGCCCGCACATAGCCGAAAGCAGGAGCACCCGGCCCGCCGTTGAGGTACTTATACGTACAGCCGACCGCCAGATCCACCTGGCAGGCATCCAGCTCCACGGGAAGCACGCCCACCGAGTGGCACAGATCCCAGAGAATGAGCGCACCGTACTGGTGCGTCAACTCGGTCAGCTCCGCCATCTGCGCCACATACCCGGAGCGGTACGCGACATGGCTGAGCAGCACCATCGCGGTCTGCTCGCTCAGCGCCTCGGCCAATCCATCCGCGGTGACGCCAGCCTCAGAGTCGGGTTCGATCCAGCGCAACTCCAGCCCGCATTCTGCTGCGATGCCCTGGACGATATAACGGTCCGTGGGGAAGTTGTCCCGGTCGATGATGATCTCCCGGCGCCCGGGGCGGGCAGCTACCGCAGCACGGCAGAGCTTATACAGCCAGACCGTCGTCGAATCCCCTAGCGCGCATTGATCCTCAGCGGCACCGAGCAAGAGCCTCGGCAGTCTGCATCTGCCCAGCCTAGCACCGCTTAGCTGTGCGTCGCCTCTGTATCGAGTCAGCACATTGAGTCAGAGCGGCGAAACTTCTCCGGAGAAATTCTTCTTGCCGTTGCGCGGATTCCAGCCCAAATACTCGGTACCGGCCCAAGCCCCTGAGGCATCGAACCGCTCCTGGAATCGCAGAGCCACCGAACCGGGGATGAACGTCGGGGTGGCGAACTCGGCGCTCCAGCGAAAAGCCTCCGCCGCCGCCGGCTGCGCCGCGGCAAGTGCCCGGCCAGCCAAGTACATGCCGTGAGCGATCGTCGTCTTCATGCCGAGCGCCTTGGCCCCCAGGGTGCTGGTGTGAATCGGATTGATGTCACCGGATACCGCCCCGTAACGGCGGCCGATATCTGCCGACAGCTCCCAGCGCTCATTGGCATCCGGGGCGGAGAACTCGCGCCGCTCATCCTCCACCTCGGGATAATCCAGGAAGACTCCCCTGGACAGATACGTGGAGGCACCGCGCCACAGTAGCTCATCCGTTGCACCGGAATGGGCTTCGGCCTGGATCTGGAACTGGGTTCCGGCGCGATGACGCCCCGGGTTCCGGCAGTTCACCGAGAAATTCAGTTCTTCCTCCGGCAGCACCCGGCGGTACTGCTCCACATCATTGCGCAGATGCACTAACCCCAGCAAAGACACGGGGAAGTCTTCAGAGGACATCAGTGCCACTGACAACGGGAAGCTCATAATGTGCAGGAATCCAGCTGGAATCTCATCCCGGCCTGCGCCGCGCATCAGCCGCTGATAGGCAGCCAGCCGGCCCGGTTCCGCACGCATACGGGGCAGGCGGAACTCGGTCTGCGGGAATTCCTTCGCGGCAGCCCCGCGCAGCCCCAGGCGGGCCAGTGCCCGGCCGCCGATCGCTCGGGTGTAGAGCTTGGGCAGTGCTGGGGTCTCGATGAATTCGACAACATCTTTAGCGGTGCTCACCGTAAATCTTGCCTCCTCGGCTCTCGGACTCTCGGCTCCTGATCGCTCACTGTCCTACCAGGTTCTGCCCGCAGATACGCAGGATATCGCCGTTGATTCCATCGGCGACCGGGCTGGCCAGGAAAGCGATCGCCTCAGCGACGTCTTCTGGCCGGCCACCCTGCTGCAGGGCGTTGATCCGGCGAGCCACCTCCCGTGTGGCAAACGGGATCTTAGCGGTCATCTCGGTCTCGATGAACCCTGGTGCCACCGCGTTCACGGTACCTCCGTATTCGGCGAGCAGAGGCGCACTGGCCCGGACCATGCCGATCACACCGGCTTTCGATGCCGCGTAGTTGGACTGCCCGCGATTCCCGGCGATGCCGCTCGTGGAGGCCACCGAGACGAGATGCGGCGACTGATCGAAGAGCTTCCCTTCCGCCGCAGCCGCCAGAAGCGCCTGATTGATCCGCAACTGAGCCGCGATATTGACCGTGATCACTGAATCCCAGCGGGCGGCATCCATGTTCGCCAGTAATTTATCCCGGGTGATACCTGCGTTATGCACCACAATATCCAACTGCCCGTAACGCTGAGCCGCGTAATCCAGAAGCCGCTCCCCGGCGTCCTCCGCAGTGATATCCAATTGCAGAGCCGTGCCGTGAACCGCGTTGGCCACAGCGGTGAGCTGCTCCCCTGCAGCCAGTACATCCACAACGATCACCCGTGCTCCGTCCCGGGCAAGAGTTTTCGCAATGGCCGCGCCGATGCCCCGGGCAGCCCCGGTGACGACTGCCACCCGGCCGGCCAGAGGCAGGTTCCACTCAGCAGGAGCCTCTCCCCGATCCGAGGAAACCGTGAGGAACTGCCCATCAACAAAGGCCGACCGGCGGGAGAGGAAGAATCGCAGCGCGCCCAAGGCGCTGGGGGCAGTGGTCTGCACTCCGTCCGCGAGCAGAATTCCATTGGCGGTTGCACCGGCACGCAGTTCTTTGGCAACGGAGCGGACGATGCCATCGACCCCGTGTCGAGCTGCCGCGACCTCAGGCGCCACCCCCTCGGCCACCGGACGGGAGATCGAGACCAGACGGCCGTGCGGTGCCAAGTCCCTGAGAGAGGATCCGACAGCCCGCAGGGGTTCAGAGAACTCACCCGGGGCAGCAAGGTCATCGAGCACCAGGATGATCGCGCCGAGCTTCTGCCGCGGGGTGGCCTGGCGGCGGATATCAAGATCCCATTCCAGAAGCGCTTCCACAAGAGCCTCCGCCCCCGCACCGGAGCCGAGGAGCAGCACCGGCCCAGTGGGCAGAGGGATTTGGGGGTCATAGCGGCGAAGTACAGCCGGTTGCGGCAAGCCCAGTTTCTTGGCGAGGTCTTTTCCGAAACCGCGGGAGACGAACTGCGTGTACTTATCGGCTTTCGGCTTGACCTGCCGCTGGGTCGGCCCGCTCATTTGGCTGCCTCCGGAACATAGGCTTCGAGGATCGCGACGACACCGAGGCCACCTGCGGCGCAGACCGAGACCAGCCCGCGAGCAGGCCTGCCGTCCACCATGCCTTTTTCGTGCAGCGTCTTCGCCAACGAGGCCACGATCCGCCCCCCGGTAGCGGCGAAGGGATGGCCTGCGGCGAGGGAGGAGCCGTTCACATTGAGCTTGTGCCGGTCAATGCTGCCCAGGGCGCCTTCCAGGCCGAGCCTGGTCCGGCCGAAGTCCTCGTCTTCCCAGGCTGCCAGAGCACTCAGTACAGTGCCGGCGAAAGCCTCGTGGATCTCGTAGAAGTCGAAGTCCTCCAGATTCAGGCCGTTTCGGGCCAGCATCCGGGGCACCGCGTAGACCGGGGCCATCAGCAACCCCTCCTGGCCGTGCACGAAATCCACTGCTGCGCCCTCGCCGTCAATAACCCGGGCTAGCATCGGCAGGTCGCGCTCCTGCGCCCATTGTTCACTGCCAAGCAGCACGGCCGAAGCACCGTCGGTCAACGGGGTGGAGTTGCCCGCCGTCATCGTGGCCGGTGCGCTGAGCTTCTTGCCGAACACCGGAGAGAGCTTGCCGAGCTTTTCGATGGAACTCTCAGGCCGCAGGTTGGAATCCTTGACCAGCCCTCGGTAGGAGGTCATCAGATCGTCGAAGAATCCGCGCTCATAAGCGGCAGCGAGGTTCTTATGGCTGGCCAGTGCCAGTTCGTCCTGAGCTTCGCGACTGATCTTCCATTCCGCCGTGGTGATCGCCTGATGCTCTCCCATGGAAAGCCCGGTTCTGGGCTCCCCCGTACTGGGCACATTCGGGGCAAGGTCGCTGAGCCGGATTTTCGTAAGGATCTTCAGCCGATCCGGCATCGTCTTGGCGCGATTGAGGTCCAGCAGGATGGTGCGCAGCCGCTCACTGACCGCGATGGGCGCATCGGAGGCGGAGTCCACTCCGCCGGCGATAGCGGAGTCGATCTGGCCAAGTTTGATTTTATTCGCGAGCCCGAGCACCGCTTCCAGGCCGGTGGCGCAGGCCTGCTGCAGATCGTATGCCGGGGTCTGCGGGGCCAGAGCCGAGCCCAGCACGGCCTCCCTGGTCAGATTGAAATCCCTGGAGTGCTTGAGCACCGCGCCCGCGGCGACCTCGCCGATCCGTATGCCCTGAAGTCCGAAACGGGCCACCAGGCCGTCCAGGGCTGCAGTGAGCATCTCCTGATTCGAAGCGTAGGTGTACGCCCCGCCGCTACGGGCGAAGGGAATCCGATTACCGCCTATGACGACAGCCGAGCGAGCCGTGCGGTGCTGGTCTGCGAGCGATTCGGTGCTCTGCTGAGTGTCTTGGGCAGTTTTTGCTTTCGCATTGCCGCTCGAGGCTCGGCGCTGGCCGCTGCGCTGAATGGACTGAACCGATTTCGAGGACTGGGCCGATTTCGAGGTCGAGTCCGAGTTCGATTCCGAACCCGACTGGCCTGAACTCTTAGCTGAGTTCTTATCGGGGGTACGGCTACCTGTCGCGGCCATGCGCTACTCCTTCGTCGATCAAGGGATTACTGATACTTAGCGTACCTGATACGCTGAGTATCGTGAATAGCATCGGTGCCGATCTCACCAAGCATCAGCGCCCCCGCGGTTCCGCTTCCAGTGCAGAGCCGTTGCGGGAAGCCGCACCGGCTCGCGCTGAATACTCAGCCGAGCCCGTCGACGGCCGCTCGGCCCGCTGGGCGGCTCATCGTCAGCAGCGGCGCGACGTGTTGATCCGGACCGCGCGTAAGGCGGTACACCGCCTTGGCCCCGATGCCTCCATGGAGGAGATCGCCACTGCTGCGGGCACTTCGAAATCTGTCTTCTACCGCTACTTCGGCGATAAAGCCGGACTTCAGCAAGCAGTGGGCGAAGTGGTCATCGGCCAGATGCAGGAAACCGTACTGACCGCCGCGCAAAGCGCAACCAGCTCCCGGCAGGGGCTAAAGAACATGGTGTCCGCCTATCTGCATATGGCGCAGACCTCCCCTCATGTCTATGCTTTCGTCACGCAGAACCCCAACCAAACCGGACCGGCCTCCGTGCGAACCCCGGACACCAGCCCTCCGGAGACTGAACCTCGCCGGCCGGTGATGCCCGGGCTCGGCGGCACCTCCGGGGCCCTAGGTAGCTTCTTCGACGCGATCGTCGCCATGGTGACAGTCCCCTTGGAATCTGTGGACGATCCGCTCAGCAGCGCTCAAAGCGTTCTGGCGCACTACTGGCCGGCCGCTGCGATCGGCCTGGTCCGCACCGCCGGAGAGCTCTGGCTCTCCAGCGACTCGCGGCAGCGCCCTGATGCCGATGCGATGGCCGAGCACATCACCCACTGGCTCTATGAGGGAGTGGACCCACCGGTCGCTCCGCAACAGCTCGAAGGCACTCCCGACTCTTCCACCTCTCCACCTCTCCAGAACGAAGGACGATGATGACCGAAACCGCTAACACCGAGCTCCTAGACCAGCTCGAGGCCGCTGTGGAAGCGGCCAAGGAAACCGAGAAGAACCGGCCCGAGCGGGATCCAGAACATATCCATATCGCGGCGCTCAGCGAGCTTCTCTTGGGGCGTTGGGCCGAGGCCCGCAGAATGGCCCGGGTCGCAGCGGCACACCCTGACGCCCATAAAGTAGAAGGGCTCACTCATCATGAACAGCGGGAACGGACTTTCCACACGCTGAAGATGATGGTGGACCTGAAGGCCGTGCACCGCGCCTTCCCCAAGCGGCTCGGCGGACAGGAGGACCACGGCGCCAATGTGGCCGGCTTCGCGGAACTCGTCACCGCCGATCCCTCCGTGCAGATCAAGGCCGGAGTGCAGTGGGGGCTCTTCGGCGCCGCGGTGATGCATCTGGGCAGCCAGGAGCACCAGGACAAATGGCTTCCTGGGATCATGAGCCTGGAGATTCCCGGGTGCTTCGCAATGACCGAAACCGGCCACGGCTCCGATGTCGCATCCATCGGCACCACCGCCACCTATGACCTGGATACCGACGAGTTCGTGATCCACACCCCCTTCCGGGCCGCCTGGAAGGATTACATCGGCAATGCTGCGGTGGACGGCCTAGCCGCCGTGGTCTTCGCACAGCTCATCACGCACGGTGTCAATCACGGCGTCCACGCCTTCTACGTCCCACTGCGCGATCCGCTCACCAAAGAGTTCCTGGAGGGCATCGGCGGTGAAGACGATGGCATCAAGGGCGGGCTGAACGGCATCGATAACGGCCGGTTGCACTTCAACCAGGTTCGGATCCCCCGCACTAATCTGCTCAACCGCTACGGTGACGTCGACGCTGAGGGCAACTACACCTCCCCCATCTCCAGCCCGGGGCGGCGCTTCTTCACCATGATCGGCACCCTGGTGCAGGGCCGTGTCTCCCTGGACGGCGCAGCCGTAGCCGCCTCGAAACTGGCCTTGCAGATCGCCATCCCCTACGCGGCACAGCGCCGGCAGTTCAACGCGACCTCCGATATCGAAGAGGAAGTGCTACTGGATTACCAGCGGCACCAGCGCCGGCTGCTGCCGCTGCTGGCGACGACGTATGCGGCAAGCTTCGCGCACGAGGAGCTGCTGGAGAAATTCGACGGGGTGTTCTCCGGCGAACATGACACCGATGAGGACCGGGAGGATCTGGAGACCCTCGCAGCAGCGCTGAAGTCGCTGTCCACCTGGCATGCGTTGGACACCCTGCAGGAATGCCGGGAAGCTTGCGGAGGGGCCGGGTTCCTCATCGAGAACCGGTTCACCTCGCTCCGCGCCGATCTGGATATCTACGCCACCTTCGAAGGTGATAACACGATCCTGCTGCAGCTGGTGGCCAAGCGGCTGCTGACCGACTACGCCAAGGAGTTCCGCAACCTTGACGTCGGCGTGCTGGCCCGTTATGCGGCGGGCCAGGCCACTGATCTGGCGCTCAATAAGAGCGGTTTGCGTCAGGTGGCCCAGTTCGTCGCCGATACCGGCTTCGTGCAGCGCTCCGCGCAGGCACTCAAGGAGACCGAGACCCAGCGGGCGCTGCTCACCGACCGAGTGCAGAGCATGGTGGGCGAGGTGGGAGGCGCCCTCAAGGATGCCGCGAAGCTGCCCCGCAGCGAAGGCGCGAAGATCTTCAATCAGCACCAGAATGAGCTCGTGGAAGCCGCCCGGGCGCACGCTGAGCTGCTGCAGTGGGAAGCCTTCACCCGTGGCCTGGAGCGCATCGAGGATGCCAAGACGCGGGAGATCATGACCTGGCTGCGCGATCTCTTCGGCCTGGGCCTGATCGAGAAGCATCTGGCCTGGTACCTGATGAACGGCAGGCTGTCCATGCAGCGGGCGCGGACCGTGGGCGAATACATCAACCGGCTGCTGAGCCGGCTCCGCCCGCACGCCCTGGACCTCGTCGAAGCGTTCGGCTACACCCAGGACCACCTCAGGGCCCCGATCTCCTCCGGCGCGGAACAGGAACGGCAGGACGAAGCCGCTGACTACTACCGGCGCCTGCGAGCCAGTGGCGATGCCCCGGTTGATGAGAAGATCGTACTCATGCGGCAGAAACAAGAAGCGAAGAGGAACAGCCGCTGAACAAGCCGCTCAACCACCGAGAAGGGGCTCAGGGAATGGCGCCAGGACAATCAACCGACGGTGATTTCAGTCAGGATGCCAGCATTGAACTGAGCCCCTTATTCACCCGACCTGGAGAGCGGAGCGAATTCCCGCGATATCACCTGCGCGGAGAATCATCGCTGCCGGAAACCGCCTATCAGATCGTCCACGATACCGCGATGCTTGACGGCAATGCCCGGCAGAACCTGGCGACTTTCGTGGGCACCTGGATGGACCCCTATGCGGACCGCCTCGCGACGGAGAACGCCGCGAAGAACATGATCGACAAGGACGAGTACCCGCATACCGCCGAAGTCGAAGAGCGCTGCTGGCGGATCCTCGCCGATCTCTGGCACGCCCCGGACCCCGCGAAGAGCATCGGGACCTCGACCGTGGGCTCCTCCGAGGCCTGCATGCTGGGCGGTCTGGCGCTCAAACGGCGCTGGCAACAGCGTCGCCGGGCAGAGGGAAAATCCGCTGAGCGGCCGAATCTGGTGCTCAGCTCCGCGGTTCAGGTGTGCTGGGAGAAATTCTGCAATTACTGGGACGTCGAGGTGCGGTATGTCCCGATCAGCGCCGAGCATAAAGTCCTGGATGGCTACCAACTGGAAGACTACATCGATGAGAACACCATCGGCGTGGTAGCCATCATGGGAGTTACCTACACCGGCATGTACGAACCAGTGCAGCAAATCTCCGAGGCCCTGGATCGGATCGAAGAAAAACCGGCCTGAACGTGGAGATCCACGTCGATGCAGCCTAGGGAGGTATGGTCGCACCGTTCCTGCAGCCGGATCTGGCCTGGGACTTCCGGGTGCCACGAGTGGTCTCGATCAACACCTCCGGGCATAAATACGGGCTGGTGTACCCGGGGGTCGGCTGGGCGCTCTGGCGGGCTGAGGAATTCCTCCCAGAAGATCTGATCTTCCGGGTCAGCTATCTGGGCGGGGATATGCCCACGTTCGCACTGAACTTCTCCCGGCCGGGGCGCAGGTGCTCCTGCAGTACTACCAGTTCCTCCGACTGGGCCGTGAAGGGTTCACCGAAGTGCAGCAGACCTCGCGCCAGATCGCTCAGCAGCTGGCCGCGGAGATCGGCGCGATGGAACCCTTCGAGCTCTGGAACGACGGATCTGATATCCCGGTCTTCGCCTGGCGGCTCAAAGAAGATCATCAGGCGAGCTGGACGCTCTACGACCTCTCCGACCGGCTGCGGATGTTCGGCTGGCAGGTGCCTTCCTATCCGCTGCCCGCTGATCTGGAGCAGATCACCGTGCAGCGGATCGTGGTGCGCAGCGGCTTCAGCAAAGATATGGCCCTGGACTTCCTCGCTGATCTGCGCTCGCAGGTGGCGTTCCTGGAATCCCAGTCGGAGGACCGACAGACCCGGCACACTCCGGCGTCTGATGCCTCCCGCTGCACCTTCCACCATTAAAGCCCTCGCCGCGCTTACCGGTACCATCAATCGGTGAGCACTTCAGAATCATCTGCTGACCCCGAACAGCTCAACGCCGAACGGATCCGCATCGCCGTCGAAGTCTTATCGACGGTTCATCTTCTCGATGAGCAGGATCCCCGGTTCGTCGAGGTCCGCAGAGCGACCGGCAAGATGTTCAAGGCCGTCAAGCGGCACCGGCGGACCACCAAACGGGACGCCGTCAACGCCGCTGATCAGGCGGTTCTGGAACGCACCGCGACCGCGGCACCGAACCGGATCGACGATGAGACCCGCGGCAATAAGCTGCGTTCCTCCGCAACGGGCCAGATCGCCGGTGTGCTCATCAAGCCGCAGGCCTGTTACATCTGTAAGGAGCAGTACACACAGGTCGATCACTTCTACCACCAGCTCTGCCCGGACTGCGCAGCGTTCAGTCACGGCAAACGCGATGCCCGCACCGATCTGCGCGGCAAGCGTGCCCTGCTCACGGGAGGCCGCGCCAAGATCGGCATGTACATCGCTCTGCGCCTGCTGCGCGATGGCGCGCATACCGTGATCACCACCCGGTTCCCCCAGGATGCGGCTCGGCGATTCGCCGCGATGGAGGATGCAGCGGACTGGCTGGACCGGCTGGAGATCGTCGGGATCGATCTGCGCGACCCGGCTCAGGTGCTTTCGCTGACCGAGACTCTCAACGCCGAGGGGCCGCTCGACATCATCATCAACAATGCCGCGCAGACCGTCCGCCGCTCCCCCGGCGCTTACCAGTCCTTGATCGACGCGGAACAGCAGCCTCTAAAGCACGCTCTGCCAGGCGCTGAGGCGAACCCTGCCTGGCCGCGGATCCGCAGCTTCGGGCATGCTCATGACCGGCACCCGCTGGCGCTCGCGGAGAGCGCGAGCAGCCACCCGGTGCTGGCCCAGAATGCGATCACGGCGGAGGAGCTCACCGCACTGGCGCTGGCCGCCGGCTCTGCGAGCCCCGAGCGGGTCGCGGCAGGAACCGCTATCGATGCCGGCGGGCTGGTCCCGGATCTGGACCATATCAATTCCTGGACGCAGGTGGTCGAGCAGGTGGATCCGCTGGAAATGCTCGAAGTGCAGCTGTGCAATGTGACGGCACCTTTTCTGCTGGTCTCGCAGTTGCGCCCGGCGCTGAGGCGCTCCACCGCGCGGCGGAAGTACATCGTGAATGTCTCGGCGATGGAGGGCCAGTTCTCCCGAAAGTACAAGGGGCCGGGGCATCCGCATACCAATATGGCCAAGGCGGGGCTGAATATGCTGACTCGGACGAGCGCCGGGGAGATGTTCGAGACCGATCAGCTCCTGATGACCGCGGTGGATACCGGATGGATCACCGATGAACGCCCGCATTACACCAAGGTCCGGCTCGCGGAGGAGGGCTTCCACGCCCCACTGGATCTGGTGGACGGCGCCGCCCGGGTCTACGATCCGATCGTGATGGGCGAGGCCGGCACAGATCTCTACGGCTGCTTCCTGAAGGATTACCAGCCGAGCCCTTGGTAGCCCGGCCCTGCTTGTGATGAGATGAACGGGTGTCTGATTCCTCCGCTCCTGTTTCACCGTCCTCCCGCGCCCGCAATCTCAGCCGTGCCGAAGCGGCTGAGCGCGCCCGGCTGATCACCGTTCGCGGCTATACCGTGAGCCTGGACCTGCGCACCGCCGTGGATTCCCCTGATGCCGGGTTCAGCAGCCGCACCGTGATCGATTTGGAGGCGGCTGGCGGCTCCGATACCTTCGTGGACTTCATCGGCCATTCCGTCGAGTGCGTGACGCTGAACGGCGTTGAGCTGGATAGCGGAGCCATCGCCTATGACGGCGCTCGAATCCAGCTGTCGGGGCTGCATGAGCGCAACCAGGTCATCATCGAGGCCACCGCTGCTTATTCTCGCTCCGGTGAGGGCCTGCACCGCTTCGTCGATCCGGAAGACGGCAAGATCTACCTCTACACACAGTACGAGCCCGCGGACGCCCGGAGGGTATTCGCCAACTTCGAGCAGCCGGACCTCAAAGCGACTTACCGTTTCGATGTGATCGCCCCGCAGGAGTGGCAGGTGGCCTCCAACGGAGCCGAGGAAAGCCGCTCAGAGACCCCCGGCGAGGCCTCTTTGAACCACTGGCATTTCGCGCAGACGGAGCCGATCTCCAGTTACATCACCTGCGTCATCGCCGGGCAGTACGCGAAGTTCGAAAGCTCCTGGTCTGGCCCCACGCACCCCGAGGGCATCGCCTTGGCTGCTTATTGCCGATCCTCCGCCGCAGAGAAGTTCGACGCCGAGGCGATCTTCGAACTGACGCGCAAAGGGTTGGACTACTTCCACGGCGCCTTCCAGTACCCCTACCCCTTCGGCAAGTACGATCAGGCTTTCGTCCCCGAGTACAACCTGGGCGCTATGGAGAATCCGGGCCTGGTGACCTTCACCGACGACTATGTCTTCACCTCCCGGGGAACGGACGCCCAGTACCAGCAGCGGGCCAATACTCTGCTGCATGAGATGGCGCATATGTGGTTCGGCGATCTGGTCACGATGCGCTGGTGGGATGACCTGTGGCTCAAGGAATCTTTTGCCGACTACATGGGCACCCGTGCCGTCGCCGATGCGACGGACTGGGCAGAGGCCTCCTGGGTCGCCTTCGCCAATCGTCGCAAAGCCTGGGCGTATTCGCAGGACCAGCTGCCCACGACGCACCCGATCGTCGCCGATATCGTGGATCTGGAAGCCGCTAAGCAGAACTTCGACGGCATCACCTACGCCAAGGGGGCTTCAGTCCTCAAGCAATTAGTGGCGTATGTGGGCTCGGAGGCGTTCTTCAGTGCGGCCCGGACGTACTTCAGACAGCATGCTTTCGGGAACACCACGCTGGATGACTTCTTGACGGTGCTGAGCGAGGCATCGGGGCGGGATATGTCCGATTGGGCTCGGCGCTGGCTGCGCAATTCCGGGATCTCCACGCTGAGCCTGGAGATCCAGGCAGACGGCAATAGCATGCAACGGGTCCGAGTGCGTCAGGAAGCACTCGATCCGGTCACCGGTGAGAAGGCTTTCCGCCCGCACCGGCTGAACCTCGGCTGCTATGACGACGACGGGCAGGGCGGGCTGGTCCGCACCGCCTCGATACCCGTTGAGGTGGACGGTGAATGGACTGAGGTTCCCGAGCTGGCCGGCGCTCGCCGCCCTGCCGTGCTGCTGCTCAACGACGATGATCTCAGCTATGCGAAGATCCGCCTTGATGCGGGCTCGCTGGGCGCGCTGCTCGGGAATGAGCCCCCTGGGTTATCCGCTCTGCAGGATCCGCTCGCCCGTGCCCTGTGCTGGTCGGCACTGTGGAATCTCTGCCGGGACGGAATTCTCCCCGCTGCGGACTACATGGCAGCCGTCAGCCGGCATGCAGCCGGGGAAACCGATGTCTCGGTGCTCTCCGGGCTGCTGGAGAACGCACTCTCCGCGCTGGAGCACTATGCGCCGCAGCAGGGCCGCGAGGCGCTCCGCAAACAGTTCATCAGCACGCTGATCGAGCAGCTGGAAGCAGCCGAGCCCGGCAGCGATGCACAACTGGCCTGGGCCCGAGGCCTGGCTGCTTCGGGACTCCCCGGAGCCGAGGCCGGTCGCGATGCGCTCGTACCGAAGCTGCACCAGTTACTGGCTGCTGAAGGGCCGGAAGGTCTGGTGGTGGACACCGATCTGCGCTGGCGGATTCTCGGCAGCCTGGCAGCCCTAGGAAACATGGGCCGCTCCGAGCTGGAGCAGCAGCTTTCCCATGATCGCGGCTCCGTCGCGGCTACTGGCCTGCAGCTGGCGCTGGAGGCCCGCCCTCTGGCCGAGGCCAAAGCGGAAGCCTGGCGCAGCGTACTGGGCTCGGTGTTGACCGAAGACAGCTCGACTAACCGGCTGTCCAATGATGAGATCAGCGCCCGGCTGAGCGGCTTCCGCGCCGGGCCATCACGGCTCAGGGAAGAATACGACGACCAGTACTTCGACCTGCTGGAGACCATCTGGGAGCAGCACAGCATCGAAATCGCGAGCCGCATCATCAAAGAGCTCTTCCCCGGTGAAGATGCCAGGGCAGGACTCGCCGCCGAGGATCACCGACTTCCGCAGCGCGCCACCTCCTGGCTCGCGCAACACCCCCAGGCTCCAGGCGGCCTGCGCCGGATCATTCTTGAAGGTCAGGACCAGGCGCTACGCGATCTAAGGGCCCAGCTGGCAGTTATCGACGCGACCGGCTGAGCCGCCCTCCCCCGGCTTACGGAGCAGTTGCAACCTGGCTATTCAGTGTTTCTATATAGCAGTACTCAGTAATACTGAGTAGCCAGGAGGTTTCTATGGGCAAACAGACGACAGAGATGCTCAAAGGCGTTCTGGAGGGCGTTGTTCTAGCTTTTCTGACCCGGCGCCCCGCTTACGGGTATGAGATCACCGCCCGCCTGCGGAAACAGGGATTCGCCGATATCGCCGAAGGCACGATCTATGCCCTGCTCATCCGGATCGAGCAGCGCGGTCTGGTCAATGTCAACAAAGTGCCCTCGGAAAAAGGGCCGCCGCGCAAGGTGTACGCCCTCAACGACAAGGGCGCAGCGTACCTCTCCGAATTCTGGTCGACCTGGGATTCCCTGACCGACCGTCTCGCTCAACTCCGCAACGAAGGGAAATAACATGCTCATCGAAAAAATCACCGGGGATCTCGCCGATAAACGGCGCTGGCGGGAGAACAAAGCCCGAATCGCGGCCCTGCCGGAGAACTACCGCACGGCCGCCGAAGCATTGGGAAGATACTTCATGTACTTCGGCGCTATTTCACAGGGCGACGTCCTGGTCACCATGCTGGGAGACCTCGCCGATCTCTTCGAAGAGGCCGCAGCAGAGCAGACCCCGATCCGCTCCCTCATCGGCGAAGATCCGGTGGACTTCGCGGAGACCTTCATAAAAAACTACACGGACGGCCAGTGGATCAGCAAAGAGCGCCGAAGGCTGATCACCGCTATTGACCGCGCGGCTGGTGACGGAGCAGAATCAGCCGAGTAAACAGGCCAGTACTTCAGAACGGGGTATCCGCATGGCTGATGGCGATGACCTGCCAGCCCGCTGGGCTTGGCGGCTGTTCGGCTGGGCAGTGCTTCTGGCCGTCACCGCCGTCGCGGGCGGCTTCATCCTGAGGATGTGGCAGGCTTCGCCCTCCTAGGCCGCTTGTTCAGACTCCCAGCGCCCGGGCAGTGCCGTCGATGATCCGCTGGATATTGACGGTGCCCGGGCACTGGGTGGCGACAATCTGCTTATGCGGGATGATCGCGGTACGCGGATTCAGCCCGTACTTCCGGCAGGTCTGAGCACAGAGCTCAATCGACGTGTTGTAGGTGAATTCGTCAGGAGCCCGATTCGGATCCGCCGAATGCTCGATGCCGATGCTGCGGGTATTGATATTGAAATTACCCGCATGCCACGCGGTGTTCAGCTCGCTCACATACTGATGCAGCTCGCCTTCGCCGATGCCGTAATGCGCGCTCACCTGGCTGCTGGCCTTCGTGAAAGTGGCATCGGCTGCGGCCAGAGTGCCCACGATGTAATGGATGACGATGAACTCCACCCGGCTGCCTTGCCTCCCGCCGGTGTAATTCGGCGAGGGGAACCATTTCACGGGAACCATGACTTAGCCTTTCCCTAGCGGACAGCCCAGGCCGGCACTGGCATCCGAGACCCAGGTGCCCTCGGAGGTCATCCGAGTGTCCACGCCGACCGGGTCAGCGGGCGGGGACGGAAGCGAGGCTTCGGCGAAAGCGCTCTGCGCCGTGCCCAGCAGAGCCACCGAACCGGCTGAGACCAGGCCCACGGATAAAAATGACCTTCGCGGAAAATCACGGCTTCCCATACAAGGAATAATAGGCCGATCAACCTCGACCCACAAGGGATTTGAGGCAACACCCAGGATCCCTTTCCCTGACTTTCAGGGAATTACGGCACCCGCGCTGTCCATTCCGCGGTCCCGAATTTGGTGTCGATGAGACCGTCGGCCACCGCGATATCCTCCGCGCTGAGCTCCGCCCGATGCGTGACATATCGGGACTCGAAGGTCGAGATCATGGTGCTCATGATGTCTTCCCGGCTCTGGCCAGTCTGGCTGCGCAAGGGGTCCACGCGCTTCTTCGCCGAGACGATGCCCTTATCCGACAGCTTCTTCCGGCCGATGCGCAGTACCTGGGTCAGCTTATCGGCGTCCATGTCGTAGGACATCGTGACGTGGTGCAGCAGCCCGCCGTTGCTCAAGCGCTTCTGCGCAGCACCGCCGATCTTGCCCTGTTCGCTGGCGATGTCGTTAAGGGGCACGTAATTCGCCTTGATGCCGAGGCGCTCCAGGCTCTCCATCACCCAGGCGTCGAGGAAGGGATAGGATTCGGCAAAGCTCATGCCGTTCACCAGGGTCTGTGGCACCGAAAGCGAATAGGTGATGGCGTTGCCCGGCTCCATGAACATGGCTCCGCCGCCGCTCATCCTACGCACCGTGGTCACACCGAAGCGCTCCGCGGCCTCGGCGTCCACTTCGTTACGAAGCGATTGGAAACTGCCGATCACCACGGACGGAGCCTGCCATTCCCAGAATCGCAAGGTGGGGCGGCGCTCCCCCGCACCCACTTGCCGGGTGATCACCTCATCCAGGGCAGCATGTTGCAAAGCGCTCAACGATACGGGCTCAATGACATCGAATTCGTGATCTTCCCAGGTCGTGGCTTTTCCTAGTGCCCGGCGCACCGCGATGGCGACCGCCTCCGGGGAGAAACCGAAGAGCGTGGCCTCGGGGCGCAGCCCGGCCCTGATCGCGGACGCGAGTTCCGCAGCCGAGGTGCTCGCGGGAAGGCCGATCAGCGCGGTATTGATATCCGCGAGAGCAGCATCCGGTTCGAGGAAGAAATCCCCGTTGATGGAGATATCGCTGAGGGCGTCTCCATCGACCCGAAGATCGGCCACGACGAGCTTCCCTCCGGGGACTTTGTACTGACCTTGACGCTGCGAACCTGTCATATATCCATCATGCATCAGAGCCGCGGACCTTAACCGGAACTTAAACGACAAATGCCCCGCTGGTGACTGAGATCTCAGTGACCGGCGGGGCGTTCGGTGTTGCTTGAAGTCTACTTCTTGCCGAAGCCCTTGAAGCGAGCGTTGAAGCGCTCCACACGGCCGGCGCTGTCCATGATGCGCTGCTTGCCCGTGTAGAAGGGGTGGCTCTCGGAGGAGATTTCGACGTCGATCACCGGGTAGGTGTTGCCGTCTTCCCATTCGATGGTCTTCTCGCTCGTTACAGTGGAACGAGTGAGGAATTTCTTGCCGGAAGCCAGGTCGTTGAAGACCACGGCCTCATACTTCGGGTGAATATCGCTTTTCACGGTTGGTGCCTTTTCTCTTCTAGGCCTGGATTTTGCCAGTCCTCATAAAACACGGAAAATGCCCGTTCTTGGGCCGCCGGTAAACTCCGGACAGGCCAGCATCAGCGGGCTAACAGTTCATTCTACCCGTTCCGATGCAAGAATCCGAACTGCCCGCAGAGCGGGTGCCCGACTTCAGCCTTGGTTCTGTTGCAGCACTTTCAGGGCTCGCTCGGCGTGAACGCGCATATCCGTCTCACTCGAGATGACCTCCAGGATCTTGCCATCCTGCGCGATCACAAAAGTGGAGCGCTTGACCGGAAGCAGTTTGGCGAGCAGGCGGCGCTTGACGCCATAAGCTTCGATGACCTCTTCCTGGGGGTCCGACAGCAAGGGGTACGCAACCGCGTTCCGCTGCGCGAACTCGGCCTGACGCTCTACGCTGTCCCGGCTGATACCTACCGGCTGTGCGCCCAACTGGTCGAATTGCTCGCCCAGATCGCGAAAGTGGCACACTTCCTGGGTGCATCCGCCGCTCATCGCCAACGGGTAGAAGAAAAGCACTACGGGGCCCTGCGCCAGAAGGGCAGTGAGTTTCACGGGTTCACCGTGCTGATCCGACAGCTCGAAATCCGCGGCTCGATCTCCTTTGTGCATACCGCGAGTTTACCCATAAGCGGTCAGATGGCTAGTCGACTGCGAGCCTGCCCACGGATTCCAGCGAAGAAAAGCCGGGTGCCGCTCAGATGAGCGGCACCCGGCTGCGGCGGTTCCGGTCCCCCGGGTTCAGTGCTGAACGCGAGAACCTGAAAACACTAGTTCAGAGCCGGAGTATCGCTCGGCACGACTCCGGTTCCGTAGAGATCAACAGCAAGCTCCTGGAGCGCGTGCAGGGCCACCCGCTGGGTGAAGGGGCCATAGGAGATACGAGCCACCCCGAGCTCCTGCATCTCACCGGCCGAGAGCGCTCCCGGTGCGCCGATCACGGACAACTTGCCTCGTCCGAGTCCTTCGACGAGAGGCTCGACGACCTCACGGCTAAGCGCGCCGGGGACGAAGACGAGGGCGGCACCGGCATCCAGGAAGGCCCGGCCCCGAGCGATGGCGTCTTCGATGCTCTCCTGAATAGGCCGGTCACCCGCCTTGGCGATGGCATCGGTACGAGCGTTGAGCTGGAAAGCCACGCCCTCGGCCTCAGCGGCCGAAGTGATCGCTTTGACGCGGGCTACGGCTTCGCCGAAAGGCCGGAGCCGATCTTCGACATTAGCCCCAACAACACCCAGCGCAATTGCCCGGCGAATGGTCTCAGCCGGATCCTCATAACCGTCATCAAGGTCCGCGGTAACCGGCAGATCGACGGCGTCCGCGATGACCTTGACCCCTGCTAGCGCAGTGTCCAGAGGCATCCCGCCGTCCTCATAACCATAGGTGGCGGCGATGGAATGACCTGCTGTGGCAATCGCTTTCGTCTCCGACAGGGCAGCTACCGTCTTGGCGCTGATGGCATCCCAGACGTTGACGACCCGCAGGATCTCCGGTGCCTCATGCAAAGCCTTGAGCTGCTGGGCGAGTTCAGCGGTTTTCTCGTGCGCCATGATCTTCTCCGTTCGCTTTCAATGGCTTACTTGCTTTATGGATGATTGCGGCTACTTGGCCAGGAAGTCCAGGAGAATGTCATTGACCTCTTGGGCGTGGGTCCAGAGCATACCTTGCGGGGCTCCTTCGATCTCCACGTATTCGGCAGTGGGGAGGGCTTTGGTGAACTCCCGCCCCGTCGAGTCGATCGGCAGGATATTATCGGCGGTGCCGTGCACGATAAGGGATGGCACCGTGATTGCGTCGATAGCCGCACGGAAATCGGTGAGCCAAGTGGGCTGTGCCCAGATGGAAGCGTACGGGGAGGCCGCATAGGCCAGGTTCTTATTAGCAGCGAGTGCTTCTTCGCTGAGCCTGTTACCCAAGTAGTCCTTGGTGTTGAAGAAGTCATCGAAGAAATCGGTGAAGAAGGCGTAGCGGTCTTCTTTTACCGCTTCCAGGAGTCCGTCGAAGACTTCCTGCGGGACTCCCGACGGGTTGTCATCGGTTTTGAGGAGGAACGGTTCGAGTGAGCCGAGGAAAGCTGCTTTCGCCACCCGGTCGGAGCCGTACTTGCTCAGATAACGGCCGACCTCGCCGGTTCCCATGGAGAAGCCGACAAGGATCGCATCGCGCAGATCCAGCTCTTCGAGCACCGCTTTCAGGTCAGCGGCGTAGGTGTCGTAGTCGTGTCCGGTGGTGGGCTTATCGGACTTGCCGAAGCCGCGCCGATCATACGTGACGACCCGGTAACCGGCGTCCAGGAGTGCCGCAGTCTGCTTCTCCCAGGAGGAGCCGTCCAGCGGATACCCGTGAATGAGCACGACGGGCTGCCCCTCACCGTGATCTTCCACATACAGGTGGATGGGCTTGGAGTTCTCGGTTCCTACAGCAACGAATGGCATATGACGATCCCTTCCGTGATAAATGTTGAAAACGTTCGTTCTCCTATGCCATAGACCCAACGGGAACGATGGTTCTCCCGCAAGTACACTAGGGGTATGAGTCAGGGAAAAGTACGTGAACAAATCATTGAAACCGCGGATGCCCTCTACTACGGACGCGGCATCCAGGCGGTGGGAATGGACGAGCTGCGCGCTGCTTCCGGAGTATCCCTGAAGCGCCTATACACGCTCTTCTCTTCCAAGGAGGAGATCGTCTTAGCGGTCCTACAGTATCGGCACCAAATGTGGACCGACGGCGTCACGGATGCCGTGAATCGTGGCGAATCCCTACGCGCCCGCTTGCTCGCCGTCTACGACTACCTCGCCGAGTGGTTCGCCACCGATTCCTTCCGGGGCTGCGGATTCATCAACGCCTTCGGGGAACTGGGTGCCGTCTCCCCCGCGGTCGCCGAAGTCGCCCGGCTACACAAGCAATCGTTCCAGGGGTACTTGTCACGACTGGTCGCCGAGGCCGGCGGCAGCGAGGAACTCGCGGCCCAGCTGGCCATCCTGGCCGAGGGCGCACAAACCACAGCCGCGATCAGCGGGACCGCGGAATCCGCGGGCCAGGCCCGCCGCGCGGCTGAAACCCTGATCCAGGTCTCAAGCGCCGCATGAACCACGGCTTATGATTCACTGCCCGCCGCAACCCTTCACTGCACCGGCCCTCTGTTTGTAGACCAGAATGCAATAGCTGACGCCGAGGCGACATTGAGCGAATCGACACCCCCGGCCATTGGGATGACTACTTTCCGGGAAGCCTCCCCCAGAGCCGCGGAACTCAACCCCGGGCCCTCTGTGCCGAACAGCAGGGCCAGGCGCTCCGGAAGATCCCTGCTGAATTCTTCGAGGCTCTGCGCATCCTCGGTCAGCGCCAGGGCGGCAAGGTCGAAACCGTTATGGCGCAGCAGAGCCAAGGCCTCGGGCCACGGCTCGATCCGGGCCCAGGGCACCTGGAAGACCGTGCCCATGCTGACGCGGATGCTGCGTCGGTACAGCGGATCGGCGCAGCGCGGACTCAGCAGCACCGCGTCCATTCCCAGAGCTGCCGCATTACGGAAGATCGCGCCGAGATTCGTATGGTCCACGATGTCTTCCAGCACCGCTACTCTGCGGGCCCCTTGAAGCAGCTCCCGGTAGTCCCGGGGCATCGGACGATGCATCGCGGCAAGCGCGCCCCGATGCAGGTGGAATCCGGTGATCTCTTCCAGCAGCTCATCTGAGCCGCAGAAAACCGGCACGTGCGGGTGGGCGGCGAAGACATCGGCCAGGCTGTCCAGCCACTTCTCAGCCAGGAAGAAGGATCTCGGCTGATGGCCGGCGGCCAGAGCCCGGCGCAGCACGAGCGAGCTCTCCGCGATGTACATCCCGTGTTCGGGCTCCAGCAGCTGTCGCAGGCGGGAGTCGCTGAGCCGGGTGTAATCGGCGACCCGCGGGTCATCGGAACGCTCCAGACGGATGAGCTGCGGGTCACTCATCGTTGCCCGGCGATCATGAAGTACAGCGCCACGAGCCCGAGCACCACGATGGCACCGCGCAGAACCACCGGAGATAGCCTCTGGCCGATTTTCGAACCGATGTAACCTCCGAGCAATGAGGACACGGCGATGATCGCGACCACCGGCCAGGCAATCCGATCAAAGGCAAAAATCAGGTAGGAGCAGGCGGCTACTATATTGACGCCCAGCACCAGGACGTTCTTCATGGCATTAGCGCTCTGCATCGTCCCGTTGAGGAAGATGCCCAGAATCCCCACCAGGATGATCCCCTGAGCTGCCACGAAATACCCGCCGTAGACCCCCGTGAGGAAGACCAGCACGGTGAGCAGCAGCCCGGCAGCACCAGCAGCAACCATTCCGCCGTTACCGCTATTCTGCGCAGGCCGAACAGCATCAGGCTGAATACCGTCCGACTGACCGCGCTGCCGCCTTGCCGCAACCCATCGCTGCAGCCTCGGCTGGAAGATAATCAGCAGCAGGGCGATCACGATCAGCACCGGCGCGACGGTTTGGAAGACGCTGGCGGAGAGATTCAGCAGGAGCATTGCCCCGAGCACGCCGCCGAGCAAAGAGGCCGGCAAGAGCCTGCGCACTTGGCGGCCGTAGCCTTTGAGCTGCGAACGGTACCCCCAGGCCCCAGAAGCATTGCCCGCGACCAGGCCCATGGCATTCGAGATCGCAGCGGTCACCGGCGGGTATACGAGTGCGAGCAACGTCGGGAAGGTCACGAAGGTGCCTGAGCCGACCACCGTATTGATCGCACCCGCCCAGAGGCCGGCTAAAGCGATGAGAAGGACTTGCCAGAGCTCTAGACCGCCAAGCCAATCCACGCTGATGCTGGTCATCTGGAGGTCAGGCTCGGGCCACGGCGCTATAACGCCCTTCGCGCTCGCTGAGCCGCAAAGGCATTCCGAAAGTCTCGGAGAGATTCTCCTCGGTCAGCACCTCGGCGAGCTTCCCCTGGGCAACCACAGCACCATCGCGCATGAGCATGGCATGGGTGAATCCGGGAGGCACTTCCTCAACATGGTGGGTCACGATGACCATCGCCGGGGCCAGGGCGTCCCGGGCGAGCTCGCTGAGCCGGGCAATCAGGCGCTCCCGTCCGGCGAGATCGAGGCTCGCCGCGGGCTCATCGAGAAGCAGCAGTTCAGGGTCTGTCATCAATGCCCGGGCGATCTGTACACGTTTGCGCTCACCCTCGCTGAGCGAACCGAAGGGCCGGTTCAGGAAAGTTCCCATCCCCCAGTCGCCGAGCAGCTGGAAAGCACGGCGCTCATCGTCGCGCTCGTACTCCTCCCGCCAGCGTCCGGTCACCCCGTAAGCGGCTGTGACGACGGCATTGAGAACGGTTTCGTGCTCCGGGATCTGCTGGGCCAGCCAGGCGGAGACCAGCCCGATCCTGGGCCGCAGTTCGAAGACATCCACGGCGCCGAGCACTTCATCGAGGATCCCCGCGACCCCGGAGGTGGGATGCATACGGGCTGCGGCGAGCTGCAGCAATGTGGTCTTACCCGCACCATTGGGGCCCAGGATCACCCAGCGCTCATCGTCGCCGACGCTCCACGAGAGATCATCCAGCAGAGCCTTCCCGCCGCGTTCCACGCGCACCGCGGATAATTCCAGAACATCGCCCATAGCACTAGACCTTAGCTACCAAGTGGGCCGAGTGCGAAACGCGACAGAGCCGGACCACTTCCAGACCACTTCCGGGCCCCTTAGTCTGACTAGACTGAACTGCATGCACCAGAGCGCTTCCCGCACCTTCTGCTATGGCCCTGGCCTGGACCGGGAGGCCGCCGCAGCGCTCTTGGGCTCCTCCGCGGAGCATTCTGGAACCTTGGGTGAGATCACCGTATGGTCAGCCTCCTCGGCGGGCCCCGGCTCACTCGATCCCCCATCGCCCCGAATCCCTGCGGACATCGAGATCGTCGAGGTTCCGTGGTCACTGCTGAGCGCGGAGCGCAAACTCTTCATCCTGGATGTCGATTCCACCCTCATCGAACAGGAAGTCATCGAACTGCTGGCCCGATTCGCCGGAAAAGAGGCCGAAGTCCGCGAAGTCACAGAAGCAGCCATGCGCGGGGAGCCCGACTTCGAGCAGAGCCTGCGATCACGGGTGGCGCAGCTCGCCGGCCTGCCGGTGTCGGTTCTGCGCGAAGTCCGGGACCTCGTCCGGCTTTCCCCAGGCGCTCAGGAGCTCATCTCCGGAGCCCACGCTGCAGGCCACCGAGTGGCCGCTGTCTCGGGAGGCTTTCAGCAGATTCTCGAGCCCCTTGCCGAATCCTGGAACCTTGATGCAGCTCTTGCTAATGACCTTGGTGTCCAGGAGGGAAAACTCACCGGAACGGTCAATGGCACCGTTGTGGACAAGACCATGAAAGCGACGAAGCTGCACCATTGGGCAGAGGACTTCGATGTTCCCGTGCACGCGACGATAGCGATCGGTGATGGTGCCAACGATCTGGATATGCTCGCCGCCGCCGGGCTGAGTCTTGCCTACCGGGCCAAGCCCGCGGTACGCGCGGCAGCAGATGCCGCCATCAACCGGCTGGACCTCGCGCTGCCGCTCAGCGGAACGGAACTCAGCCGGCGCTGAGGAAGGATTCCGCTCCGCCGACCAGCTCGGTGTGGCCTGTAGGCACCTCCGCGGTGGCCATCCGGGAGACTTCAGCGGCGAATTCCGCAACACTGTAGAGCTTGCCGGCGTCCGCCCGGCGGGCTTCGATAGCGCCCGGCTCCGCACGGTTCAGGAGCGTCGCGGTGATCGTCCCCTCGATCATGTCGCCGGAGACCACCACCACGTCGATGCCCTGCTCGGTAAGCGCCGGGATCTGCTCGCGGATCGCGTCTTCCCCCGCCCGCTTGCTCCGGGCCACCGGCTCATAGGCGTCCATCGTGGGGACGGTATCGATGAAATGCGCCTGGTGACTCGTCACGAAGACCACTCGGGATCCGCGCGGCATGGCCTTCGCCGCGGCGCGCAGCATGGACACCTGAGCATCGCGGTTCAATCGCATGGCGTAGTCTTCGCCCATTGCAGTCTCCATGCCGCCCGAAGCGTTGAGCACCAGCAGATCCAGACCGCCGAAGTTCTGCACCGCGGCATCCACGAGGCCCTGGACATCGGCTTCTGCGGTGAGATCCGCACCGACCGCCACGGCTTTGCCACCGGCGGCCTCGATGTCCTTGACGACTTTTTCCGCCCGGGGGGCTTTCTGCCGGTAGTTGACCACTACTGCGGCCCCCTGCTCGGCGAGGTTCTTCGCTACATCCGCACCGATCCCCCGTGATGATCCGGTCACGATCACCGTTTTACCGGCAAGGCTTTCCTGCTGCGCCATCTGCGACTGCTCCTATCAGTTCTACTGCTGCTCCGCTGCTTGCTCTTATCGGGCCCGACTAGTGGCCCATGCCCAGGCCGCCGTCCACTGGGATCACGGCCCCCGAGATGTAGGCCGCCTCCGGCCCGGCCAGCCAGCGCACCACTGCGGCGATCTCTTCCGCCTCGGCGAAGCGCCCTGCCGGGACTGAGGCAAGGTACTGCTTCTGCGTCTCCTCCGGCAGCTGGCCGCTCATATCGGTGACGACGAAGCCCGGTGTCACCACATTCGCGGTGATGTTCCGAGAGCCCAGCTCACGGGTCAGCGAACGCGCGATGCCGATCAAACCGGCTTTGGACGCGGAGTAATTGACCTGCCCGGGGGCGCCGTAGTGGCCGCTCACCGAGGAAATGAAGATGACCCGGCCCTTTCGCATCCGGATCATGCCCTTGATGGCTCGCTTCAGCACGCGGAAGGCCCCGGTGAGGTTCGTATCGAGCACAGAGGTGAAATCATCTTCGCTCATCCGCAGCAGAAGCGTGTCCTTGGTGATACCGGCGTTGGCCACGAGGATCTCCACCGGCCCGTGAGTGGCCTCGACTTCACTGAACGCCGCGTCAAGACTGACTTCATCCGTGACATCCGCGCGGACGCCCAGGATGCCCTCGGGCAGCTGGACCTCGGAGCGGTAGGTGACCGCCACTTTATCGCCGTTGGCGGCGAAAGCCTTCGCGATAGCCAGGCCGATCCCGCGGTTGCCCCCGGTGATGAGGACGCTGCGCGGCTGCTGAGCGGGCTGGGCGGCTTGGCCGGATTCGGGTTCAGTGGGGACGGCTTCGGCAGCCGGCGTATGGTCAGTCATCAAGGCCTCTCACATCTGCTCGCATCTGCGCGGGTGCAGTTTCTTCGGGGTTTCATCTTCTGCGGCATCGCCTTGAATCCTACCGCGCATCATGGCATAGCAGCGGAAGCACGGTCAGCGGGCGCGCGATGGTGCCGGCCCGGTTGTCCATCCCCTGCCGCGGTGCGAGAATATCAATATCCGGTTTCCGCTAAGTTTTCTCCAGGTTTTCTATGCAACGCTGAAGGGGAGGCTGAAACCTCAGGCGACGTGAGCGCGCCGCATCGAACAAGTCAGAACAGGCATCGTGAGCAAAGCAGATCCGGCAGACCCTGCCGCGCCCGGCCACGCCGGGAAAACCTGGGGGCGATCCCGGGAAGATGTGCAGAACATTACCACCGCGCATACCTCGCACAGCGACGATATACACCGCCGCCTCGTCAAGTACTCCATCGCCATGGGTATCCGCATGGTGTGCCTCTTCGCGATGTTCTTCGTCGATGGGTTGTGGAAGCTGGTTCCGATTGCGGGCGCAGTCTTCCTGCCCTGGTTCGCCGTGATCATCGCCAACGGCGGGGGCGATACCGTTCGGCCGGACCAGAATGCCCTGCTCACTCAGGCCCCGCAGGATGAGATCGCTGACAGTCGTGATTCTGTAGATCCGGCTTCGGAGCACGTAGACCAGGAACCCACCGCCGCTCAGACTCTGCTGCAGGGCGAAGTGGTCCCGGACGAGCCCGAAGAAACCGGGGAACAACGGCCTGCTGGAAGCCCTACATGAGCTTTCTCGACAGCCTGGGCGGTACTCCTGGGCAAGATCTGGACGGCGAATCGCCGCGCTGCTCTCGTAAGGGCTGCCGACACGATGGTCAGTGGCAGATCCTCTGGAACAACCCCCGGCTACATACGCCAGAGCGGCGCAAAATCTGGCTCGCCTGCTCCGAGCACCGTCAGTGGCTGGAAGACTACCTCGGGTTGCGCGGGTTTTGGCGCCAGACGCTACCGCTCGATAGTGTCGATAGTTCAGGCTCTAGAAACAATATTCCCGATACTTCTAGGGCCACCCCTGGCAACGGCGAAGGCACAACGCACTGATGTACAGATTCCTGCTGACGAAACGCTGGCTGGGCTATCTTGCCCTGACCGCGTTCTTCGCCACCGTCTGCGTGAGCCTGGGCATGTGGCAGATGGAGCGGCGCAATGAAGTCGTCGCCAACATCACCCGGATCAACAGTAACTATTCGGCTGATCCCGTGGAGCTCAGCCAGGCCAGGCCCTGGCTGGAGAGTTTCGACCGCAATCGGGAATGGACACCGATCAAGCTGACCGGTGAATATCTCACCGAGGATCAGCGAGTGGTGCGCAATCGGCCCTCTAACGGGCAGCCCGGCTATGAAGTAGTGGTTCCCTTCCGCCTGACCACCGGGGAAATTGTGATCATCGACCGCGGCTGGCTGCCGATCGGCGAACGGGAGTCGGGCCGGCCGGATGTTGTGCCGCAACCGGCTTCCGGGCAGATCACCCTGCTCGGGCGACTTCGCTCAAGCGAGCCGGTACTGCAGCGAGGCGCACCGGAGGGCCAAATCGCCTCAATCAACCTCCCGGCGTATGAGCAGGAACTGGGCTACCCAATCTTCACGGGCAGTTATCTGCAGATGGCCGAGGAACAGCCGGCTGCTACGCAGAATCCGGAGCCTTTCGCCAAACCGAGTGTCAACGAAGGCGCCAACCTCTCCTATTCGATGCAGTGGTACGCCTTCGGGGTGCTGTTCTTCGTAGGCTTCGGCTATATCGCCAGGCAGCAGGCCAGGATCAACCGCGAGGATGCCGAGCTCGACATCCTCGGCGGCCCCGATAGCGCGGCGGGCCCAGGCGGCCCCGATGACGACGCCGATCTAGGGCACAGCCCGGCAGCACGGGCGGCCGCAGCGGCCCGACGCACGGCTCAGCGCCGTCATCACCGGCCAGGTAGCAAACCCACGTCCGAAGATGAAGAGGACGCCCTGCTCGACGCTCAGGGGTACACCAGCGGCACCTCTGTGGTTCAGCCGGAACGCCGCCGCAACAGCAATGTGACCTGACGCGGCTACTGCTCCTGGTCCGGTTTTGACTGCGTTCCGTTAGGTCAAGCTGATGTTCCGTTAGGCCAGGCTGATGAGGTCCAGGTACTCGTCGTTCCAGAGGTCTTCGGCACCATCCGGAAGCAGCAGAACCCGTTCCGGGTTGAGCGCCGCCGCTGCCCCTTCATCGTGACTCACCAGAACCACAGCGCCGGTGTAGTTCCGCAGCGCACCGAGGATCTCGTCCCGGCTGGCCGGGTCAAGGTTGTTCGTCGGCTCATCGAGCAGCAGGACGTTGGCGCTGGAGGCGACGATGGTGGCAAGCGCCAGCCGCGTCTTCTCCCCGCCGGAGAGCACACCCGCGGGTTTATCCACGTCTTCCCCGCTGAAGAGGAAGGAGCCGAGGATATTGCGGATCTGGGTGTCGGTCAGGCTCGCCGGTGCCGTTGAGCGCATATTCTCCAGAACCGTCCGGGAGACATCCAGCGTCTCGTGCTCCTGTGCGTAATACCCCACTTTCAGGCCGTGCCCAGGCAGGATCGAACCGGTATCCGGTTCGCTGAAACCCGCCAGCATGCGCAACAGAGTGGTCTTACCCGCACCGTTGAGCCCCAGCACGACCACTTTAGAGCCTCGGTCGATGGCGAGGTCGACATCGGTGAATATCTCCAGCGAGCCATACGATTTGCTCAGGCCCTCAGCCGTCAGGGGTGTTTTGCCGCAGGGCGAGGGTTCCGGGAAGCGCAGCGCGGCGACTTTGTCCGCCTGACGCTCATCGGCCAGCCCGGCCAGCATCCGCTCAGCTCGACGGGCCATATTTTGGGCGGCCACGGCTTTGCTGGCTTTGGCGCGCATCTTATCCGCCTGTGTGAGCAGCACTCCGGCTTTCTTCTCGACGTTCGCCCGCTCCCGCTTCCGGGCGCGCTCGTCGGTTTCACGCTGCTGCAGATACTTCTTCCAGCCCAGGTTGTACTGATCGATCACCGATCTATTGGCGTCCAGGTGGAAGACTTTGTTGACCGTGGCCTCTAGCAGTTCCACATCGTGGCTGATCACGATCAAGCCGCCCTGGTGCGATTTCAGGAAGTCGCGCAGCCAGGCGATAGAATCCGCGTCCAGGTGATTCGTCGGCTCGTCCAACAGCATCGTCTCCGCGCCGGAGAACAGGATCCGGGCCAGCTCCACGCGACGCCGCTGGCCACCGGAGAGCGTGCGCAGCGGCTGCTCGAGGATGCGTTGCGGAAGCGCCAGATTGGAGGAAATCGACGCTGCTTCGGCCTCTGCGGCATAGCCGCCGTGCGCCAGGAACTCCTGCTCGAGCCGGCTGTACCGGGCCATCGCGCGGTCCCGGACAGAGTCTTGATCGGAGGCCATCTCGATCTCAGCCTGCCGCAGCTGGGCGGTGACCCGGTCCAGGCCTCGGGCAGCCAGGATCCGGTCCCGGGCCAGCTGCTCCATGTCCGGGGTCCGCGGATCCTGCGGCAGATAACCTACCTCACCACCACGCGTCACGGTGCCCGCAGCCGGCTGCGCTTCCCCCGCCAGGACCTTGGTCAGGGTCGTCTTCCCGGCGCCGTTACGGCCCACCAAGCCGATCTTGTCGCCTTTATCGACGCGGAAGCTCACCTCGTCCATGAGCAGCCGCGCACCAGCTCGCAGCTCAAGGTTCTGGACAGAGATCATGAGATTCCTTCGGGTCATATCGGCTAACGCAAACCTCTCTAGTCTACCGGCAGGACCAGCGCAGGACTGCAGCCTGCTGCTGCGCGCAGGCTACGCGGTAGACTCGAGGCGATCCGGGCACCAGCCCACCGTCCGCGCTCTTCACCGGGAGGCTTCGTGAAAAACAGTTCAGAGCACCGCTGGGGTGCACGCGATCTTTCCTTGATCGCGATGTTCGCTGCTTTCCTGGTAGTCGTCTCCGTCGTCCCGCCGATCCAGATCGGCAATATGCTGAGCGTGCCGCTCACGCTGCAGACCCTGGTGATCACTCTGACTGGATTGCTCCTGGGCGCAGGGCGGGCATCTGCCGCAGTTGGCCTGTACGTCGTTCTCGGCCTGCTGGGGCTGCCGGTTTTCGCCGGGTTCCGCGGCGGCATCGCGGTATTGGCCGGCCCCAGCGCGGGCTACCTGCTGAGTTTCGTCCTGGTTGCCGCAGTGATCGGAGCGGTTGCCTCCTTCGGGCTCCGGCACAGCCGCAGTCAGGCCGCGCTCGGCTCTTGGTTCGGCCTCGCCGCTCTGACCGGGCTACTGCTCAATCATGCTGTGGGAATAGTCGGCATGATGATCAATGGAAGGCTCTCCCCCGAAGCGGCAATAGCCGCCGATATCGTGTTCATTCCGGGAGACCTGGTGAAAGCAGCCCTGGCGGTGCTCATCGCACTGAGCCTGCATCGCGCGTTCCCCGCTTTGCCGGCCCGCATACCCCGCCGGGGCGCGGATCGTGGTGCAAATCGCGCAGAACACACCCAAAGCGCCGAAAGCAGAGTATGAGCGTTCGGTTCCACGCCGCCTCGGTGTCCGCGGAGAATCCGCCGGGCACACCCTCCGCAGCTGCCCAGAAGCAGATCCTGGCGGCGACGAGCCTGACCCTGGCTGAAGCCAGGATCAGCGTGATCGGTGCCAACGGTTCAGGGAAGTCCACCCTGCTTCGGCTCATCAACGGCCTCATCCGACCCAGTACGGGCAGCGTCACGGTAGAAGGTATGGATACCGTGACACAGGGGGCGGCGGTCCGACGCATGGTCGGCTTCATGTTCACTGATCCGCTGTCTCAGCTGGTGATGCCCACCCCGCGTGAAGACCTGGAGCTCTCACTGCGACGCAGCCACCCGCAACGAGCCGAGCGCCGGGCGGCCGCAGAGCACTGGTTGTCGAAGTTCGGCCTCGATGCACATGCCGAGCAGAGCGTCTACGCGCTCTCCGGCGGGGAGCGCCAGCTCGTCGCCCTAGCAAGCGTGCTCGCCGTCTCACCCCGGGTCCTGGTGCTGGACGAGCCCACGACGCTCCTCGACCTGGGTAATACGCTCAGACTCCGCCGCACTCTCGAACAACTCAGTGCAGAGCTGCAGATCATCGTCGCCACACATGACCTGGAGCTGGCCGCTGAGGCCGATAGGCTGCTCTGGGTCTGCAACGGCGGCGTTGTCTATGACGGCCCGCCGGGCCCCGGGATCAGCCAGTACTACCAGTACCACCGGGAGCAGCACACAAGCTTCGCCGGGCAGGAGCAGCACCGCGATGCGCGGGCATAACGTCTTGATCGGGCGGTATCTGCCCGGGGATTCCCCGCTGCATCGCGCGGGATATCCCGTGAAGCTGCTCGGGATGTTCCTCATCGGGTTGCTGTGCACCGTGCTGCCCCTGATGTTCCAGCCGGCCTGGGCTCCGCTGTCGGTGCTGCTCGCGCTGATTCTGGCCTGTTACCCGCTCAGCGGGCTGCCCCTGCGCATGCTCTGGGGGCCGCTCGCATTGCTCTGGCCTGTGCTACTGGCGCTTTCCGGCTATCAGCTCTGGGCCGGCGGCATCATGCAGGGTCAGTGGAACGGCCTGGAGAACGCAGCACAATTGGTCACTGTGCTGCTCAGCTGTGTTTACGCCGCGGCTCTGCTCAGCCTGACCACCCCGGTGGCCGAGATGCTTGACAGCATCGCCTCGCTGACGCGCGCTACCGGTCTGCACCGCCTGGGCGTGGACCCGGAACGCCTCGCCCTCACCACGAGCCTCATGTTCCGGAGCATTCCCATGCTCCTGGGGGCTTATGCCAATGTACGCGAGGCGGCGCGGGCCAGGGGGCTGGAGCGCTCTCTCCGAGCCCATGCGATTCCCACCGCAGTAGCGGCGGTGGGAATCGCCGAATCCACTGCGGAGGCGCTGGCCGCCCGGGGCCTGGGCGACTGATCACCATCGGGCCGGCTAGCACAGACCGCAATAACCACCGGTAAGCTTCCGGAAAATTCAACGCGAGTATTGCGAAAATCCGACAAGCCACATTACTCTAGAAGCAGTAATAATTACATTGAAATGTGTAATTGCCGCAGTTCCTGTCCAGTGATCAGGCAACAGCACACCAGCAGGTGAGCATCACGAAATCTGGGCGCACTGCAGAACCGACTCAGAGGATGGAGGCCACGATGCAGTGGACTGACCTTGAGCCGGATGCTGCCAATCTGGCCAATGTCTCCTCGCAGCGCGATTGGTGCGAGAGCCGGTCCGCTGAAACTGATCGAGTAGGCCAAGGTGCGCAAAGACTACTTGATGGGATCGGCTCCGACTGGCAAGGCGAAGCCGCTGAGAGCTGGAAAGCAGGAGTCACGTCAATCATCGATGTTCTGCTGGCTTGCCGGGCTGCTTATCAACGAGCTCAAGGCACGCTGAGCAGCTATCACGAAGGCTTGGCCGGGTTGCGGACCGTGATGGATGAGGTCCGGCAGACTGAGGCGTCCTGGAACTTCACCTTGGAGACCAACCAGGCAGTGGTGAACGACCGGAGTACCTGGCTCGCGGTGAACCCAGCCAGTGCTGTCGAAACAAACCTCTTCCTGTACAGCAGCATTCGTCACCAGCTAGTCGATGCCGAATCCATGGTGATAGCCGCACAGAGAATGCTCGCAGAAGCTCAGGGACAGCGGGAGGAATGCGCAGCCAGGAGACGCGCCCTGGATTCCGAAGCCATGGGCGGGATGCGCGCGGCCGAGACTGCGTTACCGAGGGAGTTCCCGCCAGCGGTCAACAGCGGTGATGGTGTGATCCCGGAGACCTTCGGCCGGGCCCTGATCCGCGCGACCCTGCTCGGGCTGAGCAATGACCAGTTCAAAGAGCTGTTCATGAAGGACAGCAGCGGGAAGCTGGCCGCCCTTCTCACGGGGACTCTCCCCCGGCCCGGAGATCAAGTCGAAGGCATAGATGCGGCGATTATCACCGCCCTGGCCGGCCTTGCCGCCACCCCGGCAACGCTGGACCGGCGCGCGCAGCTCACTAAGCTTTTCGGCGCGCTCTCCACAGCGCAGGCCATCAAACTCGCTTATCTCTTCCCGGGGCTAGGTAACTTAGACGGCGTACCCTTCAAAGCCCGGTACGCGGGTAATGAAATCAATATTGCAGCGGCCGTTGCCGGTCGCAAAGCCCGGCAGCCCGAGCTGAACCAAGCCATCAAAGATGCCCGCGGAAAGCTCGAGGAGATTCAGAAGAAGTACGATTATTGGCTAGCGAACGGCAGGCCGAAGCTCGGCAGCTTGTCGGATAATCCTTTCTTCGGAGAGCTCAGGAAGGCCAAAGAGAGCCTGGCCGCAGCTGAGAAAGCCATAACTGATAACAACCAGGCCATCGATAACTATTGGGCTTATCTCACTGAGAAGACGCCTACATATGCGGTGGGCTCAGACGGCAGGCCCACCCTTGGTCCGGATGGTCGGATTGAGATGAGAACCGGGCATCAGATTCTGATTTTCTCCGATGAAGGCCCCGGTGCTATTGCCGAGGTCTGGGGCGATCCGGAAAGCGCTGAACAGATTGGCCTTGCTGTTCCTGGCACAACAACAAATATGGCCAACTTCCCTGGAGTCTCAAATAACCAGGCAAAGTCAATGATGGAACGAGCCATTGAGCGCGTGAAAGAGGGTTCGCCCTGGCCGGATGTTGCGATGATTTCGTGGGCTGGGGGCGAGTTTCCGCAGGGTATACCGTTCATGGACGGTATCGCTCTGGAGAAAAGCGCTGGTGATACTTCTTATGCTCAGGAGCTCGGCTCTCGGTTGCACCGGTTCAATGATGCCTTGACCGCTGCCACTCCCACGGCGAAAATCGCGGCCAGCGGATACAGTTACGGCGGTTCCATATTAGGTGAAGCCCAGAAACTGGGCATGAATGTGAACCGCGCACTGTACATCGCTCCCGCTGGTATGGGCCCCGGGGTGGACTCGACCTATGATTTCCCGAAGGCCGCCAGCACCAAGTATTACCAGATGACCGCCCCAGGAGATCCGATCTGGATATCGCAGCAAAGTGGCATCCACGGCGGAGACCCAAAAATAGCCCGGGAATTACCTCCTTGGAGACCGGCTTCGTCGAGAACAGCCAACGCCCTCACGGAGCGCTCCTTTCAGGGAAAGCTGCCCATAGTGACATTTTCAATACCAAAAGTACCGCCTGGCAGAACATGTACGGGTTCTATACAGAAACTCACATGGAAGCAAAAGGGCCTCCAGGCGCTGCGATACAGAGGCCGGGTCTGCCCCGGGTTTGGTTGACATCTGATCTGTGAGGATTCGTCCTCGCTGGAAGGATGTATCTCTTGCCCAAGCCCTATCCGAAAGAGTTCCGTGACGATGTCGTGGCTGTGGCCCGTAAAGCCCGGGCCCCGTTATCGCAGATTGCGAGAGACTTCGGGATTTCCGAAGCCTCGTTGTTCAACTGGCTGAAGAAAGCAAACATCGAAGACGGGCGCGTGCCGGGCCTGACCGAGGACGAGCGTAAGCAGCTCCGCGAGGCGAACAAGCGGATC
>NZ_AQXM01000041.1 GCF_000376245.1 Acaricomes phytoseiuli DSM 14247 | reverse complement strand
TCTTTCGGATAGGGCTTGGGCAAGAGATACATCCTTCCAGCGAGGACGAATCCTCACAGATCAGATGTCAACCAAACCCGGGGCAGACCCGATTGTTATACACAATTTATGCTATAAGGATCGACCTCTCTTCATCTCACCGTGGAACGGTGTGAATCTTTCCCCGCCATTTAGGTCGTCCTGCCGCTCGGTGAGATACCGTCTCAACGCTTCTTCAACGAACGCCGAAAGGCTACGTGGGCCGTCATCCTGTGCCGCCCCGACGAGGACAGCTCTTTTACTCTCTGCTACTAAGCGCGCGTTGAGCGAGATAGTATATGGCCGCTTCACTCCTTCTGTTAGGGAGGTTTCGGCTTCATTCGTGGTCATTGAGGGCTGTGCCGGCACCGCATCTCTGATGGCGGTTTTAGGTATGGATTGTGCCTGCGTTCCGGGTGTGTTGATGTCTTCAACGATTGGCACAAGCTTTGCTGGTGGAGTCGGGCGATTCCGGGCTGGTTTTGAAGTCATGCTATCTCCTGAGATCCCTCGCTGTGCTGAGTTGCAATGATGTCGAAGGCCGCCTGTACCAGCCTTGCGGCCCGGGTCTCATAGCTATAGATGCTGATGGCATTGTTGGGACCTGCAGCTGAAACTGAGTCCTTGACTACAGAACGGTATTTGATCGCAGGCTGTCGCCACAGGTCCCCAAAGTGATCGCGAATACCTTTCATTTGGTCGTCGTGCTCCCCCAATGACTGGTATCCGTTCACGATGAGCCCGGTAACTCTTAGTTCAGGATTCATCAGATACCGGGATTTCTCCTCGACGAAGGCCTGAGTCTTCATAGCCCCCTCGACTGCTTCAAATTCTGGAATGGTAACGATTTGAACACCTGTGGCGGCAGCGAACGCCATCTGTGTCAGGTGACTAAACGATGGTTGAGTGTCAATGCAGACGAGATCGTACTGATCCTGAAGCCACCCACCTGCTAAAGCGTTGGCTAGTCTGCTGACTGCTCCTAGGATTCCGGCTTCTGAGATTCTGTTTTCCAGGTCGGGCCTTGATGGGAGGACGCCTACTGTTACACCAGAGATCTCGACCTCTTGGACGGCCTGCTCCCCTGCTCCAAGTTCCCCTGATTTTATGACTTCAGTGGATGTCACGGTCGGCTTGCTGGGGTCGTACTCTACGCCGAGCCGTCTAGATAGGTTCGACTGAGGATCCATGTCAATGAACAACACTCTCTTACCTCTGCGAGCTTCAGAAACGCCGAAGTTCAGACAGACCATCGTCTTGCCGACACCACCTTTGTTGTTGGCAAAAGCTTCAATTCTGGTCATAGCCACTCCTATTTATTGCTATGCAATATTTACTTCACTTAATTACCGTACCATACGTACCGTGTTTGCAATACTACATTGACAGTATTGCTTATATTGCTTTGCAATATTTTATTGCTTTAGATTCCAGCGAGCACATGGGGGTAGGATCAGTCCATGTGTGGACGATACGCGCTGATCAGGACGACCGCTGATCTGGAGCGAGATTATGAGGCTCAGGGCGCAGACCTAGGGGAGTGGCAGCCTCGTGGCTCAGTGAATATCACTGCTCATGCTCCGGTCCTGTTGGAGCAGGCTGATGAGCATGGTGAGCTTGAACGGGCGCTGGTGCGCGGCCGGTGGCGGTTCGTGCCGCAACGGGAAGAGGACTTCAGGCCAGCCCCGCTGATCAATGCCCGACTGGACAAGCTGCAGCGATGGTCAGGCTGGCGCGAGTCCTATATCGGGCAGAGGTGCGGGGTTCCGATGTCAGGATATTTTGAGTTCATCGAACGCTTGGTTGAGGGAAGGAAGGTCAAGCAGCCGTATTTCATTTCCGATCCGTCCGGGGAGCCATTGCTTGCTGCAGGGCTCTACAGCGAGGCCACAGACCCTAAGTCTGGCTTTGCCGGGCTCGGCTTTACGATCATCACTACGGATGGAGTGGACGCCGCGGGTGAGATCCATGACAGGATGCCGGTGTTTTTGCCGGCAGATGTCATCGATGACTGGCTAGCCCTGGGGGAGTGGGATACCAGCACGCGGAGGGAGTGGAAAGAGGCCCTTGGGTCGATGTCCGCGCCAATTGCTGCCCGGCTGAAGGCTCACCCAACTTCCCGTGCCCTGAACAACACACGGACGGTAGATGTCCATAACTTATCGCTGGTGGAGCCAGTAGATCTGGACTAGCCGGCCTTCACAGTCAGTAGCTCGTTCCAGTGCGTGGTGTACCGGGGGGAGAGCCTGTCACGTTTCATGGTCCAGTCCGGCCCGGATTTAAGGCCGGCGGCGCCGAGGCCTACGACTCCGCGGCCGTGCCGCTGCGCGAGTTGTTCCAGCAGCGGCCCGATCCGTTTCTCCTCGTGCAAGTTGACGAAGGGCTCCAGGACAGGCTGCGCTCCGGACGGCCGCAGGTCTGTGAGCATGATTCCTGCTCGGGCGTAGCGCACGTTGCGGTGGATCAGCGGGACGAGGTTATGTGCCGCCCGCGACAAAAGTACTGGGTCTGCGGTGGGTGCCGGCAGCGGCACAGTGATGGAGGGGTAGGCCTGGTCGTGCGGGTTGAAATGAGAAGTGCAGGCGAAAGCGGTCACCACTTTCGCCTGTTGGCCGTGCTTAGCTAAGCGGGCACTGGCCTGCTGAGCGTACACCGACATACATTGCCTCACCTGCTCAGGGGTGGTGAGCGGGGTTGAGAAGGATCTGGAGAAGATCAGCTGTTCCTTGCCGATCTTCTCTTCCTCGAAAGGAATGCACGCCTGGCCGTTGAGTTCCAGGACAGTGCGCATGAGGACGATGGAGAATTTTTCGCGGATCCGCACCGGGTGAGCGCGCTTCAAATCCAGAATGGTGTGGATGCCGATACCGGCGAGACGCTGGGCCAGGCGGCCGGCGACGCCCCAGAGCTCGGTTACAGGCAATCTGGCCATAAGCGCTTCTTGCTCTGGTACGGGTATGGAGTCCCACACACAGACGCCCTGGAAACCGGGGGAGTGCTTGGCCCAAGCATTGGCCAGCTTGGCAAGGGTTTTCGTCGGCGCGATCCCGACACAGACGGGCATTCCCAGGTGTCGATCGACCGCGGCCCTCATACACTGACCAAGGTCAATAAGCTCAGCAGGATCCCCGGTCACGCCGAGAAAGCACTCATCGATTGAGAAGATCTCCTGCCAGGCAGAGAAGCGCTGTAGCAACTGCATGGTCCGGGAACTCATGTCTCCGTAGAGCTCATAGTTAGAGCTGAGCGCTGCGAGATTCCAGGCTTTCGCTCGAGGTGCAAGCTGAAACCACGGGTCTCCGAGCTTGATACCCAAGGCCTTGGCTTCTGAACTCCGGGTGATCGCGCATCCGTCGTTATTGGAGAGCACGATACAGGGCCGGCCCCGCAGCGACGGATCAAACACCCTTTCGGCGGAGACGTAGAAGCTATTGACATCCACCAGGGCGATCTGATGTGACTTAGCCGGCTTTGACACGATGCAAGCAATAGGTCACCACGCCCCAGATGGTGAAATCACTGAGTTCTGGAACGCGAAGCCGAGGGTATTTGGGGTTAGCCGGCACCAGGTAGGCTGCCTCGTGCTGGGCGTCGAGGTGGAGGGTTTTTACCGTGAGCTCACCATCAACGATGGCGATCACCACAGATCCGTGCTGGGCTGTGAGTGCTCGATCGACGACGAGCTCGTCACCGTCGAAGATCCCAGCGCCGGTCATGGAATCACCGGCCACCCGAACGATGAACGTCGATGTGGTGTCCTTGATCAAATGCTGATTGAGGTCGAGGGTGCCATCGTAGTAATCCTGTGCAGGGCTAGGATAGCCGGCGGCAACCGCGTAACCACTGACCAGTACGGCTGCCACGGTCGAAGCCGTGGCCTGTCGAAGCTCACTAACTGTACACATGATGCCATCCCAAAATTCGTATCTAAATACGAATCGTATAGTACTAACTAGAACAGACATTCCCATACTGCAGGGTGCTGACCGAGACGGAGAGCCATAAATAAAGCGAAGGTGCCGGGTTAGCAGTCTGCTAACCCGGCACCTTCATTGATAATCGCCTAGCCGATGTTCACCTGAACAGCGGTCGGCGGAGTACCTGTGATATTAATATTCGTCCGCGGACCTACCCTGGGCAGTGAAACGACCTGGCCCGGCGCGTAGGGCATCACGTAGAAGCCTTGAGTCGTGTAATTTCCACTATAGAAATTACCGCGGTTCGGGTGATTACCCCGCTCGGTGACTGGGCCGCCAAATAATCTAAAACCCGTTTTCTGTAGCGACCCCTAGTTGCCGGGCTGGCAGAGCGTCCCGACATGGCTGCTTTCGTTACCTGTCCGCTGTGGTTTCCTGGCTGTGGCTGGGGGAGTGATTTAGTTGGTGTGTTGGTGGGCTTTGCAGTTTTCTGGGTTTTTCGTGCAGATGCAGCTGTATTCTGTGGTGACTGGTCCTGCTTTCCTGGCCCAGGTTTTCTCTTGGTTCTTTTTCTTCTGTTGTCTTCTTCTTTGGTGCTCTGGTGAGGTTTCGTATGCTCTCAATTGGCTCTTTCCTGGTGGGCTAGGGGTTTTGTCTTGGTGGTGGCTCTTTGGCTCACCCCAGAGGCCGAGGGAGCGGGGGAGGGCAGAACTCTGCCTCTAGCATCTCAAGTAAAAAAACTTACGAGAGATGTCAGGGCAGGCTCGTGGTGATCTGTGATGGTCACCCCGTCAGCGTCGGTCGCTGGTCGGTTGAGACACCAGACATAAACGAGTTTGTTTCGTGTGTGGTGTCTTCACCTGGTCCAGGGCATTACTTCTGGACAGTGGCGGCATGTGCACGGGACTCCGGCAAAGCTCTGTTTGCTATAGGGTTTGGCACTCCTTCGCGGGCGACCCTTACGGATTGTCGCTGCATGGCCCCTGGTTCCGTGCTCGGCAGATTCCCTATGGCTCTGACCCAGGGACCACCGCGTGTAAGGCGGGGCGAGTATTTGGTTTCGGCGGTTCGGTTGTTCGACACGCCGCGCAGACATTCTCGACACTCTACGCTTCCCTCACCAGGGTGTGTTCTGGTAGACTCACTACCAATACTTCAGAGTAGAGAGTTTCCCTGGTTTGGAACTTATTTACTTATCGAGATACCGAGTGCGTCAACACTCTGGTTTCTCAGACTGGGACCCGATGATTTCGGGTCCCTTAGTCGTTTAAGAAGCTCTTTGAATTAGCGGCTCCTGTCCTCTGTTCGCATCAAAGTCATAGCGATCCACGGCCTCAATTATGAGTGGGGCCAGGAAATCTTGATAGGTGAGTCCTTCAGTATCAGCTAGGCCGCGAATCTTTTCGCCGTACCCCACTGGCAGCTTCACGTTAAAAGTGTCTCGGGGGCCTTTGCTAGGCCTGCCCGTTTGCTTCTTGACGATTGCCATGTCTCGATCATGCCCTGATTTTCGTATTTTGAAACGCAAGCTAAGGGGCGTGTCTCGCGAAGGAACATAAACATGATTCTAGTAAATCATATTTGTGTCTCCTCTACATGCCCATGACGTGGTAGCCGCCGTCTACATGGATTATTTCGCCAGTGGTGGCGGGGAACCAATCGGTGAGCATGGCTATAACTGCTTTCGAGACAGGTGAGAGGTCTTCCCAACTCCAACCGAGGGGTGCGCGTGATTCCCAGACTCCTTCTGTCGAGTTGATGTCTTGAATCTTGGATACTGTGGGGTTTTGAAGTGGGCCGCAGGCGATGAGATTGCTTCGTATACCGTGTTTGCCAAGGTGATAGGCAAGATAGCGGTTTACTGATTCGTAGGTTGCTTTTCCTACTCCTGCGTATCCGTAGATCGGCCATACTGGGGTGCTATCGAGAGTGACTCCTACGATACTTCCTCCCTTGGACATGAGAGGCAGGCAAGCCGCCGCTAGAGCTTGTAGCGATGTTCCTGAAACTCTCAGGCTGGTCTCGATATCGTCCCATTTCGCATGGAGGAAGTTCTCACCTACAGCTTCCGGTTTGCTAGCGGAGATGCAGTGAATGATTCCGTCTATGCGGTTAGTGTGCTCAAGAAGTCGTTCGCTCAAAGTGTCAAAGTGTTCTTGGCTCCGTGCATCGAGTTCTAAAATTGGGCCTTTCTTTGGGAGCCTTCCTATGATGACCTCTGTAGTTTTTCGTTGCCTGCCGAAGGCTGTGTAGATCAGGTTGGCACCTTCTTCTGCAGCTAACTTGGCACAGGCGTAGGCGATGCTTCGTTCGGTGTAGATTCCGGTGACGAGGATGGTTTTACCGTTCAACATTCCCATTTTTAATCCGCTGGGATTAATTGGACGAGTATGTACCTGGCGGGGTTAGCTTGATCTATAGGAGAGGCTGTCAGACGGAACTGCCGGTAGCCATCATTGACCGTTATCAAGCGAACTCTCAACGACTCATTATCAACATTACTGGCGCGGGTTTTCTCTAAATATGCTTCGGCTGGGCCGATGTCGTCAGGATGGGTCAGCGAAGTAATGTTCATTTCAAATCCGGGCGGTAGCCCGAATTTGGCCCACGACGGCGAGGTCACAAAAGTAATCCCTTGGGCCATATCAAGTTCTGCGAAGACCCGGTCGCTTAGAAGACTGAAAGCCGATTGCAAAACTTCACCTTCAGAGACAGGGCTAAGACCGGGTAGCTGAAGGTTCGTAGGAAAGGGAACAATACGTGAGAACCCTCGCAGCATGACAGCTTCGGGGTGATCTGGATCTGGATAAGCTCGGGCGCTGTTGGAGATCTGCATTGGTTCCGGGGTAGAGCTGCCGTAGCCTCTAACGGACTCATAGGTTAGCAGGTGCCGTTTGCGGTTATTGATGTCGATCCCACTATCGATCATAAACTTTATGGCAGCTCGATCTTTAGGCGCGATGAGTTTATTTAACCAGTCACCGGCTGGGCCACGTGAACTGGTGAGAAATTCTTTAGTAATCCCATAAATGTCCTCTAAAAGAACACTGTCCCATTGGGAAGCGTCCAAGCCAACATTAGTGCCGTCAATTCTAGAGACTCTCCACTGCCACGTTCCTATCACGGGTTCAGGTGCTAGGGGCGTGGCAACTTCATTGAATACTCCATAAGCGCCAACAGCAATGGTCTTGTCTGGTGAAATGATGGGACGTACTGTCACCTGATATATTAGGCCGCCATGTGCCACTTTAGAGTCAGTAAATTTTAAACTCTCTAAAGCTTCGCGGAGAGGTCCGAGCAGTAAGAATCTACTTTTCTCATTAAGTGTTCGGCGTAGGCTGGTTACTTCGGTTTCGTCGAAAGTATGATCGCCAATACTCAATAACGAGAGATTGTCATCTGACCGATCGATAATTACCCATTGTCCCAGACAATCAACATCTTTCCATCCAGACACCGGCTTTGAATGTGATCTGAGAGTCATCTTTGAGCTTTCCTTCACGCTGACTTTGAGTTATGAGAGAAACGGATGTTCTTAGAGGGTAAAGCTTCTGTAAGAAGAGCACGCAAGGTATCCCACCGCGCAGTCAAGACATCATTCTTTATGCTGACTAACCCTAGCTGTTCTAGCTGGCCTAGCTCACTGGTCACGATAGATTTCGGGAGGCCTGATTCTATGACTATCCTCTCTAAAGAGAGGCCCGATGGAGCGCCAGCCACCGACTTAAGAACACGTAAGGCGTGCGGGCGTACGGCGTGAGAAAACAAAAGATCGTGCTGTTGCTTGTGCATGGCAAATAAACCTTCGTAGGAAGTTAATTTGGGCCAACACACTATTTTCGCAACAGCACGTTAATCTATTAAGTACTTCAAGAAACACTAGCCTATGCTGGTCTTGTGCGCAAAATCACTGAGCCAGACCCAGACCCCTCCCAACCAGGGGCGCTTGTGATAGGTGCCTCTAGGGGCATCGGTAGAGCAGTCGCGGCCAAGTATCTTTCTGAGGGCTTCTTGGTGGCTGGCACTCATCGAGGGAGCGGAGTAGATGAGGGAGTGCACGGCATCGAAGCCGATGTGACCAATGAAAAATCCCTGGTGGAGGCACTGCGCGGTGCGGTGAAACATTTAGGTAGATTGGACGTCCTTGTATATAGCGCAGGGATGGTCAGACAAGATCTTTTGGTACGGATGCGTGTAGAAGACGTTAGAGAGGTTATCGATACAAACTTGATAGGAGCCTTTATCGCTTGCAGGGAGGCTCTGCGAGTGATGATGAGACAGCGATCTGGTTCTATCGTCCTGATTTCATCAGAGTCGTCTCGGGCTGGTATTCCAGGAGCTTCGCACTACACTGCGTCAAAAGCAGGTCTTGAAGGCTTGGCACGGTCTGCCATGTGGGAGTCAGGGCCATTTGGTGTCAGAGTCAATGTTGTTGCTCCAGGGGCTACCGATACGGACATGATGAAGGCTGTTTCGGAGGAAAATCTCAAATCTCTGCTGTCCCGGACTCCGTTAAGGCGAATGGCACATGCCGAGGAGATTGCAGAATCCGTTTTTCAGATCAGTCAGCTCCCGCATGTTTCAGGAGCAGTGCACGTAGTTAGCGGGGGCGAAGGCCTCGGTCACTAATTTTTCGCTTGGTTCGTGTCTAGGTCTAGGTCATTTTTAAGTTCCTCTGGGATGACGTATTTAGCCCAGGCAGTCACAGCTTGTATATATCGTTCCCTGTTTACCGAATATCTGACAGCTCGCCCATGCCGCCGACCTGGAGGCTGGTCCGCCTCCACCATCCCGAGAGCTTCTAGATCGTTTAGTGCCCGCCCAACCGGCACGCTTTCCTTTTCGAGACGTTCCATGAGATCACCCCTTAGCAGAGGACTCTCTTTCATCAGTTCCACGAGAATGCCTACACGCATCGGCATGGCAAAGACCTTCATTGCATACGCAAGATCATCGGGCCATGCATGATCTGGAATCGTCTGTCGAGGCATAGCTACTACTATCTCTCGAAATAGGTGTGGGACACCAGTCTGCAATGAATCTCTAGATACATCTATGACGTACACCGTGATCTCACTCCCTTGACATACATTTATGTTTCTCTACAATAGTATTAGATTCTCAAGAATCATAGAATAAACTAGAGGAGCATAATGGTATCTCTTATGGGTGGTGGGCACTTTAGTAAGGTTCGCCTATCTCGAGGCATGTCTTGGAATGCAACAGCTGTTGTGTTGGCGTTGGCGGGTGGGGCTTTGTTTGGGTCGGCTTCTGCTGCGCAGGCTGCGCGTGTGGTTGATGACGAGTCGATGTACAACATTGGTGAGAAGTTTGAGGTTGTGCCTGGGTATCAGACGTATTTCGGGTCGATGAAGTCATACCCGACATCAAAAAACCCAACCTTGCTTGGCTGGTGTATCGATCTTGGTGCGGGTGTGGGTCCGGATGCGGTTCCTGCGGTTCCGGTGGATGATCCGCGTGGCCCGGTGTTTAACTGGCTTTTTGCCTACGCAGCAGCTAGTTCTGATCCAGCTGTTCATACCCGTGTGGCGCTCACGGTTCATGAGGCTTTTGATGCCAAGGGCTGGGGGATGATCTCCAAGGCGGCCGAGACCGATTCTGGTCTTGCTACTCGGATTGCTGAGGCTCGTGATCTGTATAAGAAGGCTGAGGCTCAGGCGGGGCCGTATAAGGCACCTGAGGTGAAGGTGGCTGCGGATAATCTCGGCCCGCTTGATGATCAGGGCCGAGGCACCGTGACGGTGACGGTGGGTGCCCCGGTATCGGCGGCAGGTAATGCACAGAACGACACTGAGTTGAAGGTCAGCTTGCACAATGGTGGCAAGTTTGAGTCCACTGGCAAGGCTGAGGCGACGGTGAAGCCTGGTGCCTCTCTTAAAGCGGTTGAGGTTCCTGCCGGTCAGGTCAATGTCACTGCTGCGACGGTGACTCCTTTGGCGGGTTCGGCGTTGAATGCTTATTACCAGCCGGAAGGGCCGCAGCGCAGCCAGAATCTGCTTGGTGGTGGCGAGTACGCAGCCCTGTCTGCTCGAGGCGCTGACTTCCTGAAATACGGTCAGCGGTTGGATTCTCAGGTCCAGTTCCAGGGCGGTTTCACGTTCCGTGATCTGATCATGCGTTCCGGTGCTATTTCTGATACCACCGCCGAGGTTACGGCTGATGTGTATGTGACCACGCAGGCTCCTACGGAGGAGGGTACTCCTGAGGCTCCGGCTGATGCTGTCAAGGTAACCAGCCAGCTCGTATCCAAGGTTGCTGACCAGAAGGTTTCCGATGCGTTCGATGCGGTAGCGGTTGAAGCTGCTGTGAAAAAGATGCAGGACGAGACCGGTAAGCCGGTGAACTCCTACATCGTGCTCTCCACACCGGAAACCGATGAAAACCGTGCCTTCACGTCTAACCACCTGATCGCTTCGGAAAGTGTGTCGTTCCCGTTGAAGGAGAAGCCCGAGGTTGTGACGACGACGAATACCAAAGAGGTCGTCACTGTGAAGGAATCGGTCAAAGAGGTTGAAGCTCCTCGGATTGAGGCGGGCACCCCGGCTGCGGTGGACACCACGGCTAATGGTGGTGTGCTGATGGCTGGTGGCGGTTTCCTTGCGGTGTTAGCGGCTGTGGCTGCTACCAGTGTGGTGGCCCGTTCTCAGGCCTAACCACACCTGATGGGTTTTCTGGGCCGGGTAGTGCCCACTTCATCCACCGCACCCCCTTGGTGGTGAGTGGCGGGCTACCCGGCCCAGGGAACAATTTCTTCACTTTTTCCTTATTTGATCAAGGGAGTCACCGGGTGGGTAAGCGTATTTCTTTAGGCTCTTGCGAGACATCGCTGACATCGGACACTGGCCAAGGGCGGTCGCGTGGGTTGGTCGGTGTGATGTTTTTCGTCGCCGTGATGCTGGTTGCCGCTGTCGGGTTGGTGGTGGCGGGGATGAATCAGAGCTCTCAGGCCGGACCCCAGTTTGCCCCGGCCCCAACTGCTTCTGCGTTTAGTGTGGCACCAGAGATGGCACCTGCTACTGAGCCGGTACCTGGTGTTGTGGCCGCTGGCCGGGTAGTCGTTCCCAGTGTGGGGATTGATCAGCGGCTCCAAGCCGGACCGTTGGAGGCTGCCGGTGGTGTGGTAGTTCCCCCGGCCGATGCGGTCGCTGCGCTTGCTGCCGGTGCCCCGATGGATGCGGTGTCTGGGTCAACTGTTCTGGCCGGGCATGTGAACACTGACAGTGGCGGTCCCGGCCCGTTCGCGCCCCTGGCGGGTGTTGAGGCCGGATCGGTCGTGACGGTAGTTACTGCTGATGACCAGAGGACCGATTGGCGTGTAGTGACCGCGCAGACAGTATCCAAGGACGGGTTAGCCCCGGAACTGTTCGCTTCTGACGGGCCGAGGCAGTTGGTGCTCATTACCTGCGGGGGGCCAGTGACCGGGACTGTACCCGGCACTAACCTTCCGTCGTTCGATTCCAACGTTGTTATTACGGCTGTTCCAGTGGGTGGTCGGTGATGGGTGTTGTGGTTGGCGGGAACGGTCATCTTGATGTGTGGGTTCCGTCTTCTTACGGGTTTTGGAGGGTAGTTCAGGGTCCGGGCGTGGCCGGGATGAACGGGCAGCACGGTGCCGGACGGTTGGCTGTGTGGTGGCTTTATCGGCCCGGCCCCGGCTGGTTCACTCACGTACCGGTGGCTGCGTTTCTGGCTTCTGATCTGATCGATGTTTCGAGTATGAAACGGATAGTTACTCGCGTTGTCGAGTCCCTTCCTGCCGGTGTTCGTGTTCTCGGGGAGCCGGTGGCTGATCCTGGCGGCGGCTACACGGGTGTTGGGCCGGTGCTAGATCCCACGTCGTGGGATGCCCAGCACGTGTTGGGACCCGTGCCTGGAGCACCGGTACTGGCCCGTTTGGAGTATTCGGGTACCGGTTTCGTTGTGACTGGTTCCGGCGGGTTCGACCTTGACAAGTGCAAGGATTTGTACTGGGTCACCACCGAGACCGACCCAGTTACACCGGTGAATGTTTTCATCGGCCCTGCTGAGGCTGGGACGAGGCTGTTGCGAGAAACATCTATTGCTTCTTTGCGGGGGTGTCGGTGATGGATCGTCGGGGTTTTTTGGTGGCTGGTGTTGCTGCGGGTGTGTTGGGTGTTCCGGTTGGTTTCGCGGTGTTGTTTGGTGCTGGTGTTGCTGCTTCTGGTGCTTCGTGTGATGCGGGGGTGGGTGTTTCTGGGGCGTTGCCGGAGTTCCTGGATACGGAGTGGGGCCGGGTGGATCAGGAGCAGTTGTCTAATGCGGCGTTGATTGCTGCTGCTGCTCAGGTGATGGGGTTGCCTGCTGCGGGGCAGGTGTTGGGGATTCAGTGTGCGTTGGGGGAGTCGGGGTTGCGGGTTCTTGATCGTGGTGATGCTGCTGGACCTGACAGTAGGGGGTTGTTTCAGCAGCGGGGTAACGGGGCGTGGGGGTCGTTGGCGGATCGGATGGACCCAACGATCAGCGCAACGAATTTTTTCAAGGCTTTACAGAAAGTTGATGGGTGGGAGGCGATGGAGCCTTCGTGGGCGATCAACCGGGTTCAGCGCAATAGTGATCGGAATCATTACACCCGGTTTCGGGCTTCGGCGCAGAGGGTGTTCGAGGCGGTGACCGGCGGTGGTGCCGGGTTGTGTGTTGCCGGTGGTGGGCAGGTAGTGGGAGACCCGAAGGGGCAGTGGGTGTTCCCGTTGGATTCCCCGTCAGCGGTGATGACGAGTCCGTATGGGTGGCGGGGCACCCTGGCAGGGACAGCCGATATTAATGGTGGTTTTCATTACGGGGTTGATCTGTCTGCTGCTGGTGCTCCGCAGGTGTTGGCTCCTACGGATATGAGGATCACTCGGGCGCAGCCAGCATCCCAGGATGTGTGGGGTGCTGGGGAGAACGTGGCTGGTACCAGTCTTGATGGTCAGTACAGTTTCGGGCTGTTTCATATGGTCGCTGGGTCGTGCAAGGTCCGTGTGGGGGACGTGGTAGCGGCGGGTACCCCGTTGGGGTTGATGGGGTCGACGGGCAATGTGAGTGGGCCTCATGTGCATGTGGAGATTTATTCGCCGGCCCGTGATAATCCGGTTCCGGCTTCCGGGGCTGTGGACCCGGTACCGATTCTGAGGAAAGCAGGTGCGTGGCGATGAGTGGGCGGGGGCGAAGCCTTGTATGGGGTGCTTGTGTGGTTCCGGCGGTGGTAGCAGTCGTGGTGGTTGTTGGTGGGTGTGCCCCGGCCGAGACCGGCACCAGTAGGGGTGGGTTGGTATCGGGGTCGGTATCTAGTCCTGCTGCTGGTGGTGTTTCTGCTTCGTCGCAGGCTCCTGCTCCGGTGCCGGTGAGTAGTGCCGGTGTGGTGAGTGATTCTTATGCTCCGGCCCCGGACGCGGTCTGGGTTGAGGGGGAGGCAGGTTCAGCGGTGGAAGTGAAAGCTGCCGCGGAGGCGGCGATGCGGGCGTTTAGCAATGTCACGGTCGGGCAGGGGTTGTGGTGGCAGGAGTTAGAGCCGTTACTGACCCCGGAGTATGCCGCTGATGCTGAATTCATTTCTGTTGACCGGGTTGGTATCGCCTCTTGGGATCGGGTCGAGGTAGTCAACCCATCGAAGAACCCCGTGTTTGCTGAGGTGATTTTTTCTACAAATGATGGCCCGTGGGCGATGCGGTTACAGCGCGGCGGTGAGGGTTTGGCCTGGCTGGTTGCTGACATTTTTCGTTCAGGTAATTAGGTAAGAGGTAAAGGGAAAAGGTTATGGAAAGTATCGGAAATTCTGTTGAATCCCGGCCCGTGTGGCGGTGGCTGGTTCTTGTTGTCGCCGTGGCCGCGGTGGTGTGTGTCGGGTTCGTCGCTGGTGCTGATGCGGCGTTAGCGATTGATGTTTCGCCTGAGCAACCTCCTGGTGGGGAGAAGGTTCTGACGATTGTGAAGTGGGTTGCGTGGGGTGGGGCCATTGCTGGGGTGATCGGGTTGATTATCTGCGCGATCATGATGATGTTATCGCATCGTCGTGGTGAGCAGCCCGCAGGGGCTTTGGGTTTGGTGTTGCTGGGCTGCGCGATTGTTGCCGGTGCCGGTACGTTGGTCGGTTTCTTCATTCCAGGGGTTTAGTCATGGCCTGGTTGAAGAGTAAGAACAGCGATTCTGGTGCTGGTAGTGGTGTTGATGATCGGCCGTTTTATCAGCGGCCTTCGTGGCTGGTGTTAGCGGCTTCGGCGGCGGTGGTGGTGATCGCGGCTGTGGTGTTAGTGCTGGTGAAGCCTTTCAATCAGGAGCAAGCCCCGACCAGTGGCGCATCTGAGTCTTCTGTCACGGTGCCTGGTGAGGCCAGTTCCTTGGCACAACCGGGTACTGGGGCTGGTGCCGGTGGTTCTGATGCGTCGGTGTGTGGTTTGAGTGATGGCCCGGAGGCGGTGCCTTCACGTGCGCCGACGGATGTTCGGTGGGATTTTGTGGATAATCCGCGCCTGCCGGGGGTGGTGACGGCTGTTCCGTTTTCTGAAAAGTCAGGGCCTGGTCTGCAGAACGCGGCGAAGACGCAACGGTCGTGTTTCGCTCGGACACCGACTGGTGCGTTGCTGGCGGCTGCTAATGCTTGGGCGGGGAGCGAGTTCGGTGAGTATGACTTCGTGATCAACGATCTTAACGCTGCCGGTCCCGGTCGGGAGGCTTTACGTACGAAATTTGCTGATCCGGTCGTGAGGCAGAAGTACGATGCCGATCAGCAGTCTCAGCTGATGGGGTTTGTGATCCAGTACTTTACGAAGGACAAAGCCGGAATCGTTCTTCAGCTAGGTATCCCTTCTAAGCCTGGGTATCAGGCCCAGTTGGCGTTTTTGATGGTTTGGGAGTCTGGGGATTGGAAGGTTCAGACGGATGCTTCCGGGGTTGTGAAATCGACGAATCTTGACCCTGAAGAATTCATTCCCTGGCAAGGGATCAGGTTTTGAGATGAAAGAAATTCTGGAAGGCCTGGCCGGGTTCGTGGTGGACAAGGCGGTGAAGCCTTTGTTCGATGCGATTTTTAATTCCTTAGCGCAGTTCTTGGCGGGGGTGTTGAAGTGGGCTTCAACGTTTTGGGTTGGTGTTGATGCACCGAATCTGACCAGTGGTGCCGGTGCCCCGGTGGTGGCGTTTCTGGAATCGAAGGTTTCCTGGGTCGCTGCGGTGTTGTTAGTGGTTTCCGTGCTGATCGCTGGTATTCAAATCATGACGACCCGTTCGGGCCAGCCGTTGGGGTCGTTAGTGAAGCATTTGGTGACGTTTTTAGTGGTCACTGGTGCCGGGGTATCGGCGGTGGGGTTGCTGACGGTCTTTTCTGATTCGTTGTCGAAGTGGGTGGTAGCCGATGCTGGTGGTGAGTTGAATGAAGGCCTCACCGCAGTGTTAGTCAACCCCGCGTTAGGGTCAGGGCTGGGTGCGGTCATCATGGTGTTATTGGGCATCGCCGCTTCTGTAGTGCAGTGCATGTTAATGCTGGTGCGGTCGGGAATGATCGTGATCATGGCCGGTTTACTGCCGCTGGTCGTGGCGTTCACGAACACTCAGACCGGGAAAACATGGTTTAGCCGGTACGTGTCTATTTTAGTGACGTTCATCATTTGGAAACCGGTAGCGGCGTTGATTTACGCTGCCGGGTTACAGCTGATGGGTTCCAGGGCGTTTGGTGCGGACCTGTCGGTGAAACAAGACCTGGGCGAGGCGATTGCTGCCGGGATCACAGGCCTGGTGATTATGGGCATGGCGGTCATCGCGTTGCCGTCGCTGTTGAAACTTCTTTCCCCGGCTTTGGCTGCTGTCGGTGGTGGCGCGTTAGGCGGTGCGATCGGGGCGTCGGCTTCAATGATGTCCGTTCCCGCTTCCGGGGCTACCAAAACCCCTACCGCCGGTGGTGGTGCTAGGGGCGGAGCTGCACAATCCGGGGCCACTAGTACCGCTGGGGCATCTGGGGCCAGCACGGCAGGGTCCACGGCTGCCTCTGTTGCAGCCGGGACGGTCACGGCTGGTGCTGGAACTGCTGGTGCTGTGGCAGCGAAAACGGTTGCGGATAAAACGAAAGCGGGAGCCGAAACAGCCGCTAACCCGTCCGGTGCTGGTGAGGGTCATTCCGCGCCGGGAGCCGCCCCGGCCCAGGCTACCGGGGCTGATAGCGGCGCTTCACCAGGTTCTACCAGCACCGGGGCGGGGGCAGAAACAGCAGCTCACCCGACAACCGCTGGTGCTTCTGGTGCTACTGGCTCACCGGGTACCGGTGGTGGCAATGCTGGTGCCTCGACGGCTGCGCCGAGGTCGGGGAGTGCTTCGAACAGTGTCGGTTCGTCAGTGGCCTCTGGTGCTGGTGAGGGCCGACGGGTGGCTGCGGTCGCGGCGAAGGGTGTTGCTGTGGGTGTGTCAGCGGCGCAGAACAGTATTCGTGAAGAGACAGGGGAGGCCTGATGGCTGAGTCCAAGGTGTATGAGTCACCGACATACGGTAATTGGCGCAAGCCCGCGAAGAGTGGGTATAAGTCCTTTTCCGGGGTGGCTACGGTCATCATGTTTGGTGGTTTAGTGATCGCGGTATTAGCCGCGATGGTGAATTTGGTAGCTGGTTTGGTTGTTGCTGCGGTGACCGGGGGAGCGTTACTGGCTTTATCGGTGCGAGACCGGCACGGTAAAACGATTGTTAATAAAGTCGGTGAAGGCCTGACCGGGGCGCGTTTACGTGCTTCGGGGTCCCGTGTGCATAACGCGGTGATGGTTCCTGGCGGTAAGGCTCGTTTACCGGGGATCGCAGCGGCGATTGAAGCGGTCGATGTGGCCGCCCCGAACGGAACCGTTTTCGCTTTGTTGCGTAACACGGCGGCTAGGGTCAAAACGTTTACGGTCGTGATCGGTGTTGATCCTGATGGTGGGTCGTTGCTTGATCTTGCTGATCGAGATGTTCAAGTGGCCCGGTGGGGGGATTTCGTGTCCCGGTTTGGTGAAGAAGACGGGCTGATCGGGGCGGCGGTGGTGATCGAGTCGGCCCCTGATACTGGGCACCGGTTGGCTCAAGCGGTCACCTCGAGCATTGTTGATGATGCCCCGGCATTATCGAAAGCAGTGTTGGCTGAGGCGATTGATACTTCCTCGACTGGTAATCATCGGCTTTCCGGGTTCGTGACGTTGACTTTTTCTCCGCGCGGGAAGCTAGCGAACCGGCCGGAGCAGTACATGGCAGCGTTAGCAAACCGGGTGCCGGGTTTCGTGGCACGTTTAGCTGGCACTGGCGGGGAAGCGGGGCGTGCGTTGAGTGCTTCTGAGATCGCCGAACGGGTGCGGATCGCGTACGACCCGGTCGTTCAAGACAGCATAGATCAAGCGCATTTGGATGAAACACCGCCGGTGTTTTCTTTCAAAGAGGCCGGTCCGGTGGCTACCCAGCGCGGCTTCGATACGTACCGTCATGATTCAGGGTTATCTAAATCGTGGGTGATGACCGATGCCCCGAGAGGCCATATTTACGCGGACCGGTTAGCGAAGCTTCTGGGTCCGCACCCGGACGTGGCCCGTAAAAGGGTGGCGTTCTTGTACCGGCCGGTAGAGGCCGGATCGACAGCGGCCCTGGTCGAAAAAGACTTGAACGCTGCCTTGGTGCGGGTCAATGGTAATCCTCGTCCGACCGCGAGGCATCAAGCAGAGCTAGCCCATGCCCGGCAAACCGCGCATGAAGAAGCCACCGGTGCCGGGTTGGAAAATTTCTCTGTCATTGTCACCGCGACGGTCATGCCGGGCAGTGTCGATGGGGACGAACTAGAGCGGGCAGTGATCGCGGTCGAATCAACGCTAGCTCCCAGCGCGAAAATTCGTTTACGTCCCGCCTACGGTGCCCAAGACACTACCTTTGCCGCGTCGTTGCCTTTAGGAATCATTTTGCCTGAGCAAGCGGCCCTGCCCGCCTACATTAGAGAGGCTATGTGATGCCGAAACTCTCTGTTTTTCCAAAGCGATTGACCATGATTGGTGGGAAGAAAGCGACACCACCGGCCGATGACAGTAGCGGGCAGGTACTTTTCCGTCGGTCTCAAGACACGGTGAAAGGCCCGGTACCCGTTCAGGTCCCGGAACCTGGTTACCGGGGCTTTGTCGGCCCCGGAGGCGGGGCCGTCGTGGCAGGATCAATCCAGCCGGCCCCTGAATGGCGTGGGACATCAGTGCAGGTGTGCGGGTTATGGCCCTTTTCGTCCGGTGCCGGAGTCCCCTTGGCTGGTACCCCGTTAGGGTTACATACCCAAACGGCGGCGATGGTCACCGCTGATCCGGATGCCTGGTTCAGACACCGGCTGATCGGTAACCCCTCGTGTTTCGTGCTGGGGTTACCGAACTTCGGGAAGTCGTCACTGGTGCGACACATGCTGATCGGCATGGCCGCCCGAGGCGTTTTACCGATGATCTTAGGAGATCTAAAACCCGATTACGTGAAGCTGATACTCGCGATGGACGGGCAAGTGATCTCGTTCGGTTCGTCGGGTTCGTTGAACGTCCTCGACCCAGGAAAGGCCTTTTTCGCGGCCCGCGACGCTTTACCGGAACCGGCACGGGCGGCGTTTGTCGCGGACTGGAAAACTAGACGACTGACCATGTTAACCGCGCTGGTGGTGATCGCCCGGCCCGGCCAAGACGCGACGGTCAATGCTGTTGAAGAATCCCTCCTTGATGGTGCGTTGACGTTGTGGGATGAACAGCACCCGGATAGCCCGCCGCTGATCCGGGACATTGAGGCGATCATCGCCTCAGGTCCAGAACCGCTACGGCAGATCACCCTGGACCGGGGACAGAACGAGCGCTACCTAGACGCGACCGACGCATTACGGCAGACCTTATACGTCCTTGATGGTCACGGCCGGTTCGGAACCATGTTTTCCGAACACACCACGGTCCCTATGGATTCACACCGTCCGGTGTGTTTCGATCTGTCCTCACTAGAGCGGTCCCCGCGTGATGTGCAAGCGGCGGCGCTCATGTCGTGTTGGGGTATTGGTTTCGTCACCGTCGCCGCAGCTCACGCCCTGGCTGATGCCGGTTTGGCTCCGAGAAGGAATTTCTTTCTTGTCATGGACGAGTTATGGCGGGCGTTGCGAGCCGGTGATGGGATGGTCGATTTCATTGATTCGTTGACCCGGCTGAACCGGCAAGAAGGAGTAGGCCAAGCGATGATCACTCACACCATGAGTGATCTAGACGCGCTGCCGACCGAACACGAACGTGCCAAAGCCCGAGGACTGGTAGAACGATCAGGCATGATTTTCGCCGGGGCTTTACCCGGCCGAGAGATGGAAAAGCTCACCAAAGTCTCTCCTATGGGGCAGGTAGAACAAGACCTTCTCTCCGGCTGGGCAGACCCAGGAACCTGGACTAAACGGGCAGATGCAGAACGGCCCGGTTTGGGGAAATTCCTCATCAAAGTCGGCGGTAAACCCGGCATACCTTTTCAACTCCGCCTCACCCCATCAGAGATGGATTTGAACGACACGAACACGAAATGGGCGATGGGACAAGGCCAATGAACAGCACGTCATTGACCCGTGAACACGTACACGACACCGGAACGGACCTAGTAGCCGCGTACGAGGCGCAAATGGAAGCGAAGGTTTCCCACCGAAATTTTCACCTCTCAGCACCGCCCGTGCTCGTCGAAGCGATCCGCACCGAAGCGGCGATCTCCGGGGTATATCAAACCGATCTACTCCGAGAAGCCGTACTGACCTGGATCAGTAACCGCATCGACCAAAGAAACAATGTGGAAGGGAAATAGTCATGGCGAAAACTCTTTATTCTGTCGAGCACGAGTGCGGGCACAGCCAAGAACACGACCTCAGCAAAAAACCGGCAGGTAAGCGTGCTGGTTTAGCGGCGTGGCTGGCTGGCAAACCGTGCTGGGAATGCGGCAAAACCGGTGGAATTTCGGAAGAGGAGAAAGCCCGGCAAGAACAGGCTACGGCTGAGACTGAGGAGCAGCTGGGGCTACCGGAGCTGGAAGCGACTCAGAAGCAGCGCCCGAAGGTTTTACCCTGGGCGCGGCAGATCCGGGCTGAGCTGATCCGTGAGGCCTACGAGCTTGTTGAAGCGGGCAAGGAGACCGAGACCTGGTTTGAGAACAATATTCTCGAACCAGCTAAGGCGATCACCCGCTGCGGCTGGTGGCTCGATAACCGCGAAGCGAGCGTAAATGAGCTGCCTGAGCTTTTGGATGATTCCGGCGAGGAAAACCCTCATACGTGGACGCCTAAAGAGGCTCCGGCATGAGCGCTGTCACCCGCCGCCGGCAGAACAACACAGGCCCGTTGATCGGGTTCTTGTTGGTGGTGGTGGCTGCCGTCGTGTTTTTCATGGCAGTCCTGCCGCTGGGGGAGAAGTGGGCCGGTCGCGGGTATGAGAACTCACCGCAGAGCACACTATCGGTGCTCTACGAGATGAGTAGCGGTGTCCGGCCCTGGACAGAGGCGAATACCTGGGCAGTCTTACTATGGTTCGGTCTACCGTTATTGGCGGCTCTCACTATCTGGGGGGCCGTAGCGTTGACCCGGCCTCAGAGACGCGAGATTGACCGTGCCGCCCGGTATATGGGTCGGGGACGGCAGATCGAACCTTTGACGCGGAAAGCAGTAGCGAAAAAAGCGGCACGGTTAGGCATCCCGGACACCAAGTATCCGGGAGTTCTCCTGGCTCGGCATATCCCCTCAGGTGCGTTGTTATTTCAGTCGTTCGAGGACACCTGTGTGGATATTCGCGGGCCTCGGGCCGGGAAATCCACCTCAAGGGCGATTCCGGCGATTTTGCAGGCTCTTGGGGCGGTGCTAGTGACGGAGAACAAGCCTGAGCTTTTCCAAGTCTGCGCCAAAGCGCGTAGGAAAACTGGCCAGGTGTTCTTATTCGATCCGCAACGCATCACCGGGACCGGTGCTTGCCCGGCAATGTTTTTCAATCCCCTCTCAACTGTGCACTGTATCGAGGACGCAGAGGCGTTAGCGAAGATTTTTGATGACGCGACCAGCTCCGTTGATGCGCGCAGTGACGGCTATTTCGCCCCTGCCGGTCTCACCGTTGTCGCGGACTACTTGTTGGCTGCGGCGTTGTCGGGACAGTACATGGACACGGTATTCCAGTGGGTTAATTCACCGTTGAATCAGGAACCGGCAGACATCCTAACCCGACACGGGGAATCCGGCTTGGCAGCCCGTGTTGCCGAGACACAAAAAATAACAGATAAAACACGTGGGATTATCTTTTCTGAGGCCCGGCGTATCGTTGGCTTTCTTCAGTCGAAATCGTTGCTTGAATGGTTGACCCCTGGCCCCGGCAAAAAGGAGTTCGTTCCGTCAGAGTTCGCCGCTTCCACCACCGATACCTTGTTCCTGCTCTCTCAGGAAGGTTCAGGCACTGCCGGTCCGGTGATCGCGGCGTTAACAAAAGCAGTGTTCAACGCCGCCGAGATCGTTGCCGCAGGAACAGGCACGGGCCGGTTACCGGTGCCGTTGCTAGCAGTGCTCGATGAAGCAGCGAACATTTGCCGGATCAAAGACTTACCGGAGAAGTACTCCCACTACGGGTCGAAAGGAATTCTGCCGATGGTGTTGCTCCAGTCCTACGAACAAGGTGAAGAAGTCTGGGGGCGGGGCGGGATGGCGAAGATGTGGTCAGCGGCGAACGTGCGCATTTACGGCGGTAACGCGGTATCACCGCAGTTTCTGTCGGATTTGGAAAAGCTGGTGGGAACCTATGAATACAAAGAAGCGGTCGTCTCTTACGGAAGCCAAGGCAAATCCACCTCATACCAAACCAAGACCGACTCGATCCTATCCGTCTCCGACTTGGCCTCAGTTCCAGGTGATCGAATGATCATCCTCGCCGGACAGTCCAGGCCCACCCTGGCAATGTCTCTACCCTGGTATAAGGACCGGGCACTGAAAAAACTAGTGAAATCCGCCTCCAAAATACCAGTCACTGAACCGGTGGCTACACCAGAAAGTTCCTCTGAAGCGAAAGCAGCCATCTCATGATAGAGCCGTTGAAAGAATTCGATGAGGAACTAGCCGAGTTCGTCACCACTGTACTTATCCCGGTGTGGGAAGACCGGCACCGGGATTCCTCCTGGTGCCAGAAATGGTGGCTCCACACCGAAGTTGTGAACCGGATACAAGACCTCTGCGACGGATGGCAGAACATCGGCAACGATGAAGATAACATCACGGTCAACACCTGGTACCGGTACTACCTCGATCACCACATGCCGATCATCACCGCTAAAGAACACGGCCCCCTAGCTTCGTGTACGGCCCAGCACCACAGCGAACAAAGTAGCAATCAATGGTCAACATTCACCAAACCTGTCACGCTAGGCTGAACTATCAATATGTGTCATTTGAGGCCTGCAACAGATTTTAAAGGTTGATCTGGTCTTTTTTGTCAGTATCGGTGTTCTGTTGTTTGTAGATGTCTCGGGCGAAGCTGGGGCGGATGAAGTCTCGCCAGGCCCAGCCCCATACCGTCACTGAGGGGTCGAGGTTTTCTTGTTTCCATAGCACCCCCGCGTAAAGAGAGGTGGAAATAATGGTGCTGGCTAAGAGCAAGAGAGATTCGCCAAAGCTAATTAGCTTCATTTCTTGGAACCCGAAGAGCGTCAGGACTAGGAGCACGATTCCGACGATCGAAGTGCCCCACTGTGTTTTAGGGACTCTGGAAGCGGCGAAGATGACACCCACGCAGATTCCTAATACGACGTAGAGCATAACTCTTAACCTCCTGAGCAGGCAGATACGTTAGAACATGTACTGTTTATCGGCAGTTCGCGCTTATGTACTCAACACCTAAGGGTACTGGAGCAACAGAGATGAACAGGCACTTATTCTGCTGAGCCATCTGCTGCGCCCGGAAAAAGAAGTACGCGGCAGCAACACCACATGCCGCAGCGGCTATCCCAGAAGCAACTCTGCCAAGAACACCGCAAAACCCACCGGTGGTTGCGGCGTTAGCCAGGGCACGGGTTTCTGCTTTGTTGAATCCGACACCGTACGCGAAGTTGTACCATTCCCACGTCGGGTCAGCCACGATAGGGTACACACTGTCCGGGGTAGGGGAGACGACTTGGACTAGATCGTTACCTCTAATTTCGTACCGGGTCGGTACCGGCTTGCCTGTTGCGTCTTTAGCCCAGGCCTCTTTGATTGAATACGCCGCGAACTGGTCATTATTATCAAATCCGACAGCCCACACTGCACCGTCTTCGGCCATGACAGGGCTGAATCCCTCGCTGAGACGGTAACTGAACTGGCGCGGAGAAGAAGGGCTGCGAAGAATGGTCTGAACCCGGACGGAACCGCCGTCTAAGGCTTGAACCGCTGTATCTGTTTGAGCGTCTTTATCCTCATAGACCACTGTGCCGTCAGAGCCTACAGACCCGGTGCTGAGGTCTAACTCTTGAGGTAAAGAAAAACTCAACACAGAACCCCCAGCGGCAACCTTAACTGGCGAAACCGGGTCGGAAGGTGCCTGGATTGAAGCCGGGCCAGAACGAAACTGCGTTCCTCTCGGTGTTGTTTCGCCTTTCAGAACCTGTCCTTGATCTGGTGCTATCCGCTGAATCAGCTCCGGAACATTGCCGGAGTCCATCGATGTTGCGGAAGCAGGAGAAGAAAGACCAGTGACCAATAATGCCGCTGACACCAGCGCGGCAACAGAAACTCTAGCGGCATAGACCATGTAAACCACCTCATGAATGTCTCGACAAGGATTCACGAACTAAGCCCTCGCCCGATGCCGCGCTCAAAAGCCCTTCACCATTGCAAGGACACCACCAGAAACACCAACAACCCGGTGCTCCTACCTAGATCCTGCTGTAGAAAAACACAGCAGTCAACCAGCTTTAGCGGTCTTTGTCATGACCGCGCTGTAGGGCCTGGGTCGGATGGAGTGTTGAAGCTGCCCGGACATCATTACGGTACTCGTTTCTGAGCCGTTTAGCTTGGGCGAGTCGTCCTGCGTAGGCACGGTCTTTAGCGGCTTCTTGGGCCGGGGTGCCTTGGGTTGGGGGTTGGGGGCGGCGGTCTTCGGTGATCCACCGGGGTTTTTGTGCTTTGATTTCAGCGAGTTTCTGCCCGGCGTTGTGTTCGATAGCGCGGGCTTTCGCGAGGTCGGGGTTGTCCTGTTTGAGGGCTTGTTCCCGGACGGCGGCAATGACGTGTTTTGGCGGTTCGGCCGGAACGTGACCGGTCGGTGCTGTGCCGTAGGCGTTTTGGTAGTGCTGTCGGGCTTGTTCGTAGTCGCGGGTCGCGGCTTTCTTACTGAACATGTTCGCCTGGCCCATTGCTTGGTAGGCGGTGTTGAGCCTCTGGGCTGCGGTGACGTGTTCGGTCCGGTAGGTCTGCTCCGCCCGGTCCTGGACGTTCGCCTCAATAACGGACAGCATCCTTTGGGCTTTTTCGTGGTCTGCGCGGGCTTGGTCGTATAACGGTTTCCAAGCTTCCGGGGAGTGCCCGTGATCGGTTTCGTACCGGGCACGCCGGTTCTCGAACGAGGCGAGTTTACGCTCGTACCGGCGCTGCTCGCTGGCAAGCCGGTTTTCCCGCACGAGTTGGTTGTATGGCTCCTCCAAGGCATACGGGCCACGGGCACTAGCAGCCACTGGTGCGGTTGCCGGTTCAGCCTGGGTATTGGCTTGCCGAAGACCAGCGGGCATCAGTGACGGCTCCGGGACAGAACCGGGCACGGGTGCTGGTTCCTGGTCGTGCCCCGGAGCTGGTGCTGGTTGTGTGAGGTGTTCTGGCACGGTTGCCGGGATTGGTGGTGTGGACAGGTCCAGGCCCTCGATCTCACGGGCGAGATCGGTTCGTGCTTTTTCTATACCGAGGTCACCGTTGTCGCGGTGCATCGCATCGACGAACTGGCTCTTCGCGTCATTGTAGGAGCTAGCGGCGATGTGGAGTGTGTTTTCTTCTTTTCCTCGGGTGAGGCCGACGTACAAACCACCGGGGGAGGAGGCCTCGGAGAGCAGGTTTGCTCCGGCGGTTTCGGTCGCTCCTTGCTCGCCGTATTCGGTACTGGCGTAGCCCAGGTGCACGTGTTCGGCCACATACGCTGCTGGCAGACGGATGCTTTCCTTCGCCCCGGCGGCGGTGATGATCGTGATCGAGCCGTCACGGTGGGTGTTTTTCACCAGGTAAGTTTCCCGGTTCGCGACCCCGAGGCGGGTGTCGTTGTTGCGGGTCATGATGACATCACCGTGCATCAATGTAATACCGTCCCGCTCAACTACTTCGTGTTTGGCTTCACGGGTGCGCCCGGCAGCGGCCATGACCTGTTGCATGTGCCGGTTAATCTCTGCCGCACCTTCATTGGTCGGTGTTCCCAGAGCGACGGTGCCTCCGGTGTAAATAATTTGTGCGGCACGTTCGGTCATGACTTCCACACCGGCTTCGATACTGTCGTGGATACGCACATGCCCGCCGGCGTAGAGCTTGTCGAACAACTCGGCGGGCTTTTCCCTGTTACGCAGCTGTAAAGACAGCTCAGCGTAGGCTTTGTCGGTGAAGCGGTGCACGACATCAACATCAACCCTGTCGAGCGTAATTTTCGAAGCTTTATCGAGGACACCGCCGCGACCGACTGCCGGTAACTGTGCCCGGTCGCCCATGAACACCAACCCGCACCCGTACTGGTCAGCGAGCTGAGTCAGAGCGAGAGCGGTGTCCTGATCGATCATGCCGGCCTCATCAACGACCACACGGGCACCAGGAACGAGCCGGTAATCGTTTTTTGGGCCTTGGTATTGCCGACCGGTTGTCGGGTCCGTCTCGCCTGGTTTTAGGCGGGTGAAACGGTTGTTGGTATCCCACCTAAAACCGTGCTCGTGCAAGAGTTTATGCACACCAAAAGCGGGGGCTTGTAGCGACTTGGCGGCTTCCTGGGCGCCCATGAGGGTAGGGGAGAGAACGACGAGCTGCCTGCCTTGGGAGTCGAGAACAGCCTTTGCTTCCTTCAAAAGTGTTGTTTTACCCGAACCTGCTGCACCTTCGACCACACCCAGGGCAGAGCTACTAGCGATGAGTTGCGCGGCTTGCCGCTGAGCGTGGGCAAGGTTCGTGCCCGCGAACCCGGCACCATCAAGGGTTAGCGGAGCGTTCACTGCTGCCCGTGCAGCGAACCGGTGACGCAGCTCGTCCTCAACCGCGATCACCCGTTCACTAGTCATATGCCGAACGTGATCAGGCATATGACCATCGCGAGGATCACTGATCGAACGGCACGATTCCTGCGCCTGCTCAGCGGTGCCTTCAACAAAAGAGTTGATTTGCTCCTGCGAGGCGATCACCCCGGCCTCGGCGACCTGGTTCGCGATCTTCGCTTGCAAATCATGGAGCGACCAGGCCGAAGATTTTTCCTCGCAGCGGGCAATAGCTTCCGCCGCGATCTGTGCCCGGTCAAGGTCATCAAGACTTTTCAATTCTTCTTTGGTGCCGCCAGTGAAATTATTGGTTTGTAAACCGGCGCTTTGAAGCTCGGCAACCCAGCCCTGGACAGAGGCATGGTGCTGTTTGTGCTGCTTCTTAGGCCTGTCCAAAGCCCAGGCCTGGAAATCAAAACGCTTTCGTTCTTCTTTTGTTGGCTCTCGCCCGTCGTGGTCTTTCCTCCATTGAGTTTCAATCGTGGCAAGGTTAGCTTGAACTTGCTGTCGACGCTTGGATAACAGCTGAGCGTGAGCGTGAAGTTCAACGACTTTCCCGGACTGGGCATCGAAGGTGAAGCCAGCTTCTTTCAAAGCCGCTTGCAGGCCCACGTGACCACGTATGACAGACTCACCAATACCGTTCAACACATGAGACTGCTTCAACAACGGTGTCGTCCATACCCCACGCCATTTACCTTCAGCGAAAACGCGGGAATTCCACTGCACATGGATGTGTCGGTGCGGATCCCCTGCCCGAGATGTTTTATGAATGATCGCGGCAGCTTCCATACGTTCGACCGCTACAAGTCGTTGAGCGCCCAAAGGGCCAACACGAGTGTACGAGTTCTTCGCCACAAACTCATTCATCGCCTGAGCAGCCTGGTTCTGCGCCTCGTCAAGTGCCGCGGAAACCCGCTCATCCAAAGCAGCAGCAACAGACAGCGACTTATCGCAATTGACGGTCATCTCAGCGAACCGAGGAGATGCTGGACGCTTCCTCAGCGAACCATCATCTTGGTTCAAACGCTCTTGACCTTTCGGCTTCCCACGGCCTTCGCCAGTGTCCGGGTCCACCCAATCCACCCACGCTTGATATTTATCAGCATCCAGCGAATCAGTCGAAACAAGAACACCGTCCGGCCCGTAGACGAAGCGCTCCGCGAGCTGGCCTTGCTCTTCCAGGTAGTACTCATCTGCCCGGTGATGATCAGCTTCAAGATAAGCGCGCGCTGATGCGCCGCTGCCTCGAAAGAACACCATCGACCCTTGCATCAGTGAACGCCTCCGGTGGCGGGAACGGTGAGATGCTTTGTAGCAAGAGTGACCGTGTCTTGGGCATCAATGGGGAGCACTGAATCACAGACGCGAAGAGCTACGCCAGTTGCAATCTTGTAAACATCCATGACCTCAACGGTAGTAAGTATTCGATCAAGAAGCCGCAGCTGGTGAGCCACCTCTGCCTGAAGCATCACGACACTAAATTGAGAATGATTCGCTGAGATAGCAGCTAAACTCTCACGGGCTAAAGCCTCGATATCAAGACCTGCGAAACCGACAGCAGACGATATGTGATGAGATGTTCCTGAAGTCGGTAATTGGGCATCACGGAAAAACTCAACCCACGATGTCACTCGTGCCGGCCTATCGGCACTGCCTGAGCGCAGTGCTCGAGATGCACGAAGAGAAGACAAGTACTTCTTGTTTTTCGTGGCGTGCTCCCTCAGTTCCTCCTGATCAAGCTGAGCAGCTAGTTTGCCGATCTGGGTTGACCGCTCAGAGATGAGCTTCGCGTGCTCTCTCAGCTCAGGAACAGAGCAACCCCCAGCATCAAAGAAGAAGCCACCTTTCGCTAGGGCTTCGCGCAAACCTTCATCGGAGGAAAGAACCAACTCGCTCAGATGGTGGAAGGTTTTGATCTGGTGCAGCAACACACTACTTGCTAAGCCACGCCACTTCTTCTCCGCATAAACTCGAGCACCAATCTGCATACGGATATACCAGAATGGTTCACCATCACGATTCTCAGTTCCCGGGATCTGGCAGAACTCCATCGTCTCCACCGGCACAGTTCGTTGACCTGCCCTGCCTCCAACACGTGTCGTTGAAGAGGTGAAAAGATACGAACGCAAAACAGTTGCGCTCCGCTCGAGAGCAGACATCAAAGCGGTAGCTACATCGGTAGATAGAAGCGCAGCTACTATCAAAGATTTATCGCAATTCAAGGACATCTCAAAGAAGCGTGGAGAAGCGCCCCTCTCCACCACAGCACCGGTGTCCTTCTCGACTCTTATACGATGCCTCGAAGTGCCACGGCGCAAACCAGTATCACTATCCACCCAGTCAACCCACGCCGAATACTCTTCACGAGACATCAACACACCATCAGATACAGGGTGACACCAACCCTCACGAAAGAAGAACACAGCAGCAGATGCGTCCCGGAACGCAGAAGCTGTCGCGGCGTGCACACTTCCACGATAGGGAACAACACCACCACGCATGACAGACCTTTCACTCAACTTAGCCACTAGATTAGCAAACTATCGTAGATAGTATAATGTGCATCGTGTTTAGGTTCGCATTTTGGACTCAGAAACGAAGTTTCGGCTGTCCAAAATGTTCGAGAACCTCAACGGGTGGTTTGGTGGTTTTGGGTTTCGACTCAGAAACGAAGTTTCGGCTGTCGAGACCCAAGGCCGGCAAACCATGACGAGTGCCCTCTCGGGGCGCGAGTTAGCCAGATATGCACTGTGAGCGAAGCTCTCCATCTTTCTGGGCGCTTGCGCCCTGACCCGTCCCTGACGGGGCTTCCTGAATCCCGGCCTCGCACACCAGGAAGGTTGTGCACAGTCCACGCTCACCCAAGGTAACCATTCGCTGAAAACGTGACGTGTGGACTGTGTTCAACCGACTTAGAGGTTCCGCTGTCCATCATGTGTGCAGGAAAACACCGAAGGAAAAATGTTTTGCTGTGCACATGTGGACAGGGGACTAAAGAAACCGACCCGGCACCCGCCAAATTCTTTACCGGCTTGTAGACTGTTGCCCATGAGCGAAACGATCCGTGATGCCGTCATGGCGACCATGAACGACAAGATCCAAGCCGGCGAGCAGCTAGAGAAGGCGATACGGCATGAGGCCGAAGTAAGCGCGCTTCTTGTTGAAGCGCAGCAAGCATCTTCGAAAGCTCGCAAAGCGGCTTTAAAAGCTGGCTGGAGCGAACGCGAAATGCGACAGCTCGGACTACTGGATAGCTCTCGCAAGCCCGCCGTGCGGAAGAAAAAGGTTCAGCCCGATACGGCTTCGGAAACTCCCGGAGAGTGATCCGCTAGCCGTTAGGTGCCTGGAAGTACTGGTTGTATAACTCGGATATGGAAAGGCAATAATGTCTAACGGATACGTCACCATTGATTACAGTTCTCTGGCAAGGTTAGTCGATATCAGCAGCAACCACCTCGGAACTTTCGCCGCCGAGCTTGGTGGTGTGTTCCACGGTCGCTCACTCGTGATCGACCCGATCCTGAAAAGCATAGCCGAACTCTGTGCGGTAGACCCGGTACTGCCAGCACGTGCGCTCATCGAATACATCGCCGGTTTCCGACTTAACCAACGCCAAAAAAACCATATACCCTTCAGCGTGGAAACGTTCCTAGACAATATCGACTACACATACATTGCTGCCCTCAACCCCGCATTGAATATAGAGGCGCTGAAAACCAGCCTGGAAGACCTCGTCTCGGAAACCTACAACCAACACACCACCGATGAACCCTGAACCCAAGAATCAATGATGGTTGATGCGGAGGAAAGGTTCTGGAACAAAGTAGTCAAAGACCCGGCACCTCACGGGTGCTGGTACTGGATCGGTGCCGTCGCTGATGACGGCTACGGCCGCTACACACTGAACGCTAATAACCGCACTGTAGCGGTGCGCCCGCACCGCTACGCATACGCGCTAGCAACAGGCCAAGACATCAGAAAACTATCTACCTTGATGCATGTCTGCGACATGCCCCTCTGCGTCCGCGCAACCGCCGATACTGACACGCACCTTCTCGAAGGCGACGCACGCCTCAACATGCTCGACCGACGTAAAAAAGGTCGAGACCGCAACGGCTCCGGATCCACCTGGCGCGGACAGGCCCGGACACATTTCGCCGCACGCTCCCGCGCTCTACGCAACGAAATCCGCGACCACGGACTCACCAGACCAACCGTCCTAGAAGCACTCAGAACCGGCGACGACCCCTCATCACCAGTCTTGTTCTAAAGTAGGCTTGTCCGTTGAAGAGTAGAATATAATGAGTTCATTTATTGATGTTTATAAATGATTGGTCTTTGGGAAAAACTTTGAAACCTTACATTTGGAATGATGCAGAAGTTACCTACCCGGACTATTCCGGAACAGCTCAACTTGATTACAAGCGAACCGGTGAAAGCGGTATCGACGCGATCGGCATAGACCAAGACCGGTGGTTTGTTGTCGGGTTTGAAATCGGCGGCGGGGAGCTCAGCCACGACTTGCGTGTCCTAGCTGTAGATCGCGCCCAGCTCCCTGATGGTGACGGATCACTCTTAGAGCAGATTACTGATGCCGATGGACACATCCCAGTCACCGAATTACTGGTACACGATGTTGACCCTTACAATTTTCTGCGAAGCATCACACATCAATTTGACCTACGTCTAAGGTCCAAAGCTTTTAGGAACCACCCAATCCGAGTGACTTCATTAGGCGACATCCCGAATCAAGATTAGAAGCCATGCAACGCGCATAACATCGCATAGGGACTACGGCAGTTCTTTAGTTCTATCTATCAGTCTGCTCTTCTTCATAGCTACCCTTGAGTGTGACAGGTTTGCTTGGCTCCGGGAGAGCAACTATTTCTGGCCCCACCCCTCGGTGCTAGTCAAAATCCCTGGGTCTAGCGCCGGAGTCAAAGCTCCCTTGTATCAGACGCTGTAAGCCTTTCGTACCCTAAGCTGGACCATTGACCACCTTGGGTGATGCGTGTCACTATATCTCGGACACCTTCCGTTTAGGTCCTACGTAGGCCTTGGGTTCCAGTCGTAAGGGGCTGTCTAGATGAAATATTTGAGGCGTTCGCTGTTTGTTCTCGTTGCGCTTGTCATCGTTGGGCTAACCAGTGCGCAAGCGTCACTGGCTGCGCCTGTGCCTAACAATGATGAAACACCGTTCACCGCAGACTCCTTATCTCAAGGGCTGACCCCTGAGCAGTTTCAAGCCGTGATTGCCGATCTGAAGAATTCGTCGGTTCCGCAATCTGAAGACACCGCTACATCGCTGAAGAAAACGACGTTCACCTTCCCTCAGGGTTTCTCGTTGACCTTCGTTGAAGACCAGACCATCCAAGACCCGACTAAAATCCAGCTTCGCATCGGTGGAGGCACGGATAGTGGCGGGTCGTACATTCTGTTCAATCAGTTCGATCAAGACATGCTCATGAGCGGATCAGGGGCATTGTTGAACGCAGCTATCTGCGCCATCCCCGGCGTGGGCTGGGCGGCCTGCGCCGGTGTGACCGCTTTGGTCATAGCAGCCACCATCGCAGTATCCAATGCAGGAAAATGCCCCGGACAGAAGCAGATGAAGCTCTACGTCAATACCTTGTACCGTTCATGCGTTTAGTCATCGAGAAAAAATAACTCTTCTACCGGGGTTTCGAAGACTTTCCCCAGCCGCAGCCCCAGCGAAAGGCTCGGACCGAACCGGCCCTTTTCAATAGCGATAATCGACTGCCGCGAAACACCAACGGCTTGGGCGAGTTCTTCTTGTGAAAGAGATCTAGATTTCCGTAACTCAGCGACCCGGTTCCGCATCACTCGCCCCGTCGTCTCAGCCCGACCCAATAGCGAACGAAGAAGTCTGCTACAAGTAGGCCCAGAGCGGCAAAGACTAACAGCCCAGCAACCCCGGTGGTACCAGTAAAGACCATAAACACAAGGCCCAGGGCAGCTAGCACCACCAGAGAATCTCTAAAAACAGCAGACCCTGCACCGGCCGCGACAGCAGACTCAAAACTATCCTGAGCATCAGCACGACTAACTTTGCTGTGCCGCTGCTTGATCAACATGACCGCTAAGCCAGAAGCTCCTACAGTCCCGAACATCAAAACACGCAATACTGTACCTGCCGCCCCCTCGCCGACCGCTTGGCTCAAGCCACTAAAAACAGCAATAAGAGCTAAAGCAGCAACAACAACCAGGATGTACTTAACGCTTAGCGGAAGACTCTTCATAAAGTAAATAATACTTTACATAAGATCTCGGCGCTAGACCCAGGTATTTTGACTAGCACCGAGGGGTGGGGCCAGAAATAGTTGCCCTCCCGGAGCCAAAAACAGTTGACATATTCATACCCTTGAAGTTTCGGGTAGTTAACTGCTTTTGTAGATGTCGCGTCGGTGTCCAATGCGGATTACGTAGACGATCAATCGGCGATCATGGATCTCGTACACGATGCGGTAGTCACCGGTCCTGACCCGCCACTCGCCGTCGCTGCCAACAAGTTTTTTAGCTCCCGGTGGTCGTGGTGTTTCAGCTAGCAATTCAATCGCTGCTTGGATGCGGCGCTGCGCTTGCCTGTCAAGCTTTGTGAGCTGCTTAGCCGCTGCGGCGGTGAATTCGATGGTGTAGGACGCACTCACAATCCGAGGTCCGCTTTTACTTGCTCCCACGGGATCGTTTCTTCACCTGCCGCAAGGCGTTCCCGCGCCTCGCGCACTGCCTGGATATCGACGGCATCTTCCGCGAGCTCTATCAGTCTTTCAAGGTCAGCGGCGTCGATGATCGCCGCTACCCTCCGGCCCCGATTGGTCAAGTAAACAGGCTCGTGATCAACACGAGCCCGCTCGACAACGTGCGACAACTTCGTACGTGCATCACTGACGGATATATCGGCTCGCTGTATGAGACTTTCCATACCTCAACCATAGCGCAAAAGCTCATTACGTACTAACTGAACTCTAGCGCTGATTTTGTACCGATAATGAATCTTATGTCAACCAAAACAATGATTATTGCATCTGATGCACGATCACCCCTCCTCCGCCCATTGCTACCCTGTACCGTATCTCTTGAAGTAGAACTA
>NZ_AQXM01000040.1 GCF_000376245.1 Acaricomes phytoseiuli DSM 14247 | reverse complement strand
ATCGGCTCCATGGGCCGGTCCTACGGAGCTGGCGATAACGCGAGCATGGAGAGTTTCTTCAGCCTGCTTCAGAAGAACGTGCTCAACACGAGATGCTGGAACACTCGCGCTGACCTCCGCCTCGCGATCGTTTCCTGGATCGAAACGAAGTACAACCGAAGACGCCGGCAACGCGGCCTCGGCAAACTCACTCCCGTAGAGTTTGAGACGATCTACACGGACGCGAAAGCGGCCTGATCACCCCAAACCCCAACTGTCAACCAAACCCGGGGCAGACCCTGGATATTCCAAGTTCGTTGGGATCGACGGGCTCCAACTGAGTGGAAAATCCTTCACACCGGCAACGTTATTGCTCAAGCAAAATACACGGCGAAAAGTCCTCAAAAGCGGCAAGCAGATCAAGCTGCAAGTGGCTACCTTAGAACGCCATCTAACTGAAAGGTATAAGTCCAAACCAGGGGAGCATTGGAGCGCTCAGATGAAGCGGGTCAACTGGCTGGATCAAATTGAGCCAGTTATTGAGAAGAAAAATCTGCTCTGGATAGAAGGAGGGACACTGATCGCTAGACCAAAGATGAAAATTTAGCTAAGCGAAGTAGCCACCATGTTGCTTTCTGCCCCAAGAAAAAATTCCAAACGTGCCGATCGGAAGCGCGATGTTTTCGAAACCGTTATGAGGAGGCAAACACAGCGGCCTGCTAATCACGCCAGCAAAAACGCTGCACTGCTGCTACTTCTGTCAGGAATTTTCCTGACTGCCCTCCCGCATATTTCTGAACTAATATCAATGGGAAATGATCTCGGCTCTACACTCAGTTCGATTGCCGGCATCATCACCTCTCTGACTTCATTACCTGCAGTATTCATGCTTACCGCCAGAATTTTCGGATGGTCACGCTGGCAATAATTAATAACTATGACCTGCAGCTCCTAATTTTGAGCTAATTCAGATTAGAACGGCATATATGCAGCCCGCCAAGACTCCCACGGAAGCTCCCACAAAGACCTGAGCTAGAGTGTGATCCTGTATCTGAACAGCAGCCACGGGTAGGATCAGAAGGAGCAGCCGCAGGCAGTGAGTACCGCTGTGACCGGCCCAGTACAGAACCTCTGCCAACCAGCTACTGTGACACTTGCGATCAGGAAGAAGCAGGAAGAAGAGCGCCACCAATACTCTTGGTGAAAAGTGCTCCGTAATGATTCAAGCAGTGAGATGCATGTAAGGAATCTAGCTGCCTGGTGTTCAGGAATATCAGACCTGAACGATGCGTTGTCTTCCATAACTTAGATGCATACGCATACATAACTGGAATCTCCATGCACACCACCCCGCCTGACAACGAAACCGTTGTCGACAATGTCAGAGAAATCGAATTCGGCTTGGACACCTTCGGCGACATCACCGAAGACGCCCAAGGGCAGCGGGTCTCGCAAGCACAGGTGATCCGGGATGTCGTCACCCAAGGACAGCTGGCCGATGAAGTGGGCTTGGATTTCTTCGGCGTCGGGGAGCACCACCGGGATGACTTCTCCATCGCCGCCCCGGAGACAGTACTCGCCGCCCTAGCCAGCACCACCGAGCAGATTCAACTGGGCAGCGCGGTCACAGTACTGAGTTCGGACGATCCGGTCCGGGTCTTCGAGCGTTTCGCCACCCTGGATGCGCTCTCCTCCGGCCGGGCGGAAGTCGTCCTGGGCCGAGGCTCCTTCGTCGAATCCTTCCCGCTCTTCGGCTATCGGTTGGAAGACTACGACAAGCTCTTCACGGAGAAGTTTGAGCTCTTCCATCGGCTGCTCGATGAGGGCCCGGTGAACTGGAGCGGTGAGACCCGTGCGCCGCTGCAGAACATGGAGGTCTTCCCGAAGACCGAAAGCGGCCGTTTGAAGGCTTGGCTGGGCGTCGGCGGAAGCCCGGAGTCGGTGCTGCGTTCCGTGCAGTATCAGATTCCGATGATGCTCGCCGTTATCGGCGGCGCCCCGGAGCGCTTTGTGCCTTATGTCGATCTCTACCGCCGGGCACAAGCCGAATCCGGAGTCGCACCGAGCATGCCGCTGGCCCTGCACAGCCCAGGTTTCGTCGCACCGACAGACGAGGAAGCCAAGGAGGTCATGTGGCCACACCACCAGAAGATGCGGGATCGGATCGGTGCCGAAAGAGGCTGGGGGCCTATCAGCACTATCGAATACGAGCGGGAGATCCAGGGCGGTTCGCTCTACGTCGGCTCGCCGGAGACCGTGGCCCGCAAGATCGCCCGGACCATCAAACTGCTGGGGGTCAACCGCTTCGACCTCAAGTACTCTGCCGGAACCCTGGGCCATGACCAGCTGATGCGGAACATCAAGCTCTACGGCACCGAGGTAGTGCCGCGCGTGCGCGAAATCTTAGCTGGAGAACTCGATGAAAAATCTGAATAGAACCTAAACAACACGGTGGGCGGCGCTTGCAAGCGCCGCCCACCGTGTTTCTCCTCCAGGTATTCGCGCCGAAGTCGAAGAAAAGTAGAGAATACCGCGAATCTCGGAGAAGATGGATGTATGAACTCCGATGTGCGCAACCTCCTGAAACGCACTCGAGGTCTGGGCTGGGGCTACCGTTTCTTCTGGCGATTGCAGTACACCATGCTGGGGATCTTCGGCCCGCCCGATGCCGGAGTTTCCGGCGGCCCCCGTGGTCAACTCGTAGCAGAGCGTCGTGCCCGGGTGGAGCGGTTGGCCGCTGAGGGTCAACCATTAGATCAGCATCATCAATAAGATCTCCACTATGCCGCCTGCGCCAGCACCAGCGGCAGCACTAGGCCAGCTCCTGCCTGCCGCAGTTGCTGCGCCGCAACAGTAAGACTCCATCGACTATCCACCAGGTCATCGACGAGCAGCACCGCAGCCGCCTCCGGAAGCGCGGCTCGCTGAGCCTCACTCAGTCCGAATTTCTGCCATACTCCGGCTAACCGGTAGGCGCTGTTACCGCCTCGGCTCCCCTGCGGGCCGCCGTCCTGGACCTCGAGTTCGCCCAGATAGGGCAGTTTGCCGATACCGGCGACTCCTTCAGCCAGGGAACGAACCAGCCGCGGCCGAGAACGAGAGGGCATGCTGAGCACAGCTACTGGGCGTCCCGCGCCGGACCAAGCCTCCCCGGGCCCACCGGAGGCCCAGTCCGCGAGCATCCGCACACAGGCGTCCAGAAGATTCTGCGGGATCTCTGCATCGATGGCGCCCTCAGGCCCATCGGCAAAGAGCTCCCGTAAAGGCCCGCCCCAGCCCAAATCGGTGAACCTAGCCAGTGCCCGGCCCTCAGTGAAGCGCTCCTGCTCCGGGATCCTGCCTTTGACCGGGATTCGCAGGGTGTCCATCCCACTGGGCCACATCGCTCGCGGCTCGATGGGCACTCCGACTTCATGCAGCGCCCCACCGGCGGCCCGGCGGGCGCGGTCGCTGATGCCGACAGGGAACCAGACCCCGGCGCAGTTGTCACAGCGCCCGCACCGCGCAGCTTCCGGGTCGTCGAGAGCGCTGGCCAGGAACTCCATTCGGCACTGCGAAATCCGCTGATACTCCAGCATCGCCTCCTGCTCCGTGCGCCGGGCCTGGGCGATGCGCTGGTAGCGCGGCGCATCGTAGGCCCACCCCCGGCCGGTCGACTGCCAGCCACCCGGCACCCTGACCACGGCACCGTCCACGGCGAGGACCTTGAGCAAGAGCTGCAAAGGCGTGCGGCGGATATCCGCACGGGTTTCCAAAGCCGCTTCGGACAGCACCGGAGGCGACTGCCCGGGCTCCGGTGCCAGCGCCGCGAGGATCGCCTCAGCCCGTTCCGCAGAGGGCATCGATGCGGTAGCGAAGTACTCCCAGATCTGCCGATCTTCCGCACCTGGCAGCAGCAGCACCTCCGCACTCTCCGTGCTGCGGCCCGCACGGCCTACCTGCTGGTAATAGGCCACAGGCGAGGAGGGCGCACCCAGATGCACCACGAAACCCAGGTCCGGTTTGTCGAAACCCATGCCGAGCGCGCTCGTGGCGACGAGTGCCTTCACCTGATTCTGCTTCAGGAGCTGTTCGGCCTCCTCCCGCTCAGCGGTATCGGTGCGCCCAGTGTATGCGCGTACCGGATAACCCTGAGCGCTCAGCAGGCGAGCGGTGTCCTCAGCAGCAGCGACGGTCAGGGTGTAGATGATGCCGCTGCCCGGCAGCTCACCCAGATGATCGACGAGCCAGGCCAGGCGCTCGGCCGGATCCGCCAGTGCCAGCACCCCCAGCCGGAGCGAAGCCCGGGCCAACGGCCCCCGGATCGTGCGCACCCCGACCTCCGGGCTCCCTGCACCCAGCTGCTCCTCGATATCGGCGACCACCCGCTGATTGGCGGTGGCAGTCGTCGCGAGTACCGGGACACCGGTGGGAAGAGCAGCGACGAGTTCCGCGATGCGCCGGTAATCCGGGCGGAAATCATGCCCCCAATCAGAGATGCAGTGCGCTTCATCGATCACCAGGAGGCCGGTGCGCCGCATCAGCTCAGGCAGCTGCTCTTCCCGGAAGCGCGGATTATTGAGCCGCTCCGGGGAGATCAGCAGCACATCCAGCGAATTCTCCTCGAGCTGCTGGCGGATCTGATCCCATTCGGTGAGATTCGCCGAATTCATCGCCGCCGCCCGGACTCCGGCGCGGGCCGCTGCTGCTACCTGATCCCGCATCAGCGCTAGCAGTGGCGAGATGATGACGGTGGGGCCGGCCGCATCGTCGGCGCGGCGCAGCAGAAGGGATGCGATGAAGTACACCGCGGATTTGCCCCAACCGGTCCGCTGCACTACGAGCGCCCTGCGACGCCCGGAGACCAGGGCTTCGATGGCCTCGAACTGCCCGGGGTGAAAGTCGACCTCCGGACGATCCGTCAGAACCCGCAGCAGCCCCTCGGCTCGGGTGCGTATATCGTCTTGCGCTGGCCCGCTCGGCATGCCGCTCATAAAAGCAGTATTCCAGGCCGGGCTGACAGCTGAGCACGCTGAGCGGTTCTAGGAGGGCTTCTAGTAAACTCGATGGCGTGACGAACCTGGAGAACAGCACGCAGAGCGGCATCGACCTGTCCGGATCCTTCAAAGCCTATGACGTGCGCGGGATCGTTGGTGAGAGCATTACCGCCCCCATGGTTGAGGCGATTGGGGCCGCATTCGTCGACACCCTGGAATTGACGGGGCAGACCGTCCTGGTCGGTGGAGATATGCGCCCGTCATCCCCCGATTTCTGCAAGGCTTTTGCTGAAGGCGCTACTCGGCGCGGGGCCCAGGTGAAGCTGCTCGACCTGATCTCCACGGATGAGCTCTACTTCGCCTCCGGGCATTTCAATGCTGCTGGTGCCATGTTCACCGCGAGCCACAACCCTGCCGAGTACAACGGAATCAAGATGACCCGCCCCGGCGCTGTGCCACTGTCCTCGGAGAGCGGGCTGGTGGAGATCCGCGAACTGGCTGAGAAGTACCTGGCAGAGGGCATCCCTGCGGCCAGCGAGCCGGGTCAGATCGGCGTCAAGGATGTACTCCGGGACTACGCCGCCTATTTGCGCTCGCTCGTCGATCTCTCTGCTACCCGCCCACTCAAAGTCGTCGTGGACGCCGGTAACGGCATGGCCGGGCTGACCACCCCCGCGGTACTGGGCGATCAACTCCTGCCCAAGCTGCCGCTGGATATCGTTCCGCTCTATTTCGAACTCGACGGCACCTTCCCGAACCATGAGGCCAATCCGCTCGAGCCGGAGAACCTACGGGATCTGCAGGCAGCGGTCCTGGAGCACGGCGCCGATATCGGCTTAGCCTTCGATGGCGATGCCGATCGCTGCTTCGTGATCGACGAAAAGGGTCAGCCGGTCTCCCCTTCCGCGATCACGGCCCTGGTAGCCCGGCGGGAGATCGCCAGGGCACAGGCCGAGGGCGAAGAGAAGCCGGTGATCATTCACAACCTAATCACTTCCCGCGCTGTTCCGGAACTGGTTCTCACCGACGGCGGCCACCCGGTGCGCACCCGGGTCGGGCACTCCTTCATCAAAGCGGTCATGGCGAAGGAAGGCGCGGTGTTCGGCGGAGAGCATTCCGCGCACTACTACTTCCGGGATTTCTACAATGCAGACACCGGGATGCTCGCAGCCATGCATGTGCTGGCCGCGCTCGGTGAGCAGGATCTGCCGCTTTCCGAGCTGGGCGCCGAGTACGAGCCCTATGTAGCCTCCGGGGAGATCAACTCCACGGTGGCGCAGAAGGATGCCGCCGTCGCCCGGGTGCGCGAGGCCTACCAGCGGGACGGCGTCTCCATCGATGAACTCGACGGAGTGACCTTCAGCGCGGATTCCGGTGACTGGTGGTTCAATCTACGGCCCTCCAACACCGAGCCCTACCTGCGGTTCAATGGCGAGGCCAAGGACGCGCAGACCCTCGCCGCGGTGCGCGATGAAGTGCTGGCGCTCGTCCGATCCGAGAGGTAACGAGCAGCATTCAGGAGTGAGCGGATGCGGATCAATCTTTTCGCCGATGCCAGTCTCAGGGCGATGATGCTGCTCTCTGCCACCGAGCATTCGCTGAGAACGCAGCAGATCGCTGAGGCAGCTGGGATTCCCTACCACCATATGAGCAAAGCGGTGCAGCGACTATCCGGCCTGGGGCTGGTGGAGACCACTCGAGGGCGCGGGGGCGGAGTGCGGCTGAGCCCAGTTGGCCGGGAGTCCACCGTAGGCGGGATCCTCCGAGCCCTGAACACCGATGAGTATCCTGCGGCCTGCGTCACTGATGGTGGGCAGTGCCCGCTCTTTTCGCACTGCCGGCTGCGTGATGCCTTAACCCGTGCTCGGGAAAGCTTCTACCGGGAGCTGGATTCCGTGCGGATCACGGATCTTTCGCACCCGGCTCAGGTAAGTCAGATCCTCCTGCCCGGCATCGAGTCATAACCGAGTCGGAACGGGCCGCTCGAAAACGAATTCTACAGCCGGTAGAAATCCTTCCCTTAAATTGGTATTTTCAATACGAATAAACCGCTCGAACCTGTAGGAGAATCATGCTCTCGACTCGATCCCGTCCGATCATCGAAGCCACGCTTCCCGTCCTCAAGGATCGGCTGACCGATATCGCCGGCCTCTTCTATCAGAAACTTTTCACCGCACATCCGGAACTTCTCGACGGCATGTTCAACCGCGGCAATCAGAAATCGGGCGAGCAACGGCAAGCACTTGCCGGATCAATCCTCGGCTACGCCCGGACCCTGCTGGAAGAACCCGGGAGCACTCCAGCGCCCGGAAACGCGGTAGCCCCGCTGCTCGAGCGCATCGCCCATAAACACGCTTCACTGGGGGTAAGGCCGGATCAGTACCCGGTGGTTTACAAATATCTTTTCGCGGCCATAGCCGAGAATCTCGGCGAGCTGCTGAATCCGGAGATCGCCGACGCCTGGACCGAAGTCTATTGGCTGATGGCAGAACAGCTGATTGCCCGGGAGCATGAACTCTACGAACAACAGCAAGCAGAATCGGGCACCTGGGCTCTCTGGAGAGTGGTGGAAAAGCTTCCGGCCGGTAGTAAAGCGCAGCAATTCCAGATGGTTCCGGCGGATACTACCCCTGCGGTGCCGGGCCGTGCCGGGCAGTACGTAAGTGTGCGGATGACGATGCCGGACGGAATCCGGCAAGCACGGCAGTACTCGCTATCCACCGATGCCGAATCCACCGATCGCCGAGTGTTCACGGTCACATACGATGAGCGCGGCGAAGTCTCACAACAGCTGCATCACCGGATTCACCCCGGGGACCTCCTGGAGTTTTCCGCACCCTACGGGGATATCAGCCTCCCGACCTCCGAGGGTCCGTTAGTGCTCATCTCCGCTGGAATCGGCTGCACCCCGATAGCCGCTATGCTCCACACCCTGGTACTGAACGATTCTGTGCGCCCGATTCAAGTGCTGCACGCCGAACGGGAACAGGACAGCTGGGCGCTGCAGCAGCAGATGAAAGACGATGTTCAGTCACTGCGCCACGCAGAGCTGCACTTGTGGACAGAAACAGACGAAGCGCCATCTAACAGTGACACCATCGTGCACAAAGGGCGGATGGATCTTTCCGTTATGATTCTGGATCCGCAGAGCACGGTGTACCTATGAGGCCCCTTGCCGTTTATGCGACAGCTCCGCCAACAAGCCTTGGAGCATGGCATCCCCGGGGCGAATATCCACTACGAAGTCTTCGGCCCGGACCTCTGGCTCTCCAGCCTTACCCAGTGATATTTGATGCCGTTGGTGACTTTTGAGGCACATCGTCGGGCATCAAAAGTCACTAACGGCATCAATTAACGCGGCGAACGCGGCTACGGCTCAGACGTCCCGCCGGGTGCGCGCCGTCACCGTCGTCCGCAGCTTGATCAGCAGCACGATGAGCAGCAGCCCGTAGACGATCCAGGTCACCGGCCGCTCGATGAGCACGCCGGCGTCCCCCGCCGAGCTGATCAGGGCCTCCCGCACCGAGCTCTCCGCCAGCGGCCCCAGAACCATCCCGATCATCAGCGGAGCCAGCGGATAGCCGTAGCGGCGCAGCATGAAGCCGATCAGAGCGAAGCCCAACAAGAGGAACAGCTCGAAAGACGATCCCGAATTCGCGTAGACGCCCAAACCGCAGAAAAGCGTGATTCCCGCGTAGAGATAAGGTTTGGGGATCAGAATCAGCTTCGCCCACAGCTGTGCGAAGGGCAGATTGATGATGAGCAGAACCACCATCGCCACGAAGAAACTGGCCAGCAGCACCCAGACCAGATCCGGTGCGCGTTCGAAGAGCAGCGGGCCCGGTTGCAGGCCGTACTGCCGGAATGCCACCAGCATGATCGCAGCGGTAGCCGAAACCGGCAGACCCAGGGCCAGGAGCGCGCCCATCGCGGTTCCTGTCGTAGCATTGCCCGCGGCTTCGGGCGCCGCCAAACCCCTGATGGCACCTTTGCCGAACATGGGGTTCTTACGCCGTCGATCCAATCGGCGTTCCACATCGTAGGCGATATACGTCGGGACGTCCGCCCCGCCCACCGGGATCACCCCGAAGGGCAAGCCGATCGCGGTACCCCGGAACCACGCTGGTGCGGCCTCTTTCATCTGCGCCCTGGTGAGAAAGGCTCTGCCGATCGCGCTGATCTGCTGCGGCCCCGAGCCCCGGCTGTTGCGTGAGGCTACATGGATCACTTCGCCCAGGGCCAGGATCGCCACGGTGACCGTCACCAGAGAGACCCCGTCGAAAAGCTGCGGCACGCCGAGGGTGAACCGTTCCATCCCCGTGATCCCGTCAATTCCGGCCACCGCGATGCCCAGGCCGATGATCAGGGATGTCAGGCCTTTGAGCGCGGATTCGGCCACCACTGAAGAAGTCGCCGCGAAAGCGAAAACGGCGAGCGCGAAGAACTCCGCCGGGCCGAAGTTGGCGGAGAACGCGGCCAGCGCAGGGGCGAGGAAAACCACCACGGAAGCGGAGATGATTCCACCCAGAAAAGCCCCGATAGCAGCGGTGGCGAGAGCCTGGGAAGCCTGCCCGGCCTTGGCCATCTTGTGCCCCTCGAAAGTGGAGGCGATAGCGGAGGCCTGGCCGGGCGTATTCATCAGGATCGCCATCGTGGAATCCCCGAACAGGCCGCCGAAGTAAACACCAGAGAACATGATGAAAGCAGCCGCTGGGTCCAGCGCGAAGGTCATCGGCAGGAGCAGTGCCACAACCATCGAAGAGCCGAGGCCGGGCATCACGCCCACGGCGGTGCCCAGCAAGCAGCCGACGAAAACCCAAAAGAGATTGATAGGGGTGAGCGCCCCGGCGAAGCCCTCTAGTAGCAGATTGATACTGTCATATCAGAATGCACCCCCGAGCAGCCCTGACGGCAAGTTCAGTCCGAGGCCCACACCGAAGGCCAGGTAGACCAGGGAACTCATTACCAGTGCGATGCTAAGGTCGAAAATCGGCCGGGGCCATCGGAAAGCCCGCGTCACGCACCAGAAAAGCAGTGCGCCGGCAAGAATCCAGCCCAGATAGGGCATACCCGTGGCAAAAGCCAGGAACCCTCCGACCACCCAGGCGACAGCGCGCCAATCCGAAAGGAAGCCCTGCTCCCCCGAGCGGCGGTGGGCAGCCGAGTCCGGGTCAGCACCCTCCGGATTGCGCCAGATAGCAAGTGCCAGCATGATCGAGATGAGGTATCCGGCTGACATCAGCACTCCGGGGAAAACCCTGGGCCCGGGGAAGGAGGCATTGCTCGGCACCTCCATGGTCAGGATTCCGACCAGCAGATATGTACTGAAGCCGGCGAGAACCAAAGGGCCAACCAGGGCTGAACTGAGACGCCGGGATTCCGGCTGCCGATCAGATCCCGACTGCGTGGGCAAGGCCTCCTGCGCTGACGCTGTTACCGAGTGGATTGGCTCGCTCATCGGCCCATCTCCTCGTAAAGACTCCTAATCCGCTCATCTTCCTGGTTCAAGAAGATCTCCAGATCTGACCCGTTGAGGAAAACTTCGGTCCACTGGTAACGGGGAATCGCAGCCTCCCACTCCGGAGTGACCACGGTTTCTTTGACGAGCTTGAGCAATTCGGCCTGTTCCTCGGCGGAGATATTAGGAGGCGCGAAAAGTGCCCGCCAGTTGGAGAGCGTCACGTCGAGCCCCGCTTCACGCAAGACGGGGATATCGCTATCAGCCATTCGCTCCGGAGCGGCCAAACCGAGTGCCCGCAACCGTCCGGATTCGATCTGGTCGGAAAGGTCCGCGTACCCCGATGCTGCTACCTGAGCCGTGCCGTTCATGAGCGCTTGGGCCACTTCACCACCACCGCTTGCCGGCACATAAGCTGTATCCATTGGCTCGACGCCCGCCGCCAGCGCGGTTGCGGTCATCACTAGCTGATCGAAAGACCCACCGCCGGTCCAGACCACTCCTTGAGGGTCAGCGACCCAGGCCCGGACAAGATCCTCGATGCTCTGATACGGCGAGTCGCCCGGTACGACGATCACGTTGTACTCGGCGACCACCCTGGCGATAGGAGTCATCTCTGACACGCTGATCGGGGAGCGATGCTGGATTTCAGCGGCCATCAAACCGGTACCGCCCACCATAAGAGTGTTGGCCTGGCCTGTCAGAGTGCTGAGCTTGCCGAGGCCGATGGTACCGCCGGCTCCCGGGATATTGACTACCTGCACACTGTTCACCAGCTGATTCGCGCGCATTGCCTGCTGCTGCTCCCGGGCGAAGGTGTCCCAACCGCCACCGGGTGAGGCCGGGGCGATGATGGTCAGCTTCGAGCGCAGATCATCTCCGCTCGCGCCCGCCTGGAAAGAAAAAAGGCCTGCGGCGAAAATGATCACCACGGCAAAGACCGCATAGCCGCCCATGACTACGGATCGCAGAGGACGGGTGCTGCGCTTAGTTTTCGGATCGATAGTTTCAGGCTGAGTGCTACTGGTACTCACGCTGGCCGAGGTCTCCTTTGACTGCCCTGGTGTCTCCCTGTAAAGGTACTGAATATACATGGGGTACAGTGATTTGTATCACAAAATTGGCCTCTAGTGTTATTCGTAGTGCTATTCAGCCCCGGGTGCTTCGGCGTTGCAGCAGTAAATCCGGACTGAAGCGCAACAAGAATTCAAGAGTCGCTAAGATCCACCACAGAAAGGCAGGGCTGTGACCGTTCTAGTAGCAAGTGCCGAGTCGGCCGAAAGCCAGAGCGCCATGACCGCCGCGATCGCAGAGGCCCTACGACGCGATGAGGACCTGCTGGCCTTCAGCCTGGACGGCACCACCCCGGATACCGCTGCCGCAGAAACCGCCGGAATCACGGTGACTGTCGATTACCCCAATCCGCAGGGTAAGGATGCCGCCGGCGACCTGCTCGATGCTGCTGAGCGCTCAGATGCTTCGGTGATCGTGATCGGAATACGGCGGCGCAGCCCGGAGGGGAAGATCTTCCTAGGCAGCATCGCCCAGCAAGTCATCCTCGAAGCCCGCGCACCGGTCCTCGCCGTCAAACCCGGGTGACCCCGGCTGAAAGTAGCCGGAGCCCAGCACGAAACAGCTCAGCGCCGTATAAACCAGTTCAGCTCAGCCGGGCTTTGAGCGCCTCCAGCTCGTTGACCAGCTCCTCGGGCAGCGAGCCGCCGAAGCGCCGATACCAAGCGTCGATGCTATCGGCTTCCTGGGCCCACTCCTGGCTGTTCACGGCGAGCGCCGCGGCAAGCTGGCCTTCCCCCAGGTCCAGACCGGTCATATCGATGGACTCTTCAGTGGGTATGTAGCCGATCGGAGTCTCCGTGGCCTCGGCCTTGCCCTCGATCCTTTCGATGGCCCATTTGATCACCCGGGAGTTATCCCCGAAGCCAGGCCAGGCGAAACCCCCTTCGGGCGTGCGCCGGAACCAGTTCACCAAGAAGATCTTGGGCAGCTTCTGCTGATCCCCAGTGGCTGAGAGCGACACCCAGTGCTTGAGGTAGTCACCGGCGTCATAGCCGATGAACGGCAGCATGGCCATCGGATCCCGCCGCACCACGCCCACGGCTCCGGCCGCAGCCGCAGTGGTCTCGGAAGAAAGCGTGGAGCCCATGAAGATGCCGTTGACCCAGTCCCGCGCCTGCGTGACCAGGGGAATCGTGGTCTTGCGCCGGCCGCCGAAGAGGATGGCGGAAATCGGCACACCCTCCGGTTCGAAGTATTCCGGAGCGAGCATGTCGATCTGGTCGATCGGAGTGCAGAATCGCGAGTTCGGATGCGCTGCCGGCGTTACCGATTCCGGAGTCCAGGAATTTCCCTGCCAGTCCGTCAGGTGCTCCGGGGTCTCATCCGTCATGCCTTCCCACCACACTCCGCCGTCGTCGGTCAGTGCGACATTGGTGAAGATGGAGTTCCCCTTGGCGATAGCGCGCATCGCATTGGGGTTGGTCTGCCAGCCGGTGCCGGGGGCGACCCCGAAAAGGCCGGCTTCCGGGTTGACGGCGCGCAGCTGCCCGGATTCATCGAAGCGCATCCAGGTAATGTCATCCCCGAGGGTCTCGACCTTCCAACCCTCGATGGTCGGCTCCAGCAGCGCCAGGTTCGTCTTACCGCAGGCCGAAGGGAAGGCTGCCGAAAGGTAGTAGGTCTTCTGCTCGGGTGAGGTGAGCTTGAGGATGAGCATATGCTCTGCGAGCCAGCCTTCATCCCGGGCGATCACCGAGGCCACGCGAAGGGCATAGCATTTCTTGCCCAGCAGAGCGTTCCCACCATAGCCGGAGCCGAAGGAGACGATCTCCCTGGTCTCCGGGAAATGCACGATCCACTTCTCATCGTTGCAGGGCCACGGAACATCCTTCTCACCGGGCCCCAGTGGAGCTCCGAGGGAATGCAGCGCAGGAACGTAGAAGGCGTCGAGCTCTTCCATCCGGCGCAGCACCTGAGTGCCGATTCTGGCCATAACCCGCATCGAGGCGACCACATAGGCGGAATCGGTGATTTCCACGCCGAATTTGGGATCCTTGGCGTCGAGATGGCCCATCACGAAGGGGATCACATACATCGTTCGGCCGCGCATCGAACCGGCGAAGAGCTCGCGCAGCTTCTGCCGCATCTGCCCCGGATCCATCCAGTTGTTGGTGAAGCCGGCGTCCCTTTCCCGCTCCGAGCAGATGAAAGTCTGCTCCTCTACCCGCGCGACGTCTTTGGGGTCGGAAAAGGCAGCATAGGAGTTCGGAAAAAGCTTCGGGTTGAGCGGAGTCAGCGTGCCGGCTGCCACCAGCTCGGCGGTCAACTGGTCGTATTCTTCTTGCGAGCCGTCCACCCAGTGAATGGCATCCGGTTGGGTCAGCTCGGCGACCTCGGCGACCCAGGCGAGCAGGGCTCGATGGCTGGTCGATGCCAGCTCGGAAATCTCTTGATCGGAATCCGCGCCAACAGTAGTAGCCATGTTCTTCCCTTCATCGGGCCGGGTGGATGCCATTCACAGTAAGTGCTGAAACGGCGAAAGCACCTGAGGAAATGATGTGCCATGTCCTCAGCGAGCTTGATCGTGACCGAGAGAATCCCCGTGATTTCGGGGAATTACAGGAATTCTCACCGCAAAAGATGTGAGTAAGGTCACGTAGGCCGGTCTACTATTTTACGCCCGGACCCCCGCCGACGAGGCAGCACGGAGGCCCTGTCGGTCGGGGCAGGTGATTTGATGCCGGGCGCCGCTCCGGGGTATTGTTACCTACGGTCTTTATGCCGACATGCGGACGTAGCTCAACGGATAGAGCATTTGACTACGGATCAAAAGGTTGGGGGTTCGAATCCCTTCGTCCGCGCGATAAGCGAATAAAGACTAGAGACCCTCGACCGGATGCCCGGCCGAGGGTCTCTTTCTGTTTCTTCTGTTTCAAGTACGCGAGGCGCAGCGAACCCATAAGAGCCTCGAAAGACGGTGCACTCCGCATGGGCTGCAGCCTCGGCTGGAATCGTGGCAGCAACTTCGTAGATGCGCTAGTTATGAATTTTCGACGGAGAATCGAAATAAAAAATCATTATGGTATTCAAATTTGGCAAAGCATCGCAGAATTTTTATCACTTTTGAGAAGTTTTGCGAAGTCGTTCTGATTTCATCCAGCAAACGCATATTCGGCACTTTGTCCTGGTCTCGACTGGGGTAAGAGCACCATCTGAGATAGCCAGTCGGCTCTAATATTTGAAGTCGATGAGTTAGTCTGTGCATTTTTGGTGCTCAGGCAAATCAAAAGGGGGTAACATCATCTCTGTTCATCAGATCGTCGTCATGAGATCAGGTGCTGTTAGAAGCTTCAATGCGGTTTTACCGAGCAGGACTTTCAGGCAGTACCGCTGATGAAATTCTTTAGCTCTTCGTGGGTGCCCAAACTTCAGCTGTCCACAAACGGGGGCTATCGCCTGAGCAATGCCGGTCGGGCAGGTATCTTATTTTCCTACCGAAGGGAGGGCGAGTCGTGCCTATGCAACAACGGGCGATCGCCACACGGGAGAAGATCGTCACCGCAGCGGCGAAGATCTTCTCCGAAACTAGTTATGCCGAAGCCGCCATGTCGGATATCACCAGGGCCGCGGAAGTGACCCAGGGGTCGGTGTACTTCCACTTCACCTCGAAAAGCGATCTCGCCCGAGAAATCGCCGAACGCCAGCACGCTCTTTCGATGCACATCAGCAAGAAACGGCTCGAGGCCGATCAATCTCCACTGGAGAAAGTCATCGCCCTCTCGCACGATATTGCCGAATCGCTCATGAGCGATCCCCTGATGCAGGCAGGGCTGCGCCTGAGTACCGAATCCCATCATTCGCTGCCCTCAATCCCCGCCAGTAGCCCTTATGAAGACTGGATCTCGGTCAGCAATGACCTGCTTCAGGCCGCGGTCACCGAAGGCGAACTGCCGGAGGACACCGACACTAGGGCTACTGCCACTGCGATCATCGGAGCCTTCACCGGCCTGCATACCGTGGGCCAGGCCCTGGATGGCGGCGAGGGGGCCCATGAACGGCTTGATTTCCTCTGGAATATTTTGCTTCATGGCTTGGTTAAAAATTCCTGAGTACAGGACTAGGAGATTAGCGCTCAGCGAAAAATTAGCTACCGTAAAGCCTGCGGCGAAGCCTTTAGCGGCCAGCAAATAAATCAATCAAGAAGGCATCAGAAGATGGCAGGGTCCGTGAAAAGACTCACACCTCGTGGCCTAAGAAATATCCAAGCCATGTTTTTCTGAGACTTTCTCCGATGATTTATCTATCAGAGTGCGCTGCCATTAGCCCTCCGTAGTCTTCTTGCGCGCGACTTTTGCTTCGATTCGGTTTCGCAATAAGATAGCCGATCCTATTGAATTATTCTGCGAGCGGTGACAAGCTCGAGTTATGCTGCAGTCTTCAGAAGAAACCTTCGATATTGTCGTTATCGGTGCAGGGCCGGTCGGGGAGAATGCCGCGGACCGCGCGGTCCGCGGCGGCCTGAGCGCTCTGCTCATAGAATCCGAGCTCGTCGGAGGAGAATGCTCCTACTGGGCATGCATGCCTTCTAAGGCGCTCATCCGGCCCGCTACCGCACTGAAGGCCGCCAAAAACGTCGCAGGCAGCCGGGAGGCGAGCCGTGGCGAGCTCGATGTCGACGCAGTGCTGAAGCGCAGGGATTCTTTTGCCGCTCACTGGCAGGATGACGGGCAAGTCAGCTGGGTGAAAGACGCCGGCATAGCCCTGCGCCGCGGGCAGGCGAAGCTCCTGGATGAGCGACTAGTGCGCATCACGGATTCCGATGGCGAGCAGACCGTGGTGCGCGCCAAGTATGCAGTCGTCCTCGCGACCGGGTCCGTTCCTGTCTTTCCCGAGATACCGGGCCTAGCGGATACTGACTTCTGGGGCACCCGTGAGGCCACGAGCGCTCAGCAGGTACCAACCAGCCTCACGGTGATCGGAGGGGGCGTCGCAGGAACCGAATTAGCCCAGATCTATGCCCGCTTGGGCGCACAGGTGGTGCAGCTGGTGCGCGGCGAGGTACTCGCTCAGATGCCCGAGGCGGTTCGGAAGATCATCCGGGAGTCACTGCGCGCTGACGGGGTGGATCTCCGGGAGCACACCTCGCCCCAGCGCATCGAGCGCGATGGCGACTTCCGGATCCATCTGGATTCGGAGACGCTCCGGTCGGAAGAACTCCTCATTGCCACCGGCCGACGCCCTGCTATCGCCGGCATCGGCCTGGAAGATCTGCTCTCCGGAGAGAGCGCAGATCGGAATGAGGCTGAGCAGATCAGCCAGCTGCGCACCGATGACACCGGCTTGGTCGCCGGAACTGACTGGCTCTACGCGGTAGGCGATGCAGCGGGCAAAGTACTGCTGACGCATCAGGGCAAGTACGAAGCACGGATCACTGGCGCGGTCCTCGCCGCCCGGGCTGCGGATGAGCAGGTAGACCCGGCGCCCTGGAGCGCCTACGCGCAAACCGCGAATGAGTACGCCGTCCCCAGCGTGGTCTTCACCGACCCGGAGGTCACTACGGTGGGTCGCAGCCTGGAGCGCGCCCGGGACGAAGGGGTCGATGGGGTGAGCGTAGAGCTTCCGATAGCGGTAGCCGGCTCCAGCCTCTATCAGGATGATTACGAAGGCTGGGCGCAGCTGGTGCTGGACCGCCAGAAGCGGACCCTCGTGGGCGCTACCTTCGCAGGAGCGGGTGTCGCAGAACTCCTCCACTCGGCGACGATCGCGATCGTCGGCGAAGTAACGGTGGACCGTCTATGGCACGCGGTTCCTGCGTATCCGACCATCAGTGAGGTGTGGTTGCGGTTGCTGGAAGAACTGGATTGGTGAATCGAGGTGAAACCTCTACTTGTACTGACTAGTCAGTACAAGTAGAGTGGGCCTGACACTCATCGAAGGGCCGGGCTATGCTCATCACTGAAAACCTGCGCGTTAAGGGACGCCATCACGACCTCGTCCCGCCGACCTCATTGCAGGCCAGCACCGGGAGCCTTCTGCTCATCACCGCCGATAATCAGACTCAGCGGACCGCGCTGGCGCTAGCGCTCAGCGCAAGAATGAAACCCGATGCGGGCATGATCAGCTGGGATCAGCAGACAGACCTCAAAAAGCGCCGCCGCAAGAGCGCCCTCATCGATTCTCCCGACGTCAATGAGCCCGAGCAGCATCTGAGCGTCCGCCAGCTGGCAGCCGAGGATCTAGCGCTCATCCCGCGCCGCCATCGCGGTGCCCGGTCCACACGGGACTGGCTGACCGTGAACGCCTTCGTCGACATCGCCGATGAGCAAGTACTCGCACTGCCTCCGCGGCGCCGGCTGGCTTTGCTGTGCACCACCGCCCTGGCGGACCCGGGAATCACCTTGATGATCGCCGACTCCCCGGACCGGCACGGCCTCGATCCGGCCATCTGGCTCGACTATCTGCAGGCACTCGCCACGAATCCCGGCCGGCCGCTGTGCGTTATCGCCATCGTGGCGCAGATCCCGCAGAACTGGGCAGGGCCATCGGCTCGGCTCGTGAATCCGGTCGCCCCAGACTCCGAAACCGTCCATCCCGAATCCCAGGAGGACTGATGACCACGATCCGCTTAGCGCTCTCCGAGCTCAAACGCATGACCAGCGGGCGGCTGCCCAAGCTGTCGCTGCTGGCCCTGCTCCTCGTCCCGCTGCTCTACGGCGCCGTGTACCTGTATGCCAACTGGGATCCTTACCAGAACCTCGGCGGGATCAAAGCCGCTGTGGTCAACGAAGATCAGGGAGCCGCGGACAGTCAGGGAAAACCCTTGGCCGTCGGGGACCAGGTCACGCAGAAACTCATCGACGCCCAGACCTTCGACTGGGTGCAGGTCGACTCCCCAACTGAGGCCGATGCCGGCGTCGCCCGGGGCGAGTACTCGTTCGCACTCAAGATCCCGCGGGATTTCTCTGCGAACCTGGCGTCCCCGGCTGATTTCGATGCGGCCCGGCAGGCTCTGCTCAACGTCACCACGAACGATGCGAACAACTACCTGCTCTCCCCCATCGTGGATAAAGTCTCCACCGAGGTGCATGCTTCAGTGGCCCGTGAAGTCGGCGAAGCCACAGCCAATCAGCTGCTCACCGGATTCGGGACGATTCACCAGCAGATCGCCAAGGCGGCCGATGGTGCAGCGCAAGTAGCGGATGGTGCCAGCGAGCTCAGGGATGGAAGCGGCCAGCTGCGTGACGGGAGTTCTCGGCTCGCGCAGGGTGCCGGGCAGCTAGCCGACGGTCAGCAGCAGCTGGCCAGCGGCGCAGGACAACTAGCCGATGGCTCGGGCAGGCTCGCTGCGGGGCTGCAGGAGCTGGATCTCCGCACTGCGGAGCTGCCCGGGGCTTCCGCACGGCTGGCCGACGGCGCAGCCCAGGTGGCGCAGGGCAATGCCAAACTGAGCAGGACAGTTCAGGGCTGGGTGAGCAAGCTACAGGACGCCGATCAGCAAGCTTCCGCCCAACTGGACCAGGTTTTGCAACGACTCGTCGATTCCGGCACCATCACCCCGGCCCAGCGCACCGAAATCACCCAGACCATCACCCAGGACCTCCAGCCCGTCAAGGCAGAGATCCGCGACGGCGCTGCTGACATCCAGCGGCTGGCCGATGGTTCCCAGGCTGTCGCCGATGGTGCCAAGACGCTGGCGGATTCGGCACCGCAGCTGACCGCAGGCATCTCCCAGGCCTCCTCCGGGGCGCAACAGCTGGCAGGCGGTGCGCAGCAGCTCTCCGATGGCCAGCAGAAAGCAGCCTCCGCCTCTCAGCAATTGGCGTCCGGAGCACAGCAACTCGATGAAGGCGCCGGCCGCTTGGCCGAAGGCAGCACCCGGCTGGCCGATGGCTCACGGGAATTGGCTGACCAGCTGCAACTGGGTGCGGGAAAGATTCCGAATCCGGATGAGGCGACCAAGGACACTGCGTCCAAGGTGATCGGTGACCCCGTAGCGGTGAATTCCTTGGCGCAGACCTCCGCCGGCAGCTACGGGGCCGGGCTGGCACCGTTCTTCCTGGTCCTGGCGCTCTGGATCGGGGCGTTCATGCTGGTCCAGGCCATGCGTCCGCTCACGCAACGGGCGCTAGCCGGCAATGCGCCCGCCTGGAAAGTGGCGCTCGGCGGCTGGCTACCGTTCTTGACGGTCTCCATCGTGCAGGCGATGCTGCTGTATTCGGTGGTGTATTTCGCCCTCGGCCTCAACCCGAGCCACCCCTGGCTCACCCTCGGCCTGCTCCTGGCCGCTTCGATGGCTTTCACCGCCTTGATCCAGGGCATCGTGGCGCTGCTGGGCACACCGGGGAAGTTCGTGGTGCTGATCCTCCTGGTGCTGCAGCTGGTCTCCTCCGGCGGAACCTTCCCGTGGCAGACCACCCCGGAGCCGCTGCACCCGGTGCATATGATCCTGCCGATGGGCTATGTGGTCGAGGGCCTGCGCGCGCTGATCTACGGAGCCTCCCTGGCCGCCCTGCCGCAGATCCTCCTGATTCTTCTGGTGCATACCGTGATCGGCCTGCTCTTGAGCGTGCTCGCGGTACACCGGCACCAGTACTGGACCCTCAAGAAGCTACAACCGGAGATCGTGATATGACCGCTGATCAGAGCAGTGCCGTGAACCAGCTCGGGCAGCTGGTGACCCGGCGGCCGGAACGGACGGCCATCACCCGGCAGAAGGTTTTCGAAGCCTCGATGCGGCTGATCGGCGAGCGTGGCCCGGGGCAGGTGACGGTTGATGAGATCGCCGCGGCCGCCGGGGTCTCCAAAGGCACCGTCTATTACAACTTCGGCAGCAAGTCGGGGCTGATAGCGCAGCTGCTCGAATACGGTGTGGAGATCCTGGAGTCCAGGCTGCGCCCGGATCCGGAGCTGCCGGCTTTACCGGCGCTGCGCGATGTGATCGGCAAGACCCTTGATTTCTTCGCCGAGTACCCTTCGTTCACGCAGCTCCTGGTCTCCGAGATGTGGCGCACGCCCAGTGAGTGGCGGCAGACTCTGAGTCTGTTGCGGGAACGGCTGTTCGCGCTTGCGGGCCAGAGCTTCGCCCGGGTCGCCGCAGAGCATCCGGTGCGCTCGGATGTGCCGATGCAGACCGTTGCGGGCCTGGCGTTGAGCTCCGCGCTCATCATGGGGCTCGATCAGCAGGTGTTCCACCCCGAGCGCACCCGGGAGGAAGGCATCTCGGCCATCATGATCGTCCTGCACGGGTACCTGCTGCCGGAAAACAGGTAGTGCTCAGCGCGGCACCACGAAATCCTGCAGCACCGCATCCTGACCATCGAGCTCTGCCCATGAGGAGTCTAAGCCAAAGATCGCCAGGGCACTGGTCGGGAACCCACCGGCAGCATCGGCGTACGCCTGTGGATCCGAATCTCTTGAGGCCAGATGCATCGTCAGCTCCTGCACCGTCGGCAGATGCGTGATCACGAGCAGCGAAGTGACCGCTTCCGGAACGTGATTGATCAGGGCGAGCATCCGGGACATCCCGGCATCGTAAAGATCGTCCTCCAGCTTGGGCGTCGGTGCCAACTGGTCGAGTTCGTGGCAGACCCAGGCGCAGGTCTGCCTGGTACGCAACGCCGATGAGCACAGAATGAAATCCGGTACCGCCCCGTGTTCACGCAACCAGCGCCCGGCCAGCGGAGCTTCGGCATGCCCTCGTTCTGCAAGCGGCCTTTCATGGTCGGCGACGCCAGGCGGGTACGCGGCTTTCGCATGACGCATCAGAATTAGCCGTTTGCGATGGTATCCGGCTGAGTGCTCAGGCATTCAGCCAGTCTAACGACGTGACTGCGGTGGTAGGTGGAGGTAGGCGGAATGGCCTAGATGGAATACTCGGGTGCGGTCCAGACCACTACTTCGGGGTGCTCGTAGAAGCGGTACCCCTCCCCACGTACGGTGCGTACGGTATTCGCCAATCGTCCCAACTTGGAGCGTAGTCGCCGGATATGCACATCAATCGTGCGCTCATTGGGCACCTCATCGGCGTTGCGCCATAGTCCTTCGAGGAGTTCTTCTCTGGCAACAGTGCGGACCGCGTTCTCCACCAGATAGTTGAGCAGCTCGAACTCCTTGAACGTGAGGTTCAGCGCCTCGCCATCCAGGTGGACTTCGCGGCGGGCCAGGTCGATGAGCACTCCGGGCGGCCGGTTGACTGGTGCCGAGGCCGGCCGTGGTTCCTGACGACGGCGCTGGGTGATTGTGGGATCGCCGAAAGTAGAGCGGACCACATCGAGCGGGCTGCCCGGGGTTCCTGCCGGAGCTACGGCAACCACCGCATAGCTCTGCGCTTGCGGTACCAGCGAATGGGCATACGCCCGGATGTCCTGAGCAAGCTTGGCGAGCGATGTCCCGTGGCTCGCTGCGGTCTCCTCATCAAGGCCCAGGTAGAGCACGAAACCCTGAGCCGCGTTGTCTTGACGCACGGCGTGCAGAGCTTGACCGGATTCAGCCATCACGGCAGCCGGCGCAGACGCTGCTTGTTCTGAAAATGCTTCCGAGGCACCGAAAGGGGAGGTAACTTCAGCAGGATCCGTCCTTCTGCTCTGCTGAGATGCGCCTTGCTGGGCAGCGCCATGCTGCGGACTCCGTTGGGTCCGCTGCGCATTGCGCACGGATATGTGTACGTATCCCGGTGCGATCGACATGGAGAGTAACCTCAAGAAATGCGGGGGCCCGCCTCGGCCGAGACGGCTGGAATGCTTAGCTCCGCGGTTGTGGTGCGAAGAATGCCCGGAGGCGACCTGCTGGCTCTAAAGTGCCAACGCTCTCAGGTGGAAGCGTTAGGCCTGCATTCGACAGCAGCACATAGCCGTGCCAGGGATCGTCCTGGGCCGGAGCACTGCAACTGCACATGCACTTGAGTGAATGTTCACCCCTGCAGTTTGCACCGTAACAATCCGCAGATGCAAGTAACACAAGCAATAACGGTCCGTTATGTCCACATGGTGAGACGCTTTCCACTAGGGTCGAGCCGCCTGAATCGGTCGAGATAATTCACTACCGCCGCGCAGGTAGCAATCAGAGAAATTTTATCTATCTAACAGGAAGTTGCCAGAGACATATTGTTTCACATAATTTTACCGAAAACTCTCTTCCTCTTTCCGAATGATCAGTTTATGTTGATGTGGCAGGCCTGCTAAACCCTTGATTCCACTAATGCACTGGAGGAAAAATCATGAACACTATCAATGAAGCTCTCGCTACTCTTGTCGGCTACCTGGGCACGGGCATCGGTGAAGCTGCCGGCTTCCTCGCCTGCACCATCGGACGCTTGCTGGGCCTCTAAACCCCGCAAAATCAAAACATGGCCGGGGGTGATGTGACAGCCATCACCCCCGGTCATGTGGCGCAACCGCCCCCTTGAGGGCAGGTGCAAGCGGCCACAGAAAGCGCTGGTGACTCACCTGAGTCACCAGCGCTCTTTATTATCTAAAATGCTTCTCAAATAACATTTGAATAATTTGAGAACTGCTTACTTAAAACTCTTCGGACATGATCATCGAAAATACTCCCGAATATCAGAATATAGCCAAAGGTATAGCAATTAATGACCGACCGAACCATTGCTGCAAAATTGAACTGCTATTTATCTGACGCAGTCACTTCGCCGAACGCGCGGAGCGCTCCTCGGGCAGCCCGAGAACAACTGCTCCACGAGGTTCTAACCACACTCTAAAAATTGCCACGAACCTTCACCTCACAGCTTCCACAGCTGTTTTTCAGGGAATCTCAAGGCTGGATATACAGAAACATCAGAAAGTTTAAGTATGGCTACAACCCGCTCATTCACCGAAAACCTGCCCAAGCTGAATCATCCGGACGGCTCGCCGATCCGGGCACTAGTCGTTGACGACGAACCGAGCCTCGCAGAGCTGATGTCAATGGGCCTGCAGATGGCCGGCTGGGATGTCCAGGTGGCCCATGACGGCAATTCCGCCGTCAAGCTAGCCCGCGACTACCGCCCGGACGTGCTGGTCCTGGATATCATGCTGCCTGGCTTCGACGGCGTCGAGTTGCTCGGCAAGATCCGCGCCTTCGATCCGGAGATCCCCGCACTCTTCCTCACCGCGAAAGATGCTGTGCAAGACCGCGTCGCCGGCCTCACCGCGGGCGGCGACGATTACGTCACCAAGCCCTTCAGCATGGAGGAAGTATTGCTCCGTCTGCATCGCATCGTGCAGCGCTCCGGAGTCACCGCGGAGAACGCCGCCGAAGTCCGGGTAGGGGATCTGGTCCTCAACCATGACACCCGCCAGGTGATCCGTGCCGATGAGGAGATCACGCTCACCGCCACCGAATTCGAGCTGCTGCGCTACCTCATGGAGAACCCCAAGCGAGTGCTCTCCAAGACGCAGATCCTGGACCGGGTCTGGAATTACGACTTCGGCGGCCAGGTCAACATCGTGGAGCTCTACATTTCCTACCTTCGCAAGAAGATCGAGGCCAATCACCCACCGATGATCCACACCGTCCGCGGAGCCGGCTACATCCTCAAACCCGCAGCCGAATAGCACCCGGCTGTGCCAAGCAGCCGCAAGGCTACCCACGAGTTAAGAGCTGAAATCGGGCTAGACTGAGCAGCTCATCTGACCTGCCAGGAGGAACGCCCTATGGTGAGCTCGGAGCCTTCCTCCGCTGTGCCACCGATGCCGGCCGAACCCCCAGGTTCGGCCGGCTCCGGAAGCGCCAGCGCACAAGGGGATTCCGGCGACAGCCGCACTCACGACGGCAGTGCACAGGACGGCACTGCGCAGAAAAGTACTGCTGCGCAGCCGCGAAAGCGTAAGACCTGGACCGACCGCATCCCTTTGCGAGCAAAGAAAATACGCCACGGGGCACATGAAGCGATGCGCCTGTCGCGCTGGAGCCTGCGCTCCAAGCTCGTGCTGTCCACGATGGGTTTGCTCACCGGAATCTGCTTCGTAGTCGGCCTGGTGAGCTACCTTTCCATGAACATCGTGCTCAATGAGCAGGCGAACAGCTCGCTGCGCGACGCCTCGAACAAGGTCACCACGGTGTACAACCTGGCTTATCAGAACCAGATCGGTCTCAAGCAGCTGCCGCCGATCCAGGGCATCCTCAACGGCACTCTGAGCGCTGCAGTGCACGACGGCGCCCTGGTCGAGAACATCATTAACCTGCCGGCCAAAGAACAGGGCAAATCGGAGCCCCTGACCAATGTGCAGGTAACATCCAGCGACGTCGCCACCATCACTTCAGTCACGCCCAGCCGGAGCATCGACGTCAGCCTGAGCTTCGGAGACTATCGCCTCATCGGCGTGCGAAACGCGTACAACGACATCATCGTCACGGGAATCCCGCTCAAAGGGATGCATGACACCCTCAGCACACTGCTCGCAACCGTCATCTTCGTCTCCGCAGCTGGCCTTCTGGCCATGGGACTGGTAGCCACGGCACTGATCCGCCGAGCCATGGCTCCCCTCGACCAATTAGCCTCCGTCGCCACACGGGTGGCCAAGCTCCAACTCAATGAGGGCGAAGTGAAACTTGCCGAACGCGCGCCCCCGAACGCTTCGAATCCGCATACCGAAGTGGGCACCGTGGGAATGGCACTGAATAAGATGCTGGACAATGTGGCTTCAGCGCTGCAGTCCCGGCAGCGCAGCGAGACCAAGGTCCGCCAGTTCGTCGCCGACGCCAGCCACGAACTGCGGACCCCGCTGACCGCGATCCGGGGCTATACCGAGATGATCCGGATGACCGAGGAGCTCAGCCCCTCCGGCGAGAAGTCCTTAGGCCGAGTGGAGTCGCAATCCAAACGCATGGGTGCCATGGTCGAGAACCTACTCACCCTGGCCCGGCTGGATGAGGGCCGGCCGCTGGAGCTCAAAGAGACCGAGCTCACTCAGCTGGTATTGGAGACCGTCCACGATATGAAGGTCGCCATCACTGATCACCAATGGCAGCTGGATTTGCCCAGTGACCCCTTCGTCATCCGAGCGGACGTCGGTGCCCTGCGCCAGGTGCTGCTCAACCTGCTCTCCAATGCGGCCAAGCACACCGACCCGGGGACCACGGTGACTACCAGCCTGCGCGCCCTGCCCAACGGCATCGTGCAGCTTCGAGTGCTGGATGACGGTCCAGGGATTCCCGAGGAATTCCAGGCGCAGATCTTCGACCGTTTTGCCCGCGCCGATGTCGCCAGATCCGGCCACGACGGTACCACCGGGCTGGGCCTGTCGATCGTACAGGCGATCGTCCACGCCCACGGCGGCCAGATCTCCTTGACCTCCCGGCCGGGGCACACCGCCTTTATGGTTGATCTTCCTGCCGGGCGCGACGCTGCCGGGACGCAGTCCACGCCTGGCGGGGATGACTGAGCGGCTGGACGAGCTGAGTCTGCAACCGGGTCCGCAAAGGTACGCCGCCCCGGCGGAGCAGCACCACCCCTGCCAGGACAGCGGCGAGGACGGCCACTGCCCCGCCGATGATCAGGCTCCAGCGCGGCCCGAAAGCAGTGCCGATCCAGCCGATCAGCGGAGCACCGAGCGGTGTGCCGCCCTGGACCACCATCATGTAGAGCGCGAGCACCCGGCCCCGGAAGGCGGGGTCGGCACCCAGCTGAATCGTGGTGTTGCACAGGTTGAGGAAGGTGACGGCGGCGATCCCGATCGGAATCAGCGCTAGCGCGTACAGCCAGTAGCCCGGAGCGAATGCCGCTAGCACCGAGAAGATGCCGAGGGCTAAAGCCGCCAGCACCAGATAAGACAACCGGGTGGCGCCGCGGCGGGCCGCCAGCAGAGCACCGCTGAGCGTGCCCACGGCCATGATGGTACCGAGCAATCCGTATTCGCCCGGGCCCTGCCGGAAGACTTCTGTGGCCATCATCGCGTTGACCATCTGGAAATTGAGCGTCGCCGTCGCCACTACTCCGCCCAGCACCAGCACCATCCTGAGCTCCGGCTGCCCGCGCAGGTAGCGCAGACCTTCCCGGATCTGCCCCCGGCCACGCGGGACTCGCTCCGTCGGCTGCAGTTCAGCGGGACGCATCTTCAGCAGGGAGATGATCACGGCGAAGAAGCTCGCGGCGTTGATCAGGAAAGCCGGGCCGGTGCCCACCCAGGCGATCAGCAATCCGGCCAGCCCGGGCCCGGCCATGCGGGCCAGGTTGAAAGAAGCGGAGTTCAGCGCCACCGCATTGGGTACGTCACCGCTGTGTACAACCTCGGAAACAAAAGCCTGCCGGGCCGGGGCGTCAATAGCACTGCCGATGCCGAGCATCAGGGCCAGCACGTAGACATGCCACAGTTGAACCGCATCGGTGACCACCAGCAGGCCGAGGATCAGGGCGCAGAAGCCCATCGCCGTCTGGGTGCAGATGATCAGCCTGCGCTTGGAATAGCGGTCGCTCAGCAGGCCAGCCCACGGGCCGAGGATCAGGATCGGCAGGAACTGCAGGCCGGTGGTGATCCCCACAGCTGTCCCGGAGTGATCGGTTAGCACCGTCAGCACGAGCCAGTCCTGAGCCACACGCTGAACCCAGGTCCCGATATTGGAAACGAGCGCACCGGCCACCCAGAGCCGGTAGTTGAAAGCTCTCAGGGCCCGGAACATGCTCGCCATAGGTCTAGTTGCGTTCGCTTTCGCTCAGAGACAGCAGGATCTCTGCCGCTTCCCGCAGGGTTTCCCGCTGCTGCGGGGCAAGCCGGGCGAGGTGCCGCTCCAGCCACTCCGTGCGCCGGCGGCGGGTATCCCGCAGAACCGCCCGCCCGGCATCGGTCAAACCGACCAGAACCTGCCTTCCATCCTCCGGATGCTGGCTCCGGCGCACTAGACCTGCGCGCTCCATGCCGTTGATGGTTCTGGTCATACTCGGGGTGCGCACGTGCTCCGCCTCGGCCAACTGGCTCACAGTTGCCGTTCCGTTATCGAGCCAGGCGAGCACGGTGTACTGGGCAGGGGTGGCGAGTTCGCTCGTGGCCTCGAATCGCAGCCTACGGGAAGTGCGCATCACGGCCTGACGAAGACTGCTCGCCAGATGCTCCGGCCGTTTCCGCTGACTCATATTTACTTAGCATAGCTAATGAGCTTGGCTGTGTAAATAGCTTCCGTTATCCAAATGTGACACGGTCCGGAATTTTCGTTATCTTGGACCAGGGCGTATCTAACGTTTCCGTTCCCTTGGGATAACCCGAACCCTGCCGTCCCAGGTGGTAACGCATCACGAGGCAGAGACGGGGGAACCAACGCTGGCTGCATATCCCTGCAGCCTTGGGGTGAAGCCTCGCATATGAGGCCGGATGCTCTCATCCGAATCCGACAGCTTACCTCGTAGGTCAGTGAGAGAGAGGCACCACGTTCGTGTCCAGCACGTCTAAAAATCGCGGCCCGCACGGCCGCCGCGCAGCCACATCAAAAAGCAGCAGCTTCACCCGTACCGGCAAGCCCGGCCGCCGCCGAGCAGCCAGCCAGACGAGTACGCTGGAGCACCTCTGGCAGGCCACCCCCAAGGTTCCTACCCAGCGAGCCGCAGCAGTCGCCGTAGCCGGTGTACTGATCGCGGCCATCGCCCCGGCGGGCAACTCCGCCCCGGCGCAGGAGGCGCAGATGCCTGATGCGGCGAACCTAGAAGCAGCCAGCAGCACCACCCCGATTCAGAGCAAAGCGGTCAGCGCCGGTGCCGACCTCTCAGCACTCAGCTTCACCGGGGTTTCCGCTTCTTCGCAGACGGATCCGACCAAATCTGCGACCCCGAGCAAAGAGACCGCCAGCAAAGAGGCACCGAAGGTCGACGCCTCCGCCGATAAGGTGCAGGCACTCAATGACCCCGCAGCGGCTAAGGCCTTCGCGGCAAGCCAGCTGGGCGGCTTCGGCTGGGCGCAGGATCAGATGTCCTGCCTCACCTCGCTCTGGGAGAAAGAGTCCAACTGGCGGACCACCGCGGAGAACCCTTCCAGCCTGGCCTACGGCATCGCGCAGTCCCTGCCCGCGCAGAAGATGGCCAGTGTCGGCGCGGACTACCGCACCAACTTCAAAACTCAGGTCACCTGGGGCCTGGGCTATATCAAGGAGCGCTACGGCTCCCCCTGTGCAGCATGGGGCAAGTCCCAGGCTGTCGGCTGGTACTGAGCCGATCTTCAGACGTTAAAGGCTTGGGGCCCGAACTTCTTGTTCGGGCCCCAAGCCTTTAAGGTCTGACTGCGGAACTCTACGCCCGGCCTGGTTCGCGTGGCTCTTGCGCCGCGATGTAATTGCTGACCGCGGAATTCCACAGCATCACCAGAACGACCACGGTGAGAACGATGGTGAGGATCCCGACGGTGGTAGCGAAGATCCGCAGAGCGCTTTCCATGGTCTGCACTTCAGCCTGAGTCCGCCCGGGGGGCTATTTCCCGAGCGGTGAGTGAGGCGACAGCATCCGGGACGCCGATCAGCGTCGCGACCCCACCGAGCACCGCTAGCACCGCACCGACATACATCAGCTTCACTGCGGTTTTGAGCTGCTGCGGCCTCGGCGGAAGCTCACCCACCGGGTACTGCATCGGGCTGCTGTGCTGCTGCGGAACAGGAAAAGCGCCTCGTGGATGCTGTTATCCCCTGGGTATCTCCCGGGAAACCTCAGCCGACGACGCCGTAGAGCCGATCCCCGGCATCGCCCAGCCCGGGGACGATATAGGCCTTGTCGTTGAGGCCTTCATCCACGGAGGCCAGAACCACGGTCACGCGCGCACCTTCATGCTGAACCCGCAGAGCCTCGATGCCTTCGGGTGCGCCGAGCAGGCAGATGCAAGTGATATCCATCGCGCCCCGGTCAAAGAGGAAGCGGATCGCCTCCCGCAGAGTGCCGCCGGTGGCCAGCATGGGGTCCAGGACATAGACCTGCCTACCGCTGAGATCTTCCGGAAGCCGCTCGGCGTAGGTGACCGCCTCCAGCGTCTCCTCGTTGCGCGCCATGCCGAGGAAGCCTACTTCCGCGGTCGGCAACAGCCGGGTCATCCCCTCCAGCATGCCCAGGCCGGCCCGCAAGATCGGCACCACGAGCGGCGTCGGCTTCACTAAGCCAGTGCCGACCGCCTGGGTCACCGGGGTCTGGATGCTTACCGGCTCCACCCGGACCTCGCGGGTCGCCTCGTAGGCCAGTAAGGTCACCAGCTCCTCGGTGAGCTGGCGGAACACCGGGGATGGGGTGTTCTTATCCCGCAAAACGGTGAGCTTATGGGCAACTAAAGGGTGGTCGACAACCTGAACTCGCATAGGAAACAAGTTACCGCAGAAACCTTTGCTCCCGGGAATAGGGAAAGCAGAGATGAGCCGCAACCGCTTAGAATCACCAGATGAGTCAGAGCCGATCGACCACCCCCGCGCCCAACCAGTCCGAGGAGTGGATGGGGACCGCGCTCATCGAGGCACGCGCGGCGCTAGAGACCGGCGACGTGCCCATCGGCGCCGTCGTGATCTCCGCGGAAGGCGCGGTGCTGGGCACCGGCCGGAACCGGCGCGAGGCGGATCAGGATCCCACCGGTCACGCCGAGATCCTGGCACTGCGATCGGCGGCCGCCACCACCGGCTCCTGGCGGCTGGAAGACTGCACCCTGGTGGTGACCCTGGAACCCTGCGCGATGTGCGCGGGAGCCATCGTCCTGGCCCGGGTGCCGCGAGTCGTGCTGGGTTCCTGGGATCCGAAGGCGGGTGCTGCGGGCTCGGCGCTCGAAGTGCTCCGGGAGCCCCGGCTCAATCACTGGGTCGAGGTCTACGGCGGGGTGCGGGAGGCCGAATGCGCAGAGCTGCTCAGGGGCTTCTTCGAGGAGCAGAGGCCCGGCGCCCTGTGAGGCGCTTTGAGACGCTTTGAGTCCGTACTGCCCGATAGCGTAGAGTATTCAGGTTGGTGACGTGTCCGAGCGGCCGAAGGTGCAACACTCGAAATGTTGTTTGGTGTAAAAGCCAACGTGGGTTCAAATCCCACCGTCACCGCCAAGCGAAGCCCCGGAAGCCTTGATAAATCAGGGTTCCGGGGTTTCGTTTATCCAACAACTCCAGCGGTTTCACTGTACAAGAAGGGGACCTCAAGCGGTTCCTTTGGTTTCACCGGCGTACAGCTCTGCTTGCTCCAGGACGAGTTCGACTGCCCTGGCCTCTGCATCCGGCGGGTAGTCGTACTTGGCGAGAATGCGGCGTATCTTCGACCGCATCGCAGCGCGCACCGATTCTTTGAGATTCCAGTCAATCGTCGCAGACTGCGGTACTGACGTGACTAGCTCCTGTGCGATGGCCTTGAGTGTCTCGTCACCGAGCTCCAGCACTGCGGAGTCGTTCTGTACCACAGCATCATAGAATGCGACCTCGTCTTCCTTCAGGCCAAGTTTCTCGTACCGTTTTTCCGAATCACGTATCTGCTTCGCCAGGTTGACGAGTTCGGCGATGATCTCCGCTGTCGTCAACGCACGGTTCGTGTAGCGGATAACAGCCTCGTCGAGCATCTCGGAGAACTTTCGCCCTTGCACGAGGTTTGTGCGCTGCACAGTGCGGATTTGATCGTTCAACAACCGACGCAAGAGACCCATCTGTAAGTTAGGCGTCTCCGCGAACGAGTCTAGAAACTTGTCACTAAGAATCGAGATTTCAGGGGTCTCGATCCCTGCGAGTTTGTACACGTCGACCACCTGGTCGGCTGCGACCGCCTCGTTAAGCAGTTGCCCAAGCACAGTATCGATCTCGACCGCTCCTGAACCGCCCCGGCCAGAACCCGGGTTTTGGATCTTCAAGATCGTAGCCCGTACGCCAGTAAACAACCGCACGTCGGCCCTTATAGCTACAGCCTCGTCACGTGCAGCCGCGAGTGCGAACGCCTTGGTCAGGGCAAGCACCTGGTCGTTGAAGCGCGACGTGCGGTCCGGATCGGCCAGGACGAAGTCGAGAACCTTCGCGTATTCATTCATGCGTTGAGAGGCCGTGAGCTCAGGCGAGGAGTCGTAATGGACGCCATGAAGCAGACCCCGCACGATATCGTGCTTCTCCATCATGACCTGCACCATCGTTTCGATGGGCACCCCGGTCTGGTCTCGGTCCGACGGAGAATACTCGTTCAGCGCCTTCTGCAGGTTTGCAAACACCCCGATGTAGTCGACGATCAACCCACCGGGCTTATCGCGGAAGGTCCTGTTTACCCGCGCAATGGCCTGCATGAGACCTGCGCCCTGCATGCTCTTGTCAACGTACATCGTGTGCATCGAAGGTGCATCAAACCCCGTCAGCCACATGTCACGAACGATAACCAGCTCCAGTGGATCGTCGGCGTTCTTCGCTCGAAGCTTTAAAGCTTTGCGCACCTCCTTCGAGTGAATATGGGGCTGGAACTCAGCAGGATCAGCTGCTGAGCCAGTCATGACGACTTTGATCTTGCCTTGAGCAGGGTCGTCGGAATGCCAATCAGGTCGCAGCGTGACGATCTTCTCGTAGAGCCGCACTGCGATGCGGCGGCTCATAGTCACGATCATCCCCTTGCCGAACAGTGATTCGCCGCGTTCCTCCCAGTGTTCCACGATGTCACGAGCCACAAGATCCAGCCGTGATTCCGCGCCAACGATTGCCTCCAGCCTCGACCATCGCGACTTCGCAGCCAACGCGGCTTCCTCCTCGACAGACTCGGTAATCTCGTCCGCAAGATCGTCTAGGGCGGCGAGATCAGCCTCTGAGAGCTCGACCTTGGCCAGCCTGGACTCATAGAAGATTCTGACCGTTGCGCCATCCTCAACGGCCCGCGTGAGATCGTACACGTCCACGTAGTCACCGAAGGGTCTGCCCCGGGTTTGGTTGACATCTGATCTGTGAGGATTCGTCCTCGCTGGAAGGATGTATCTCATGCCCAAGCCCTATCCGAAAGAGTTCCGTGACGATGTCGTGGCTGTGGCCCGTAAAGCCCGGGCCCCGTTATCGCAGATTGCGAGAGACTTCGGGATTTCCG
>NZ_AQXM01000039.1 GCF_000376245.1 Acaricomes phytoseiuli DSM 14247 | reverse complement strand
CTGGCGATAACGCGAGCATGGAGAGTTTCTTCAGCCTGCTTCAGAAGAACGTGCTCAACACGAGATGCTGGAACACTCGCGCTGACCTCCGCCTCGCGATCGTTTCCTGGATCGAAACGAAGTACAACCGAAGACGCCGGCAACGCGGCCTCGGCAAACTCACTCCCGTAGAGTTTGAGACGATCTACACGGACGCGAAAGCGGCCTGATCACCCCAAACCCCAACTGTCAACCAAACCCGGGGCAGACCCATAAAATCTCCGTTATGTCAGAACGAGGGGACTACGATGAGTATAAAGATTTCATGGTCCTCATAGATCAGCCCTCGCTTGAGCTGCCCAGCCCTTTGAAGGATGATTCTGCTTCCACTGATTATCAGACGCCAGTCACGGTCGACGTGCTTGCCAATGACGGACTCGCCTATGAATCATCTTGGCTCCCGGAAACTCTCTCCCTGCTTGACGCACAAGAGGCACCCGTGAGCTCCCTGGCCCTAGAAGGCGGAAGCTTCGAAGTCGCTAACGGCCAGATCACCTTCGCTCCGGCCAACGGTTTCTCCGGTCAAGTACCGGCCGTGCGCTACCAGGTCACCAACGAAAGAGGCATCAGCTCAACCGCAACGTTGACCATCAACGTCAACGCTGCACCAGAAATCGTCACCCCGCCGACCACAACCGAGCCAGAAACCGCGGAACCAGGCTCCGAGCAGCCTGGAACAACCGTGGCTCCGGCAGGTAGTAATAAGGGCAGCAACGAGGGCCACAACAGCACCTCCGTAAGCAACACCGGCCAAGACAATGAACTGGCCAGCACAGGAACCAGCACCAACCCGCCACTGGCCATCGCAGGCCTGCTACTCATCGCCGGCATCAGCATCGCACTGCTGAACCGCCGCCGGAAAGCCTAACCCACCCCTAAAACTGTTGGGGGAGGCGTCCAGTTCTGGACGCCTCCCCAACAGTTTTTAATTCTCTGTACTCATCACGGAACGGTCAGCTGCCCAAGCCCAGAAGCGGGACGCCCAACAGGAACACCGCCCCGGTGATCAGCACGACCGAGAGCACATTGAGCAGAAGGCCCGCCCGGATCATCTGGCCGATCGGGATGTACCCGGTGCCGTAGGCGATGGCATTGGGCGGAGTGCCCACCGGCAGCATGAAAGCACAGCTCGCCGCCATGGCCACGGGCAGCAGCAGGAACAACGGATCCACCCCGATACCGGTGGCCACCGCAGCGAGGACCGGGATGAACGTCGCTGCGGTCGCGGTGTTACTTGTCAGTTCGGTCAGCAAGAGAATCAGCACGCAGATCGCGATGACCAGCAGGACAATGGGCAGCCCGCCCAGTCCGCTGACTTTGAGGCCGATGTAGTCATTGAGCTTGGTCGACTGCACCGCCGCGGCGAGGGAGAGACCACCGCCGAAGAGCAGAAGCGCACCCCAGGGAATCCCCTGCTGGACCGTGGGCCAATCGAGAAGCCGCTCGCCCTTAGCGCCGGGCAGTAAGAACAGGAGCACAGCCGCACCGACCGCGATCATATCGTCGGTCAATCGCGGCAGGAACGGCAGCAATTCCACGAGCCAGCCAATACCAGTCAGCGTACCCCGGAAGACCCAGAGCAGCGCGGCCAGGACGAAGACGCCACTGACCATCCACTCTTGACGGCTCATCGGGCCTAGAGCAGCAAGCTCCTGCCGCACCCGGGCTTTGCCACCCGCGATCTTCTCGATCTGGCTCGGGAAGAGCACCCTCGTTAGCAGAAGCCAGCCAAGGAAAACGAAAATCGCGGATACCGGCGCACCGATCATCATCCACTGCGCGAAGCTGAGAGAGCGTTCCGGCATCGACTCATCCAGGAAGCCCATGAGGATCAGGTTGGGGGTGCTCCCCACCGGAGTGGCCAGGCCGCCCATCGAAGAGGCATACGCCACCCCGAGCAGCAGGGAGAGCGTGAAGTTCCGGATCTGCCGGTCCCCCAGCACGGCTTTCAGGAGTTGATCTTTACCTCGCTGCGCTTCGGGGACAGCCAACGCTACCAAGCTCAGCGCGATCGGAATCATCATGACGGTGGTCGCGGTGTTATTGACCCACATGCTCAGGAAGGCGCTGACCAGCATTGTGCCGAGAACAATGCTCCTCGGCTTGGTGCCCACTACACTGAGCACCGACAGCGCGATCCGCAGATGCATATTCCAGCGCTGTAGAGCAATCGCGATCACGAAGCCGCCCATGAAGAGGAAGACAATTGGCGAAGCGTAGGGCGCAGCGGAGGCACTGAGCGTGACCGCTCCGCTCAGCGGGAGCAGGATCAACGGCAAGAGCGCTGTTACGGCTAGAGGGAGCGCCTCCGTCATCCACCACACCGCGACGAGAACCGCGATAGCAGCCACGCTCCGGGCCTCAAGCGGTAGCGCTGATTCTTCCGGGAGGAAGTAGAACAGCAGCACTGCTAGCACAGGGCCCAGGACGAGACCTATTTTCGGCGCCATTCGCTGCGACCCGCGGCCAGGTACCCCACCCGGCTGCTGGCCTTCGGCACGTTGCGCCGGGAACGTTAGTGTCTCCACCCAGAACTCCTTCGTTCTATCACCGTGCACCGTTGCGAGGTGATAATGGAAGAAGCTATCTGATAACCGCCGGGCGTTTCCAGCCTGGCAACCCTATGTTGACAAACCGCGCCGTAAAATTTCTAGGATCTGGCGATTATGACTTCCACTTATTCAACTGTGACGGATTTCGCCAGGTTCCGCGGCTGATCCACATCGTAGCCTTTGAGCCGGGCGAGCTCCCCCGCGAAGATCTGCAAGGGCACCGTGGCCAGAAGCGGAGCCAGAAGCGTCGGTGATGCCGGGATATAGATGACGTCCTCAGCGTGCTGCCGCACGGCCTCGTCCCCTTCTTCGGCGATGACGATGGTCCGCGCCCCGCGCGCCCGGATCTCCTGAATATTCGAGATGACCTTGGCGTGAAGCGAATCCCGCCCCTGAGGCGAAGGCACCACCACGAAGACCGGCTGCCCCTGATCGATCAGAGCGATAGGGCCGTGCTTGAGCTCTCCGGCAGCGAAGCCCTCGGCATGGATGTACGCCAGCTCCTTGAGTTTCAGAGCACCTTCCATCGCCACCGGGAAGCCGACGTGGCGGCCCAGGAAGAGCACGGAGGAGGAATCCTTCATGCGCTCAGCCAGATCTTTGATCTCGCCTTCCTGATCGAGCACGCGCTGAATCCTCTCCGGCATCGCGGAGAGTTCATCGAGGATCACCCGGATCTCGTCCTGGAACTTGTTCCCGCGCAACTGAGCCAAGTAGAGCCCCAGAAGATAAGCGGCGGTGATCTGCGCCAGGAAGGCCTTGGTGGAGGCCACCGCGATCTCCGGCCCGGCGTGGGTGTAGAGCACCGCATCGGATTCCCGCGGAATCGTGGAGCCATTGGTATTGCAGATCGCCAGCACTTTCGCGCCCTGCTCCCGGGCATGGCGCACAGCCATGAGGGTGTCCATGGTCTCCCCGGACTGGGAGATGGCAACCACGAGGGTCTTCTCGTTGACGATGGGGTCCCGGTAGCGGAACTCATGCGCCAGCTCCACCTCAACTGGGATCCGGCACCAGTGCTCTATGGCGTACTTGGCTACCTGGCCGGCGTATGCGGCGGTACCGCAGGCGATAACGATGATCTTGTCCACCGAGCGCAGGATGCTCTCATCGATGCGTAGCTCGTCGAGCGCCAGCCGGCCTTCGCCGTCCGCGCGGCCCAGCAGAGTCTCCGCCACAGCTTTGGGCTGATCGTGGATCTCCTTGGACATGAAGGAGTCATAGCCATCCTTTTTGGCCGCGGCCGCATCCCAGTCGACGTAGTATTCCTTGCCCTCGGCAGGCTTACCGTGGAAGTCGGTGATCACCACCTCATCGGGGGTGATCGTGACGATCTGATCCTGCCCCAGCTCGACCGCCCGGCGAGTGTAGTCGATGAAACCGGAGACATCCGAGCCCAGGAAGTTCTCGCCATCACCGAGGCCGACGACAAGAGGGGAGTTACGCCGGGCGGCGACGATGACACCCGGCATATCAGCATGCATCGCCAGCAGCGTGAAAGCCCCTTCGAGCTTCTGGCAGGCAGCCTGCATCGCTACGGTCAGTCGGATCGCCGGATCGACCCCCGCAGCGGCACGATATTCGACTGCCAGAAGCGCGGCGGCCACCTCGGTATCGGTCTCGGAGAGGAAAATGGCGCCCTGCTCCAGGAGCTCGGCCTTAATCTCAGAGAAATTCTCGATGATGCCGTTATGGATCAGAGCGAGCTGATCATCATCCGCCAGATGCGGATGGGCGTTGACGTCGGTGGGTGCACCGTGAGTGGCCCAGCGGGTGTGGCCGATGCCGGTATGCGACGACGGTAAGGGAGACCCCGCGAGAACTTCCAGCAGATTGCTCAGTTTCCCGGCTTTCTTCGCCGAGATCACACCGCCATCGCTCAGTACCGCGACCCCCGCGGAGTCATAGCCCCGGTACTCCAACCGGCGCAGTCCTTCGAGAACTACATCAAGCGCCTGATGATCTTGCTGATTCGCATGCCCCACGTATCCGACAATTCCACACATGGCCTCCAGTTTACCGGGGACAGGGCACCTTAACGCAGCCATAGTCAGGTATGGCGGCGTGAGCTTCATTTCGTTTGCGCTGCTGGACAAGGCAGAATGCGATAGGTGAGCTTGCAACGCGCCGATGCAGGAGAGAGCGTCTCGCCTTTCGTCGAACTCGACCGGCAGACCTGGTCACGGCTCTCCGATGAAATCGAGCAGCCACTCAACCAAGAGGACATCCTCAGGCTGCGAGGTTTGGGCGACCCCTTGAATATGGACGAAGTCCGCGAGGTGTATCTTCCGGTTTCCCGCCTGCTCAACCTCTACGTCGCAGCTGCGGGGCGTCTGCACTCAGCGACGACGACTTTCCTCGGTGAACGCACCCAGCGAACTCCTTTCGTGATCGGGGTCGCCGGGTCCGTGGCTGTGGGGAAATCGACAACGGCCAGGATCCTCAGAGAAATGCTACGGCGCTGGCCGGACACTCCCGATGTTCAGCTGATCACCACCGATGGCTTCCTCTACCCCAATGCGGAACTGGAGCGGCGCGGCCTGATGCAGCGCAAGGGCTTCCCGGAATCCTATGACCGCCGCCGGCTGCTGCGTTTAGTGAGCGAGGTTAAAAGCGGCGCAGAAGAGGTCCGCGCCCCCTGGTATTCGCATCTGAGTTATGACATCGTCCCGGACAGGGAAGTCGTGGTGCAGAGGCCCGATGTACTCATCATCGAAGGCCTCAATGTGCTGGCACCTGCCAGGCCTCGGCAAGATGGCCGCTCCGGGCTCGCGATCAGCGATTTCTTCGACTTCTCCATTTATGTTGACGCGAAAACCAGCACCATCGAGCAGTGGTACGTCAACCGCTTCCTTTCCCTACGCAAATCTGCCTTCGCAGATCCGAGCTCATATTTCCACCGCTATGCGGATCTTTCCGACGAAGAGGCCACGGAAACCGCCTTAGGAATCTGGAAGCGGATCAACGAGCCGAACCTCGTGGAAAATGTTCTGCCGACCCGGGGCAGGGCGCGCCTGGTCCTGAGCAAAGACCAGGACCACTCCGTGCGCAGGATGCTGCTGCGCAAGACCTGAGAAAACCCGTGATCTTCAGTGGCTAATAATGACGCCACTGTAAAGAATCTCTCAACCTTGGCGAAACAAGCCTTGGTGGTTCCGCTTCTCTTGAGAACCGTCTATGTTAAAGAACATGCTTAAGGGATTCAAAGATTTTATTATGAAAGGCAATGTCGTTGATCTAGCAGTTGCTGTGGTCATCGGCGGCGCATTCAGCCTGGTCATCAAAGCGCTCGTCGAGAACGTTCTGATGCCCCTGATCTCCGCACTCGTCGGATCCCCCAACTTCGATGACTTCGCTAAGGTGACAATCAACGGCAATGACATCCTGTTCGGTATCCTGCTAACCCAGATCGTCAACTTCCTGCTGGTTGCCGCTGCAATCTACTTCTGCGTCGTGCTTCCAATGAACAAGATGATCGAGCGCCGTAACGCTCGCCTGGGCATCACCGAAGAAGACGAAGCCGATCAGCAGATCGCCTTGCTCACCGAGATCCGCGATGCTCTGAAGACCCGGAACTGACAACTCGCACCTAGCGAAAAATCTCTACAGAAGGCTGACCTTCACCTCATACATCAGGAGGTGAGGGCCAGCCTTTTCTGCACCACGTTGGCGAGATGAGTGCAGACCCGGTCTGCGGTTTCCATATCTGCAGCTTCCACCATCACCCGGACAAGCTGCTCCGTTCCCGAGGGCCGCAGTAGAACCCGGCCGGTGGCGCCCAGCTCCTGCTCCGCCGAGAGGACCGCTTCGCGGACCATGTCATCGGTCTTCGCCCTGCTCTTATCCACGTCTTTGACATTGATCATGACCTGCGGGAGCTTCGTCATCACCGTCGCCAGCTGCTTAAGCGGCCGGCCGGTGCGCGCCACTTGAGCGGCCAGCTGCAGGCCGGTGAGTACGCCATCGCCCGTCGTGGCGTAGTCGGAGAAGATCACATGCCCGGACTGCTCGCCGCCCAGACTGTAGTTTCCATCCCGCATGGCCTCCAGCACATAGCGGTCCCCCACACCGGTCTCCCGGATAGAGATCCCCGCATCGCGCAGCGCGAGCTTCATGCCGAGATTGCTCATTACGGTCGCCACAAGCACGTCGTCCCGGAGCTTGCCATCCGCTTTCAGGGCTATGGCGAGGATCGCCATGATCTCATCACCGTCTACCACGGTGCCTTCATGGTCCACGGCGAGGCAGCGATCCGCATCACCGTCATGGGCGATGCCCAGATCGGCGCCGTGGGCTACCACGGCTTCCTGGAGCGGCCCAAGATGTGTGGAGCCGACGCCTTCGTTGATATTCAGGCCATCCGGCTCTGCGCCGATCACGATGACTCTGGCCCCAGCATCCTTGAAGACCTGGGGCGAGCAGCCGCTGGCGGCACCGTGGGCGCAATCCAGTACTACGGTGAGACCATCCAGACGGTGCGGCAGGGTGCTCAGCAGGTGCAGGATGTAACGGTCTTCGGCATCGGAGAATCTCTGAATCCGGCCGACTCCGGCACCTACCGGGCGAAGGGCCTCCTGGCTCCGCTGAGCTTCGATCTGATCCTCGATCTGATCGGCAAGTTTCTTACCGCCCCGGGCGAAGAACTTGATTCCGTTATCAGCCGCTGGGTTGTGCGAAGCGGAAATCATGACCCCGAAATCAGCATCCAGTGACGCCACCAGATACGCAGCCGCCGGTGTGGGCAGCACTCCGGCGTTATAGACATCAACACCGGCGCTGGCCAGCCCTGCGTCGACGGCCGCTGAGATGAATTCCCCGCTGGCCCTGGGATCCCGGGCGACAACAGCCTTAGGGCGTTTTCCCGTGGCGAAAGGCTCTTTGCCGAGCACTACTGCTGCGGCTTGGGAGAGGGAAAGCGCTAATTCAGCGGTCAGCAGGCCGTTCGCCAGCCCCCTGACGCCGTCGGTACCGAACAATCTAGACATTGTAGAAAATTCTACCCCCGCTTGATATGCCGCAGTGCCTGAGCAACAGCGCTTAGTGGATTTGTGGGTGATAACCAAGAGAGGCCCCGGCCCTGTATATGAAGCAGGCCGGGACCTCTACTCGCGATTGGTCCTCGCGAAGCGTATCAGCGCTTGGAGTACTGCGGAGCCTTACGGGCCTTCTTGAGGCCGGCTTTCTTCCGCTCGATGACTCGTGCGTCACGGGTCAGGAAGCCGGCTTTCTTCAGCGCCGGGCGATTGTTCTCAACATCGATCTCGTTGAGTGAGCGGGCTACACCGAGGCGCAGTGCACCGGCCTGGCCGGAAGGGCCGCCACCCTGGATCCGGGCGATGACGTCATAAGCACCGTCGAGCTCGAGGAGCTTGAAGGGCTCGTTGACTTCCTGCTGGTGAAGCTTATTGGGGAAGTAATCCGCCAGCTCGCGACCGTTGATGGTCCACTTGCCGGTACCCGGAACCACCCGGACGCGCGCGATGGCTTCCTTGCGTCGTCCTACTGCTGAACCGGAAACGGTCAGGGCAGGGCGTTCGCGCTTCGCAGCGGTTTCCGCAGCGGGTGTGCTTTCTGAGGTATAGCTGGTAACGACCTCGCCGTCGGCCTCAACGGCCTCGACATTCAGCTCTTCGTTCTGAGCCACAATTCTCCTTATAAAGATTCTTGTTAGTGACTCAGAACTACTGAGCGACCTGGGTGATCTCGAAGGTCTTGGGCTGCTGGGCAGCGTGCGGGTGCTCAGCACCACGGTAGACCTTGAGCTTGGACAGTTGCTGAGCACCCAGAGAGTTCTTCGGGAGCATGCCTTTGATGGCCTTTTCAACCGCGCGGACCGGGTTCTTATCCAGCAGTTCCGCATAGTTCACGCTGCGCAGACCACCCGGGTAGCCGGAGTGGCGGTACGCCCGCTTCTGCTCTAGCTTGGCACCGGTGAGCGCAACTTTTTCAGCATTGATGATGATGACGAAATCGCCCATGTCCATATGAGGGGCGAAGGTCGGCTTGTGCTTCCCGCGCAGCAGTGTTGCGGTCTGGCTGGCAAGACGACCCAGGACGATATCAGTGGCATCGATAACGTGCCACTGACGATCGATATCGCCGGGTTTCGGAGTGTACGTACGCACAGTATTTGCCTTCGTTTCGTGTTCTGAGGTCCACCGGCACTGTCCGCGAGAGACGTGGCCGGCATCGCGTCTTAATGCGCTACCGGAACAGAGGTGAGGGCTCTAGCACAACCGGTTGTCTGCATCACTCGCCATCCCCGGGCAATCAACGGCCCTGCAACTAGGCCTATGCCGGGCATGCCTCATCGAGTGAAGACACGCATAACAAGCATCTACTGTACCTCTCCCCGCCCTGCTAAGACAAATGCTCGTAACGTCCCGTTGAGTCCCGTTGAGTGGTCGGGTGCGGTGACTTACAGTATTCCTAAGTCACCGCACCCGACCACTCAACGGGACTCAACGGGACTCAGCGGAAGAGAAGAGACACCTGGCATTTACCTTTTGTTGGGCATCTGACCGCTTTCCGGTGAACACTGCGTCATCTGAGACAAGAAGACTGTTCGCAGCTACGACCATCACCCCAGTACCCTAAAGAAACCTTAATGAAGAGGATCCGCTCTATGCCATCTGTTATCAGACCCATCCTTGCCGGCTCGTTAGCCGCGGCGATGCTCTTAGCGGGCACCGCCGCTGCAGCACAGGCCGCCGACATCTCCGCCCCCGGAGGTGCCCAACGCAATGACGGCGATCGCACTGCGGACCTGCGGGCATCCATCCAAGACCGTCCCGCGCAGAACGTCATCTTGTTCATCGGCGACGGGATGGGCGACTCTGAGATCACCTCCGCGCGCAACTACCAGTACGGCGCAGCCGGCAAGCTGCCAGGGATCGATGGCCTCCCGCTGACCGGCCAGTACACCACGTACGCTCTGAACAAAGAGAGCAAGCTGCCCGACTACACCACCGATTCCGCGGCCTCGGCCTCAGCCTGGGCTACCGGTACCAAGACCTATAACGGCGGCATCTCCGTCGACGTGAACGAAGCCCCGCAGCGCACGATGCTGCAGATTGCCAAGGCGAACGGACTGAAGACCGGCAATGTCACCACCTCCGAGCTGCAGGATGCCACCCCTGCGGCGCAGGGCGCGAATGTGACCTCGCGCCGCTGCTACGGCCCCACCGAAACCACCCGGAGCTGCCCCATGAATGCCCTGGAGAACGGCGGTAAAGGGTCCATCAGCGAACAGCTCCTGGATACCCGGGCCGATATCACCCTGGGCGGCGGCAAGGCGAGCTTCGAGCAGACCGCGACCGCCGGGCAGTGGCAGGGGCAGACCCTACTGGATCAGGCCACTCAGCGCGGTTACCACATCCTCTCGGACGCCGCAGGTTTGGACGGCGTCAACTCGGCGGATCAGAACTCCCCCGTGCTGGGACTCTTCGCCAGCGGGAACCTGGCCACCCAGTGGACCGGCCCGGCTGCGGTGCTCAATGGCGGAACGATGCCGCCGGTGACCTGCCAGCCGAACTCGGAGCGGCCGGCGGATATGCCCAGCCTGGCGCAGATGACCACCAAGTCGATCGATCTGCTCAAGGGCGGCAACGGCGATAAAGGCTTCTTCCTGCAGGTCGAAGGCGCCAGTATCGATAAGCAGAACCACGCCACGAACCCCTGCGGCCAGATCGGGGAAACCATCGGCCTGGACGACGCCGTGCAGAAAGGCCTCGAGTTCGCCAAGGCCGACGGCAACACCCTGGTGATCGTCACCGCCGACCACGGGCATTCCAGCCAGATCATCTACCCGAACAGCAACACCCCCGGGCTCACCCGGACGCTGACCACAACAGAGGGCGCCCCGATGACGATGGCCTACGGGACCGCACCCGAGGGCAAATCCCAGATGCACACCGGAACCCAGATCCGCGTCGCCGGTTACGGCCCTGGAGCCGCGAACGTCAGCGGGCTGACCGATCAAACCGATGTCTTCTTCACCGTCACTGATGCACTCCAGCTGGATCGCAATGCCACCGGCGGCGGAGGGGATCCGACACCCACCGCCACGGCGACGCCCACCACCCCCTCCGATGGCGGCGGCTCGGGCGGCTCCGGTGACGGCTCAGGGGCAGGAGGCGGCTCCAATGGTAATTCCAACGGAGCGGCGTCCGGCGGCCAGCAAGGCGCCAACGGCAGCCTCGCGATCACCGGCGCCCAGCCCATGCTGTTCCTGGCCATCGCGATCGCGGCACTGATCACCGGGAGCATCATCTACCGGACGACGAGGCGTTCCAGAGGTTCTTTCCAACTCTGAAAGCCTGCATGAGAAGTAAGGGCTGAGGCCGGTCTCCCGCTGAGCGCGGAGGCCGGCCTCAGTTCTTATCAACTCGGATCAGTACCGGTTTCCCGCCGGGCTCTGGTCTGCTCTGCCCTAGCCCCTAGACTCTCCGGATCCGGATAACCGACTTCTTCCAAGACCAGCGGATGCGGCGGCGCCAGCACCGAGCGGGCATCCCGTAACCGCGCTTCGAGGCGCTCTTCGAGCCAGCTCTCCGACTGTTCCCCGGAGCCGACTTGGACTGCGGCTCCGATGAGCGCGCGCACCATATTGTGGCAGAAGGCATCTGCCTGGACGGTGGCCACCAGCAGCCCCGAATCCCGGGCGAATTCGAAGCGCTGCAGTTCGCGTACCGTGGTGGCGCCTTCCCGGGGCTTGCAGAACGCGAGGAAGTCCTGCAAGCCAAGCAGTCTCGCTGCCGCACGGTTGAGTCGGCCCGCGTCCAAGGGGTGCCGGTACCACCAGATACTGTTCCGGTACACCGGATCCCAGCGCGCGGGGTCATCGGCGATTTGGTAGCTGTAGCGGCGCCAGAGTGCGGAAAATCTGGCATCGAAGCCCACTGGCGCAGGTTCGGCTCGGTGTACAACGATGGCGCCGGCAGCGGGGCCCAGCACACGGGCCAAGGCACCACGCAACCTCCGGAGCAGAGCTGCATGCGCAGAATCCGCCTGGTGCCGAGCGAGGCCGTGCCATTCCTCTGCGGTGAGGTCCAGGTGGATCACCTGCCACCGGGCGTGGACCCCCGCATCTGTTCGCCCCGCTACCACTACCCGGAGGGGCCTTCGGAAGACGAGCTCCAGTGCGGCTTCCAGGCTGCCTTGAACGGTCTGCCGGCCTGGCTGGGTCGCCCAGCCGGAGAACGGCGCTCCATCGTAACCGAGGTCGATGCGTAGACGAAAGAACCCGCCCTCCCCCTCGTGGGGGCGGACGGGTTCCGGTGAAGACACGATGGGAGATGCCGAAGCGAAAGCCTTATTTGGCTTTCTCTTCCGCGTCGCCTTCGGTTGCCTCGGTCTCGCCTTCTACCGCTTCAGTCTCGACAACCTCAACGGTTTCCTCGGTCGGAGCTTCTGCGGACTCGGCCGCTTCAGTCTCCGTGACTTCGGTGACGGTTTCCTCAGCTGCTTCGGCCCCAGCCGGAGCTGCTGCTGCATTTTTCGACTTCGACGAAGCTGAGGTGCCCTTGGCAGCCTCTGCCTCAGCGACGACAGCCTGCTTGGGGCTCACCGGCTCCATGACCAGCTCGATCACGGCCATCGGCGCATTATCGCCTTTGCGGTTGCCGATCTTGGTGATGCGGGTGTAGCCGCCTTCGCGCTTCTCCACTGACTTGGCGATATCGGTGAACAGCTCGTGCACGATGCCCTTATCGCTGATCAGTCCAAGTACCCGGCGACGGGAAGCGAGATCCCCGCGCTTCGCGAAGGTGATCAGCCGCTCGGCGAAGGGACGCAGCCGCTTGGCCTTGGTCTCAGTAGTGGTGATGCGCTTGTGCTCGAAAAGCGACGACGCCAGGTTAGCGAGCATCAGCCTCTCGTGTGCCGGGCCACCGCCCAGACGCGCACCCTTAGTAGGGGTAGGCATGGTTTATCTCCTCGTAGGGATTCCGGTACCGCGTCTCCACGGCGTTTCCGGAGGATCGATTAGGGTCTTAGACTTCGTCGTCGCCGAAGGCGTCGTCTTCGTCGATGGCGGCAGCCCGGGCGGCGAAATCGAACCCTGGAGGAGAGTCCTTCAGGGACAGACCCAAGTCAACCAGCTTGGCCTTCACTTCATCAATGGACTTCGCGCCGAAATTGCGGATATCCATCAGATCCGCCTCGGAACGGACGACGAGCTCACCCACGGTGTGGATGCCCTCCCGCTTGAGGCAGTTGTAGGAACGGACGGTCAAGTCCAGGTCCTCGATCGGCAGAGCCATATCCGCAGCGAGCGCGGCGTCGGTCGGCGAGGGGCCGATCTCGATGCCTTCGGCAGCGGTGTTGAGCTCACGGGCCAGGCCGAAGAGCTCCACCAGGGTGGTACCCGCAGAAGCCAGGGCATCGCGCGGGGCGATGGCCTGCTTGGTCTCGACGTCGACGATCAGCCGGTCGAAGTCGGTGCGCTGGCCGACACGAGTGGCCTCCACCCGGAAGGTGACCTTGAGCACCGGCGAGTAGATGGAGTCAACCGGAATCCGGCCGATCTCGGCGTCACCGCTCTTGTTCTGCGCAGCAGAGACGTAGCCGCGGCCGCGCTCGATGGTCAGTTCGAGCTCGAACTTCCCCTTCGAATTCAGCGTGGCGATGTGCAGATCCGGGTTGTGGAATTCGACTCCGGCCGGCGGAGCGATATCCGCAGCAGTCACGACACCGGGGCCCTGCTTGCGCAGGTAGGCAACAACCGGCTCATCGTGTTCGGAAGACACGGAGAGGTTCTTGATGTTGAGGATGATCTCGGTGACATCCTCTTTGACCCCGTTCACCGTGGTGAACTCGTGCAGAACTCCATCGATCCGGATGCTGGTGACAGCAGCTCCGGGGATGGAGGAGAGCAGGGTACGACGCAGTGAATTACCGAGGGTGTAGCCGAATCCGGGCTCGAGCGGTTCGATGACGAACCGAGAGCGGTTTTCGGAGACTACTTCTTCAGAGAGGGTTGGGCGCTGTGCAATGAGCACTTGAGGTTCCTTTCAGCGAGCATCCGCTATATGACGCAACACAGGTAGGGGAAAGGACGATCTGCGACTCTTCCCGGAAGGGTCTGTCTGGGCTAAGCTCTGGCAGATCTTTCCGGGACACGAGTCACGGAAGATGGGGGTATCAGACGCGGCGGCGCTTCGGCGGGCGGCAACCGTTATGAGCGCTCGGGGTAACGTCCTGGATGGAGCCGACCTCAAGCCCGGTGGCCTGCAGGGAGCGGATAGCAGTCTCGCGCCCGGAGCCCGGGCCCTTGACGAAAACGTCTACCTTCCGCACGCCGTGCTCCTGAGCACGCTTAGCGGCCTGCTCCGCAGCCAGCTGGGCAGCGAACGGGGTGGATTTGCGAGAGCCCTTGAATCCGACTTCCCCGGCGGAAGCCCAGGAAATCACTGCACCATTGGGGTCCGTGATGGACACGATGGTGTTGTTGAAGGTGCTCTTGATATGCGCCTGACCCAGCGCAATATTCTTCTTGTCCTTGCGACGCGGCTTGCGGGCCGCTCCACGAGTCTTCGGGGGCATTTACCTTTTCCTCACATTCTTTCTGCCGGTGGGCAACGAGACGCTGATTAGCGTCCGGCCTTCTTCTTACCGGCAACAGTCCGCTTCGGACCTTTACGGGTACGAGCATTGGTCTTGGTGCGCTGGCCGCGCACCGGCAGGCCACGGCGGTGCCGCAGGCCTTCGTAACTACCAATCTCGACCTTGCGGCGGATATCGGCAGCAACTTCACGGCGCAGATCGCCTTCTACTTTGAAATTGCCTTCGATAAAGTCGCGAAGCTGGACGAGCTCAGCATCGGAGAGGTCCTTGACGCGCACATCGGGAGAGATCCCGGTGCTGGCCAAAGTCTCATGCGCACGGGTTTTACCCACGCCGTAAATGTAGGTGAGCGCTACTTCCAACCGCTTTTCGCGGGGAAGATCTACGCCAGCGAGACGAGCCATAGTGGCTTTACTCCTTGAGTCAACCGGAGGTCGTAGACAGAACATCCGCACTATTCGCTGTAGACCTCGTGCGGCCCCGGCCTCCGACCGGGTGTGAACCTGCCGGCTGAGTCCTGGTGAACCAGCCAGCGGCTTGTACTGCCTTCTTATTTATCTTTTGTGCGTGAGCAGAGCGAGTACTGGATTCCGTAAAGCGGAATCAGCCCTGACGCTGCTTATGCCGCGGGTTCTCACAGATCACCATGACCCGGCCGTTACGGCGGATCACCTTGCATTTATCGCAGATCTGCTTGACGCTCGGCTTGACCTTCATGGCATTCCTTTGCGTGTAGCAGGTGAGTATTGCTTATTTATAGCGGTAGACGATGCGGCCGCGCGTCAGATCATAGGGGCTGAGCTCCACCACGACCCGGTCCTCGGGGAGGATCCGGATATAGTGCTGGCGCATTTTCCCTGAAATATGAGCGAGAACGATGTGCTTATTGGTCAGCTCAACACGAAACATCGCGTTGGGAAGCGCCTCAGTCACCACGCCCTCAATTTCGATGACCCCGTCTTTCTTGGCCATATCCTCCACTAACTGTTGTGCGTCGGCCGGTAGTCTCGATTTCAGACCCGGAAGACGCAAAGGTTTTTTATAGACAGCCGCCTACCTCAGCACCAGCGATCAGTCCTAGCTCCCGGTCATGATGAAGACGACATACTGACCGAAGACGAAAAGGGCAGGCAGGCGCGCCAAGGCGTAAGCAACCGACAGTCAACTGTACGCTATAACACCGGATATGTTAAATCCGCGCCGAGCGCTCCGTCCTTGAAGCTACGGAAATCAAACCGGCCAGCGCGGGAAGTTTCCACCGGGGGTACTCAGGGTCTCTGCCGCCCTGATGCCGTCTTCGATAGCGGCCTGGACTACTTGCGCTGCCAATGCCTGCAATTCCACTAAAGCCAGGGGCGGATTATCCGTCATTCCAGGCAGCTGAACTTCACCGGTAGCCAGGGTGAAGACGGTATCGCCGTCGCTGAGCGTATGCACCGGGGCGAGCGCCCTGGCTAGTCCGTTATGCGCCACGCTCGAGGTGCGTTTGGCCTGGGCGACAGACAATTCAGCATTCGTGGCCACCACTACCAGAGTGGTGTTGAGCGCCGCTCCCACAGCATTCTGCGACGCGGCGACCTTCGCCCCGGTCGGCAGCCCCGCCGCATTGACCACGGCCAGGGCTCCCACCACGACGTGCTGGTTGGGCGCGGTCAGCCTGAGGGAGGCCGTTCCCACTCCCCCTTTGAAAGAACCGCGGCCGATCGCCGCCCCGGTTCCGGCCCCTACGTTTCCGCGCCGGACCTCCCCACCATGGGCGCCAGCAGCCGCCTGGTACCCCATCTCCGGACCTGGGCGCAGCATGAAACCACCGCCCCGGCCGAGGTCGAAGATCGCGGCGGCCGGAACAATCGGCACGACTCCGCCCCGCACCGGAAACCCCCGGCCCTGTTCTTCGCACCAGCTCTGCACGCCATGCGCAGAGGCCAGCCCATAAGCACTTCCACCGCTGAGCACCACTGCATCAACCGTGGAAACCATCGTCGTGGGGTCTAGCGCGTCTGTTTCGTGAGTTCCGGGGCCGCCGCCGCGGACATCCACGGCGCCCACCGTCCCAGCGGGTGGGATGATCACGCTGACACCGCTCAGCCAGCCATCGCCGTGACGTTCGACTTGGCCCACCAACACCCCGGGGGACATCCGTGATCTGAGATCGTTCAGACTGCAAACTCCCTAAACCTCCCTCGCACTTTCCCATAACTCCATTGTGCGTTACGAGCCTGCTTCGGGAGACATCGCTATGAAAACTCATGGAGAGACTGCCGAAAAGATCGTGAAAAGAATGAACATTGCGTAAAACCTGTGGGAACTTTACTCTTAGCCTTATGCTTTCGGGGCGCCCAGCATCTGATGTGTGATGAAGTTATACCGGGCTCTGCTGATTGGCTCATCTGGGTTGATGAGCTCATCTGGTCTCCACAGTAAGATTCTGCGGTGAACGGAGCCCTTGGCACTGGCTGACATGTATTGGCTCACGGCCAGACTCCCCAAACGGGATGCCCCGCACCACCTGAGATAAAGCGAGACCGCCCTATGACCAGAGTCGACACGACTCGATCCGCCGCGCCCGTCGCCGGGCAGCCAGCATCAGCCCCACAGACCTCCGAAGCATCGCCGCTTCCCAGAAGGCGCCGCTGGAGTGCAAGGAGCCGGCGCGACGCCTGGATCTTCCTGGCCTTCGCACTGCCGAATCTGGTGCTGATCGCGATCTTCACCTACCGACCGCTCATCGCGAATATCCAGTATTCGACGCTGGACTGGACTCTCGGCGCAGATTTCGCCACGGCCGTCGGCCTGCAGAACTACATCACCTTCTTCACCTCTTCGGATGCCCCACAGGTGCTGGGAGTCACGGCGATCTTCACAGTATTCACGGTCGGCGGAGCCATGATCCTCGGTATGCTGATCGCGCTGGCTCTCAATCAGCGGCTACCGGGGCGGACCTTCGTCCGGTCGACGATCTTCGCGCCCTATGTGCTCTCCGGGGTCGGTGTGGGCCTGGTCTGGCTCTTCATCTTCGACCCTGTCTACGGCGCACTGTCCTGGATCCTGCGCGGTATCGGAGTAGCCAGCCCGCAGTGGATCAACGATCCGAACCTGGCGCTGGTCATGGTCATCATCGTCTATGTCTGGAAGAACCTCGGTTACTGCGCTGTGGTCTACCTGGCCGGTCTGCAGTCCATCCCCCGGGATGTTCTGGAGGCCGCCTCGCTCGACGGCGCCGGCCCGGTCCGCAGGTTCCTGAAGGTGAGCTTGCCGCTGCTCTCCCCCACCACCTTCTTCCTCCTCATCACTTCTTTGCTCTCCTCGCTCCAGGCCTTCGACATCCTGAGGATCATGACCCCTACCGGCCAGGGCACGAACACCTTGATGTTCGAGGCCTACCTGCAGGCCTTCGGCGCGTATAACCGTGCCGGGTACTCGGCGGCGATCTCGGTGGTGCTCTTCGCCCTGCTGCTCATCATGACCGTGCTGCAAATGCGCTTCGTCGAATGGAAGGTGCATTACGCATGAGCACGATGCAGATTGATCAGTCCGGTAAAAATAAGGCAGCGCAGTCACCCGAACTCCGCAAGGGCCGCCCCCTGAGCTGGCAGAACATCCTTCAGACCATCACCACCGGCTACCTGCCGCTGCTGCTCGCCATGCTCGTGGTCTTCCTGCCCCTACTGTGGATGATCCTCTCCTCGTTCAAAGCGCCCGGAGAGATCGTCACCACGGAACTGCAGATCCTGCCCCAGGCGCCCACCTTCGACAACTACGCTCAGGCCGCTAGCCGGGTGCCCTTCGCACGGTTCTTCCTCAACAGCGTGATCGTCACCGTCATCGGCTCTACGATCAAAGTGGTCCTGGCGATCCTCACCGCCTATGCCCTGGTCTTCGTGCGCTTCCCGTTCAAACGAGTCATCTTCATCGCGATCCTGGTCGCGCTGATGGTGCCGCCGCAGGTCGCGATCCTGCCTAATTACGTCCTGATCTCGGGACTCGGCGGCCAGAATACCTACTGGGGGATCATCCTGCCGGGGCTGGGCACGGCTTTCGGAACGTTCCTGCTCCGGCAGCACTTCATGACCTTGCCGGGTTCGATTCTGGAATCCGCGGAGATCGACGGCGCCGGGCACTGGCAGCGGCTGTGGAAGATCGTGGTTCCGGTATCGGTTCCGGCGATCGCAACGGTCGCCCTGGTCACCATCGTCTCCGAATGGAATGACTACATCTGGCCGCTCATCATCACCACTCGGTCGGAGATGATGACGCTGCCGGTGGGCCTGACCTTACTGACCAACTCTGATTCATCCTCCCAGGCCTGGGGGGTGCTGATGGCCGGTGCCGTGGTCGTGATCTTGCCGATCCTCATCGTCTTCGCCACCTTGCAGCGCTATATCGTGGCCGGTCTCGCCCAGGGGTCAGTCACCGGCTGATCCCGCCTCTTTTCTACTCTTTTCCACACTTCCCACCGTTCGCTATCCCAACCATCACAGTGCGCACGCTTTCATGAAAGGTAGAGCATGAATCTCAAACGTAAGGAATTCCTGACCCTGGGCGGTCTGAGCGTCAGCGCTCTCGCCCTGAGCGCTTGCGGCGGCCCGAGCACCAGCGGCCCCACCCAGAGCGCGGCGGCCACGGACTGGACCACTGTCACCCCAGCCGGGGAGATCAGCTTCATGTCGAGCCACCCCGGCTCCTCGCAGCCGATCGAACAGGAGCTCATCGACGCTTTCCAGCAGGCTAACCCCGATATCAAGGTCAACCTCATCACCGGCGGCCAGAATTACGAAGAGGTCGCGCAGAAGTTCCAAACCGCGCAGGCCGGCTCCGATATTCCCGACGTCGTGCTGGCCTCCGATGTCTGGTGGTTCCGATTCGCCCTCGCGGGGTCCATCACCCCCATCAACGCTCTGTTGGACGCCGTGGGCGATCAGGTCTCGGATTTCAACACCACGCTGTACAACGACTACCAGTACAACAACTCGAACTGGGCGGTTCCGGTGGCCCGCTCCACCCCGCTGTTCTACTACAACCGGGATCACTTCACCGCCGCGGGCCTGCCGGGCCGCGCGCCGAGCAGCTGGGAGGAATTCGCCGAGTGGGCGCCGCGCATCCAGGAGGCCAACGCCTCCAAGCCGGGGTACCTCAAGGCCTACCAATACCCTGCTCTCGATGGCTACGCGGGCTGGACGCTGCAGAACGTACTGTGGGGCTACGGTGGCGGCTGGTCTGATGAGTGGCAGATAACGGCCAATTCGGATGCCTCCGTGCAGGCTATGGAATGGGTGCAGCAGAGCACCGGGCAGAACGGCTGGGCGGGGGTTTCCTCGAAGACCTCGGTCGGCGATATGACCGCGGGCGCAGTGAGCGCCACGGTCTCCTCCACGGGCGACCTCGTCGGCACTCTCCAGGCGGCCAAAGACGCCGGAATGAACATCGGCGTGGGCTTCCTGCCGGGCGGCCCGGCGTCGAGCTCACCTGTCTGCCCCACAGGCGGTGCCGGCATGGCCATCGCGTCCAAGGTCTCACCGGAGCGCCAGCTCGCAGCGGCGAAGTTCATCAGCTTCTTCACCAATGCGCAGAACACGGCGCGCTTCTCCGAGGCCACCGGGTATATGCCCGTCCGGACATCAGCGGATATGTCCGCCGTCCTGGCGAAGACCCCGGAGATCCAGGTCGCCCTGGATCAGCTCGAGGTCACCCGCAGCCAGGATTACGCCCGGGTCTTCCTGCCGGGCGCAGATCAGGAGATGGCCAAGGCCGCGGCGCGGATCATGAATGAGAACGCCGACGTGAAGGCCACGCTGGACAGCCTGCAGAACAACCTCCAGGGAATCTACGACAAGGACGTCAAGCCGCAGCTGGCTTCCTAGTACTCCACGGGATATACCGCGGCCCGGCGGGATCTTCGGATCCTGCCGGGCCGCAGTTTGTTTAAGCGCTGGTGCTCGAGGTTTCAGCCGAGCGGTGTCGGCGTGACGCCGAACGGCGCCAACCCTGCGGTGCCGCCATCGGCCGCAGTGAGCACCCAGATGCCATCTGCATGCAAGGCCACCGAGTGCTCCCAGTGCGCGGCGCGCTTCTTATCCTGGGTGACGACCGTCCAGCCGTCGTCGAGTGTCGTGGTGGCGATGCTACCGCGAACCAGAAGCGGCTCGATGGCCAGCGCCATTCCGGGCTGGAGCTTCGGCCCCCGGCTGCGAGAGCGGTAATTGAGCACATCCGGTGCCATATGCATGGCCGAGCCGATGCCGTGCCCGGTGAAGTCCTCGATGATGCCGAAGCTGGTACCGGAATGCGCGCTCACGTAGTCATCGATAGCGTCGCCGATCTCACCCACCCGGCTGGCCGTGGCCATCGCCGCGATTCCACACCACATAGCAGCCTCGGTGACCCGGGACAGCTCCGCATCTACGGGATCCGTCTCGCCCAGGAGCACGGTCCGCGCCGAATCGGCGTGCCAGCCTTCGATGATGGTCCCGCCGTCGATGGAGACGATATCCCCGTCCTGCAGCGGCCGGTCATCTGGAATGCCGTGGACCACCTGCTCATTGACCGAAGCGCAGATGCTCGCCGGGAAGCCATGGTAGCCCAAGAAGTTCGATGTAGCTCCGGCCTCGGTGATCTGCTCGGCGAAGAGTTCATTGAGCTCAGCGGTGGTGACACCCAGCTTGGCCCCCGCAGTGACGGTATCCAGGGCGGAAGCCAGGATCAGACCTGCATCCCGCATCAGCCGGAGCTGCATGGGGGTCTTGACCTCGATGTTCGGGCTCCGCCATGCCATAGCTAGTGAACGTCCGGCTTTCGGTTTAGCGCGCCACGAGAGCGTTGTCGATAGCGGTCATGATCCGCTCGGTGACCTCGTCGATCGCACCGATGCCATCGACCTTGATCAGCAAGCCCTGCTGAGCATAGCGTTCCAGAACCGCCTCGGTCTGGGTCCGGTAGAGCTCCAGGCGATGTCCGATGATCTCCTGGTTGTCATCGCTGCGCCCTGCCTCTTTGGCCCGGCCCAGCAGCCGGGTGATCAGCTCATCATTATCGGCGGTCAGCTGGAGCACCAGGTTCAGCTGTTGACCCTGCTCGGCCAGGATCGAATCGAGTTTATCGACCTGAGCCGCGGTCCGCGGATAGCCGTCGAGCAGGAAACCGCTCCGGGTATCCTCCTCGCCGAGCCGGTCCCGCACCATTTTGTTGGTGACGCTATCCGGCACATAGTCGCCCGCGTCGATGTACTTCTTGGCTTCCAGCCCGAGCGGGGTCTCACCCTTGACATTGGCCCGGAAGATATCCCCGGTGGAGATCGCAACGATGCCGAGTTTGTCGGAGATACGCTCGGCCTGGGTGCCCTTACCGGAGCCCGGCGGGCCGACGATGAGCATCCTGACCTCGGTCTGAGTGCCCTGATTGCTTTGATCGTTCGTTCGCGTAGCCGTCATCGCAGGAGCCCTTCATAGTGCCGCTGCTGGAGCTGGGCATCGATTTGCTTCACCGTCTCCAGGCCGACGCCGACCATGATCAGGAGCGAGGTGCCGCCGAAGGGGAAGTTCTGGTTCGCGTTGATGAGCACGAGCGCCACGAGCGGGATCAGCGCGACGAGACCCAGGTAGAGCGCACCCGGGAAGGTGATCCGAGAGAGCACGTACTGTAGGTAGTCGGCCGTCGGACGGCCAGCGCGGATACCCGGGATGAAGCCACCGTACTTCTTCATGTTGTCGGCGACTTCTTCGGGGTTGAACGTGATCGACACGTAGAAGTAGGTAAAGAAGACGATCATCAGGAAGTAGACCGCCATGTACAACGGGTTGTCGCCGCTGCGGAAGGTATTACTGATCCACACGGCCCATTCCGGTGCATCAGCGGCATTCTCGCCTACCGCGAACTGCGCGATCAGGGTGGGCAGGTAGAGCATGGACGACGCGAAGATCACCGGGACCACGCCCGCCATGTTCACCTTGATCGGAATGTAAGTGCTAGTGCCGCCCACGGTCTGGCGCCCGACCATCCGCTTGGCGTACTGGACCGGAACCCGCCGCTGGGACTGCTCAACGAAGATCACCAGGGCCATGATCACGATGCCCAGCGCGAGCACAGTGATGAAGGTGCCCCAGCCCTGGGTCGAAATGATCTGGCCCAGAGAGGTCGGGAAGGTTGCCACGATCGAGGTGAAGATCAGCAGCGACATGCCGTTGCCGACGCCGCGCTCGGTGACGAGCTCACCCATCCACATGATCAGGCCGGTGCCCGCAGTGAGCGTGATGATGATCAGTAAGGTGGCGACAACAGAAGAATCGGGGATCACCGGGCTCGACGAACCATCGGCGCCGCAACCATTCAGCAACTGCCCTGAACGAGCGAGCGACACCATGGTCGTCGCCTGGAGCAGGCCGAGGCCGATAGTCAGGTACCGGGTGTACTGGGTGAGCTTGCTCTGGCCCTGGGCGCCTTCCTGATGAAGCTCCTGGAACCTAGGTATCACTACGCGCAGCAGCTGAACGATGATGCTGGCCGTGATGTAGGGCATAATGCCGAGGGCGAAGATCGAGACCTGGAGCAACGCTCCACCACTGAAGAGGTTGATCAGCTGATAGACGCCGCCACTGAGATCGCCACCGGTAGAAGGGTCAAGGCAGCGCTGGACATTGCTGTAGTTGACTCCCGGCGAGGGAATGAACGCACCGAGCCGGAAAATCACAACGATTCCCAGCGTAAACAGCAATTTGCGGCGCAGATCCGGCGTACGGAAAGCGCGACCAAATGCGGTGAGCAAGCGTTCCTCCTGAATGTTTTTAGTCGGGTATCCCCAACAGTGCCAATAAGCCTCGCCGAGGCCTACCCGTCGAGTCTAGTCGGTAATTCTCCGACCGAGAAAAACCTCTGACAGTCGGCAAGTGTATTGACTCGCCGACCGCCAGAGGAATCGGTCATCTGAACAACCCTAGAGCTTCGTGGTGCTGCCACCGGCTGCTGAGATCTTCTCAGCAGCACTGGCCGAGAAGGCGTGGGCGGTGACGTTCACCGAAACGGTGATATCGCCGGTGCCCAGCACCTTCACGGGCTGGTTCTTGCGCACCGCGCCCTTGTCTGCCAAGGCCTCAACAGAGACCTCGCCGCCTTCAGGGAACAGCTCCGAGAGCCGGTCCAGGTTCACTACCTGGTATTCGGTCCGGAACGGGTTCTTGAAGCCGCGGAGCTTCGGCAACCGCATGTGCAGCGGCAGCTGCCCACCGGCGAAGCCTGGCTTCACCTGGTACCTGGCTTTGGTGCCCTTGGTACCGCGGCCTGCAGTCTTGCCCTTGGAGGCCTCACCACGGCCGACCCTGGTCTTCGCGGTTTTCGCGCCAGGAGCCGGACGCAGATGGTGTACCTTGAGCGCGTTCTGCTTTTCCGTCTGCTGCTCAGCGGTCTTGCTTTCAGCAGCTTTGGCCTTAGCCTTCACAGTTTTCTCTGCCACTGGTCACTTACCTCCCTCAACGGGCTCGACCTTCACCAGGTGCGGCACCGTATTGAGCATGCCCACCGTGACTGCGTCCGCCTTGCGGACCACAGTCTGGCCGATGCGCTTCAAACCGAGGGAACGCAAGGTATCCCGCTGGTTCTGCTTACCGCCGATGGCGGACTTGATCTGAGTGATCTCCAGCTCCTGATCGGAAACCTGGAGGTTCTTACGTGTGGTCATCAAGCACCTGCTTTCGCCTGCGCATTGGCGCGCCGGCTCTCTTCGATGTTGCGCAGCAAGGGAGCCGGAACCACTTCATCCATCGGCAGACCACGGCGGCCGGCTACCGAAGCCGGCTCTTCCAGCCGACGTAGGGCGTCGACCGTTGCGTGGACGATGTTGATGGCATTCGAGGAGCCCAGGGACTTCGACAGGATGTCGTGGACGCCTGCGCACTCCAGCACGGCGCGCACCGGACCACCGGCGATAACACCGGTACCCGGGGTGGCCGGACGCAGCAGGACGACACCGGCGGCGGCTTCACCCTGCACGCGGTGCGGGATGGTGCTGCCGACGCGGGGAACCCGGAAGAAGGACTTCTTGGCTTCCTCCACGGCCTTAGCGATAGCCGCGGGGACTTCCTTGGCCTTGCCGTAGCCCACGCCCACCAGTCCATTGCCGTCGCCGACGACCATGAGCGCGGTGAAGCTAAAGCGACGGCCGCCCTTGACGACCTTGGCCACGCGGTTGATGGTCACCAGCTTCTCGATGTACTGGTTCTTCTCCGCGTCCCGGCCGCCATCGCGTCCGCCACGGCCACCGCGGCCGCCTTCGCGTCCGCCACGGCCACGACCGCCGCGCTCACCGCGCCGGCCTTCGGAAGCACCAGTATCCTGAGCCGACTTCGAGGCTGCGGCCTGCGTGCTCTGCTGGGAATCCTGCGAAGCAGCTGCTGCTTCGCTTTGATTCTCTGTAGACATTTCGTTGAGATTCTCGCTCACAGGGTCAACCCACCTTCGCGTGCGCCATCGGCCACTGCCGCAACGCGGCCATGATATTTGTTACCGCCGCGATCGAACACCACGATCTCGACACCCGCCGACTTGGCGCGCTCGGCAACCAGCTCGCCGACTCGCTTGGCTTTGGCGGTCTTGTCTCCGTCGAACGCACGCAGATCAGCTTCCAGCGTGGAAGCCGAGGCCACGGTGACGCCCTTGCTGTCATCGACGACCTGAACGAACATGTGCCGTGCAGAGCGGGTGACGACCAGCCTGGGGCGCTCGGCGGTGCCGACGATCTTCTTCCGGATCCGCAGATGCCGGCGGCCACGAGCAGCCGTAGTCGACTTCGCCTGCCTCTTACTCTTCTTGTTAATGGTCAGCGACACGATTACTTACCAGCCTTTCCGACCTTGCGGCGGATTACTTCGCCTGCGTAACGGATGCCCTTGCCTTTATAGGGATCGGGCTTGCGCAGCTTGCGGATATTGGCGGCAACCTCACCGACCTGCTGCTTGTTGATGCCAGAGACCGAGAACTTGTTCGGGGTCTCGACGGCCAGGGTGATGCCCTCAGGAGCCTTGATCGAGATCGGGTGGCTGTAACCGAGAGCGAATTCGAGATCCGAGCCTTTCGCCTGCACACGGTAACCGGTACCGACAATTTCGAGCTTCTTCTCGTACCCATCGGTAACACCGGTGATCAGGTTAGCGATGAGGGTACGGGTTAGTCCGTGCAGAGAGCGGGACTCGCGCTCGTCATTGGGCCGGGTCACCGTCAGAGTGCCGTCTTCTAAGGACACCTCGATGGGGCTGGCCACGGTATGGCTCAGCTCGCCTTTGGGTCCCTTGACGGTCACCAGAGCGCCGTCGAGCTTGACCTCGACACCGGCCGGCACGGAGATCGGGAGACGTCCGATACGTGACATATCTCTATTCCCTTTCTCTTACCAGACGTAGGCGAGGACTTCCCCACCCACGCCCTTCTTGGCTGCCTGACGGTCGGTCAGCAGACCGGACGATGTCGACAGGATGGCGATGCCCAGCCCGCCGAGCACATGCGGCAGGTTCGTGGACTTCGCGTAAACGCGAAGACCGGGCTTGGAGATGCGGCGTACCCCAGCGATGGAGCGCTCACGGTTCGGACCGAACTTGAGGTCGACGGTCAGCTTCTTGCCGACCTCTGCGTCCTCTACCTTCCAGCCGGCGATGTAGCCTTCGGCCTTCAAGATGTCGGCGATGTGTCCCTTGAGCTTGCTGTACGGCATGGTGACCGTATCGTGGTACGCCGAGTTGGCGTTACGCAGCCGTGTGAGCATATCTGCTACCGGGTCTGTCATAGTCATATGGGCTCAGGCCCTTCCTCGAAGCGGTTTCTCTGGTCGGCTAGATGCCTTGCAAGGCATCTGGTCTAGCGCTGTGACCGGGACCTTCTTCGTAGTAGTTCAACGATGTTTGGGTGTGGTGCGGGAAGTTCCGAACGCGAAGGCTCAGTTCTCTTCCTTGAAGGGGAAGCCCAGGGCTTTGAGCAAAGCACGGCCTTCCGCGTCGGTCTTGGCAGTGGTCACCACGGTGATGTCCATGCCGCGCACCTTGTCGATCTGATCCTGGTCGATCTCATGGAACATCACCTGCTCGGTCAGACCGAAGGTGTAGTTGCCATTGCCGTCGAACTGCTTGCCGGAGAGGCCGCGGAAGTCGCGGATACGCGGCAGAGCCAGGCTGATCAGGCGGTCCAGGAATTCCCACATCCGGTCGCCGCGCAGCGTGGTGTGCGCACCGATCGGCATGCCTTCACGCAGTTTGAACTGCGCGATGGACTTGCGGGCCTTCGTCACCATCGGCTTCTGGCCGGTGATCAGGGTCAGATCGCGCACTGCGCCATCGATGACCTTGGAGTCACGAGCTGCCTCGCCGACACCCATATTCACCACGACCTTGACCAGGCGCGGAACCTGATTCACGTTCTCGTAGTTGAACTCTTCCTGCAGCGCGCCCTTGATGTCATCGACATAGACGTTCTTCAGGCGCGGCTGGATCTTCGCTGCGGTCTCGGAAGTCATCACAGCTCCTTTCCGGAGCTCTTGGCGTAACGCACCCGAACGGTACGCTGAACACCGTCGCGCTCAACGGTCTCGACCCGGAAACCAACCCGGGTCGGCTTCTTGGTGGACGGGTCCACGAGCGCCACATTGGAGATATGGATAGGAGCCTCAATGGTCTCGATGCCACCGGTCTTGGTGCCGCGCTGCGACTGACCGACCTTGGTGTGCTTCGTCACGCGGTTGATGCCCTCGACGAGTACCCGATTGCTTTCCGGGAAAACCCGCAGGACTTTGCCCTGCTTGCCCCGGTCGCCGCCGCGATCCTGTTTGGCTCCGGTAATCACCTGGACCAGGTCGCCCTTCTTGATCTTCGCCATGGTCACAACACCTCCGGTGCGAGCGAGATGATCTTCATAAATTTCTTATCGCGCAGCTCGCGGCCCACGGGGCCGAAGATGCGGGTACCACGAGGGTCGCCGTCATTCTTCAGGATGACCGCAGCGTTCTCGTCGAACTTGATATAGGAGCCATCCGCACGGCGGCGCTCCTTCTTGGTGCGGACGATGACGGCCTTGACCACATCGCCCTTCTTCACGTTGCCGCCAGGAATAGCATCCTTGACGGTGGCGACGATAACGTCGCCGATGCCTGCATAGCGACGGCCGGAACCACCGAGAACACGGATGGTCAAGATTTCCTTGGCACCCGTGTTGTCGGCGACCTTGAGTCGCGACTCTTGTTGAATCACTTAGTTATCTCCTGTCGTCTCGCTGGTTCTTACCCTGGTCTGCCGATTCACGGCACTCAAGGGCAAGCCTTGCGGAACGGTTTATACGGGATGTCTCTGAACCCGCCTGGATGTTGCCAGTTCGGGCCTAAATCGCTGTGCCAGGAGCATCTGCCCGCCTTGCGCTAGTTCACATGCAGCAAAGACAGCGGTATGCGCTGGCACAGTAATTTACGAGGGCGTACAGCCAATCTAGGGACTATACAACCAAGAAATACTAGCACAATACTGCGAGCAGCGCCGCTCCCAGGGCTTAGCGGAGGCCTCGAAGACGACTGAAGCATCTCGGCTCGCGCCCTGGCGAGAAGCTCTAGTGAATCGCTCGGCGGGTTTTAAGTCTCTGGACAGATGAAGCTGCTGCCCCTCGGAAACGGTCGGGTGAGCAGAATGTTCTTCGGGCACCCTGACGAAGACGTGATCCAGTGTCAACGAAATCAGCCTCTGGGGCGACGCGAACAACTACGATAACGCCCTGGCTGGAAAATCAGACGACGCCTACGGCCTCGGCATGAATGGCTTCGGCTCGAACAAAGATTTCGGCACGCTGAAGGTGAATTTCTTCTCCGCCCAGCCAACCCCGATCACTGGCTCCAGGAGTCAACACTGAGGAGCCCCCAGGAAGCCGGGGTCGTAGATGCGGGCAGCGAGCCACTCCACACCACCCACAACCAGGGCCCCAGCACCCGGGCTGGTAGCTGATTTCAGGCCTGGTATGGTGAGGGCTTCGCTGGGTCGGTGTCTCGGGCCGCAGGCCAGCCGGCCTGTTGCCAGGTAGCACCGCGCCCGATGGCCAGACCGGCACACCACCGTGAACTGGGCGACCTTGCACTGCAAGACCCCCGGCGGCCCGACCAACTCTCCGTTCAGGCCTATCGTGCCGTTCGCGAATTGGCGCCAGCTCCCCGCCCACGCCGACTCAGCACTCCTTGACGGTGGCGGCGATAACGTCGCCGATGCCTGCATAGCAGATGCCTGCATAGCAACGGCCGGAACCACCGAGAACACGGATGGTCAAGATTTCCTTGGCACCCATGTTGTCGGCGACCTTGAGTCGCGACTCTTGTTGAATCACTTAGTTATCTCCTGTCGTCTCGCTGGTTCTTACCCTGGTCTGTCGATTCACGGCACTCAATACCCGCATGGAATTGAACCCACCAAACAAGTTCCAGTCTTCGCACGGGTTCGGCCGTTTACGAATTACCACGGTTAGGCCATAAGACAACTCAGCCAAGCGTCACATATCTCTATCTCAGCCCTCAGGCCTTCAAACCCTAAGCTGTCCGCAAGTATGGGGTACCCTAAAACAGCTCTCACAAAAGTGGCGAGTATCACAATTTGAATATACTCCGAAAGGGAGATGATGTATCGATCATTTATATCAAGAAAGACAAAATCGTGGTTCATTGCAGCACTTGCAGTTCTCATAGCTAGTGGGCTAGTGATGAGCGCTACACTCTTCGTGCCCGCACAGGCTCAACCACAGATTAGCCCTGCTGAAAATTCAGATCCGGAACCAGTTCTTCCTGCAGACCCCCCGCCCCTCGGAAGACGCACCCGCAGCACCAGCGCCACTTCCGGATAATTGCAACCCCGAAAAATCACAGTTACCACCCTGGGGGCCTGATAGCGATTTCAGCCAGACTGGCCGATACTCAGACTTGCTGGATACTACTGGTACTCTCTGCACTAACATTACCGACAAGAACATCATGAATTTCAATAATATTTTCGAGAATCCCGGTGAGAAGAATGAACGCCGAGTACCAGGGAATAAGCCTTTTACCGTAGGCTGAGCCCCGGGATTTCGCACTCTTTACCGCAATGATGCACGAGATCCAGAAGCCGCGTTCGCTACTGGCTTCCTGCCTTGGGACACCAGTGAAAAAGCAAATCTGCGCTTAGTCCCCGGTTTCAACATACAGAACAGTGGACTGGTGAGCACTACATGGTCTGCTGATCAAGCGAAAGTCTACGGGCACAAGAATATCTACGTTATCCGCGCCTCAGGCGGCTGGTACCGCGAGAATGACCAGGGTGAAAGAGAAGTTGCCTTTGCCGGTGGCATTCGCTAGGAGCGCATTGCCGGCGTGTTAACCCTGACCAAGAAGAAATGGGTCTGGCGCGAGAATCCAAATTTCGTTGAACCCAAGGATACCTCTAGTCCTGATCCCTTTTCCGGTGTCGGAAACGGGAATTATCAGAATGTGGGTGCCGACGACCCAGCATATCGGATTAGAAACTTCGCCCAAGACGGCGGAGTTCGGATCTGGGCTCCGGTTAGCATTCCTGGATGGACATACAACGATCCCGAGCCCAAAACGGGTCTGCCCCGGGTTTGGTTGACAGTTGGGGTTTGGGGTGATCAGGCCGCTTTCGCGTCCGTGTAGATCGTCTCAAACTCTACGGGAGTGAGTTTGCCGAGGCCGCGTTGCCGGCGTCTTCGGTTGTACTTCGTTTCGATCCAGGAAACGATCGGGAGGCGGAGGTCAGCGCGAGTGTTCCAGCATCTCGTGTTGAGCACGTTCTTCTGAAGCAGGCTGAAGAAACTCTCCATGCTCGCGTTATCGCCAGCTCCGTAGGACCGGCCCATGGAGCCGA
>NZ_AQXM01000038.1 GCF_000376245.1 Acaricomes phytoseiuli DSM 14247 | reverse complement strand
AGGCCCGGCACGCGCCCGTCTTCGATGTTTGCTTTCTTCAGCCAGTTGAACAACGAGGCTTCGGAAATCCCGAAGTCTCTCGCAATCTGCGATAACGGGGCCCGGGCTTTACGGGCCACAGCCACGACATCGTCACGGAACTCTTTCGGATAGGGCTTGGGCATGAGATACATCCTTCCAGCGAGGACGAATCCTCACAGATCAGATGTCAACCAAACCCGGGGCAGACCCTCGCCACTGCCGCCAGGTATCGTTGCTGGGCACTGCACCCAGGGTGGCCCGCTGCCAAGGGCCTTTATCGAAGCGGACTTCTACCGCATCGACACCGGTGTGCTGAGCCCAGGCAGTACCCGCGACGACTACCGGCCCGGGAGTCAGCGAGGCGAAGGACTTCGGCACTTCAATGCGGGAAGCGAGCTTGATGGGTGCCTTCTCGGCGTATCCGCGCGGGGTCCAGTAGGCCTGTTTCTGGTCGAAGCGAGTGACTTCCATGCTGACCACCCATTTAGTCGCGGAGACGTAGCCGTAGAGCCCCGGCACCACCATCCGTACCGGATAGCCGTGTTCGGGCGGCAGGGGCTCGCCGTTCATCGCCATCGCCAGAATGGCGTCTCTGTTGGGGTCGGTCAGGGCGTCCAGCGGAGTCCCGGCGGTATAACCGTCCTGAGACATCGAAAGAACCATATCCGCGTCATCGGAGACTCCGGCCTTGCTGAGCAGATCCCGGATCGGTACCCCGGTCCAGATCGCGTTGCCTGCCAGCTCGCCGCCCACTTCATTCGAAACGCAGGTCAAGGTGACGCTACGTTCCAGCACCGGCATCGTCAACAGCTCTTCGAAGCTCACCGTGACCTCCTGGTCGACCATGCCGAAGATCCGCAGAGACCATTGCTGCGGATCGATCTGCGGTACGGTCAGGGCGGTATCGATCCGGTAGAAATCGCCGTTGGGAGTCACGAAAGGGCTCAGACCGTCGATGTTGAGATCGGTCCCTTCCGGTAATGCCTCCGGGTTCTGAGCTTGCGGGATGACGAATCGGTAAGCGGTAGTCGCGGCTTGGCTGATCGCCCTGCCGACCGCGATGCCGATGACGCCGATCGCGGCCGCGCCGATGGCCAGCTGGCCGAAAGAGCGTCGGGCGATGAGCCCTGCTCGTTCCGTACCCTCCGTCGCTGAGGCAGGAGCTTGCGTTGATGGCTTCTGCAACGCTGAGATCAAAAATCTCAGCACCAAAACAGAGAATGCGCCGCCGGCCAAAGCCGGTAGCGCGGCACTCCAGCTGGCATTAGCGCGGGTTATCGCCGCGAGCACCCCGGCGATGCCGAAGACAGTAATGAAGACGCTGCCGAGGGGTGGCCGGAACCGTTCGGCGATACCGGATACCGCGGCGAAAACGGCTATGCCCGCACCGATGCTGATGAGCAGAACGAGTTTATCCTGAGTGCCGAAGAGCGAGATCGCCAGATCCTTGAGGAAAGACGGAACGATATCGATGATGAAGGCGCCGACCGCGAGCATGGGCGAGACGCCTCCGGGCAGCAGGGCTGAGATCAGTTCCGAAAGGCCTAAACCGGCCAGGGCGGCTAGCAGGCCGGAGAGCCCGGCGCGGCGCAGTTTCCTGGCTCCGCTGCCTGCCGGCTGCACTGTGCTCTCTGTTCTGTTCTCTTCGCCAAGCTGATCGTTTCCGAAAGCCGAAGACCTTCTGTGCTTGCTCATATTCGGGATTCGCCGCCGGCGGTGCTTTGGATAGCCCGCGAGGTGAACCTATCCATATCGCCGCCGGCAGCGAATGATCAGTATGGCGGCGCTTGTAATGAACTCGGGGTCTTCCGGCTCAGCGTCCGGTGTTGCGATTAAGCAGCCGGGTTGGTTTGTCGAGTCCGCATTACGGTCGTTCCAAGGCTATGCTGGGCAGACTATGAGTGCCGAGGATCAACGGTCTGCCGCTTCGACGGGAGTGGCCTCCCTGGAGGAACTGCTGGCCGGAGTCAGCCGTGGTGGGCAAGCGGAGTTCACCAGCTTCTACGAGCGCACTGCTTCCCGGGTCTATGGCTTAGCCAGGCGAGTCGTGATCGACCCTGCGCTGAGTCAAGATGTCGCCCAGGAAGTATTCGCCCAGGTGTGGGAGCAGGCGGTCCGCTACCGTGCAGAGCAGGGCAGTGCGCTCTCCTGGCTCATGACCATCACGCATCGACGAGCTGTCGATAAAGTCCGCTCTCAGCAGCGGGCAGTGGATCGGGAACAGGCGTACCTCGATGGCGAGTATCGGCCGCAGCGGAATCTCGTGGCAGATGCTGTCGAGGACCGGGTGGAAAGCCAGCAGCTGCGTTCCTGTCTCGAAGAACTGACTGGTATGCAGCGTCAATCGCTGCAGCTGGCATATTTTGATGGTCTTACCTACCGGGAGGTAGCGGAGAAACTGGAAGCCGGATTACCCGCGGTCAAGGCGCGGATCCGGGACGGGCTGATCAAGCTCGGCAGGTGTATGGGGGTGAAGTGGGGCGATGTCTGATCAGGAAGCCCTGGAATTAGCGGAAGTCTATGCTCTTGATGCGATCACGGAGCAGGAGCGGGCAGACCTTCTTGCGACGGTTCAAAAGCTATCCCCCGAGGTGCAGGAGCGATTTGATTCACGCGTCCGGGTGGCACGAGAGACTGCGGCGATGCTGAGCGCCGATCTGCAGGAAGCGCCGCCGGAAGAGCTGCGCCTTGCTGTGCTGAGCATCCCGCGTCAGCAGCGTCAGCAGCAACCGGTGCGGGCTGAATCCCAGCCCGTGGATTTCACTGCTCGGCGCCAGGCCAAACAGGAGCGTTCTGTGCTCAGTCGCTCACCGTGGCTGCTGGCAGCGGTGGCGGCTGTTTTGCTGTTCTTCGGGTTCGGTACGGGGTACTTCAGCGGTTCGCGCAATACCCCGGTAGCGCAGTCAGTTCTCGAGGCACCGGATATGCAGATGCTCACCGCCAGCTCGACTGAGGGCGGCCAGCTCCAGGTGATGCTCTCCGAGCAGCGCAACGCTGCCGTGGTGCTGTTCAGCGAGATGACGGCGCTTCCGGCGGACCAGGCATATCAGCTATGGCTGATCCAGGATGGTCAGCCGGTATCCGCTGCTGTATTCGATGGCGGATCCGCCGACACCTCCAGTGCTTCGGGTACTACTCTGATCAGCGATATCAATACTGCTCAGACCGTTGCGATGACGGTGGAACCGCGTGGCGGGGTTGAGGCGCCTACTGGCCCGGTTGTGGTTGCGGTAACGGTCTGAGGACGCCCTGTTGTAGACCTTGCGTGCTCAGACCGTTACCGCCTATCGACCCCATCAGCCTGCGACAGTGCCGAAGGCCAGGCCCAGAAGGTACGTGGCGATCGCGGCGCCGAAGCCGATTCCTAGCTGCCGCAGCGCGCGGGGCAGCGGTGGAGCGCCGGAGAGCAGGCCCACGACCGCGCCAGTAGCCATCAGGGCCAACCCCACGAGAACGACGGCGATGGCGATCGCCACTATTCCGGAGAGGCCGAAGATAAAAGGCAGTACCGGAATGATGGCACCGGAGGCGAAGAAGCAGAAGCTGGACCAAGCGGTGCCGAAAGCCGTGCCGACTGCCTCGTGGGCGTCGGGCTGATCAGTTTCTGTTTCGGTGCGCAGGGAAAAGTTCGGGTTGCAGTCGCAGGAGAACTGCCCCATCCGCTCGGCCGCACGGTGCTCTGCGTCTTCGAGGCTCATGCCCCGCGCGCGGTAGACGAGGGTCAACTCATTAGCATTGATATCCAGCGCCTTGGCTGCTGAGAGCGTGATCTGGGTGGGCAGCGAAGCACTCAGCAGCTCGCGCTGCGAACGCACCGAAACATACTCCCCGGCCCCCATGGAGAGCGCACCGGCGAGAAGCCCGGAAATACCGGCGAGGAGCATGGTCTCCGGGCCGGAGCCGGCCCCGGCCATACCCATCAGCAGGGCCAGGTTGCTGACCAGGCCGTCATTCGCGCCGAAGACCGCAGCGCGGAAAGTCCCGGACATGCGATTCCTGCCACGAGTGGCCAGGCCGCGGACCACCTCGCCGTGAATGGCTTCATCGGCCGCCATCTGCTCGGTGGCATCACGATCGGCTGCGTAGGGGGAACGGGATTCCGCTCGTTGCGCCAGGGCCAAGACGAAGACGGAACCGAAGCGCTTGGCCAAAAGGCCGAGGGCCCGGTTACGGAATGACGGGCCTCTGGTCTTCTCCGCATGCTCTCCGAGCAGTGCAACCCAGTGACTCTCATGACGTTTTTCCGCTTCGGCCAGTGCCAGCAGGATCTCGCGTTCTTCCCCTTGGCGTTTAGCGGCCAGGGTACGGTAGACCGCGGCCTCGGCGCGCTCATCAGCCAGATACATCCGCCAGCGTTTGATCTGCGCCCTGGACGGGCTGGACCCGGAAGATGCGGGGCCAGAGAGTTCAGTATGGGCCATGCTTCACCTCATTTCAGGCTCCACTGTAGCCTTATTTTCCGGCGTTTTTTGGCTGGCCTCCCGCAGTCTGAGGCTTAGGGGAGCCGCAAATTCTCATGCTGGTCAACGCTGATTGACGCTGGCCGGCTGATCCGGTTCGGCCGGGTTCTCCGCCCCACTAAGCCGGTTGCGCCAGGCGGCCATCACCCGGGAGTCGGTTGCCGGGGTGAGCAGTGAAACCAGGATGTAGGCGAGCAGCGATGCTGCCAGGCCGAAGTAGATCGGCTCATTCGCATACACCCCGTCGTCACTGGGGATCACACCGGTCGCGTAGAGCAGCAGGGCGATCACAGTGACGCTCGCGCCAAGAGCCATGGAGACCCCCGCAGCGATACCCGTGCCGCGTTTCCACACCAGGCCGCCCAGGATAGCCATGAGCAGGCCGCCGACCAGAATGTCATAGGCGATGGTCAGTGCTACCAGGACGTCCCGGACCAGGATCGCGATGAGAATCGCCACGATACCTAATAGCAGAACCCAGACCCGATTGGCTCGCACATCGTGCTCGGGATCGGTGTTCTGCTCCGCCTTGTCTGCCCCGCTGCTCTTGCCGAACCGGCCGGGGAGAAGCCCGGAGACGAACGGCAGAACATCGGTACGGGCTACGGTGGCCGCTGCGATCAGTGCACCGGATGCCGTGGACATCATGGCGGCGACGGCTGCGGCGAGCACCAGCCCGCCCAGGCCCACCGGCAGCAGAGCTGAGGCCACTTCGGCGTATACGGCATCTTTGCCGCCCGCAGTCACGTCGATCTGCGGCAAGGCGACCCGTGCTGCCATCCCGATGAGCGCCCCGGCAATGCCGTAAAGAACGCAGTAGATGCCGGCGGTCGCCCCGCCCCAGCGCGCCACAGTGGGGGAGCGGGCCGTGAAAACCCGCTGCCAGATGTCCTGGCCGATGAGCAGGCCCAGGGTGTAGACCACGAAGTAGGTCACGATGGTCTGCACGCCGATGCCATCGATCTGGAAGAAGCTTTCCGCGACCCGGCCGCGCAATGCCTCGAAGCCGCCGTCACGGCCCGCAGCGGCCAGGGCGAAGGGGAGCATCAGCAGGAAGACGCCGATGGTCTTGATCGCGAACTGCGCCATATCGGCCAGCGTGATCGACCACATGCCGCCGATCGTTGAATAGACCAGCACGATCGCCCCGCCCACGGCGATCGCGACCCAGCGCTCCCAGCCGAAGAGCACCACGAAGATCGTGGCGTAGGCGCTGGTGGAGGTAGCGCAGAGCACGAGCGTGTAGCCGAGCATCACGATGCTGGAGGTCTGCGTGGCCTGATGCCCATACCGCAACTGCAGCATTTGGGAGACCGTGTAAATCCGCAGTCTCTGCAAGCGGCCGGCGAAGAGCAGGCTGAGCAGGAGTACTCCGGTGCCGATTGCCGCTACCAGCCAGAGTCCGGAGATCCCGGCGGTATAGCCCAGACCCACCCCGCCGACGGTCGAGGCCCCGCCGAGCACCACAGCAGCCATCGTCCCGGTGTAGAGCATCGGTCCGAGCCGCCGGCCTGCCACCAGGAAGTCTGCATTGTTCTTGGTGCGCCGCTTACCCCAGAAGCCGAAGCCGATCATGGCCGCCAGGTAGACCAGGACGATGGCGATGTTGACGATGTTGCTACTGGTCATGAAGCTTTTCTCCCAGAGGTGGGCGCTATGGCGGTGCCGTTTCGGTTGATGGTAGCTAGCTCAGGGCCGCCAGGGCGACTCGGGCGGTCTGCGCGATCGCGGCATCGTTGCTCTGCGCATCCTGCCGCTGCGTCCGGGTCAGCACGGCCAGGATGACCGGCGGGGCATCGGCCCGGAAGACCGCTCCCACATCATGAGCGGTGCCATAGGAACCCGAGCCGGTTTTATCGGCCAGTCTGGCTCCTGCCGGGAGCGCCGCCCCGAACCGCTTGGCGGAGGTGGTGTTCCCGCGCATCCAGGTCCGCAAGACGTCCCGGGCCGCCGGTGCCAAACCGTCGCCCACCAGGAGCGCGTCGAAGATCCCGCACAGGTCAGCCGGGGTCGAGGTGTCCCTGGGGTCCCCGGGAAGAGCTTCGTTCAGCTCGGTTTCCCAACGATCCAGGCGGGTGTTCCGGTATCCCAGTGAGTTCGCGAAGGCGGTCACCCCGGCGGGGCCACCGATCTGTTCCAGGATGAGATTCCCCGCCGTGTTATCGCTGTAGCGCAGTGCTGCTTCGCAGATCTCGGCGAGAGTCATCGTGGCGCCCGCGTGCTTTTCGGTAATGGGTGAATAATCCACCACGGCGTTCTGCGCTATCCGGATGGCCTGCCGTAGATAGTCGGTGTCCTCGGCGTGCTGGGCGAGCATCGCTCCCACTGCGATGGGCTTGAACGTGGAGCACATCGGGAATACCTCTTCGGCTCGATGACTGAGCCGGGCCTCTCCGTTGACGATGGCACAGAGGCCGATCCGCAGATCTGAATCGCTTTCATAGCGATTCAGCAGGGAGGTCAGCTCCTGGGGCACCGCTCCGCCGCTTTCCGCTCCGCCGCACGAACTCAGCAAGACGCTCAGGCCAGCGCCGGAGCCCAGGGCCAGCAGCAGCCGCCGGCTGAGCGCCGGCTGTGAGCTTCGCGCCTGATAACCGGATGATGGGAGCGGGATGACCATCACTCCAGTCTGCTGCATGTTCCCGCAGATCCCCTGAAATATTCAAGAAATAAAATATATTTGCTGAGGCAACTTCATGGATGAGGTCTTCTGAGGCTTGTTCCCGATAAGTTTCCCCGAGCTATTCGTCTCTCTGGGGAAGGGCTATGAACTCGTTCATGAGCTTGCTTCTGCCTCATCCGGGGTCTATGGTGAATACGCAAGGTGCCACTCGATAGCTGAGGCTCCTTCGCGGAAAGATGCCAGCGATCCTAAACGTCGAGAGACGCCCCGGATCAGGACAGACCACTCCGGCCTAAGGGGTGATCCCGATTGGCTCCCTGTGATTTCCTGAGCTCCGCTCGACCGATCACGAGGGTCACGACGCGAAGTGCCAAAGGCCTGACGAGGAGGGGCAGTCGCCGGCAGTAAGCCGGACCTCTCGAACCTGCGCAAATGTGCCCTCAGGCCGTTCTGCGCGGGCTGTGCACTGCGCGCTGAGGAGGGGAGAGAACCATGAGTTCCGGTCATAGACCCAGCCCCGCAACCGGTATCTGAGCAGTCGAGATCTGCTTATCCGGGCCGCGGGACGAGCCAATCACAGGGCCTTAGCAGTCCTGATGAACCCCGTTACTTTTCCCCGACCTTCGTGATCCTTCCTGCTTTCGCGCATCGCTGCTGAAGCCTGCCCGGAACGGCAGCAGAACACGATGGCTTCTTTGATCGGAGAACCGCCATGCAGATCACTCCTACTCGCCCGGCCGCTCCGCCCGGCAGTGCAGGTAACACCATGCGGACCGATGCGCTGGATCAGCGCAATGACCGCAAAACCCAGCGCCGCAATGCCCGGCTCAGCGCCCGGCTGGCCGAGCGCGCCGCCATCCTGGCCGCAGCTGCCACCACGCCGAATGCGGAACTGCTAGAACAGCTGGGCACCAGCCATATCGGCCTGGATGTCTCCGAAATCCAGGAGCGCCAGGAGCGCTACGGCCGCAATGAGGTTAGCCATGACCGGCCGGCTCCGGCCTGGCTGCAGTTCCTGAGTGCATTCAACAACCCTTTCGTCTGGATCCTGTGCGTCCTGGCGGCCATCATGTTCGTGACCAATGTGCTGCTTGCCAGCCCAGAAGATGGCCAGGACTACAAAGGTGTCCTCACCCTAAGCGTGATGGTGCTGGTCTCGGTGACCATGCGTTTCTGGCAGGAGTACCGCTCCGGTAAAGCCGCCCAAGCGCTCCAGTCCATGGTGCAGACCACTACCGCGGCCACCCGTCAGGATGATGCGGGCAACTCGGTGACCCGAGAGATCCCTATTGAAGACGTGGTTCCCGGCGATATCGTCGAGCTCGCCGCAGGAGACATGATTCCCGCTGACGTGCGCTTCCTACGTACCAAAGATCTGCAAGTGAACGAAGGTATGCTGACCGGCGAATCCCTGCCCACGGAGAAGTCGCCGGTGACGGCGGCGGATATCACCCCGGTGAACCTTCTGGACGCGGACACCCTCGGTTTCATGGGCACTTCGGTGATCTCCGGCAGCGGTACGGCCGTTGTGGTGCACACCGGTGCCGAGACCTATTTCGGGGCGATGAGCGCACAACTGGCCGGCAAGCGCCCGGAGACCAGCTTCGACGCCGGCGTGAAGCGGGTCAGCTTCCTGCTCATCAAATTCATGCTGGTCATGGTTCCGGTGGTTTTCATCATCAACGGCATCACCAAGAACTGGAGCGATGCCTTCCTGTTCGGCCTCGTTACCGCTGTCGGGCTGACCCCGGAGATGCTGCCGATGATCGTCACGGCGAATCTGGCCCGGGGTGCGGTGAAGATGTCTCGGCACAAGGTGATCGTGAAGCGGCTCAACGCCATTCAGAACCTGGGCGCGATGGACGTGCTGTGCACGGATAAGACGGGGACGCTCACCGAAGACCGGATCGTCCTGGAGCGCCACCTGGATACCAGGGGCACCTCCAGCCTCAATGTGCTGCGGATGGCCGCGGCCAATGCCCGGTTCCAGACGGGGCTGCGCAATCTGCTCGACCGGGCGGTGCTCGATGCCGCCGGGCCGCAGATCCTGGACGAGCTGGATGGCGCGTACACCCTGGTCGATGAAGTTCCTTTCGACTTCAGCCGGCGCCGGATGACGGTGATCCTCACCGGCGGAACCACGCCCCTGATGATCACCAAGGGCGCGGCAGAAGAAGTGATGGAAGTGTGCACCGCAGTCATGGTCCAGGGCAAGCCGGAGCCGCTGACCGCCGAGCGCCAGGCTGAACTGAATACGCTGGTGGAGACCCAGAATGCCGAAGGCATGCGCGTTCTGGCCCTGGCCGTGCGCAATGTCCCGGCGGATCGCGGCGAAGACTACTCGGTGGTCGATGAGCGGGAGATGACTCTGATGGGCTTCCTGGCCTTCCTGGACCCGCCCAAGGCCTCGGCCGCTTCCGCCGTCGAGGCGCTGCGCAACCACGGCACCTCGGTGAAGGTCATCACGGGGGACAACGAGCTGGTGGCTCGCACCGTCTGCCGGCAGGTGGGCATCGATACCGGTGTTCCCGGTGCGCCGCAGGCCTTGTTCACCGGTGCTGAGCTGGAGGAGCTGGATGAGGCCGCCTTCGCCGAGGCGGTTGAGGCCGGGGACGTCTTCGCCAAGGTCAACCCGATGCAGAAAGCCCGGATCGTCGAGCAGCTGCAGCGGGCCGGGCACACCGTCGGCTTCATGGGCGACGGGATCAACGATGCCGCCGCATTGCGTGCCGCCGATGTCGGGATCTCCGTGGACACCGCCGTGGATATCGCCAGGGAGTCCGCGGACATCATCCTGCTGGAGAAAGATCTCATGGTTCTGGAGGCCGGTATCCAGGAAGGCCGCCGGACCTTCGGCAACATCATGAAGTATCTCAAGATGACGGCGAGCTCGAACTTCGGGAACATGTTCTCGATCCTCGTGGCCAGCGCCACCTTGCCGTTCCTGCCGATGATCCCCGTCGTGGTGCTGCTGATGAACCTGGTCTACGATCTGTCCATGCTCTCGCTGCCCTGGGACCGGGTGGATAAGGAGTACTTGGAGAAGCCGCAGAAGTGGGAGACTCGCGGCCTGGCCCGGTTCATGGTGCAGGTCGGCCCGCTCTCCTCGATCTTCGATATCTCCACTTTCGCCCTGATGTGGTTCGTTTTCGGGGCGAATTCCCCGGAGAACGCCGGGCTGTTCCAGACTGGCTGGTTCGTCGAATCGCTCATCACGCAGACCTTCATCGTGCATATGCTGCGCACCGGGCGCATTCCCTTTGTGCAGTCCCGGGCTTCCTGGCCGGTGATGGTGGCGACCGGTGCGGTATGCCTGTTCGCTCTCATGCTGCCGTTCCTCGGCTTCGGGCAGTCCCTGGGCCTCGTGGCGCTGCCGTGGACGTACTTCCCGTGGCTGCTGGGCACCCTGCTGGCGTACTGCCTGGTGGTTCAGGGCGTCAAGACGCTCTACATCCGTCGCTACGGTCGCTGGCTCTGATCAGCTCCCGCGGGCAGGCCCCGCTCGACATCCCTCGGCGGGGCCTGCCTTGGCGATCAAAGCGCTTGGCAGGACGTCTTGCGCATTGAGAACTTCGATACCGAGGAGGCGGCCGTCTGAGTCGAAGTCCAGGGTGATATCCCCCTGATTCCCAGGAGTCATGATCGAGTGAATCTGTTGCGAGGACGAACCCTCTGCTATGTCATCAACGAGCATGATGTAGGCGGAGTCGGCTTCTGCATTGTAGGTGATCTTCATCGTTATATATGCCTCATCAGGAACATTTATTGCGGGTGCTTCCCGGTGGCAGGGGAAGCAGGGCGTGGTTCTGGTAGATCTGATTCACCCGGGTGCAGCCCAGCTGGAAGTGCTGATAGTCGTAGTAGCCTTCCCGGAAGAATTCGCCATAGGCCGCCGCGGGTGGGTAGCCCCAGTTCCCGCCCCATTCGTAGCCCCGGCGCTGCCAGGCTCGTTGGACTTCCCCGTAGCGGATGATCGCGCCCTGACTTTGCGGATCATACGCAGCCCCGGGCGGAATGATCTTCCGCGAACCGGCCGGAAGCGTAGTGTCCTGGCTGGTATCCATAGGGTTGGTGAAGGTGTTGATATCGAAGGCAGCGCCTTTGGCGTGCTCCGAGATCCCGGTGCCCCGGAGAGTATCAGGGCGGTAGCAGGAAGAGTTGTTGACCGCCATCGAGCGGTCATCAGATTTTTCGTCATCGTAGCCGAACTGGGACTGCGGGATCACCGAAGCAATCGGGAAGCCGATCCGGAACATCTCCAGGAAAATCCCTTCGGCCTCACCCGCCAGGGCCCGGTTCACAACGAGCTGACCGAGGTGAACAGCGCCATCGTAGCCCCGGTAGATCACGGACAGGACGCTCAGATAAGGACGCATCTTGTCGATATAGCCCTGAACCCGCGGGTTCCTGGAGTTGCCGATAGCCTCGCCCTCGGTGAGCAGGCTGTCGATGACCAGCCCGCGGCGCGAGACTCCATAAGCTTTGAGAGCGCCTTCGAGCGGATCGCCGGCTCCGGAAAGCGCCATGGCGGAAACTCCGCCGAGCACCGAAGCGCTGAAGGTTCTGCGGGGGATCATCGAATCACTCATTTCCACCACCCTGTTGTCAGCACCTCCGCCCGGGAGATCGCCCAGCGGGTTTCGGCCGCTCCCGGTTCTTGCAGGCAAGTATATGTGCGGGAAAAACAGCGGACAATGGTTCCGGGAAGATCGGGGGCCTCCGGATGAACGGCTCGGCGCAACGCCGATCCTGTGCGCCGATCGCATGCGGTAGCATGGCGCCCATGCCCCAGAGTTCTGCCCCTCAGCGCCTCATGGCCCAGGGAAATCTCGGTCCTATCGATTCGTCACTGACACCGCGTTACGCTGGTGCCGCGACCTATGCCAGATTGCCGCGGATCGATGAGGTCGAACGCGCCGATATCGCGGTGGTCGGGGTGCCCTTCGATTCGGGGGTCTCCTACCGCCCCGGGGCGCGCTTCGGCAGCAATCACATCAGGGAATCCTCGCGCCTGCTGAGGCCGTACCACCCCGCTCAGGACATCGCGCCCTTCGAAGTGGCGCAGGTGGTGGATGCCGGGGATATGGCCGTCAATCCGTTCCATATCGATGAAGCGATCAATACCATCCAGCAGAACGCGCTGGAGCTGACTCAGGACGGCGCGAAGCTGCTGACCCTCGGCGGAGATCACACTATCGCGCTGCCGCTGCTGCGCGCCGCCGCGGAGCGTGCCGGAGCCCCGGTGGCACTGCTGCACTTCGACGCGCATCTGGACACCTGGGACACCTACTTCGGCGCCGAGTACACCCACGGCACTCCCTTCCGGAGGGCAGTCGAGGAAGGCATCCTGGATACCGAGGCGATCAGCCACGTCGGCACCCGCGGCCCGCTGTACGGCAAGAAAGATCTTGAGGACGACCGGCGCTTCGGCTTCGGCATCCTCAGCTCGGCCGATGTCTTCCGGCAGGGCGTGGACGAGGTCGTGCACCGGCTCCGAGAGCGCATCGGAGACCGCCCGCTGTACGTTTCCATCGATATCGATGTGCTCGATCCGGCGCATGCGCCCGGAACCGGCACCCCCGAAGCCGGCGGCCTCACGAGCCGGGAGCTGCTGGAGATCCTGCGCGGTCTGCGCGGAGCGAATCTGATCGGCGCCGATGTGGTGGAAGTAGCACCGGCCTATGATCATGCCGAAATCACCGGTATCGCGGCTTCGCATATCGCCTATGACCTGGTTACCCTGCTGGCCGATGGCGTGCAGCGGGAAAAGCAGCTGGATGGAGAGGATGTCCGATGAGTGACGCTCGCGCGGAGAACGTGCAGCTCGATGTCCGCAACGGCGGAGACCTGGTGGTGGAAACCCTTGCCGCCCTGGGCGCGCGGACCGTGTTCGGCATTCCCGGCCAGCATGCGCTGGGTCTTTTCGACGCCTTGGGCCGCTCCGAGCTGAACTTCATCTCCTCCAGGGTGGAGAACAACTCGGCTTTCGCGGCGGACGGTTATACCCGTGCTACCGGGGAGGTCGGCGTGCTCTTCCTCTCGACCGGCCCGGGCGCGCTGACTTCGCTCGCGGGCCTGCAGGAGGCGTATGCCACGGGTGTACCGATGGTCGTCATCGCCTCGCAGATCCCCATTGACGGTCTCGGTGCCCGCCGCAAAGGGATGTTGCACCAATTGGACGACCAGAAAGCGTCGGCGGCCAATGTCACTAAGAGCCAGCGGCTGATCCAGTATGCCTCGGGTATCCCCTCGGCGATCCAGGACGCCTGGACCGAGGCGGTTTCCTCGCCACAGGGCCCGGTGTGGATCGAAATCCCGCAGAACGTACTTCTGGACCCGGTCTTGGTGCCGCAGGTGGAGGATGCGCTCGCGGAGCCGTTCGATAATCCGCCCCGGGTGGAGTTGACCCGCGAAGCGGTTAAATGGCTGGCCGAGGCCCGCCGGCCGGCGATCGTGGCTGGTGGGGGCGTTCGGCGCGGCCGGGCGGAACCCTGGCTGCTGTCCATCGCGGAGAAGCTCCGGGCCCCTGTGGTGTGCTCTCCGGGAGGCAACGGCGCTTTTCCCTGGACGCATCCGCTGTCCCTGCAGTCGTGGGTCGAGGATCAGTACCTCACCGAGGTGCTCGCGGACGCGGATGTGCTCCTCGTCGTCGGCTCCGCCCTCGGCGAGGTGACGAGCAATTACTACACCCTTGAGCCGCGCGGCAGGATCATCCAGATCGATGCCGAACCGCGGGTGCTCGAATCCAACCGCCCAGGGTTGGGGATCCGCGCTGACGCAGGCCAGGCCCTGCAGGCTCTCGATGAAGCCCTGACCCCTCAAGTCTTAGCCGATGCCGATCCGGACTGGTACGGCGGTACTCCGGAACAGCTGGTGACGCAGACTCTGAGTAAGATCATGGCACGGCTGGACGGCCAAGACCTTGCCAAGGAACGCGGTTTCATGGCCGGCATCCGCGCCGCGGTGCCGGATGATATGCAGACGTTCTGGGATATGACCATCGCCGCGTACTGGGGCTGGAGCTGCTGGGATTCCCGGGACGGCGAGTTCCACTCCGCCCAGGGTGCCGGCGGCCTGGGCTTCGGATTCCCCTCGGCCATCGGCGGGGCGGTGGGCCTGCGCCAGCAGGGCAAGCCCGCCAGGGTTCTGGCGGTTTCCGGGGATGGTTCGGCGATGTACTCGATCGCGGAACTGGCCACGGCCAAGCAGCACGATGTTCCCGTGACCTGGTTGATCGTCGATGACGGCGGGTACGGCATTCTCCGCGAGTACATGGAAGGGGCCTTCGGCAAGGCCACGCATAGCGAGCTATCCAGGCCCGATTTCGTCGCCCTGGCGGAATCCTTCGGGGTCCCTGCTCGTCGAGTGGCCCCCGAGCAGATCGCTGAGGCGCTGACCGAAGCCTTCGCGGCAGACGGCCCGAATGTGGTCGTGGTGGAGACTCTGCTCAAGATGTTTGCCCCCACCCATCTCTGAGTCAGCTGCGCGCCCGGGTGCAGCCCTGAACGCGCGGGCGCAGTTGAGCGGAATAAACAGCGGCTTGATCGAATTCTCCCATTGAATGCAAACGCATCTATTTAGATGGTTCGCGCAAGATGAGAGGGAAAGTCGATGCGGTACAGCATCGTCGTCGTCACGGCGGGGTTGAATGTTCTTTCGCAGAGCCGGGTGCTGGCTGACAGGTTGGCAGCCGAGGCGAAAGCCCAGCTGCACAGCATGCTCGGCCATGATGCCGGGCACGAGGTGGCGATCCGGGTGATCGAGCTGCGTGAGCTGGCCGTGGACATCGCCGGCAAATTCGCGAACGACACTGCATCGCCGACACTTCAGCGAGCCCTTCAGGACGTCTCTTCTGCCGATGCGGTCGTCGCGGTGACCCCGGTCTTCTCGGCCTCCTACAGCGGCCTTTTCAAATCCTTCGTGGACATCCTCGACCCGAAGTCGCTCGATGGCGTCCCGGTTGCCTTGGGTGCCACCGGCGGCAGTGCCAGGCATGCGCTAGTGGTAGATACCGCGCTGCGCTCCCTCTTCTCCTACTTGCGGGCGGCGCAGACGCCCACCGGTGTCTTCGCCGCCCCCGAAGACCGGGAGGGCGGCAAAGGGCAGCTACTCATGGAGCGGATTCGGCACGCCGGGCGTGAACTCGCTCTGCTCATCGCGGCCCGACCGGCCCTCGGTACCGAGCTCCCCGAGTTGGCACCGGAATATGCGCAGCTGCTGGTTGATCGCTGAGGTCTGATGAAAGTCAGGCCAGGATCGACGGCTGACATGATGCAGGTCACATAAAAAATTTCGACTCCGGTCGTGAGGATTCACCGGATCGCTCCGACTTATATGCGGGTAGAGCGTAGCGTATGGGCGCTGCCTCGAAGTCGATATGCGATTAGATGAACATTGTTTAGACGTTGGGAGAGGGAATGGGTTTCTTTGCATTCTTGATTCTGGGCCTCATTGCAGGCGCTCTTGCCAAGTTAATTCTGCCGGGGCGTCAGGGTGGCGGGTGGATCACCACCATGATTCTCGGTGTCGTCGGAGCAATGGTGGGTGGCTGGTTGGGTGGCCTGATCTTCAACGTGTCGCTTACCGAATTTTGGTCGCTTTCGACGTGGGTACTCGCGATTGCGGGCTCGGTGATTGTGTTAATCATTTGGGGGGCGATTACCGGACGCAAAAGCGCCAAAGCCTGAGGCTAACAGGCAAGCGCTCCGCGACAAGAGGTGGGCCGGACATCCAGCGAACGGGATGCCCGGCCCACCTTCCATTTTTATACCGCTTCAGCGCCGGGGCCGTGTGCGGGAGACATTCAGCGTTGGTGCGCAGCTAGCTGGCGCTGGGCGATGGCGGCCCGATAGTGATTGGTGAGCTGAGTGCAGACCGCGCCCCAGCTGCGGCCCTGAACAGAGAGCTGAGCGGCCCGGGCAAAGGCCGCGCGTTTCGCATCGTCGCCCATGGGGTCCTCTACATGAGTCCGGAGTTGGCGAAGATCTTTTGGCGGGTATAGCCAGCCAGTGCGGGAGTTATCTACCAGGTCGAGGGGCCCGCCCCGGCCGGTGGCTACCACGGGGACGCCGGAGGCCATGGCTTCTTGGATCGTCTGGCAGAAAGTTTCGGATTCGCCCGGATGTACGAAGAGATCGAAATCCGCCATCGCCCGAGCGAGTTCTTCACCATCCAGGAAGCCCGTGAAGTGAGCGTGCGACAGGTGCTCCCGGAGCTGGTTCCGTAAGGGCCCGTCCCCGATAATCACCAGTTGAGTGCCCGGAATATCGGCGATCGCGCTGAGATCTTTCACTTGCTTCTCGGCAGCAAGCCGACCCACATAACCGATGATCTTCTGATGCTCTGCCCCCGCTGCGCGCCGCAGCACACCATCCCGTTTGGTGGGGTGGAAGCGCGCGGTATCTACGCCGCGCCGCCACAGCGATACCCGGGGGATGCCGTGACCGCGAAGCTGATTGACCGCGAAGCTCGAAGGTGCCAGAGTCCGGTCTGCCAAGAGATGGATGTTCTCGATCCGCCGCCAGGCCCAGTTCTCCAGTACCGTTAGACCATAACGGGCGGTATAGGCGGGAACTTCGGTCTGGTACACCGCCACGGTCGGCAGTTCCAGCTGATGCGCAGCCCGGACCGCGCGCCAGCCGAGCTCGAAAGGCGATGCGAGATGCACCACATCCGGGCTGAAGGATTCCAGGATCCGTTTCATCCGGTTCACCTAGCCGAACGCCACACGCAGATCTCGGTACCCGGCCAGGGGTAGCGCGGGAACCCGGTGCACCGCTGCGCCGTAGACTTCGGCTGGGGCTTCCGGGTCAGCCGTACTCGGTGCGATCACCAGAGCCTGATCGCCTTGGATCTGCAGCTGTTTGAGGACTCTGAGCAGGGAGTGGGTGACCCCGTTCATATTCGGTAAGAAGGACTCAGCGAATAGCGCGACTCTCACGACTCCATCCTGTGCATCCATCTTGACCGGCAGGCGCGCATGAGGTTTCATCCAAGGGAAATCTGGGTGAACTCGGCTTAAAACCACGCGGACTTCGTATTTTCGGCGGGGATGTGCGGAGGCCGGCAGCCGCTTCATGGGACGATGGAGGGCGATGAAACTAAGCAGAGGGCAGAGCGGCAGGTTGGGCTTTCCCATGCCGCTCTGGCTCCAGGGGGCGGTGGAGGCGCTGCAGTTGGCAGTGCTGAGCCTGCTGCCTCTGCTGGTAGCGATTCTCGCCGTGTATTTCACGGGCGGCCTCGGCTCGCCCAGCCCGGATCTGCTGGGCCGGTTCATCGGGCAGGCGTGGCTCCTGATGCACGCTGTACCTTTCTCCGTTTCATTGCCCGGTGCAGATAGTGCTGCTGCCGCGCAGAGCGGCGTCTTCAGCCTGGTTCCGCTGGGTTTGCTGCTGATCCCTTTCTTTCTGGCTCGCCGGGCCGGCCGCAGGCTGGCCCGAGCGGCCTATACCGATCAGCTCTGGCAGCCGCTGCTGAGCGCGGTGCTGCTCTATGCGCTGGCCGGCCTGGCTGTGGGCTACGCGGCCAGGACTCCGGAGGCATCCGCATCGCCCGTGCTGGCCGCCCTGATACCGCTCATCCCGATGCTCGTGGGTCTGCTGACCGGAGTCCGCAGGGAAGCGGGGAGCTGGATTCCGCTGATCGGCCAGAGCGGTGTGGACCGGATATCCGGCTGGGGGCAGGTATCGCGTTGGACCGGGTCCTATCTATGGTCAGTGGCCCGCGCCGGATTCCTCGCCGTCATCGCTTTTTTGGGGCTCGCCACGCTGCTGCTCGCGGTCAACTTGGCCCTGCACTGGGCAGAGATCGTCGCTGTCTATCAGGGGGTGCGCGCAGGCCCGGTCGGGGGAGCAGTACTGACTTTGGCGCAGATCGCGTTCTTACCCAATCTGGCGGTCTGGACCATGGCCTGGTCCGCCGGCCCCGGCTTCGCGCTGGGCGTCGGGAGTAGCGTGAGCCCGTTAGCCACGGAGGTGGCCCCGGTGCCGGCCATCCCGGTGCTCGCCGCACTGCCGGTAGGGCAATTGGATTGGGGCGTTCTGGCACTACTGCTGCCGGTGCTGGCAGGGCTCCTTGCCGGATGGTGGTTCCTGCGCGAAGGCGAGAACCACCTGGCCGATTGGTTCGCCTTGAAAGTCGAGCCGCCATGGCTCGCCACGATCTTCTCCACCGTGAGCCTGGGTGCGTTGATCGGCTTAGCAGCCGGAGTCCTCTCCAGTATTCTCGCCTGGTTGTCCCAGGGTTCCCTGGGCTTCGGCCGGTTGACCGATATCGGCCCCAACCCGTTCCTGGTCGCCGCGTGGGTAGCGGTAGAGGTGGCGATCGGCGCGGCGATCGGTCATAGTGCCGCACCGTGGCTGGAAGGCTTGCGGATGCGCCGCCAGGAGCGGGAAGAATTCGACCCATTTGCCAGCAGTTAGTCCGCAGACGGTTAGGCTGTGAGCATGCGCCTTGTGGTCTTAGCGTCCGGTTCCGGCTCGAACCTGCAGGCGCTCATCGACGCGATACATCGTGATGAACTGCCGGTGCAGATCCTGGCGGTGGGCTCAGACCGGCCGGGGACGTATGCCTTGGAACGAAGCGCCGCTGCGGGCCTGGAGACCTTCGTGGTCGACTACCGGAGCTTCCCGGATCGTGCCGCCTGGGATGCCGCCTTACTGGAGGCGGTGCTGGGCTTTCAGCCCGATTATGTTCTCTCCTCTGGATTCATGAGGATCGTGGGGGCTGATTTCATCGGGGCTTTTCCGCGCCGCTACCTCAATACGCACCCCGCTCTCCTTCCGGCTTTTCCGGGCGCGCACGGCGTCCGCGACGCCCTGGCCTACGGTGTTAAAGTCACCGGCTGCACGGTGATGTACGCCGATGAGGGTGTTGATACCGGGCCGATCATCGCCCAGCGTGCGATCGATGTGCTCCCGGAAGACGATGAAACAAGTCTGCACGAACGGATCAAAGCCGCTGAGCGCGAGCTGCTTATCCAAGTGCTCAGGGATCTAGCTGCGCAGTGACTCAGCTCTTGGTCACGGAGATCATCTGCTGAGCCAGCTGCGGAGGGATATCAGCAAGCACCGCGATGATCGCGGCTCGTGCGGACCCTCCTGCAGCGGCTAAAGCGGCTGCAGAATGCTCTTTGCTCAGGCCCGTTGCGATCATCACGGTGCGCTGCGCAGCGGTGAGACTCTGTTCATCGAGAACACCCAGATCACGGTATTCGAGCTGGACGGACAGGCCCGAGCGCTGAGCCAGTACGGAGGCGATAGCGTTGGCGAGCGGCTGCTGCTCCGCGGTGTCGAATTGGAGTAGTTCGGTGACCGCCAGCGCTCCGTGCTGTTCGATGCTGGCCATCGCGGTCCGGGTATAGGCGCTGTTGGCTCCTAACAGAACCAGACAGTCCTGTGCGGTCAGGTTCAAGGCGAGCAGGTCTGCTGCGGCGTCCCGCAGATGTTCTCGTGCAGCCTGCGCGCGGTGCAAGGTCCTGGAGGCTGGCTGAGGCCCCGGGAGATCCCCGGCAGAAGCTTGCGGGCACGTGCCGAGTTCGATGATGGCGAATTTGCCGTCACCAAAGACATAGATCAGCCTGCCGCCCCTGGTGATTCTCCGGATTATGTCATCGAAACGTCGCACGATTTTCTCGGTGAGCTGGCAGCCGTTGCGCTCCGGCGTGGTGCCTGATTCTTCCGCTGTTTCCAGTGGCGTCCAGTTGAATCCGGAGACATCGATGAAAACCGAGTTCGCAGCTTCTTCCAGGAAGTCATCGCAGGAGCACACTGAGGGTGCGTCGACCATTTCCGACCTTTCAGGCCATACTCACTCACGCATCCGGATAGAGGCAAGCAACTGGCTTGTTTTCACCATATTCTAAACCGGTTTCAGGGCATCTGGGAGGTCTGTGTGCTATGTACTACGGAAATCCACAGACCCCACGGGAACCAGAACGATCTGGGCGCTCCCGCTCGGCTTTAGCTGACTCTATCTGCAGTGTCTGCGTCGTTGTCTGCATCGTGCGCATCCAGGATGATCCGGATGGCAGCCTGGGCACTGAGCAGGGATGCACCGAAACAGGTCAGCACTGGGAGAGGCATAGCGCCCTGCGGTTCGAGCCCGGCGTTGATGCAGACGAGATCCGGGTGAGCTTCGGCGAGTTCGGCCAGTCGAGTGTACTGCGAGCTGCCGGGGTGCAACGCATCGGCCAGGACGAGGTCCGGAGTCTGCGCGCTGCTGATCTTGAAATGCTCTGCTAGGGCGATCGCAAAGAAATTCGGCAGCGCCCCTGCGGCGAGGTTAGGACTTTCCCGGATGTCTTCGATGACGATGCTGCTGCGCTGCCTGACCGCATCGGGCAGCTTGGCGCGGCCGGTGCAAGCTTGCATCGTCAGCGCCAGCCAATCCGGAGCCTGAGACGGCAGCTCCGCGGTTTCTTCTACGGCTGCAGTCCGCTGGCTCCGAAGCTTCCGGAGCCGCCGATGCGCTTCTATGATTCGTGTTTCCGAGATCCGTCCATCGCGCACTGCGGCGAGCAGAGCATCCCGGATCTCTGCGTACTCGCGCTCATCCTGGCCCGGTTCGGCTGGGCCCCCTGCGTAGTCGCTGTTGGACGGGTTCCCGACGCAGAGCAGGTCGGCTCCGGCCAGAATCGCCTGCACCGCCCCCTCTCCGGACCCCATGGTGTCCCGGACCGCGGCCATGTCCAGAGCATCAGTGATGAGCACACCGTCGAACCCGGTATTCCGAAGCAGCGCCACCGCCCGCGGGTTTAGTGTGGCAGGCAGATCGCCCAGTTCAGGGACGACGATATGAGCGCTCATCATTGCCGCAACCCCGGCTTCAGCCGCGGCCTGGAAAGGAGGCAGATGCTGTTCGATGAACTCCGATAGCGGAACCGTCACTCGGGGCAGTTCACGGTGCGAATCTGTCACGGTGTCTCCGTGCCCTGGAAAATGCTTAGCGCAGGCCAGGGTTGAAGGCCTTCCGTTCTGCATCCCACGGATCATCGCGGTGGTATGTCGAGCCGCAAGAGTCTGATCTGCGCCGAAAGAGCGCACTCCGATCACTGGGTTCCCTGGGGCGGTGTTCACATCTGCAACGGGGGCCAGATTGAGATCGACACCGCTGCGTCGGCAGAGTCGAGCCAGCACCGCTCCGGCGGCCTCGGTGGCCGTGGGGTCGTCGATCCGGCCCAGCACGGCCGCGGTCGGCAGGAGGGTGTCAGCTGTTGCGGGTAATCGGGTGACGGTGCCACCCTCCTCGTCTGCACCGATGATCGCCTCCGGGCTGATCTGATGAATCCGTGCGGAGAGCTGCGCTACCTGCTCGGCTGAGGTGATGTTATGGCTGAAGTAGACCACTCCGGCTAGACCTTGCTCCAGTGCCTCGTGCAGCCAGTCAGGAACCGTCTCGCCGAGGAAACCGGGCCAGATCAGACCGTTGACGGCTTTGCTGAGATTCTCCGAGTCCACCTGCTGAACCTATGCTCCCGGTTCAGAGGTGTCAACGACCAGTGCGCACCAGTCGTAGATTAGACTGGCGGGGTCCCAGGCCAGCCAGCCGGCACTGCATCCGCCGGCAGCCTCTTCGTGTGAACTGATCGTGACTTACGTGACTTATCGGGAGAATGACATGACCTCTGACCGCCCTGATGTCCTGCCGATCCGCCGTGCGCTGATCTCTGTCTATGACAAAACTGGTGTCGAGGAGCTGGCCGAGGCCCTGCACGCGGTCGGTGTGTCCATCGTCTCCACCGGTTCCACGGCGGCACGGATCGCTGCCGCAGGTATTCCGGTGACGGCGGTCGAAGAGGTCAGCGGCTCCCCGGAGATGCTCGATGGCCGGGTCAAGACCCTGCACCCCCGGATTCACGGCGGAATCCTTGCGGATCGGCGGCGGCAGGAGCACGTCCGGCAGCTCGAAGAGTCCGGGATAGAGCCCTTCGATCTGGTGGTGGTCAATCTCTACCCCTTCGCGGAGACTGTGAGGTCCGGAGCGGGCCAGGATGCAGTGATCGAGCAGATCGACATCGGCGGCCCGACGATGGTGCGTGCCGCGGCCAAGAACCATGACTCAGTGGCGGTCGTAGTGAACCCCGGGAAGTACCCGGAAGTGGCCGAGGCGCTGGAGCACGGCGGTTTCAGCCGGGAAGCCAGGCAGCGCCTGGCCGCGGCTGCTTTTGCGCACACCGCAGCGTACGACACCGCCGTGGCGAACTGGACGGCTGCTCAGTTCGGTGAGGACGCTGCTCAACAGAACCTCTGGCCGCCCTATATGGGCTTGGCCCTGGAGCGTTCCGAAGTGCTTAGGTACGGGGAGAATCCGCATCAGCCGGCTGCGCTCTATGCGGACCAAGGGGCCTCTGCCGGTATCGCCCAAGCGGACCAGCTGCATGGAAAAGCTATGAGCTACAACAATTTCGTGGATGCTGATGCTGCTCTGCGCACCGTTTTCGATTTCGCTGAGCCCGCGGTGGCGATCATCAAACATGCCAACCCCTGCGGGGTGGCTGTTGCCAGCGCGGGGCCGGATGATTCAGCCGAACAGGGTGCTGAGCCGGATCCGGTGGCCGAGGCGCACGCCAAGGCGCATGCCTGCGACCCGCTGAGCGCTTATGGCGGGGTCATCGCCGTGAACCGTCCGGTGACCGCCGGGCTGGCAGCCAATCTCCAGGGTGTGCTGACCGAGGTCATCGTCGCTCCGGAGTTCGAGCCGGAGGCTCTGGCGCGGTTGCAGCTGCGGCAGGATATCCGACTACTCAGCCTGCCCGATGGGTATCAGCGGGACCCCGCAGAATTCCGTCAGGTTTCCGGTGGTGCCCTGATGCAGCTGGCTGATCGGCTGGATGCTCCCGGTGACGATCCTGAGCAGTGGCGTCTAGTGGCGGGCGAGGATGCGGATGCCGCCACGATGGCGGAACTGCGATTCGCCTGGCGAGCTGTGCGCGCGGTCAAGTCCAATGCGATTCTGCTCGTCAAGGACGGCGCCTCGATCGGGATCGGGATGGGTCAGGTCAACCGCGTGGATTCCTGCCGGCTGGCTGTGGAGCGGGCGAATTCCCTGCTGACGGATCAGCAGGGCCAGCCGGTAGAACGCGCCCGGGGCGCTGTTGCCGCGTCTGATGCTTTCTTCCCTTTTGCCGACGGTCTGCAGGTCCTGATAGACGCCGGTGTGCGTGCGGTGGTGCAGCCGGGCGGATCCAAGCGGGATGAAGAGGTGGTCGCTGCCGCACAGGCGGCCGGAATCACCATGTACCTCACCGGCTCCAGGCATTTCTTTCACTGAGTTCCGTCCTTCTTGAGGTTCACCGCAACAGGCTCCCAGATTCATAGCGGGCATTGAGCTTCTGCGGAGCGCCGCCATAAGGGCGTGTAGCACAGTGGGGTCATGGAACCTCCAGAACGTCAGCGTCCTTCTAGTCGAACTGTTCGATACGTCGTGCGCGGTGCCCGGTCCATAGCGGGAGCTGCCTTCGGTGTGGCCACGGTTGGAGCATTCGCGACTCTGACCCCGATAACGGCCAATGCGGCTGGTGCGAGCAGCGCTTCCGGGTCCATCAGCACTTCAGTGTCCCAGCAGGTTCTGGGCGGAGCGACAGGGGCCAGTGCCCGGCTTGCCGGCGTGCAGCGGGATCTGGCCCGAGCGGTGGCCCTGGGGCAGGTCACGACGGAGCAGGCGCGTCGCTTCGAAGCGAAGCTGAACAAGCGTCTGAGCGGCTGAGGCTCAGGGGCCTGAGGGGCTCGGCTGTCCAGGATTCGATTCTTCGCGGGGTTTTCTGTAAAGTTATGGTGCTCCGTCATGGAGCCGCAAGGCAGATTACCCGAGCGGCCAAAGGGGGCTGACTGTAAATCAGCTGGCATCGCCTACGGGGGTTCGAATCCCTCATCTGCCACCATAAAGCCCCTGCTCAGGCAGGGGTTTTTGGTTTCTTGTTGACAATATTTGCTGGGGTGTTGACACAGAGTCTACGCTTCCCACATGGCTAGCATCCGCGAACGCTTCCGCAAGGATGGCTCGATCACGTACACGGTGCTCTGGCGCGATCCATACACAAGGAAGCAAGAGTCCTACGCCACGTCAGAGCAAGAGGTTGCACGGCTTATAAAGAGACTTCTCGACGAAAACGGCCAGGACTGGGAAGCCACTGAGAGGCTGATAGACCAAACCGCCGCCACTGGACCAACCCTCATCGAAGCCGTTGAGGAGCACATCAAGATGAACGCCCGTGCAAGCTCAGGCACCAGGGGGGCATACAAGCGATATGTGGAGCAGCACCTCAGTCCGTTCTTTCAGCGACGGAAGCTCTCTGCCATTGGGTACCGTGACATCAGCCAGTGGGTGCAGTGGATGTCTGGAAAAAAACTCGCCCCAAAGTCGATAGCAAATGTCCATGGATTGCTCAGCTCCGCGATGAAAACCGCGATGCGCCTCGGCTACATCGACACCAACACCTGCGAGGGCATTACCCTCCCCAGGACAGAGTCAGCCGAGGAAGGCCTCAATATGCTCACCCATGAGGAATTTGAGGTTTTCATCGAATCGCTGGATGAGCATTTTCACCCGTTCGCCCGCTTTTTGGTGGGCACTGGTCTCAGGTTCAGTGAGGCCACCGCACTCACCTCCGAGCACTTCACACTGGATACCGACCCTGCGCTAGTCAGCGTAAAAAGAGCCTGGAAGGAGGACGAAAAACGCCGACCATATCTCGGCCCACCGAAGAGCCGCCGCTCACGTCGCGCAGTCTCAATGGATGATGAGACTGCAAAAATCGTTCGCCCCCTCGTGGAGAGAGCTGATGGCCGACTGGTTTTTACAATGAAGCGCGGGGGACCGATCCGCACGGGCAATCTCTACGCTGACTACTGGACACCAGCGGCAGCCGCCGCAGTAAAAGCGGGGTTGCGAAAACGCCCCAGCGTGCATGACCTTCGGCACACCCACGCGTCCTGGATGATTGATGCGGGCATGGACCTGTACGAGCTGTCCCGGAGGCTGGGACACGAGTCCATAAAAACAACCGAGTCAGTGTATCTGCACCTAATGCCTGCGGCGCACCGGCGAGGGGCTGAGATTGCTGCTAGGGCGATTAGGGGTGAAGATACGTTTTAGCCATGAAGATTTTAGGGACGGTTCGTGACGATGCCGGGGTGGTGAGCACGGTCTAGATCGAGCGTGATGCGTACGACGATGAGGCTTACCGGGCGGTCAAGGCGTTGACTCCGGAGGGGTGGACCTTCTTGCACGTGAAGGTGGATCGGTGAGTGTCTTCTGAAAGCCTATGCGTGGGTGACACAGTTTTATCGGCCACCGCTTTACTCAGTTATTTCATTGAAGTAGTGGTATGCCTATGGCGATTGAGGTAACGCCAATGATCAGTAATACAGCGATGACTACCGTCACAGTGTTTCGTTTTTTCACTCTGATACCGTATCAAGCCGAGAGGCGAACATCTGGCCCGTATCGGCCGCGAGCAAGACCCGGGGTAACCCAAAAAACCGCCCCGCCTCACCAGTAACGGTGAGACGGGGCGGGTGCTGGCTTAAGGGGGTCTGCCCCGGGTTTGGTTGACAGTTGGGGTTTGGGGTGATCAGGCCGCTTTCGCGTCCGTGTAGATC
>NZ_AQXM01000037.1 GCF_000376245.1 Acaricomes phytoseiuli DSM 14247 | reverse complement strand
GGGCTTTACGGGCCACAGCCACGACATCGTCACGGAACTCTTTCGGATAGGGCTTGGGCAAGAGATACATCCTTCCAGCGAGGACGAATCCTCACAGATCAGATGTCAACCAAACCCGGGGCAGACCCTTTCTCTTGGTTCGAGCCTATTTACCTCAGGTGTTCTGCTTTTATCCTCGGTAGTATCCGCAGGCGTCGGAACAGGTCTTTACGCTGAAAGTTCGGCAGTGGTTCAAGAAGATCTTGCGCAGAGCATCACCTGGGGATATGCAAAAAAGATGTAATGCCAGGGACTGAATGCGGAAGTCTTTCAGTCCCTGTTGATTATTCCGCCCAAGGCAAGGGTGCGAACCGGTTCAATTTACAGGTCTATCGACTGAAAGCCGCAGACCAGTCGGCCAAGCGGGGCACTATCATGAACTTCCCTTCGGGGCCGGGCGCTTCTGGGGATGAAGGCTTTGCTACGATCCGGCAATTCACTCAGGAGTACGATCTGATCGGTGCGGACCTGAGGGGGACTGGACTTAGCGGGCCGTTGGAGTGCTCAACGGAAGACATTCTCAAAATCCCGTACATTCCGCCGACGGATTCTGTGGCGATGAATAAACTTGTCGAGAATCAACGATCATTCTGGTCTACCTGCAGAACTCAGCCGGAAAATCTGAAAGGCAATCTGGACGCTTTCAGTAATGCCAAAGATGCTGAGTCAATCCGTAAAGCCCTTGGGCTTGGGAAAATCAGCCTGTACGGATTCTCTTACGGAACCTTGACCGCCCAACGCTATCTAGGATTGTTCGGGGGAAACGTCAGCAGTTCGATCCTTGAAGGCGTGATGAACCCGAACCAGAGTCGTCGTGAATTTGTAATGACTGCTGCTGCAGGGGTCGAGACTATCTACGGTCAGTTCGATCAGTGGTGCCAGCAGAGTTCCGAATGCGTTCTCCAGGGGCAGGACATCACTGAAGTGTTTGCAATGGCACGGGAGAACGCGAAGAAAGGAATGATTTTCGGAACACTTTTCGGTGTGCCCTGGTCCGAGCCCATGGTTACGCGGTTCTTTGAAGTCAGCGCCGGAACGGATCAGTTCATTCTCGCCGCTACCGGTCTTCATGACCTTGCCTCGGGTAGAAACCCTATACCAGACGACGGCCCCAATGAGCCAGATGCATCCAGCATTGCGTACGCTGACCCCATTGTCTGCTCGGACTTCCCCATGGCAGTTAGCAGTATTGAAGAAAGCCGAGCAGATCTCGCTGCTTCCAGGAAAGCGGCTCCGGTTACCCGATACTCGACGAACTCCAGTAATTATTCTTCGATCTGCATCGGCGGACCCGGCCCGGTACCGGGCTCTTCTGCGCCTGTGGCATCACGCAGCATGCACCCGACTTTGCTTCTCAGCAATAGTTTTGATCCGGCGACGCCTAAGGTCTGGGCGGAAAGCGTCAAGACTCAATTGGGTTCAAAAGCGGTTTCGGTGGTGTCCGATCAGGTGGGGCATGGTGGAGCTCAGCAGCATCCGACTACCAAGCAGAAAGTCATCGACTATTTGAAGGAAACAAGCGACTAAGCCGCATCAGCTACTTAAGTGAGTTGCGGGCCATGCGTTGAACGAATGGCCCGCAACTATCGGTGGAGCCTCCTACCAGAATCGAACTGGTGACCTTTTCATTACGAGTGAAACGCTCTACCGACTGAGCTAAGGAGGCCTGTGCCGCTAGCGGGCCACGATGAGTGGTGCATACGGCACAGCTACCAACTGTAGATGAGCCCACCCCTGCGGTCAAAACATTCCGCCATCGTTTACCGAGACGATGTGTCGCATTAATGTCACGGCTCCCCGGCAGCACCACGCTGGTACAACATTAGATTGACCAAGGAGCGATGATCATGACTCTCGAAGATCTCAAGGGCGGTCGGATCAGCGCGGTCCGGGAACTGAAGCTCGCGGTTCTGGATATGACGGGTACCACCGTGATCGATGACGGCCTCGTGGAGCAGGCTTTCGCCGAAGCGATCGCCCGCGCCGGGGTGCCGCCGGAGACGGAGCGGTTCACCGGGATGCTCGGTTATGCCAGGGATACCATGGGCATTTCCAAAATGACGGTCTTCTCCCATCTGTTCGACGGCGATTTGCCGCGGGCCCGGGAGGCGAACGCGATCTTCGAAACGGTCTACGACGAACTGGTAGCCACCGGCGGAGTGCATCCCGTGCCAGGGGCCGAGGAAGCTATCAACTGGTGCCGGGACGCCGGTATGAAGGTCTGCCTAACCACCGGCTTCGCTCGGCACACGCAGAACATCGTGCTGGAATCCCTCGGCTGGATGGGCCTGGCGGATCTCAGCCTCTGCCCTGCGGACGCGGGCCGCGGCCGGCCCTACCCGGATATGATCCTCACCGCGGCGCTGGCCCTGGACATGGACGATATCCGGCAGACCGTGGTGGTCGGGGACACGACAGCGGATATTCAGGCGGGGCTGCGCTCGGGTGCTTCTATGGTCGCGGGTGTGCTCAACGGAGCCCACTCCGCCCAGGCGCTCTACTCGGTGGGGGCCACGGACATCCTGGACACCGTAGCCCAGCTACCGGACCTGGTTGCGCCCTTCGTGCGGATCTGAGGAGTGCGGATCTGATCAGCCCGGATCTGAGAAGTCACTCAGGCCCCGGGCTTCAGCTGCAGCGCAGATTGTCCTCCGGCACGGTGCCGTCGATGAAGTAGTTGTCGACGGCCCGCTGAATGCATTGATTCCCTTTGCCGTACGCGGTGTGCCCTTCACCTTCCCTGGTCACCAGGACGCCGGAGGACAGCTGATCCCGCAGCGCCACCGACCATTCGTAGGGGGTAGCCGGATCCCCGGTGGTCCCGATGACGACGATCGGCGCGGCTCCCTCAGCGGCAATCGGCTCGCGCTCGGTGCTGGCCTGATACGGCCAGGCGCCGCAGGCCAGGCCGGAGTAGCCCAGGTATTTACCGAAGGTCGGGGAGGCTTCCTGCAGGCGCTGGGATTCGGCCCGCAAAGTAGCCTGATCGTTGGACATCGGGTAGTCGAGGCAGTTGATCGCGGTGAAAGCGAACACCGAGTTCGAGTTGTACTCCCCGGTCTGCGGATCCCGGTCCGCAGCGAAATCGGCCAAGGTCATCATCCCGTTGGGGTCACCGCCGATGGCCTGGCTCAGTGCCCGCTGGAGCACGGGCCACAGGTCCGTGGAGTACATGGCCAGGCTCAGCGCCGAACTGAAGCCGCTGCCTGTGAGCAGCCTGCCGTCGCTGGTTGCTTTGGGGCTGGAGCGGTAGCTTTCGTTCAGATCGCGGATCTGCTGCATCGCCTCGTCCACGGATCCGCGTACGGGGCAGTTGCTACCGCTCAGGCAGTTCTCGGTCCAGGTGCGCAGGGCAGCTTCGAAGCCCTTAGCCTGGCCCAGCGCCAGATCCTCGACACTCAACGACGGGTCTATCGCGGCGTCCAGCACGAATTTGCCGACCCGTTCGGGGAAGAGGCCGGCGTACCGGGCGCCGAGGAAGGTGCCGTAGGAGAAGCCCAGATAGTCGAGGGTCTCCGAACCCAGAACGGCCCGGATCACATCCATATCCCGAGCCGCCGAGTTGGTATCCGTGAACTCCAGCACGGGGCCGGTGTTCTGCTGGCAGGCATCAGCGAACTTCTGGACTTCCTCCTGGGCTGCTGCGTACCCCGCGTCGGTGTCCAGGTCGAATTCCTTCTGGCGGTCCCGGTCCCGCTCTTCATCGCTGATGCAGGTCACCGGGCTGGATCGCTTCACCCCGCGGGGGTCGAAGCCGACGATGTCGTAGGCATTGCGCAGGTCCTGGGAGAACTGCTGGGTCGCGTTCTGGGAGACCAGGTCATACCCGGAACCGCCGGGGCCGCCGGGGTTGACGACGACCGGCCCTTGGCTATTTCCTCCGGCAGGCAGCTTGATGAGGGCCAGATCGATGGTCTCGCCTTCCGGGGCGGAGTAGTCCACCGGAACATTCACGGTGGTGCAGAGCATATCCCTCTCGCAGGAATCCCATTGCACGGACTGCTCATAGAAGCGCTGAAGCTCCGGCGGGGCCTGCTGTGCGGCAGGATTCGGGGAGCTCGTCTGCGACGATTCCGGGCTGCTGGCCATGCAGCCGCTCAGGGCGAGCCCCGCGGCAGTCGTGAGGGCCAAGGCCTTGAGGCTGCGGCGCAGCGCGGGTCGAGATCTCATCGAACGCTCCTGGGATAGACGCTAAGTATCGATGGTACCGGTGATCCCTGGGCGCGGGTTCCGGAAACTTCAGGAGCTGCGTTCAGACCAGGCTCACCGCCATGGCTTCTATCGCCAGGAGCGGGGCGGCGTTGCTGCCTAGCAGCCGGCGGCGCATCTCGGTGATCGTCTCCAGCCGCTCCAGGTTTCTTTCCGGGGTGCTCTGCCGGGCGAATTCTTCGAGTTCCGGGCGCAGCGCCGTGTTGACCAGCTGCTGCTCGGTGACCTGCCCGGCGGAGAACTGCAGCAGCAGGGCGTCGCGGTAGAAGGAGAGCAGATCGGTCAGGGCGCGGTCCAGGCCATCGGTCACCGACCGCTTGGCTCTCCGCTTCTGATCTTCTTCGAGCCGCTTGAGCTGACTGCGGATCGCGGGAGGCAGTGTTCCCTGTTCCGGTGCACCGAGGGTGCGCAGCAGCTCTTCTTTCTCCGCAGCGTCCCGCTCGGCGTTACTCGCGGCCGCTTCCGCTGATGCAAGTTCCACGAGCGCCCCTGCGGCCCGGACCGCCTCCGGCACCCGGTTCAGCCGCAAAGGAAGTCGCACAATGGAATCCCTGCGCTCCCGGGCTGCTTCGTCCCGGGCCAAGCGCCGGGCCACACCGATATGGCTCTGCGCCGCCCTGGCCGAGCTGAGCGCAAGCACGGGGTCAATCCCGTCGCGCTGAACCAACAGGTCTGCAACAGCCTCTGCCGGAGGCACGCGCAAGCCCACGGCGCAGCAGCGGGAGCGGATAGTCACCAGCACATCCGCCGGGCTGGGCGCGCAGAGGATCCAGAGGGTCCGCGGCGGAGGCTCTTCGATGGCTTTGAGCAGCACATTGGTGGTGCGCTCGGTCATCCGGTCGGCATCTCCGACGATGATCACGCGCCACCGCGCACTGACCGGCCGGTCTTGGGCTTTCGTGACGAGTTCCCGGGCTTCGTCAATGCTGATCGTGGTCTTGTCGGTCTCCACGAAAGTAACGTCAGGGTGGTTCCCGGCCAGGATGGTCAGGCAGCTGCGGCATCTCCCGCAACCTCGTGCTTCCGGATCCGGTTCCTCGCAGTTGAGCGCGGCGGCGAAGGCCCGGGCTGCGTTGGAACGCCCGGAACCCGGCGGGCCCGTGATCAGCCAGGCGTGCCCCGGTACCGTTGCCAGGGCCGCCTGCTGCAATTGCGCCACTACTGGTTCCTGCCCGCGGATATCCGCCCAGATCCCAGCGGCGGTCATGGCGTTTTCCCGCGGTCCGCGGCTCCGCTGGGAACCCCGTCCAGAGCACGCTGGAGCACAGGATGCTGCAGGATTTCGGCGTGAAGTTCAGCCGCGGGGCGCAGCGCATCGAGCACCAGATACTCCGCGGGGCGCTGTTCCGCCAGCGCGAGGAAAGCGGAGCGGATCTGGGAGTGGAAGCTTTCCGGCTCGGCCTCCATGCGATCCGGTACCTGCCCCGCGCGGCGAGCTCTGGCCTGTTCCGGGTTCACGTCCAGCAGTACGGTCAGCGTAGGGCGCAGCTTCTGGGTCGCCCACGTGTTGAGCTGCTCGATCTCCGTGCTGCCCAGTCCTCGGCCAGCCCCCTGGTAGGCCGCTGAGGAATCGATATAACGATCGCTGATGACCATGGCTCCGCGGCTGAGCGCGGGCTGGATCAGTTGCGCGACGTGGGCGGCACGGGCCGCAGCAAAGATCAGCGCTTCCGTCCGGGCGTCGATCTCGCCCTGACCGTGGCTGAGTACAAGCTCCCGCAACTGCTCGCCGACCGGGGTTCCGCCGGGCTCCCGGGTGAGTACCACCTCATGGCCGCTGCGTTGCAGAACCTCGGCAAGGAGCTTCGCCTGGGTTGACTTGCCCGCGCCATCGCCGCCTTCGAATGCGATGAAGAGCCCGGAGCCTGGTAAGAGTCGTTGCGCTGTAGCCAGTTGCTTTTGAGTCAATTTCTACCCGTTCTTAACAGCTTGTGTAAGTGCCCACAGTTTATTACTCACAAGATCTAAAGTTTAGTGGGGGCGCAGTGCAGTCTGGATCGTTGTAAAAGTACTGCTAGGAACCGTAGGTTCTGATGTTAACGGTCTTGTAGCGTAGGCCTAGAGTCGTTCGCTCTGACCCTGACTCTTGTAAGGGCCTCAAGGTGCAGTCCTGGCATAGGCCGGGGGGCTGACAAGGCAGCAGGTGAATAAAAAGTTACTCATTTGTTATATCCAAGTCGAGGGCTTCGGGCGTACGATAATTTCTATTATTGCACTAGAACCCAGAGTCAATATTCACGAAGCATCAGGCAAATATTTCAACACCTTAGTAAATTTTCGTATTTTAGTCGCATGAAGTGAAAATGCATCATCGATGGTCACATAAAGTATTTCACTTGTTGATGCTTATTTAATTTTGTTCCTCAGTCGAGAATCGGAGTGATTTTTAATGAAATGGAAAGTTATCTCATCTCTGGCTCTTTCCGTAGGTTTAATTTTATCTTCAGCTGGAGCAGCTTTAGCTCAATCTCCTGATGCGAATAAGAGTAAAACACCACAAGTTGCCGCAGCGGGATGTGGCTATCTGGGAAACCGCATGTCTGGAGGACCCCTAGACTATGGTCCGCGCGGTGTCTATAATCACTGTGGTTCAGGCACTGTTATGGTGCAGGTAGATTATGTTTTTGGAAATGAGCGTTTCTGCATTACTCCCGGAATAAAAATTTTCCCGATGGCTTACGCAAATCCAATCACAAATATATTCTACTTGGGGGGATGTATTCCTAATTAATTTTAATTCAGGGGAGATTTCGAGAACCAGTTTACAGGGAGCTTTATTACGACAAGGGAGTTGTTTTGGGAAAGCTAAATAAGCTATTTATTTTAAGTTTGATGCCCGTTTTTGTGCTTGTTTTAGGCGGTTTTTCGATCCCGACTCTAAATGCTGCACCTAGTTTTTTAGAGAATTCTTCAGTAAAAAACTCATCTGAAATAAACTTTAACGGTGGTTGTGGGTATCAAGGATATGGCCGAGACCCCTTTGATCCAACTGTAATTGTAGCTAGATATAATCACTGTGGCGCTGGAGTCGTGGCTGTTCAAATTGATTATAGAATCGGAAACAAAAGAGAGTGCGTCGGCCCAGGGATTACAAACTTTCAGATGTCTTTAGCTAACCCTATAAATAATGTTTTTTATGTCGGAGGCTGTCATTCGTAAGAGAATTTACTCATCCGAGTAAATTCAGAAAATATCTTATGCAACACTTCAAGCAGTTAGCTTAGTATATCTTTGTACATAGTCATTTGATTGGCTTCATATTTTAATCACTGGTTTCTGGTAAGATTAAGGACATGATCTCGAACATTCTATCCTTTTGGATTCTTTTCCTCTTCGGTTCTACAGCTATAATTATACAGGCATGGGCGGCTTTTGACTGTCTAAAGTCTAGTCCTGATGATTTTGTTCGGGCGAATAAGCGTACTAAAGGATTCTGGTCCGCGCTCACTGCTGGTGCGGTTATTGTAGGAGCGCTTTTCCTTCTTAATGTAGGACTGGGGTTGACCTTATTATTGAACGTTGCAGGTTCCGTTGTGGCCGGTGTTTACCTGGCTGATGTCCGCCCGGCGATCCAGCAAGTCCGGGGCAATGGCGGCAGCCAGCCTATGGGCCCTTACGGCCCCTGGTGATCAACCGCAGCCCAGGCGATCGTCAGCTCGCCCAGCCGCCATCGCGCCGGTCTATCCAGCACGGGCCAGCCATCAGCTTTCAGTGCCTCGCATGCGGCGATCCAGCGCTGCTGCGAACCGAAAACAGCCAAACCGGGCCGGCTGACCCAGTGCCGGTCCAGATCCTGCAGCAATCGGTGCACCGGATCCCCGGGAACATTGCGGTGGATCAGCGCTTTGGGAAGCCTTTCGGCGATCTCGGACGGCCTGTTGAAACTACCCAGACGCAGCGAGAGGCTGAGTGTCTCCGGGCCCTCGGAGGATAGCGCGATCCAGCTCGCGTGCCGGCCTATCTCATCGCAGGTGCCATCGACGAACAGCCCGCCGGGAGCGAGTCTGGAGGTCACCAGAGCCCAGATTCCGGGCACATCCACGGCTTCGTACTGCTGCAGCACATTGAAGGCCCGGACGATCGTGGGTTCGTGTTCCGTTGGGATCTCGAAACCGCCCTGCCGGAAACTCAGGCCAGGGTGCTCATCCCCTGAAGCCAGGATCTGCCGGGCCTGGGCCACTCGCACCGGGTCGATCTCGATGCCGACCAGTTCGATTCCCGGCTGGGCCGCGCTCAGCCGCTGATAGAGCTCAACCGCGGTGGTCGGGTTCGCGCCGAAGCCGAGATCGACGATAAGCGGTCGGCTCCCTTCGGCTGCCGCCTGGCGCAGCCGCCAGGTCTGAGTCCCGGTGAGCCAGCGATCCACCCGACGCAATCGGTTAGGTGCGGTGGTGCCCCTGGTGATGTTCCCGAGCGGCTTGCCCGGGGCGGAGCCCGCCATCCGCTTCGCCCGTTCCACCACGCCCCCAATCTATCGTCCTATCGTCATCTGCCGCCGCTCCGGCTTTTCTCAGCCCGGCCATAGCGGGGCTGCCCCTAGACTGGAGACATGACTTACACCCTGATCTTGTTACGCCATGGCCAGAGCGAATGGAATGAGAAGAATCTGTTCACCGGATGGGTGGATGTCGGCCTAACCGAAAAGGGCCGGGCCGAGGCCGCACGCGGCGGGCAGCTGCTCGCGAAGAACGGCATTCTCCCCGATATCGTCCACACCTCACGGCAGAAGCGGGCTATCGATACCGCTAATCTCGCCCTGGCCGAGGCGGATCGCGGTTGGATCGACGTCAAGCGGTCCTGGCGGCTCGATGAGCGTCATTACGGTGCCCTGCAGGGCAAGGACAAAGCGCAGACGCTCGAAGAGTTCGGTGAGGATCAGTTCATGATCTGGCGGCGTTCCTTCGATGTTCCGCCGCCCCCGCTCGCCGACGATTCGGAGTTTTCCCAGGTCGGAGACCCCCGGTACGCGGACCTCGGCGATGCTGTGCCGCGCACGGAATGCCTCAAAGATGTTCAGGAGCGGATGCTGCCCTATTGGGATTCCGAGATCACCGAGGATCTGCGGAGCGGCAAGACCGTTCTGCTGGCTGCGCACGGCAATTCGCTGCGCGCCCTGGTGAAGAAACTCGACGGGATCTCCGATGAGGACATCGCCAAGCTCAATATTCCCACCGGGATTCCGCTGGTCTACGAGCTCGATGACTCGTTCTCCCCGATCACCCCGGGCGGGCGCTACCTGGACCCGCAGGCTGCTGAAGAGGCGATTCAGGCGGTGGCGAACCAGGGCAAGCACTAGCCCTGCAGGCTTCTTTCGCGGTGTGAGCCGCCTACGCGAAGAGCGGGCCGGTCAGGAAGAAATTCCTGACCGGCCCGCTCTTGTGCTGTGTTGATTTTCAGTTGCCGTAGGCCTCGGGCTGCCATTGGCCCGTGACCAGGTACGAGACCTTGCGCGCCACGGAGACCCCGTGATCGCCGAAGCGTTCGAAGTAACGGCTCGCCAGGGTGACATCGGCGGTGGTGCTCGCGCTCTCCTGCCACTCCGGAGTGGCGATAGCCGCGAAAACTCCGCGGTGCAGCTCATCGATCCGGGTGTTGGCCGACTGGATCTGGTTGACCAGGGCTAGATCCCGGCTCTCCAGCAGCGCCGTGACACCCCGGGAGAGTTTGATGTCCAGCTCCGCCATCTCCTGGAAGGTCGGGGTCAGCGATGCCGGTATCACCGTGGCCGGGAAACGCAGCCGCGCCAACTGGGCGATGTGCCGGGCCAGATCGCCCATCCGCTCAAGTGAGGCGCTCATGCGCAGCGAGCCGACGATAACGCGCAGATCGGAGGCCACTGGCCCCTGGAGAGCGAGGATGTCGATGGCGCGCTCATCCAGATCGTTCTGCAGGAAGTCGATCCGGGCATCTGCGGCGATCACTTCTTGGGCCAGTTCCACATCGGCACCGATAAAAGCCTGATTGGCTTTCTCCATCGCCTCGGTGACCAGAGAAGAGATTTCGATGAGCTCCTCGCCTACCTGGTGGAGTTCAGCCTGGAAAACTTTGCGCACGAAGTGTCCTTTCACCTCTTGGATGCCTAGGGGCCTACCGGCTTCGACCGGTTTGATGCGGCAGCCTGGCCAGCACAGTATCAAAAATCATCCCGGTATGGCCTGCTGCGCGCACAAGTCTTGAGTAGTTTTTCATCCGGTAGTGAACGATCAGGCACCGGAAGATGAACGTTGGCTGAACCGATCCGGTAAAGCAGCTGTACGGCGAAGAGCATCGCTACCGAGCGCTTAGACTGATCGCGTGGACCCCCTGCTGCTCGCAGTCCTCTCCGGACTCCTCGGTGTATGCGTCGGTGCTTTCGGCATCTTCGCCTTCCGGTTGAGCGACCGGCAGCGCAAGGTCGTCGAAGTCGAGGACGAACCGAGTCTGCCCCATGGTGCCGCCGAAGTGCTTTCTGTGATCGGCAGGGCTTTCGTCGTGGTGGATACCGTGGACGGCGTGGTCCGGGCGAGCCCGGGAGCCTATGCCTACGGGCTGGTCCGCGGCCACACCGTGGTGCACCAGGAACTCCTCGATCTGACCGCGAAGGTCCGTCGTGACGGAGTGATCGAAGAGCGGCAGCTGGAGCTTTCCCGAGGGCCGCTCGGTCAGGGAACGATCATCGTGCAGGTCCGGCTGGCGGCGCTGGGGGAGGACTACGTGCTGCTGCTGGCCGATGACCGGACCGAGTTCACCCGTACCGAGGCGATCCGCAACGATTTCGTGGCCAATGTCTCGCATGAGCTCAAAACCCCGGTGGGCGCGATCTCCTTGCTGGCCGAAGCGCTCGAGGCCTCTCCCGATGATGAGGAAGCGGTACGGCGCTTCGCGCAGCGCATGCACAAGGAATCAGCGCGTCTGGCGGATCTGGTGCAGGACATCATCGAGCTTTCCCGGCTGCAGGGCACCGATGTGGTCCAGCAGGGCAAGCCGGTGGACTTGGACGCGGTGATCGCCGAAGCCGTGGATCGGAACAAGCTCCAGGCCGAGGCGAAGGGCATAGAGCTCGCGGTGGGCGGAACCGTCCAGGCGCGGGTCTTCGGGGATCCGGATCTGCTCGTCACGGCGCTGCGCAACCTCATCGACAATGCGGTGCGCTATTCACCGGAGCGGACCACCGTGGGGATCGGCGCCCGCCAGGCGCAGGGGCTGGTCAGCATCTCGGTCTCGGATCAGGGCGATGGCATGGGCCCGGAGGAGCAGGAGCGGATCTTCGAGCGCTTCTACCGGGTGGACAGTGCACGATCCCGGCAGACCGGCGGCACGGGCCTGGGGCTCAGCATCGTCAAGCATGTGATGGCCAATCATGGCGGTGAGGTGACCGTATGGTCGCAGCCGGGACGCGGGTCAACGTTCACGATCCGCTTGCCGTTGCTGGAGAGCGAGTCGGAGGACGCGCAGACGCCGCTCGGCCAGCAGGCAGAGCAGCAGGTGGGCCAGAGCGAGAAGGTCGGGGAACGGAAATGATCCGGTGGTCCGTCAGGACGCTGACGATGGGAGTGAAAGCGTGAGCAGGATCTTGATCGTCGAGGATGAAGAATCATTCTCCGACCCTTTGTCCTACCTGCTGGGCAAGGAAGGGTTCGAGGTCGAAGTGGTGGATAACGGCATCGACGCCGTTACTGAATTCGACCGTGCCGGTGCCGATCTGGTGCTGCTCGACCTGCAGCTGCCCGGGCAGTCAGGAACCGAAGTCTGCCGCCAGATCCGGGCGCGCTCCTCCGTGCCGGTCATCATGCTCACGGCCAAGGATTCCGAGATCGATAAGGTCGTGGGCCTGGAACTCGGCGCTGATGACTACGTCACCAAACCGTACTCTTCGCGGGAGCTGGTGGCCCGGGTGCGGGCGGTGCTCCGCCGCCAGGGAGAGCCCGAGGAGCTGGTGACCACGACGGTGCAGGCCGGCCCGGTGCGGATGGATATCGAGCGGCATGTGGTCAGCGTCAACGGGGAGGCGGTCTCCCTGCCGCTCAAGGAGTTCGAGCTGCTGGAGATGCTGCTGCGCAACTCCGGTAGGGTGCTCACTCGGGGTCAGCTCATCGACCGGGTTTGGGGCTCGGACTATGTGGGCGATACCAAGACCTTGGATGTGCATGTGAAACGGCTGCGCTCCAAGATCGAGCCGGATCCTTCAGCGCCCCGGCACCTGGTGACGGTGCGCGGGCTGGGTTATAAATTCGAGCCCTAAAAACGAAAAGAGCCCGGAACTAGAACTAGTTCCGGGCTCTCATTAAGCTCAGGTGGTCAGCTCACGGGGCTGCCGGTGCGGATTCGGTGGCAGTCGGGTCCGGGGAAGAGTCTGTCTCCGTCGGCACGTACGGCCGGTACTCTTCGAGTGTGCCGTCCAGAACAGGGACTTTCTTGGTGGTCTCTTCACCCAGTGACGTCGTGACCGTTATCGGTTCCAGCCCGCCGGGAGGCTGGGTGACGGTGCCGAGGATCATCTCAGGGCCCCTCTGGTTGAACAGGACGAAGTCCTGGGCCGGTACGCTCACCTGCGTGCTCGCGCCCGTGGATCCGGAGAAGGTCACCAGAGCTTCCTGGCCCGAAGTGTTGTACACAGCGCCGAGGATCCGGCCTTCTTCGCCGGCATCGCGGGAAATCACGAGGATGTTGCGGAACTCGACGTCGCCCATGTTGAAGCGGATCCCGTCCGAGGGCGAATACACATGGGTGGTCTGCTGCGGGGCGATGTAGGTGCAGCCGGTGAGTCCCAGCATGCTCAAGCCCACGATGGCTACCGCGCCTAGCCGGCGACTTCCCTTCAGCGACCGCTTGCCGCCGCTGTTCCTGGCCGGCTTGCCTGGACCGTTCGCAGTAGATCTCACGTAGCCTCTCCTCGGCTCAAATAATGCTGTGCAAAACCTTTTGTTGTTCTTTAGAGTATCTGCAAATCTCCGCCGACTCGACTCCATCGTGCAAAGCAGTGTATGCACAGTCCGAAAACTGTCCGAAAACAGACAGAAAAACAGCTTCTCGCCAGGCTGTGACCTGCGGCGATGGGGTAGTGATAGCCGCCGATCCCTGTTCCGCCGTGGCCATTCCGTGATAAACTGGTTTGCGGGAAAGGGAGAATACAACATGGTATTTGAGGTCGGCGACACTGTAGTTTACCCGCACCACGGTGCTGCAAAGATCGAAGAGATCAAGATGCGCACGATCAAGGGTGAAGAGAAGATGTATCTCAAACTCAAGGTGGCCCAAGGAGACTTGACCATCGAGGTGCCGGCAGACAATGTCGACCTGGTAGGTGTGCGCGATGTCGTGGGCAAAGAAGGCCTCGAGCACGTTTTCGATGTGCTCCGCGCCGAGTTCACCGAAGAGCCCACCAACTGGTCGCGTCGTTACAAGGCTAATCTTGAGAAACTCGCCTCCGGCGATGTAATCAAAGTCGCCGAAGTGGTCCGGGACCTCTGGCGCCGCGACCATGATCGCGGTCTTTCCGCCGGTGAGAAGCGGATGCTCGCGAAAGCGCGGCAGATCCTGATCTCAGAACTGGCTCTTGCTGAGAAGACCGATGAAGAGAAAGCTGCTACGGTTCTCGACGAGGTTCTCGCGTCCTGAAATCAGGTGCTCAGCGCTCAGCGACCGCGGTGGTGCTCGTCGCTGCCGGTCGCGGTGAACGCTTAGGCCACGGTATCCCTAAAGCATCAGTGCTCATCGCTGGTGAACCGATACTCGCTCATGCCCTGAGGGCTGTTATGGCTGCGGATATCGCGGAGCAGATCTGCGTGGTTCTTCCACCGGGCGAAGAATCCCTGGCGGAGCTGTGCCGATCGATTCAGACCCAGCAGACAGCTCAGCAGCACGAGAAGGCATCTTCTGTTCTGCCGGTCATCTTCACGGAGGGCGGTGCAAGCCGTACCGAATCGGTGGGCAATGCGCTTGCCGCCTTGGGCAGCGGGATCAGCACGGTATTGATTCACGATGCCGCCCGCCCGCTCACTCCAGCAGGGGTCTTCCAGCGAGTCCATGCTGCACTGCGCGCTGGAGCCCACGCGGTGATCCCCGCGCTTCCCGTCCCCGATACGATCAAAATAGCCCAGCCAACGGATCCTGGGGATGCCGCTTCGGCGGAGCTCGGGCGACTGGAACAGGTGACGGGCACTGTTGCTCGCGATCAGCTCAGACGGGTGCAGACACCTCAGGGGTTCGATCTGCACACGTTGCGCCAAGCGCATACCGCAGGGCAAGCGCTCCCCGCTGCCCAGGCGGCGGCGATCACCGATGATGCAATGCTCGTCGAGAGCCTCGGTTTTCCGGTCTACCTGGTGCCTGGCTCCGAACTCAGCCTGAAGATCACCACCCCGGATGACCTCACTCTTGCAGAAGCCCTGCTCGTCGGACTGTCGACGCCCCAGGGCGGTGCCGCACAGCATGCAGAAGCTCATGATAAGCAGGAAGTAGCGAAATGATGATGCTGCCGCGTACCGGTATCGGTGTGGATGTGCATGCTTATGCCGCGCCGGAGGATGCCAGCGAGCTGTGGCTCGGCGGCCTGCACTGGCCCGGTGAAACCGGCCTGAGCGGCCATTCCGATGGCGATCCGGTAGCGCACGCCGCCGCTGACGCCTTGTTCTCAGCAGCGGGCCTGGGAGACCTCGGCCAGCACTTCGGCACGGACCGCCCGGAATACGCCGGTGCCGCCGGGACGACGCTGCTGGCTGAAGCGGCGAGGATCATCCGGGAAGCAGGTTTCGAGATCGGCAACATCGCCGTGCAGCTTGTGGCGCAGCGGCCGAAGTTCGCGCCGCGCCGCGCCGAAGCAGAGGCAGTCCTGAGCCGGGCCGCCGGGGCACCGGTTACGGTTTCGGCAACGACGACGGACGGGCTCGGCTTCACCGGTCGCGGTGGAGGTGCAGGGGCGATCGCCACCGCCCTGGTCTACCCAGTGACAGTTGACGATCGCCCCTGACTCAGCCGAGCTGATTCACCGCGGTTCAGAACGTCCAGCGCTGCCCTGCCGTGCCATTGCAGTCCCAGAGCTGAAGCTGCTGACCGTCTCGTAACGGAACGCCTCCAGCAGCATCAAGATAGCGCCCCGATTGCGGATTGCGCAGGGCGCCGCTCTGCCGGTCATAACTCTGGGTCTGAGCCGCTGTCCCATTGCAGGAATACAGTTGCACCGGGGTGGCATTCGCCGTACCGCTGGCCCGGACATCCAGGCACTTGCCCAGCGCCTGCATCTGCCCGGCAGCAGTGCGGGTCCACTGCTGAGCGGCCTGATTATTGCAGTTGGCGATCTGGACTTGTGTGCCATCGGCGTTACTGCCCCAGGGCACATCCAGGCACTGCGCACCGGAACCGATGCGCGCCGGCCCCTTGCCCTGCCGCAGCGAAGTGCCGTTATCCGTGCCGCCCAGCGGCGGCGCTGCTCCTTTGAACGGGTCCAGGACCAGATACGCGGCTTGCGGAGCAGAGTCATGAACCAGGGATTCCTGGGCTGCGACATCATCGAAAGCGAAAGCGTACGCCTTGCCGTCCACCATATTCTGGTGGATCAGCTTCGCATAGCGGTTGGTCACGGGATCGTTGTAGAAGCCGGCCGGGTCCGTGCTCGGATGAGTCTGCGAAGTCAACAAGGTACTGCGGTTCAGACCCGCGCAGAGGGTGCGTGAAATCGCACCGCGATCATCATTGGGCGCGGGCAGGTCGCCATCACAGGCGAAAACGCTGGAGCTGGAGGGCTTGTTGTATGAGACGATCTCTCTGTTCTGCCCGTCCCGGAAGACCATCCGCCCGTTCTGTACGGTACCGAAGAACTTGCGGTTCGGCTGATCGCCGTAAGGTACCACGGTCAGCGTGCTGCTGCTGTACTTCTGCCAGACCCGGTTGATGTAGTCCGAGAGCGCATTGCTATCGAGCCGGCCAGTAGAAATCGCGTGCGCCGGGGCCACAGCGCGCAGCACCGAACCATCGGGAGCGGTCTGGATGGTGTTCCCCCAACCCGCACTGCGCAGGCCGTCCAGCACGGCACGGTAGCCATCGGGAACCAGCCGCCCGGTGCTCACGAGCTGCCCGTTCCCGCCACGAACGCCTACTTGATACGGCGCGGAGAACATATCCACCTGGGTGCTATTGAGCCAGATTCCGGCATCGTTATAGGTGTATTCGCTCCAGTTGAACATCACATTGCGATTCGGGTCGCTGTCGTTCTGGACCGCAGACTGAACGAGCTTGCCGTCCAGCACCACCTGGAAATTCAGCTTCTGACCGTAGGAGAAGTAGATCCGGCCGGAGAATTTCGGCACCCGGATCGTCATCGACCCGCCTGGTTGAGGTCCGGCGATCGAGGTATCCGGAGCCGGTTGCGGAGTGGTCCCCGCATTCGGCCACGCCCGGAAGGTGCCATTGGCATCGGCCCAGCCCATCTTGCCCGAGGCGAGATCGGTGCCGAGGTTGTAGATATAGACCGGGCCGCTGCGGTCCGATGAGTTCGTGATCGTCAGCGGGATCGTCGCCGGGGTTGCCGCGCTCGCCGCGGGTGCGGCAAGGACGCTCAGCCCTGCGCTCAAGGCGATGGCCGGACTCAGCAACAGGCCGATAATACGAGCCCAAGGCCGGCGGCCCTGGGCGGGGGGATTTATTCGGGGCATCTTTGCTCCTCGATTCTTAGGGGGTGAGAGCACCTGCCGGTGATTGCATCGTTGGCTACGGTGCCGGTACCGTCACGCTAGCCAGGGAAGTGCTCGCTGTGGAAGATCGGGAAAACCCTTAAGGGGTTGCGGATCGCGGACTACGCTCTTTTTAGGGGGTGCCCATGTAGCCTAGATTCCGTGACTCTGCGCTTTTATGACTCCGCCACAGCCGAGGTGCGGGACTTCGTGCCGCTCCGTGAGGGGCAGGTTTCTTTGTACTACTGCGGTGCCACGGTGCAGAGCGATCCGCATATCGGGCACCTGCGTTCGGCGATCGTCTTCGATCAGCTTTCCCGCTGGCTGCGCTTCAAGGGTTATCAGACCACGGTGGTACGCAATGTCACTGATATCGACGACAAGATCTTGGCGAAGGCCGCTGATGCAGGGCAGCAGTGGTGGGCGCGCGCCTACGAATACGAGGTCAAGTTCAACGAGGCCTACGACAAGCTTGGCGTCGGCCGCCCGGACTACGAGCCGCGGGCCACGGGGCATATCCCGGAGATGCACGCGCTCATCGCGGAGCTGATCGAAAAAGGCCACGCCTACCCGGCCCAGGATGCCTCCGGGGATGTCTACTTCGACGTCCGCTCCTGGCCGGGCTACGGCTCGCTGACCCGGCAGGGCATCGACCAGATGCAAGCCGCTACCGACGCTGACCCCCGCGGCAAACGGGATCCGCGCGACTTCGCGCTCTGGAAAGGTCATAAGCAGGGAGATCCGGAGAGCGCCGCCTGGGATTCTCCGTGGGGGCGTGGCCGGCCGGGCTGGCACCTGGAATGCTCCGCGATGGCGGGGAAGTACCTCGGGGATGCCTTCGATATCCATGGTGGTGGCCTGGACCTGCGTTTTCCGCACCATGAGAACGAGATGGCGCAGTCCCAGGCCGCGGGCAGGGATTTCGCGAACTTCTGGATGCACAATGGCCTGGTGAGCTACCAGGGCGAGAAGATGTCCAAATCCATCGGCAATGTGGTGGGCCCCAAGGAGCTCTTCGCGCAGGCTTCCCCGCGTGCGGTGCGCTACTACCTGGGCCAGGCGCATTACCGCTCCGTGCTGGACTTCAGCCCGGAGGCGCTGCAAGAGGCTGTGAGTGCTCTGGTGAGGATCGACGGGTTCATCAGCAAGGTCGCTAGGGTCTCTAAGCGATCGAGTACCACTGAGCATGGACTTGCAGATCTTCCTGAGGCCTTCGTAGCGGCCATGGACGACGATCTCAATATTCCACGCGCGCTCGCTTCTCTGCACGAGACGGTACGCGCGGGCAATTCAGCGCTGGCGGCGAACGAACTAGAAGATGCGGAACGTACCTTCATTGTCGTCCTGGGGATGTTGGATGCCCTGGGGCTGAGCGAATCTCCTGGGGGAGCCGACCAGGGCGGGGATCTTTCCCGCGTGCTGGACGTTCTTGTTCAAGCCAGGCTTGACGAGCGTGCTACTGCTCGCATGGAGAAGGATTGGGCACGCTCGGATGCCATCCGGAATGAGTTAACCGCGGCAGGAATCGAGATCGAGGACACCCCCGAAGGTGCCCGATGGAATATGAAGGAAGGCTGAGCATGGCAGGACACCCACGGGCCTCACGAGGTAAAAAGGGCCCGACGAAGGGTACCGGCGGGCACGGCCGGAAGGCGCTCGAAGGTAAGGGCCCTACCCCTAGAGCCGAGGACCGTCCGTACCATAAGGCTTACCGCTCCAAGGAGCTGGCTTCCCGCTCCGCCCAGAAGCAAGGCACGAATCGCCGCAGCTCAGGTCGGCGTGCCAGCGAGGAGATGGTGACCGGCCGTAACTCCGTGGTCGAGGCGCTGCGAGCCCATATTCCGGCGAAGGTGCTGCATGTCGCCGTGCGCATCGAAATGGACGATCGGGTCAAAGAAGCACTGAAACTCGGGGCAGAGCGCGGCATTCCCTTATTGGAGACCCAGAAGCCTGAGCTCGATCGTCTCACCGACGGTGCGGTCCACCAGGGCTTGGTCCTGCAGATTCCGCCCTATGACTACGCTGATGCGCTCGATCTGGCGGAGCAGACCATCCAGGCGCACGCCAAGGGGCATATCAGCAACGCTCCGCTCCTGGTGGCCCTGGACGGGATCACCGATCCGCGCAATCTCGGCGCGATCATCCGCAGCGCTTCAGCTTTTGCCGCTCAGGGTGTGATCGTGCCGGAACGGCGGAGCGTCGGCATGACCGCCTCGGCCTGGAAGACCAGTGCCGGTGCGGCAGTGCGCGTCCCCGTGGCCAGGGCCGGCAACCTCAACCGCACTCTCGAAGAGCTCAAAGAGCTGGGCTATTTCGTGCTCGGCCTGGACGCCGACGGGGATCTTCCGCTCCCCGGGCTGAGCATGGCTACGGAGCCGCTGTGCCTCGTGGTCGGATCAGAGGGCAAGGGCTTATCTCGGCTGGTCCGGCAGAACTGCGACGCTATCGTCTCCATCCCCATCAACTCGGATATGGAGTCGCTCAACGCTTCCATGGCTGTCGGCATCACTCTCTACGAGATCTCGCGCCAGCGGTCTGAGACAAGACGCGCAAAGTAATAAAAATAGAAGGACTTCTTACGCAGGTCACGACGGCTTTTGGGTACGGATATATCAAACGCAATCTCTAACTTATTTTGTTCATCAAGGCGTTATCAATAGCCTCATTCATCTGGCAGTATGGTGCTGTGGGAAGGCGCCCAGGATGACGAACCAGATAGAGACGTCGATAGCTCAAAAGAAACGACTGGCGATCATCATCGCCGGGGCGCTTGCGGTGCTTGTGCTTTTCGGGTCCGTTTTGTTGATGACGGGGCTAGGGCTCGGTGATGGCGAGTCCAGTAGTACGGATACGACGAGTGCCAGTAGCTTGCAAGCAAGCGGCGCTGCCTCATCCTCCGCTCAGCCCAGTGACGTGCGGAATCCTTCTAGGCTTCCCGAAGTTAAGGCATCAGAGCTCCCTGAAGAGGCTTGGAAGACATTGACTCTGATTGCTCAAGATGGCCCGTTTCCTTACGACCGGGACGGAATTAATTTCGGAAACTTCGAAGGTCTTTTACCTAAGCGGCAGAGTGGTTATTACCGGGAGTACACCGTGATTACTCCTGGCGCATCGAATCGTGGCGCCAGGCGAATTGTTGCTGGTCAGAGCGGAGAGAAGTACTATACATCTGATCATTACTCCAGTTTCTTTTTCATTCAGGAGGGCCGGTGATCTTCCAGGACATGTACTACGTGGCTTCCGGTGGCACACAGAAAGAAGTCTTAGAAGCTTTTTCTGCCACATTAAATTTTCCCGAATATTTTGGCGGGAACTTGGATGCGTTCGCCGAGTGCTTGGCTGATTTCGCGAGTTCTCGCAGCGTTCCTACGACGGTTATCTGGCAAGTGAGCGGTAGCTTTCAGCAGACTCCTTCTTACCCTGTAATAGTCGAGATTTTGAACCAGGCGGCGCTCGCTTCGCCGCAGGAATCCTCCGGAGCGCTTCTGAAGTTCATTTTGCAAGATCAACGAACTGCACCCCTGGGTTAGCTTCACAATTATCTGATCTTTCGGGAACTTATACATTTGCGGACTCCGCGGTTGAAGGCAGCATGCTCCAGATCGGGCCACGGACGTACCAGCGGAGAGACTAGTTGGTGCAGGGGGTGACCGCTAGGGGGCCGTCTTCCAACACACCCTACGTTATGCGAAAGTTATACAAATATTACGTAAACGCTACCTTCGAGACCTATGGCCATTTCCATACAGATTGTATCTGCTTGCAGAAGCAGAATAAAAAATTTAATTTGAAATTGAAAGATTTCTGTTTGGGGCAATTTTTGATATGAAGATTGAAGGGTGACCTTGGGGGCGAACTGGAAGGCCGCGACGTTAAAGGACGTGGCCGCGTTGGCTGGTACGACCGCTATGACTGCTTCGCGCGCTTTTTCCAAACCCGAACTTCTGTCGGAAGAAACTCTGTCCAAGGTGCTTGCCGCTGCAAAGCAGCTGGGTTACCGGCACAACGCTCTCGCTAGAGCATTGAAGCAAGGCGTACAGTCCAAGCTCATCGGGGTGGTTGTTCCCCAGGTTGCCAATCAGATTTTTGCCAAACTCGCATATGGCATTGACACGGCCTTGCAAGAGCACGGTTATCGAATGATGTTAGCTCAGTCCGGAGACAATGTGGAATGGGAAAAAATTGCCGTAAACAAACTTTTCTCTTGGCGTATTGATGGGTTGATTATTGTTCCTTCCGGAGATGGTGCTTTTCTGAAAGATTTGGAATCCCGGGGGGAAATTCCAGTTGTTTCGGCTGCGAGGCCTGCAAGTTTCGGCAATTTTGACGAAGTTACACTTGATGATGTGGCTGGTGCAGAGCTTGCCGTGAATGATTTAATTCAGCAAGGCCATCGGAGAATAGCGAGACTCGGCAAGGATGATTCTTTGACCACGGCAAACCGGCGTATGGCGGGTTATCGTCGAGCGCTAACAGAAGCTGGTATCGAGTTTGATGCGAATTTGATCCGGGCTGACAATATGAGTATTGAAGATGCTCGTGTTTCAACGGAGGCTCTTCTCTCCCTAGAAGATCCGCCGACTGCCATATTCGCAGAAAGCAATCTTCTAACGATTGGCGCATTGCGAGCGGCAAGTGAGCAAAAATCAGCATTAGCTGTCAATGGTTTTGACGATCTTGATCTGAGTGATTTACTGGCACCCTCCTGCGGACTCGTGTCTTATGATGCCGTAAAGATGGGTCAGATAAGTTGTGACCTTATGCTCAGCCGGATTGCTCAGCCGGAATTGCTTCCGAGACGCGTTGTTATGCCTTCTACCTTGAACCGCACTGGTAAAGAAAATAGGAACAACTTTTATTCTGTTGCTCTTCAGTAATATAGGAAGCCCTCTGGCTTGACCAAGACGGATCGCTGATGCAGGGTTTAACTAAGTCTTCTGGTGCTGCGGGTTTTAGCGAAGGGCTCACGTACCTCTTTATTCGCCACGGAACCTTCCCGCTCTTGGTGCGCGAGGCCTTCCTAGGATGGCTGGGGATGCACCCCGCCTCTCTAGGCATGAGCTAGAACACAACCTCAAAATTTCCTGTGCATCTAACCCCATGTTATCTTTAACTTCAGAATGTTATCGATAACAAGTTTACGTTAACAACTTTGATGATCGGATCTCAGCGGTAAGAAGCGTTTTGCGCTCTGGACCGGTTAGAGCCATACGTTTTCGCACACGATTGGAACTGGGGGATATATTAAATGCTCATTGACCGTTTCGCATGGTTGGGTAAGGCGGTGATCGCCACACTCACAGCCGTAGTTTTCACTGCGGCTTCACTCATCATTCCGGTGACTTTTGGCGTTGCCCCTGCTCAGGCTGCGTCAGATGATGGCGCGTTGACTTTATACGTCAATCGCACTACGACTGGGAATCCTAGTTACGACCCGCAAGCGGATCTGCCGCAACCGGGAATTGATGTACAGGTTACTGATGCTTCAGGTGGTGCTGTATCGGGGAGAACTGATGCGCAAGGAAGGTTCGTGCTCGATCCTTCGGCTCAGCTTTCCGGCGGCCAATATCGAGTTGAAGTCTCTGTTCCGGCGAGCCTTAACTATCTGGTTCCTGCGCCGGCAAAACCTGGCGGTGACTACAGCTCCTTCGTGAATTTCGTCGACCTGCGTGGTGGTAAAGCCGCTGAGATCAGGACGGCTGTGTGGAATCCGAACGATTATTCTCAGGCACAGAACTTGGTTATTCCGTTCCAGCGGAACCCGTTCCCTGGCGCCACTGAAAAACGTTCTCTAGTGATGTTCGACAAAGATGCCCGTGGTAACCAGGTCAATAATCTTAAGGCGCTTGCCCCCCAGGAGATCACTGGGTCTCTGTACGGCACCGCGTATGATGCAACAGCCAAACGTGTATTCTCCGGGGCTATCGCCAAGCGCCATACCCCCTATGGTGTAGGTGGCCCCGGCGCTATTTACGTCTCTCCGCTTGACGGGCCGGCCGATGGCTCTGGGACTCGAGTTTTTGCGACAGTGCCGGATGCGGGTACCACCGAGCACACCGGAACTGATTCTGGTGCTTACCCTTACGCACGGGATGCTTCGTTCTTTGAAGCCCCTGGCAAAGAAAGCCTTGGTGATGTGGAACTCAGCGAGGACGGTAAAACGCTCTACACCGTCAACATGAATACCAAGTCACTGGTGGCGTTCGACGCTACCAGGGAGACTGCTTCGGCCCCTTCCCTGACTACTGCCATCCCGAATCCGGGTTGCGTCGGGGGCGAATGGCGCCCTATGGGCTTGGGCGTTCGTGACGGCAAGCTTTATGTTGGCGGAGTATGTGATGCATCAGGAAGTAAGAATCGTTCAGACCTGAAAGCTGCGGTTTACACTTTCGACGGGCAGTCCTTTCAGCAAGTCCTGACTAAATCACTCGATTACCAGAAGGGTGCATCGATGTTGGGCGCGAATCCTAATATTGCTGAGTGGTGGAACCCCTGGATCGATGATTCAACCCTGAGGTCCCAGAACTACGCCAGTTCTGCTGGTGGATTGACAAGGCCGATGCCTGAACTGGCTGATATCGAGTTCAACCAAGAGGGCTCGATGATCCTCGGTTTCCGTGATCGACTAGGTGATCAGCTCGGATTCAGGGCATTTCCCCCTACTCCGACCGGTGGCGGGCCAACCATTAGCACCGTTGTCGGTGGCGGCGTCAATATGGCATGCAAGAACTCAGACGGCAGCTTCTCCTGGGAGGGAACCAACGGCTGCCCCGATAACGTAGTGCCGTCGTATAACGGCCAACTCCGTTCTGGTGTGGTGAAGTTCTTTGTTGGCCAGTCTGTCTATGGTAATCTTCATCAGGAACCTTCTCAGGGAAGCGTGCTTTCGCTGCTCGGGGACAACAACGTTGTTACCAACAGCATTGACCCGACTAATGAGGCTTGGACCGCGGGTGTTCAGTATCTTTCTCTCCGAGATGGGACGGGTGAATACCGTCAGGGCAGTCGTGGTGGTGACCGTGCAGCCAAGCTTGCTAATACGACTCGTGACAGTTTCGGCAAGGGCAACGGTCTCGGTGATCTGAGCGCAATCACATCGCCTGCACCGGTTCAGATCGGTAATCGGGTCTGGTTCGACTCGAACGCTGATGGCATTCAGACTCCGGGAGAGCCTTCAGTTCCGGGTCTTGTCGTGAACTTGATCAAAGACGGTGCCGTTATCGGCAGCCGGACTACTGATGCTAACGGCGAGTACTACTTCTCTTCGACGGATTCCGATTTAGGCGGCAAGCTCCTTCCGGGCGGCGGGGACTACACTGTTGAATTCGTTAAACCCAGCGAAGGGCAGCTAGATCTTGTAGGAAAGCCGGGCCTGCAATGGAGCGATATACAATTTACTCAAGCCGAAGTTGGCACAAATCGAGCTATTGATTCCAATGCCAACCCTGCGAATGGGCGCGCTCCTGTAACTGTTGGAGGCTCTGGTTTTGTTGACCATACGATTGATGCTGGTCTAGTAGAAATCGAGACTCCGGGGTATGAGCATACGAAGACTTCTGATCCTGCGCCGGGTACTTCGGTGCGTGGTGGAGACAAGATCACGTACACGGTGACGGGTAAGAATACTGGTCGTACGGTGCTTGATCCGGTGAAGATCACTGATGATATGTCGAAGGTTCTGGATAAGGCTGCGTATAACAATGACGTGGTTGCCAGGGTGTTCAATGCTGATGGTTCCCAGGTTTCTGGTGTTCCGGCGGCTTCGTTGGATGGTTCGACGTTGTCGTGGTCTGGTGCGTTGGAGAT
>NZ_AQXM01000036.1 GCF_000376245.1 Acaricomes phytoseiuli DSM 14247 | reverse complement strand
GAACTCGAAGCAGCGTACTACGCTAAAACCACAGCCCAACAACCCGTTGAGCTGACCGTTTGAGAAACCCTCCGGACACACCGGGGCGATTCAGACCTGTCGGATCGAATGATCGAGTGATTTGGTGACAAGATAGATAGTAGGTATTTCAGTGCGGCCTGTTCGGTGGGGAAGTGGCCCCGGGCGACGCTCGGTAGGGCCTCCGTCGTACGTCGCGGTCGAGCGCGCTCTAGTCCTTCTTGATGCCATCTGGAACCGTGTTGCGGATCATACGGGTGATGAGGTCTGCACGGTGGTGAGCGGCCATAATGTTACCTATGACTTCGGGTAATCTTTTAATGTAGTCACAGCCTAGGAAGGACGTATCCCGCACGTCCTGGTTCTTGGTGTCGGTCAGGATGCTCATCCAGAACGTCGCCCTTTACCGCCAGAACTGGCCAGAGTCCGAGAACGTTCTTCTGCCTGGTGAGGATTGCACCGATCGCGGCGTTGATCGGACAGTTCGTGACGTGCCCGGCCGTTTTGGTTAGCACCGTTTTCGGCCTGGTCTCGTTGGGTGCATTCCCGTTGCGCACAGTCCCGCATCTACGATCCGGATCGGCACGTTTCTATCTCACGCCCGAGATGCTCCGTGAGCTCCTGGTCCAGAGGGGTCTCGAGCACGTTCTTGATGAACAGCTTCAACAACCCATCCGGCTCGGTCACGACCAGGTCCTGCTTCTTCGCGAGATGGACCACTCCGGCTGTCGCAGAAACCTCAGCGAAGCGGTCATCACGGTGCCTTCCCAGCCACGCACCACGCGCAGCGAGTCAGGCCGTAAATTAAATACTGTATAAACCCACCCCCCAAGGCGGAGCCAGGAATAACTGTTCCACCGGGACTAAAACAAACTGTCATACTCAGCTGGCTTCGACACATGAGCTGAGTCTGACAGGATAAAGACCATGACGGTTATGCAAGCATCCTGGTCGAGCCCCAGATCCGCAGGGACGACAGCCGCCCCACCACTTCTGGTGCTGCTGCACGGCTATGGCGCTGATGAGAATGACCTGATGGACTTGGCCGGAGAGCTGCCCCCGGAGTTCGCTGTGGCGTCAGTCCGCGCATCGCACCGGGCCGGGCCCGGGTTCGCCTGGTTTCCGCTGGCGGTCACCCAGGATGGTTCCGGTGGTATGAACCTGGGTTTCGAGCCTGCGGAGGTGCAGGCGGCTACCGCGGATCTCTCCGCCTGGCTGGATACCGTACAGCAGTCCTACAGCAGCGTTACCCTTCTGGGGTTCTCCCAGGGGATGACGGTGGCGAGCTCGCTGGCCCGGCATCGCCCGGATGACTTCTCCGCGGTGGTGGGCCTCTCCGGATTCGTGCTGGACACGAAAGGCGAGCAGGAGCTTTTCCGGGATTTCTTCCACGATGCGGAGCTTGCTGCGCAGAAAATGCCGTTCTTCTGGGGGCGCGATCAAGCCGACCCCGTGATCCCGCAGCCGGCCGTCGAATTCAGCAATGAATGGCTCAACGGGCATACCGTATTGACGAAGGTTCTGTACGCGGATATGTGGCATGGCATCTGTGCCGCCGAGGTGAAGCATGTTTCGGAATTCCTGCGAGCCACGGTGCTGTCAGCATAACCAGCGCAGCAGCCGCTCAGTCTTCTGGGGACTGCTCCATGCTCACCCGTGCGGGCGGCAATCCACTCATCGGTACCAGGACCACTGAACCCGGGGCCAGTTGGGCGCCCCGCCGGGTCTCCACGATGCCATCGACCTGAACTTCTCCGGCATCGATCAGCTCTTTCGCCTGAGCTCCGTGTTCCACGAGGTTGGCGAGCTTGAGGAACTGCCCGAGCCGGATCGTCCCCTGACGAACCGGGATATCAATCGGTTTCTGATCCATTGCCATTCCTCCATCATGCCTTACGGTTGCTTGAGGAAACTCAGTACTGACACCTCGACGGGTGCGGAGCGTGAGGAGTATGGATGTGATGCAGTCCCAGCAAGTTCAGCCAGCCTCGCGGATGCCTGTGCTCTGGGGGATTCCGCTGGCCGTTCTCGCCGGATTCGCCATCGCCGGCCAGGGCCGGATCAATGGCGCACTGGCCAGCAGAATCGATGACGGCCTGGCCGCGGCTCTGATCAGCTTCGGGTCCGGGCTGCTCGTGATCCTCCTGGCATCTACCCTGCTGCCGTCCGGCAGGCGTGGCCTCCGTGCTATTCCCTCGGCGCTACGACGACACGCCTTTCCGCGCTGGTATATCGGCGCGGGCATGATCGGCGCGTTCTTCGTGCTCTCCCAGGGCTTGACGGTCACGGTCATCGGCATCGCGCTCTTCACTGTGGCAGTCGTCACGGGCCAGAGCCTCAGCGCTCTGCTCGTGGATCGGATCGGGCTGTCCCCCGCGGGCAGGAAGCCGATCACCGGAATGCGGATCATCTCTGTGACGCTGACCATCATCGCGGTCATCTGGGCGGTCTCGCCGCGGTTCGGTCGAACCGATGATCTGGGGCACTGGGCACTGCCGGTACTGCTGCCCCTGGCCGCCGGCTTTCTGATGAGTTTCCAGCAGGCTATGAACGGCATTCAGACCGTTCACTACGGCACGCCGCTCGCGGCCACAGTGCTGAACTTCGGCTCCGGGACTCTGGCGCTGGTGGTCATCTGGTCGATCAAGTATCTGACCGCCGGGCCCGCTGAAGCACTGCCGGGGGAATGGTGGTACTACACCGGCGGTGCTCTGGGCTGCGTTTTCATCGGCCTCGGCGCCTGGCTCGTCCGCGGACTCGGTGTGCTACTCACCGGGCTGGGCCTGATCGCCGGCCAGCTACTGGGCTCACTGGCCCTCGACCTGATTTTCCCGGCGGCTGGAACCGTTATCGCTCCCGCCACCTGGTTCGGCACGTTCCTCACCCTCGGAGCCATGGTTCTGGCCACGCTGCCCTGGCCGAGAAGAGTACGAGGCTGAGTAAAGCATTCACAGCGAATGTTCATTTGCTGTGTGTAGACAGCTCTGCCGCAGTCCCAGATGCTGAATGCTATGAAAATTTTTTTGCGAGGGTTTTTAGTGTCGGCTGCCGTTTTCCTCCTGGTGGCTCTTGCCGGTGCGCCGTCGGCTAGCGCCTGGGGCAGGCAAGGGCACAACGTCAGTGCTGATCTTGCCGAACTCCGGCTCACCCCGGCCGCCAAACAGCAGGTCGACTGGCTGCTCGCAGGGGAGAAAGACCCCACGCTCAGCGGGGTCTCGACCTGGGCGGATGAGATGCGCTCCAGTGGATCCGATCTGGCGAAACGATCCGCCTCTTGGCATTACGTCAACATCGCCGAAAATGACTGCACCTACGAGCCCGCGGTCAACGGCAACGGTGGCTCCAATGTCATTGAAGCCGTCCGCGAGCAGTCCGCGACCCTCGGAGACACCAGCCAGAGCAAAGACGCTCGTAACCAGGCGCTCAAATTCGTGGTGCACTTCGTCCAGGACGCAGCCCAGCCGATGCACGCCGGATATGCCAAGGACCGCGGTGGCAACAGCGCCCAAGTCACCTACTTGGGGCAGCGGACCAACCTGCATTCTGTCTGGGACAGCCGGATGCTGACCGCGGGCGGGAAGAGCGATGCGCAGTACCTTCAGGAGTTCTCCGCCAAACCGGCCCCTAGCCTCGGTGCTGCCGACCCGAAAGCATGGGTGGAAGCCAGCTGCCGGATCGCCGTGAGCCCCGGGGTCTACCCGGCGAAATCGACGATCGGTAACGAATACACGAATGAGTTCCTGCCGGTCGCCGAGGACCAGATGCGTCTGTCCGGTGAGCGTTTGGGCAAGCTGCTCAACGACACACTGGGATAAGCGAATAAGAAGGAACTAAGAAGGAACACCGGGGGCGAACCGGGGCGTATGCCGGTTCGCCCCCAGTGCTATGCCCCGGTGTTCGATTGTCTCCGCGGCGAACTCGCCCAGTACTCTGGACACAGTGCCCCTCTGACACTGCGTGAGGTATGCACAGCACCCCGTCCCGCGGTCCGCATCCAGCGGTCCGCTTAGCGCTCAGGAGTTGACCCGCATGGCTAAAGCCAAGTCCGTCCTCGACCCCATCGTCTCCCTCGCCAAACGCCGCGGCTTCGTCTTCCAGGCCGGTGAGATCTACGGCGGTTCCCGCTCCGCCTGGGACTACGGGCCACTCGGTGTGGAGCTCAAAGAGAACATCAAACAGCAGTGGTGGCAGAATTTCGTCCGCGGCCGGGAAGACATGGTCGGGTTGGATTCCTCGGTGATCCTGCCTACCAAGACCTGGCAGGCTTCTGGGCATGTGGAGACCTTCACGGATCCGCTCGTCGAGTCACTGCACACGCATAAGCGCTATCGTGCCGATCACCTGATCGAAGCGTATACCGCCAAACACGGCCGGCCGCCGGAGAACGGCCTGGCCGACATCAAAGATCCGGAGACCGGTCAGCCCGGTTCCTGGACCGAGCCGCAGCTGTTCTCCGGGCTCATGAAGACTTACCTGGGCCCCGTCGACAACGAAGAAGGGCTGCACTATCTGCGCCCGGAGACCGCTCAGGGCATCTTCGTGAACTTCGCCAATGTGCTCACCACGTCGCGGAAGAAGCCGCCCTTCGGCATCGGCCAGATGGGCAAGTCCTTCCGCAATGAGATCACCCCGGGCAACTTCATCTTCCGCACCCGGGAGTTCGAGCAGATGGAGATCGAATTCTTTGTGCCTCCCGCGGATGCGCAGCAGTGGTTCGAGCATTGGGCAGATGCCTGCTGGAACTGGTTCGTGGATCTCGGCATCAAGCCGGACAACATGCGTAAATTCGACGTCCCCGCCGAAGACCGGGCACACTATTCTGCGGGCACTATCGATATCGAGTACCGCTTCGGGTTCACTGGCTCCGAATGGGGCGAGCTGATGGGCGTCGCCAACCGCACGGACTTCGATCTGTCCAGCCACGCCAAGGCCTCCGGCACTGATCTGAGCTACCTCGACCAGGCCAGCGGCGAGCGCTACGTCCCCTATGTCATCGAGCCTTCCTTCGGCCTGACCCGATCCATGATGGCCTTTCTCATCGACGCCTACACCGAGGGCGAGGCGCAGAATACCAAAGGCGGGATGGACAAGCGCACGGTGCTCCGGCTGGACCCCCGGCTGTCCCCGATCAAAGCGGCGGTGCTGCCGCTCTCCCGGAACGAAGAGCTCTCCCCTAAAGCGCGTGCACTCGGGGCGGAGCTGCGCCGGCATTGGAACATCGATGTCGATGATGCCGGGGCTATCGGCCGGCGCTACCGCAGGCAGGACGAGATCGGCACCCCTTTCTGCATCACGGTCGATTTCGACACCCTGGAGGATCAGGCGGTGACTATCCGGGAGCGGGACACCATGGCCCAGGAGCGCGTGGCTCTGGATAAAGTACAGGGCTACCTGGCTGCGCGTTTGGCCGGTGCCTGATGAGCGAGACTGATGCGTCTTTAGAGTTCCGGCCCTGGCACGAGGGCGACGATCTTGAGCTCTTGCAGCTCTGGGGAGACCCGGAAGGCCCCGCGCATGAGCAGTTCCGGGCTGCTTTCGGGCCTTCTGTCGACCCCGAGGTCGGAACTGCCCAGGCATGGCGTCGGGGAATAGTCGGCACGGATCAGGGCATTCCGGTCGCTGCGGCGGTGGTTTACGAGTCGGTACTGCATCCGCAGCGGCTCTGGGCCTTCGTGGAAGTGGCGAAGGATCACCGGCGGCACGGCATCGGCTCGATGCTTCTGGGCATGCTGCGCCATGAGGCGCAGGAGGCGCCCTCCGGGGTCACCGAGCTGCAGACCAAGGTAGATCAGGGCAGCAGCGGTGAAGCTTTCGCGCTCGCCGCGGGGATGTCACCGGTGCAGAGCTCCCGGTTGGTGCAGGTGGCCGCAGGGAGTCTGCCGCTGCCCGGGTTCTCCGAGGAGGAGCAGGAGTCCATTCAGGATCTCGCCACCGGCTCGGTGGCGCTCACCGAAACAGTCGGGGAGTACTACCGGTCGATCCACTCCTGGAACCCGGTGGGGGAGCTGAGTCTGGGTCTGATTCAGCGGCTGTTTCTGGACGATGCTTCAGGAGCCCACGGAGCGATGGTGCTCAGAGAGCCGGGTACGGGCGCTTCCGGGCCGATTGCTGCCTTCGCGGTGAGCTATGGTCCGCGTGCGGACGGCAGCGAAGACCCTGCGGCGGAAGTCTTCTTAGGTCATGCTCCGCATCTGCCGGCGGAGCAGGCCCGCGCCGCGGTGCGCGATCTGCTGTCGCTGATCGCCGCGCAGCACCCGGTGCTGCTGGAGGTGAATGATTCGATGCCGGCGCTGAGCAGTGTGCTGGCGCCGCTGCTGGAGTCCGGTTCCGCCTCTGTCATAGGCCCCGTGACGGTCACTGTCGCCGGGTAAGCCGGGATAAGAGCGATGGATCGTACCAGGTAGGGGTGGTCATCAGGTAATGCCGCGCCCCCTATGTCTTTGCGAGTGATTCTCACTTAGGCTGGGCGAGGAGGTTGCACAGTATGGGTCATGGACACGCGCATTTCTCGGCGGGAAGTCGAGCAGAATCGGGGCTGGAGAGTCGCCGGGAGGCGAATCGTCGCCGCACTATCCGGAAGCGGGCAGGGTGGTTTCTGGGATTGCTGCTGGTGCCCCTGGGCATCCTGTCCCTGATCTTCATGGCACTGCTCTGGCCCACCGGCCAGCACGCCGAGATCCCAACGGGAAGCCCCTACGCCACAGCCCTCGGGGTCAGCATCGACACCGGTGAGGTGCGCAGTGTCGAAGAAGGGTCCTGCCAGGGGACTGCCGTTTCCGCGGAAGGCCAGCCGGAAGCCTCTCCGGATGCTCCTCAGTGCCTTATCGCGATGACCCAGCCGGATGCCGGCGGAGCTCAGGTGCCGTTGCTGATCCCGCCGGATATCACCCGGCACCCCGGCGTCCAGCCGGGGGACACGGTGCGCTATGTGAACCTCGCGAACGTCACGGCGGGCGGGCAGGGTGCCAATTACGTCTTCATGGATTTCGTCCGGGGCGCACCCATGGCATTGCTGGCCGCGGTCTACGCGCTGGTCGTCGTCCTGGTGGCGCGCTGGCGAGGCCTGCGCGCACTGATCGGCCTGGCCGCAGCCTACGCGGTACTCGCCTTCTTCATCCTGCCCGGCCTGGCAGAAGGGAAACCAGGGCTGCTGCTGGGGCTCGTCGGCGCGGTTGTGATCATGTACGGTGTGCTCTACTTCGCCCACGGGGTCTCCGCGCGGACCTCGACGGCACTCATCGGAACCCTGGCCGGTCTCGCGATGACCGCCGGGCTCACTCTCTGGGCGACCGAGGCGCTGCACCTGACCGGGGCGGGCGATCACAACGCCTATCAGCTGCAGAGCATGTCCGGGCAGATCTCGCTCTCCGGCATCATCACCTGTGGTCTGATCATCGCCGGCCTCGGGGTGCTTAATGATGTCACCATCACGCAGTCCTCAGCGGTCTGGGAACTCTATGAGCTGGCCCCGGAGACCTCGGCCAAGGAGCTCTTCGGCTCCGCGATGCGGATCGGTCGCGACCATATCGCCTCTACGGTCTACACGATCGCTTTCGCCTCCGCCGGGGCCTCCTTGCCCGTTCTGATGCTGGTGATGCTTTACCGCCTCCCGCTAGGCGATGCGCTGACGAGTGCTGAACTCGCGGAAGAGGCCGCGCGGACCTTGGTCGGCTCGATCGGGCTGGTGCTCGCGATCCCGGTAACCACGCTGGTCGCGGTGCTGGTGGTCAAGGCGACCGGACGTCGCGATGGTGGTCAGGAGGTTCTTGCTTGAAACGGCTATGTGAGTAGAGCTCGAGACTTTTTCGGAGGAAGGGAGCGTTCCCTAAAAACTGATCGTACAGTACGATGAAAGATTACCAGGATTCAGGGGCTTTACTACCTGAATTCTGGTACCAGTGACAGCATCTTAGCCTAGGGGAATTAGAATTATGCATCTGAAATGTTCTACCCGACAAAGCCGGGGGAACCGTCGGAGCGGCTTCTGGGCGTCAGTGGTAGCTTCCGTAGCGGCGATCGCAGTACTGGCCTCAACCGCGACGGCATGGGCTAATGACGTTGAGCCCCTAGCATCGCCTAGCAATTCTACGGTATCAATAAGCGGTGCGGAGCTGTCCGGGGCGTTCGAACAGGCAGCCACGGAACACGGCGTCCCGGTGAGTCTGTTAATGGCCCTGTCCTACGCGCAGTCTGAGTGGCAGGCTGCACCTGGAATTGCGCTGCCAGGCGTGGCCTATGGGCCTATGTCATTGACCGATGGTCGAGGCGAGGATCTCCAGGAATTCCCCGGGCAGCCTGGAAAGGGAACCCTGCAGCAGGGTTCTGAGCTGACCGGAGTCCCGACGGAAACTCTGAAATCTGACCCGATAGCCAATATTGATGCTGCTGCGGCTCTGCTAGAACGGACTGCAGAGCTTCAAGCTGTTCCCGTGAGTGCCACTGATATCAACTCCTGGTATCCGGTGTTGGTGAGTTATGCTGGTGGTGCGCTGTCTTCTCGCAACTTTGCGGATGAAGTATACGAAGTTCTTGCCTCTGGAACCAGCAAGATTCTGCCCGGTGGAGAAAAGCTCATACTGCCTGCTGAGCCTGCCGCAGCGATGCCCGGTGCCGAGCGAATGAAGCGATCAATTTCGCAGGACAATGGCTCGGATGCGCAGGCAGAAAATCCGACTCCCGAGTGTCCAGCAGAACTGTCCTGCACCTTTACCCCTGCTTTTTATGGTGAGTTCTCCAACACTTATGGCAGGTATTACCAGGCTGATCGCACGGCCGAGGATATTCGTTATATCGTAATCCACGATATTGAGGGTCCTGCGCAGAGCGGTATCAACTTGTTCCGGCAGCCGGGATTCTCCTCAGCCAACTATGTCATCAGCGAGACCGGTGAGGTTACGCAGATGATCCAGAACAAAGATATGCCCTGGACTAACGGCAATATGTGGGTGAATCAGAACTCGATCACCATTGAACTAGGTGGATATGCTGCGGATCCCAGCAGCTATACGGATGCTTCGTATGGGGCCACAGCCAAGTTAGTTGGATATCTAGCAGAGAAGTATGGAGTACCGCTGAACAGGGATTATGTTGTAGGGCATAACAATGTCCCCGGAACCAGTGCGAGGGGACAGAAAAACCAGCACTGGGATCCAGGCCCCTATTACGACTGGAACCGGCTGCTCACTGAGGCAGGGGCTCAGCCGACAGACGCTGCTTCCGGGCTCCCCGTTACCGGCAGCCTGGTCGAGGTCAACAGCGACTATCAGACCAATCGTCTGGCGTTCGATGCCAGCAGGTGCTCGGCACGTAATACGCAGGGGCCGTTGGACGGAATTCAGCAGCCCATGAGCTCGAGTGTTGTCTGGGCTCGGACCGCGCCTTCAGAGGATGCCCCATTGATCTCAGATCCGGTCCTGAAGTCCAATGCTTCGTTCGAGCCGACAGGTGAACCGGGAACAATCCGGCTATGCGACTGGGGTACACAGATCTCCAGCGGACAGCGGTTCGTGGTTGCAGAAACCAGACAGCAGCCTGACGGTCCTTGGGTGGCCGTGTGGTACACGGGCCAGAAAGCCTGGATCAAACTAGGCGGTGCCGTCTCAGTGCGTCCTGTAGCTGGAACAGTGGCCGAGGCGGCGGCAGGTCTTGACTCAGTGCCGGTATGGAATGCTCCTTATCCGGATGAAGCAGATTACCCTTACACGCAGGAGCACACCAATACCCAGGAAGGTTACTGGGATGGCTTCTCTACTCCTGCGCAGCTTCCGTACAAGATCCCTGCTGGTCAGCTCTACGCGGTCACTGGTCCGATCAAGGCCAGTTACTTCAACGCGGGATCACTCAACGGTGAACTGAACTATGACCGAACCTGGATCAGGGGGGAGGAGCAGTTCTATCAACTCCAGCTCAATCACCGGTTCGTGTACGTCAAGGCCGCTGATATCGAAGTATCGACTGTGGTACCTCCGGTGACGCCGCCGACCACAGAGCCCACAACGGGTCCAACGACTGATCCGGTTACAGTGGTACCCCCGGTTACTGTGGTACCCCCGGTTCCATCTGTTACCGCTACGGACTCCGCGCAGACGGCCACGGCGGGGGGCGATAACGGGCGTGAGGATTTAGATCTAGCTGTTACCGGAGCCGCTCCGGGCCTGCTCTGGGTCCTGGGCCTCGGGGTCGGGGCATTGCTGCTGGGAGGGTTGCTCTTCGCGGGGTTCTCTCGCCGCTCAGCCCGACACTAATTCTGGCCGGCGTTATGGTCGGGGTGGTTCCTGCGGAGATTCCAGGGATCTCCCCGACAGCGGTCTTGGATCGATGTTTGCGACAATGTATCCATGAGACTTCTGGAAACATCGGCAGCTGTTCTATCACCTGAACATCTGTCCGTCGAGGACACTGCGACAGGAACGCCGCAGAAGCTTGAGCTGCCGCCGCTGCAGCTGGGCCCCCTGACGGTGGCCACGCCGGTGGTCCTCGCGCCCATGGCCGGAATCACCAATACCGCTTTCCGTCGGCTCTGCCGCGAATACGGCGGCGGTCTGTACGTGGCGGAGATGGTGACCTCGCGGGCCCTTGTGGAACGCACCCCGGAGAGCCTGCGGATCATCCAGCACGACGCTGACGAATCGGTCCGCTCCGTCCAGCTCTACGGGGTAGATCCGCTCACCGTGGGCCAGGCGGTCAGGATGCTCGTCGTGGAGGACCGCGCGGATCACATCGACTTGAACTTCGGCTGCCCCGTGGCCAAGGTGACCCGCCGCGGCGGCGGTGCGGCGCTGCCCTGGAAGACCGAACTGTTCACCTCGATCGTGCGCACCGCGGTGCGCGAAGCCGCCCGTGGCGGACGCAACGGCGAAGGCCTGCCGCTGACCATCAAAATGCGCAAGGGCATCGACCAAGACCACCTCACCTACCTGGAGGCGGGCAGGATCGCCCGGGATCACGGGGTCGCCGCGGTGGCGCTGCACGGCCGGACGGCGGATCAGTTCTACTCCGGCCAGGCGGACTGGGACGCTATCGCCCGGCTGCGCGAAGCCCTGCCGGATGTCCCGGTGCTGGGCAACGGCGATATCTGGAGTGCGGAGGACGCCATCCGGATGGTGAAGCAGACCGGCGTCGACGGAGTGGTGATCGGCCGCGGCTGCCAGGGCCGCCCCTGGCTCTTCGGCGACCTGATGGCCGCTTTCGACGGCGATAGCCGCAGATTCCAGCCGGGCCTGCGGCAGGTCTCCGAAACCGTCTACCGCCATGCTGAGCTGCTCGTGGAGACCTTCGGTGAAGAAGACAAGGCGCTGCGGGATATCCGGAAGCATATGGCTTGGTACTTCAAGGGCTACACCGTCGGCGGAGAGCTGCGGGCCAAGCTGGCCACAGTGCAGAGCCTGGCAGCTCTGCGCGAGCTCCTGGACAGCCTCGATCTGGAAGTCGGCTACCCCGGTGTCGATGCAGAGGGCCCCCGCGGCCGAGCCGGAACCCCTAAGCGCACCGCGCTGCCGGATGGCTGGTTGCGGGATCGCGATCTAGACGAATCGCAGCGTGAGCTGATCGCTGCGGCGGAACTGGATGTCTCCGGTGGCTGAGGCGACTGCCGTCCCCGGGGAGGGGCGGCAGATTCCCGGGTATTCCGCTGCCGATGCCGAGCGTTGGGTGCCCGAGCCGGCTAAGAAGAGCTACCGCAATGCCTTCGAACGGGACCGGGCCAGAGTGCTGCATTCTTCCGCCTTGCGTCGGCTGGGCGCGAAAACCCAGGTGGTGGCGCCGGGCACCGACGACTTCGTGCGCACCCGGCTCACGCATTCCCTCGAAGTGGCGCAGGTGGGCCGGGAACTCGGCCGTCTGCTCGGCTGCGATCCGGATGTCGTCGATGCCGCCTGCCTCTCCCATGACCTGGGGCACCCGCCTTTCGGGCACAACGGAGAGTCAGCTCTCAATAAAGCGGCTTCGGCCATCGGCGGCTTCGAAGGCAACGCGCAGACTCTGCGCCTGCTGACCCGGCTGGAACCCAAGGTGTTCACCGCAGGCGGGCTCCCCGCTGGGTTGAATCTGACCCGGGCCAGCCTGGATGCGGCGTGCAAGTACCCCTGGTCGGCCGAGGACGCTCCCATAAGGCACGGGCAGCGGACCAGTAAATTCGGAGTCTACGCCGATGATGAACCGGTCTTCACCTGGATGCGCGAGCAGGCACCGGCCGGCCGCAGCTGCATCGAAGCCCAGGTGATGGATCTGGCCGATGACGTCTCCTACTCAGTGCACGATGTCGAAGACGCGATCGTCGCCGGGCATTTGCAGCTCTCCATGCTCGCAGACCCGGTGATCCGGACCCGGGCGATCGGCTACACCCGTCAGTGGTACCTGCCGCACGCCGAGACGGAAGAGATCGAGGCGGCGCTCCAGCGGCTGGAGCGAACCTCTGTCTGGGTGCGCTCGGCAGACGGTTCCCGGACCGCGATGGCTGCTCTCAAAGACATGACCAGCCAGCTCATCGGCAGGTTCTGCCAGAGCGCTCTGGAAGCCACCCAGGCGATCTACGGGACGCAGCCGCTCACCCGCTACGCCGCTGAAGTGATCGTGCCGCAGGAGACCGTGCTGGAGATCGCGATGATGAAGGGCCTGGCCACGACCTTCGTGATGGCCAACGAAGATCGGCAGCCCATCTACCAGCGCCAGCAGGAGGTGCTCTCCGATCTGGTGGCCGAGCTCTCCGCCACCGGGGATGCGGAGCTGGAGACGATGTTCGCCGCGGACTGGCGGGAGGCCGCCGACGATGCTGCCCGGCTCCGGGTCGTGATCGATCAGGTCGCCTCGCTCACGGATGTCTCCGCCCTGGCCTGGCACGACCGGTTGACCGGCCCAGGCCCGTTGATCATCGCTTGAACTGTCGGCTGACTAAGCCGGCTGCCTCAGCAGTCCTGCGGCGAAGTAGACTCTTTAGGTGGCCGGTTTGATCAAACGCGAAAATATCGAGGAGCTGCGCTCGCGCATCGATATCCGCGAAGTCGTCGAAGGCTACGTCACGCTGAAGAGCGCCGGCATCGGCTCCTGGAAAGGGCTGTGCCCCTTCCACGATGAGCGCAGCCCTTCGTTCAACGTGCGGCCCCAAGTGGGTCAGTTCCACTGCTTCGGCTGCGGCGAGGGCGGCGACGTCATCAGCTTCCTGCAGAAGATCGACCATCTGAGCTTCACCGAGGCGGTGGAGAACCTCGCCGCCCGGATCGGCTTCGAGCTGCACTATGAGGAGGCCGACGGGCGCAGTGCCTCCGGGCCGCGGCGCGAAGACATCGGGCGCCGGCAGCGGCTCCTGGACGCGCATAAGATCGCCGGTGAATTCTTCCGCGAGCAGCTGCTCAGCCCGGCCGCCGGGGAAGGCCGCCGGTTCCTCGCCGAGCGCGGCTTCGACCGGGCCGCGGCGGAGCACTTCCACGTGGGTTTCGCCCCGCAGGGCTGGGACGGCCTGCTCAGCCATCTGCGCGGCCGGGGGTTCACCGAAGAAGAGCTCAGGCTCACCGGCATGTTCTCCACCGGCAGCTCCGGGAACCGGATGTACGACCGCTTCCGGGGCCGGCTGATCTGGCCGATCCGGGGAATCGGCGGGGAGACCATCGGCTTCGGAGCTCGGCGCCTCTTCGAAGAGGATCAAGGCCCGAAGTACCTGAATACTCCGGAGACCCAGCTGTATAAGAAATCCCAGGTGCTCTACGGCATCGAGCTGGCCAAAAAAGCCATCTCCCGGCAGAAGCAGTTGGTGGTGGTGGAAGGTTACACCGATGTCATGGCCTGTCACCTCGCGGGGGTGGAGACCGCCGTGGCGACCTGCGGCACGGCCTTCGGCGAAGAGCATGTGAAAGTGGTCCGCAGACTGCTCTCCGATGACGGCAGCTCGAGTGTGATCTTCACCTTCGACGGCGATGAAGCAGGGCAGAAAGCCGCGCTCAAAGCCTTCGACCTGAACCAGAGTTTCCTCTCGCAGACTTATGTGGCCATCGAGCCCAGCGGCATGGACCCGTGTGATCTGCGGATCTCCGGCGGGGACCAGGCCGTGCAGAATCTAATCGGCGCGCGCCGGCCGCTGGTCGAGTTCGCGATCCGGACCGAGGTCAACAAGTACGCTTCCCGGTTGGATACCGTCGACGGCCGGATCGCGGCGCTGCGGGCCACTGCGCCGATCGTCGCGGAGATTCGGGACGCCTCGATTCGCCGGGAGTACGCCCGGCAGCTCTCCGGCTGGCTTGGTGTGGACCCGGACGATGCCTTGCGCTTGGTGGACTACCAGGTGCGCCATCCGCAGCAGCGGCGGCAGTCCTACGCTACACATACTGCTGCGCCCCAGCAGCAGTCGGAGGCGGCGGGGTTGCGGGAAGCCTCACAGCAGGTTTACCAGCGGCCGGATCCGCGGGATCCCCAGGGCCGTTTAGAGGCTGCGGTGCTCTCCGTGATCCTGCAGCTGCCCGGAACCCTGAGCAGCTCGGAATGGGAGCGGCTGGCCGCGGTGGAGCTTCAGGTTCCGGCCTACCGGGATGCTCTCGCGACGATCCTGCAGGTGGGGGCGCCGCAGGGCGATCAGCGCAGCTGGGCGCAGCGGGTTGTCGAAACAGCCAGCGAGCTGCTGCGGCCGGTGATTTCGGAGCTGACCTTCACACAGTTACCGGCTCAGACCGAGGAGACCCTGCTTGCTTATGCCCGTTCCCTGGTCCAGGAGCTCTTCGGTAAGCAGATCCAACTGCAGATCCAGAACCGCACGAGTGAGCTGTTGCGTCTGGACCCGCAGAGCCAGCCGGAGCAGTACCGGGCTCTGCAGCAGGAGCTGCTGAACCTGGAAACCCAGCGGCGTGCCTTGCGGACCGAGTAGGGGAGTGCGAGCGGGGCAGGCCCGGACTTTCTTCCCCCGGAGAACCTTTGTTAGAGTGGTACTTGCGTTATTCCCCTGTAGCTCAATTGGCAGAGCATTCGACTGTTAATCGAAGGGTTGCTGGTTCGAGTCCAGCCGGGGGAGCGAGAAAGAGCCTCTGACCTGCGATTACGCGGGTCAGAGGCTCTTTTTTTAGGTTCATTGAAGGCGCACTGGCGTGATATTGGCGTAAAAATGAGTTAAACGCAGTGAGATGGAGTGGGGCTGAGTGCGGTTCTCTCCACTGCCTGCGTATCCTCGGTGCATGAACATTTTTGGGACTGTCCGCTCTCCCGATGGGGCCGTGGAGACGGTAGAGGTTGAGCGGGAAGCTTACGACGAGGAAGCGTACCGGGCGGTGGTTAGCCAGGTGCCCGAGGGGTGGGTGTTGCTGCATGTGAGGGTGGATCGTTAACGAAAAACCGCCCCGCCCCACCAGTAACGATGAGACAGGGCGGTGCTGGCTTAAGGGCCTTACAGTCATCGCATATCGATGGTTAGCAAGGTTTGGTCTAGCGGACCTTTAGTGCCTGATCTATCAGGTTTGCTGCCATACCCTCGAAATAGCTCGAGTGAGTGACCTTCACGGTTTCGATTGAATCGGAGCCGATCAGCACGATGTCGATGCTTAGGTCTTCCTTGTACTGACGCTCTAATTCGGCGTAAGCAGCGGTAGCCGCCACAGCGTCGGTACCGAACTCTAGCTGGTGGATCAGACGGTCCTGCTTATGGTCGAAAACCAGAAGAAAATGTTGAACGGTTGTCATGCCAAAGCCTGGGTCATTGCTCGTTCTACTCGTGCGCGAATGATCTGCCCGTACAGGGTCATCCCTTCCCAATCGACGACCTGTTCGCTGGAGTCGTTGGTCGTGACGGGCAACATCGCTGTCTGACGGACGAGTCGAGCGAGGTTCAACTTCGCCCCGTAGGAATACTTTGCGACACACTCACGAGTGATGATCGACGCGCACAGCAGCAGCGCCTCGTGAGAAACACCTTCTGGTGGCTCAAGCGCAATCACGTCGTCGGAGGCGAAGAATGGGGCAGGCTGGAGTCTGCAGTGCCCGACAGAGCCATTGTAAGTTAACGTCAGCCAGCCGCCCGGGAACAACGGATCAACTTTCGAGAACCCGGTGACGCTGTTGTAGCTCTCTGATCCACCAACAAACGGTGTATTACCAAGCTTGCGGGCTGCAGAAACGAGCCTTTTTCCTTTATGCGGGGTCAGCACGTCTGTGATGAGCATTGGTTCGAACCTCAGATCCGGTAGGTCTGTATCGGCGTCGAGATCACCAGACGTTCGAGCGTTGCGTGCGCGTGTGACGGTGTGGGATCGGAGTTCTTCACCGAACCGTGTCATGCCCTCCCAATCTACGACCTGACCACCAGAGTTTTCGGTCGTGACGGGAACCATAATCCTGGTTGCCTTGAGACGGCCCAGGGTCGCCCCGTTACCGCCCCAGCTGAACTTACCCATCTGCTCGCGAAGACACGAAGCCAACATGAGAGCGTTGTGCTCGTCGAGGCTCGGATGACGAAGCACCTGGATGTTCTGACTCGTGTAGAACGGCACAGGCTGGTACGTGATCGTCTGAGTGTCCAGACCAATCGTGATCGCGTTACCCACCTCCGGAGATTTATCTTGCCGCGCGGTGAATCCGCCTGTTCCATTGCTCGTTTTCGTCCGGGAGACGAACGGGAGGACACCCTCACCCTGCCGAAGCTTGGTTTTGTCGTACCAAGCAGTGGAGGCTTTCATTGACTCGAACACGTCCGTGATGAACATCGGGGCGAACCTCAGGTCTTCGTATGCGCTCATGGGTCGAGACCCTCCTCGTGCTCGGCCTCCGCAAGGGCGGGTGTGATGAGGTCGCCTCGGCCGTGTGTGTGCATGTCGACCTGCCAGGTCACATAGTCGGCCACCGTGGCGTAGAAGTCTTCGTAGCTCGGCGGCTGGTCGTTGAAGTAAAAGTAGCTGTGCTGCCATTCGTCGGTCGCCGTGACCTCAGAGTGCACGACGAACGAGGTGTCATCAGGCACGCCATCCCGGATAACTTCGAGCACATGCTTACGCCGGTCGGCGGCGCGCCCGTCATCGACGAGGCCGACATGCTGACGGACCTTGTACCCATCGTCTTTGAAGTCGACGAACGCGGTCTTCTTCGTCTCGGGATGAGGCACCCTTGCGGTGAAGAGCGCGATTACGACATGGGTACCCACACCGTGGAAGGTGTCCGGGTTCATCGTCAGCACGGCGTCGAGCGTGTGGTGCTTGAGGATCTTCGCCTTGAGTGCCTTGTCTTCCTTGGTCTTTCCGACCATGGCTGACTGCGGGATGATCGCCGCGAGACGCCCTCGGGCTTTCAGCTGGGACAGCGCCCGCTCGATGAAGGACAGCTCTGACAGGTGCCGGGTCGTCTTGTCTTTTGACTGCGAGTACGGCGGGTTCATGAGCACCTTCGTGAACCCCTCAAGACGACCGGGGCGCTCGGGGTTGTACGGGAAGAAGTCGTCCCGTGTGGTGTCGAAGAAGCTCCGGCGCTGGAAATTCGCTTTGCCGTCACCGCGCAGGATCATGTTCGTCGTCCCGACGGCGAAGAGCTTGTCTTGGAGTTCGACGCCGTGCAGTTGGAACTTCTTGATCTCGTCGAGGCGGTCGTCGAGTCGAGCGGGTTTGTCTCCGTAGCGCTTGGTGGCGTCCGCGAACATGCGACGCATCGCGGCGATGAGGAACGCTCCCGAGCCTGCGGTCGGATCGAGCACCACATCGTCACTGTTGACGTCGATCAGCTCGGTCATGAGGTCGGTGATGTGGTGCGGTGTGAGCACGATGCCCAGCGAGTTACCGTCGGAGCCGCTGTACTTGACGAACTCACCGTAGAAGTTCCCCAGCACGTCGAACGCCGAGTGTGGGGGCGACGACACGACCTCGAAGACCTCATGATCGAGGATCTCCGTGAAGTGTCGGAGCGGCGTTTTCCCGAGATCGCGGCTTCGCTGGTTCAGCAGCACATGGCGCTTGATGAAGGCGAAACGATCGAGCATGATCCCGATCTTCTGCTTCGGGCCGAGGTCGGCCTCGGGGCTGTCTAGGAACTCCTTCGCGGCGTTGTAGACCTTCTCGCCGTCCCGGTATCCGTTGCGTTGGTCACCGGTGAGGTCGTTGAGCAATTCGGGTCGGTACTTGAGCGCCAGCAGAATGGCAGAGACCAGCGTTGCCTTGTTCTCGTTCTCCAGCGAGGCGTAGTTGCGCATCCCCTCATGGAGGTTCGCGGCGACCTTGCGGATCTCGCGCACCTCGCGTTCCTCGCGGGGCAGCTCGCCGAGCACGGCGACGCGGTAGTACTCGTCGATGTTCTCCGCAGAGAGCGTCGTGAGCGTCTCCAGCCCGTCCAGGACCTTGGGCTCGAGCCTCGGCGCGACGTACGCAACCGTCATGTCGTAGTGGCTCTCCGTGCCGGCGACGCCCACTGCGAAGACCTTCTTTTTGGTCTTGTCGGCGAAGGTCTTCGCATAGTGCACGGCACCGTTCAGCGCATACTTGACCCGCGAGGGTTCGTCGAGAGCGACACGACCCTCGTCGTCGAGCAGAAGCGAGTCCTCGAACCGTGCCTTATCCTCGACCACGACGATGAACTCTCCAGACTCAATGACGAACTCAGGCTTGCCTCGGCCTACGCCGCCGGACTTTGATGCACCTTCGAGAGCGGCGTAAATATACGCAGGCGCGTCAGAGCAACTTTGCTCCCATGGTCTCGGAAAGCCGATCTCTCGCATTAGGTCGCGGACGAACTGGTCTGTTGATCGTTCGTTGCTCATTTGATGGACTCCTGGCCGAACCTGCTTTGTATCCTCCGGCGGGTTAGTGACACCGCTTTATCGCTCACTCCAGAAGTGTACTGGGAGAGGATAATGAATCCGCCATCATCCAAGACAACAACGATTAAGTATCAGACTGCGAGGGTATCGCCTGTTAAAGAATTGACCACCCCGCCTAACCTTTCGGTAGAAGCCTGGGCTTCTTGTCAGCGGGGTGGAACCTTTAACTTAACTCTACGCTGGTGCCGTTAATCCGTCTACCATGACTCGGCTTCCTACGGCAGAAATCGGTAGGCGGCGCGCATGGTGGCTAGGCGGCGGTGCCGGGCAGTGCCGTAGGCCAGGGATCCTCGGTTATCCAGGTAGCGGTGAAAAGAGCCCTGCGTGCCTCACCGCTCAGTATGCAGGTGCCTGCCACAGCACCTCCAGAGCCGCGAACCAGCATGGCTCCAGCGTTACTGGCAAAAAACTCGGACCAGTCACGCGGACGGAATCCGACGGGGATGGTCATGAAGACCTCTCCTGCTGGGCCGCTGAGGAGAGTACCCCTGTAAGTCACCGAGCTTCCTGAGCGACTGAGCAGGATTCGCTCTGCACTCCACCTGGCCGAGGCGAGCAGGCCGGCAACGTTTCGAGCGCCTGTTTCTGCGGAGATCAGGTGCTCACTGCCACCTATGGTGGCGTACACGCGCGTACCCACGCTGGTGTCTACGCGCATGGGTACTTGTGACCCGGCCGGGCCGGTGTCACCCTTCGGGCCGCGTACGTTCCCTGCGGAGGCCTCGGACCCGTCAGCGCGAGTCAAAACCAGGTTGTTGCCGGTGATTTTGCCCCCGGTGACCATGCCCTGGGTCGCCTCAGCTACCCATTCTCGGACTTCTTCATACGTCACAACGGTCACCTGTGTGCCTGGGTCCGGATCGGTGGACTGCAGACGGCTGATCCAGATGATACCGTCGGGTGCGTCCTTGTCCGCGAAAAACGTTGTTGTGTACCTGTCTCCTGTTTCCAGGTCTACGATGGCAGTGTACGTGCCTCCAGCCCCTGGCAGGACCGCGTTAGACGCAGGCACCGTGAATTCCGCGTAGCCGACGTTCACGATCTGATCGTTCATGTTCACTTCTTGGGCGGTGATTTCCTTGACAATCCGGACGGGGTAAACCGCGACCTTGTGATCAGTGATGACAACGCCGCCGTCATAGGACAGACTAACTTTTCCTGTAGCGGGCGAGCCGTCAATATGGGTTGCCGCTAGTTTGAGTGTCACGGTCTGCACGTATGCTCCTAGTCTTGGGGTGGTTCAGCGCCGAGTCCGATTTTGGAGAGGAATTCGTTGACTACGGGTAGGGCCATGACCCGGGTGATGCCTGCTGCGACCCCAAGAATCAGACCGGCTACGCCAGCTGCTGCTGCGGGGTCGTGTCCGGTAGCGGCTTGGTAGATCAGCGGAGCACCCGCAACCAGGGGTAGCAGCAATGCGAGGGCAGTGCGGATGGTAGCCCGTCCTGGGTAGCGGGTCTGCGACGGGCCCTCGGCACGGTATTTAGCCATCATTATTTGCCTCCGGTGACATTGACATCGACTTTCACGGTCCCATCAGTGAGCGCTTTTTGGACGGCTTCCTGGACGGCACCGGCCTGCACCTGGCCGAGGCTGGCGTTATTAGCGTCCGAGTAGGCCAGGAACGTGGCTAGGGTGATGGTGCCGTCGTTGCCTTCCCGTTTGATCGGGGTAGACAGGATCGCTTGGGCGGTTGCGGTCGCGGTCTGCCGGACCACCGAGCGCATGGTCGCATCGAACCAGGCGAAGAAGTCTTGCTGGCTGAGCTGCCCGCCCGGGCCGCCTTGCCGGTCAAACCTCTCATTCTGGACCTCACGGAGTGCTGCCTTCACATCATCTTTAGTAGCCATGTCGAGCCATGTCCTTTCAGTAGGTGCCCCGGTGAGGGCTTTGTTGATTTGGGTGCGGAGCCCGTCCATGCCGCCGGGCCACCCGGCGGGGTCGATCTTCCCGGCATCGGAGTACTCATAGTGGCCGAGTTGTAGACGTTGCGATTCAGGAAGCCACCAGAGGTAGGCCCGTTCTAGGGCTGCTCCTAGACGGGGCGCGGCATCGAGTTGGGCTGCTGTCCAGTCATACGGGGGTAGCCCGGCGGATTCCATCTCCACCCCGATGAGGTAGGCGTTGCCTTGGTTGCGGGGTATGCCTGGGGCTGTGCCCGTTCCGGCATGGTTGCCCCAGCCAGCGGCGATCACATACACGGTGCCGTCCCTAGCCAGGCCGAGTTGACACAAAGGCCCAGCCAGCCCTGGCCTGCCGTCTCTGAGAACGTTCAGGGAGGGCATGTTCCCGGACCTGGGCCCGGCAGTGTGATGCCACAACACCCCACGCACCTCTGAGAAGCCCTGGCCGTTGAACCCCCGACGTTGCCAGCCGGGACACTCAACAACATTCACACCCGCTGACCGGGCAACGTCGGCTAAATCGGTAAGAAAAGGCATAAAGGCCTCCCACAAAGAAAAAGACCCCTCAGGGGGTCGTATTGATAATGATTCGCGGCTAGAGTGTCTTCTACCCAGTTGCCTAGTAGTGAGGTGAGGTCGAATGATTTCTTGGTTGAGGGATAAAGGTATGACCCCTGAGCACGCTTATTTGGCGGGGTTTGGGTCGGTGGCGGTGTCGTTTGCTTCGTGGCTATTGAGCAGGGCTAAACCGGATGATTCGAAGGCGCAGTCTGACCGGTGGGGAATTTTCGTTGGTCAGTGGGCTCCAACCTTTTTCGCTATTGGTGTTGCGTTGAAGCTTGAAGAGAACCTCGGGCACAAAACTCAAGATGCCGTGGAAGCTGTTAAGGACAAGGTCAGTAAGTAGGGTTCCACAAGCCCGGACTGTCAGTAGCACGCCCCCTGGGGGGTGGTGTGCAGGGTTTCTGGTTGATGTTCTCGGGCCGGTCATGTGCGCGGCCCGCTCGACGGATGTCATGTACTTCTAGGCGTTGCTGTTGTACGTCTTCGCGGAGGTCTTGGACATCTTCCCGGAGTTCGGCAAGCCCTGCGGATTGGGCGTGCATCTCGGACAGGACCCGGTTGAGGCTGATGGTCAGTTCGCCGTGTTGCCGGTCTTGGGCGTCCCTGAAGTTTTCGGTGTGATCGTTTTCGACCTGATGTCGGGCTGCTTTCGCGTCCTCACCGATCCTTTTCAGTCCGGCTGCGGCGCGTCTCAGGCCAGCTGTGAGGGCGACCAGCACAGCCCCGCACAGTGCTATCAGGAATTCATCTAGTGTCGGCATGCCCTCCTCCTCCCTGCCACCGCGGCTACTCGGGGGTCGCCGATCATGGTTGATCAGTTTCTGGGTTTTGGAGGGAGTCTTCGTAGGCTTCGAGGGCGGCCCGGCAGGCGTTGAGTCGAGTCGCGGTGTCGCTGAGTTCTTTGCGGGTTTGTTCTACCCGTCGTGACTGCTCAACCTCTAGTGCTTCTAGCTTTCGGAAGTCTTGATCCAGTTGACTCAGTTGATTGACGAGGGCTTCAATGATGATGTGCTGCTGCTCACCCATGACCGGTTCCTTTCTTTAGGACGCGTTGTCAGGGTTCATGGGGATGAACCAGTTGAATTCCAGGAATGTTGGGAAGTTCTTCTGGATATGGTTCCTGTCAGATTTCTGGAAGCCAGCCAGATGAAGTCCCGCTGATGATAGTCGGACCCTGATGGCGTTATCTCCTGTGTCGGTTGAGTTCACCGCGAACCGGGTGGTGCTGTCTCGAGGTCTCCATTGTTCGGGGATCGGCTGTCCCGCCGATGACCAGCCATCAGTCCAAAAACTGTCCCGTTGGTTGACCAGCCTCCCTGATAGCGTGCAGTGGAAGCCTCCCTGGGTGGGAGTTACCAGTACGCCGCCGCCGTCAGCGCTGAGCGCCCAACCTGGTACCGGCAGAAGCGGGACGACGAACGGGGTCACCGGCAACCACTGGCCGTTCCATGAAGCCCTGTAAGTGACGTTCGGGTCTGCCCCGGGTTTGGTTGACATCTGATCTGTGAGGATTCGTCCTCGCTGGAAGGATGTATCTCATGCCCAAGCCCTATCCGAAAGAGTTCCGTGACGATGTCGTGGCTGTGGCCCGTAAAGCCC
>NZ_AQXM01000035.1 GCF_000376245.1 Acaricomes phytoseiuli DSM 14247 | reverse complement strand
ACAGCAAAAGCTTCTCCGGAACTCGATGTAGCAAATCCTATGCCTACATCCGTGTAATCCCCTATCATGTTTCCGTAGTGCCCTGGGCTATCCACCCATGACTGATGCATTGCGGGTATATCTTTGTTGCCTCTTTTGACGATGTTCTCACCGCAACGAGACCAACCAGCTGGAATCTGCTTGGAATAGTATGGATTATGCACATATGCCGCGTCGCCGGAGGCCATTCTTTGAGCATAATGTTGGGCCACTCTTGCTAAAAATTCATTGACCCTTAAGGGCTGCTTACCTGCCAGTCTTCTTGTCTCATCAAGGAGACTTTCGAATTGGCCGGCTTCATCTCTATTGAGAATTTCTTTACCCACCACCTGATGCTCGGTCCCAACTGAAGACCCGTTGGTAGAACTAGCTGCTGACGCAACCGCTCCGCCTGAACCAATGAGTGCAACAACCAGAAGGGGTGCGAGTGCATAATTAAAAACTGGACGATAATTCTTCATAAAATTACTCCCAACAATGAAATTGATTGATTGTTTATCGAACACCCCCCAAATACTATTTACACACCATGGGATACTTAAAGTATTTTCATAGCATAGCTCATCTTGCACAGAATTTTATGTGATATAGATCACTTAAAGTATGGGGTGTGAAAATGAGTAACAAAGCTGATGAGCCTCCACCTACCTGGTGATTGCATGTTCGCGTAAGGTCCGCCCTTGAGACCCGAAGCCTTCAGAGCCCAGCACGTCTAATAGTAGTACACAGCCCGGTCGTAGAAGTCCGCCTCTACCTATCAGGTAAAACACGCCCCACCCAAACTCATAACCTTCAGAAGCCGGGTCTGCCCCGGGTTTGGTTGACAGTTGGGGTTTGGGGTGATCAGGCCGCTGCAAATCGTTGTAAATAAAGGGCTGTTTTTCGCCACAAAAACGCCACAAACATACGAAACCCCGCCAAATCAGGAACTCTAGTTCCTTGATTTGGCGGGGTTTTTCGTGTGGTGGGTCCTACCGGGATCGAACCGATGACATCCACGGTGTAAACGTGGCGCTCTACCAGCTGAGCTAAAGACCCTTGAAACTACGATCCTCTACTGTACCTGATGTTCTGACTAAACACTCATCGGCCGGGCAGGGCCTGTTCGAGGAAGCTCAATACCTCGGATGCTCCGGCCGCCACGGTGACTTCCGCTAGATCATCACCGCGGGTCTCGCCCCGGTTGACGATGGCTACCGGCTGGCCGTCTTTGCTGGCTCGGCGCAGGAAGCGCAGCCCGCTCATCACCGTCAGCGATGAGCCCACCACGAGCAGACCACCGGCCTCCGCCACCAGCGCGTAGCACTGCTCGACCCGATCTTTCGGGACGTTCTCGCCGAAGAAGACGACATCCGGTTTCAGCATCCCGCCGCACACCGGGCACGGCGCGATGGAGAACGCGTTGATCAGCTCTGCATCGACGAGGTCGGCATCGGCATCGGGGCGAGCTCCACCTGCCCGCGCTTGGCTGCCTCGGCCAGGAAGCCCGGATTCCACTGATTCATGAGCTCCGCGACAGCCTCCCGGCTGAACCGGGTCGCGCAGCTCAGGCAGATCACCTGGTCGAAGCGCCCGTGCAGGTCGATCACCCGCTGGGACCCTGCATCCTCATGCAGCCGGTCCACGTTCTGGGTGATGATCCCAGTGAGCAGCCCGCGCTGCTCCAGCCGAGCCAGGGCACGGTGCCCGGCATTGGGCTCGGCCCGGTGCATATGCCGCCAGCCCAGCTGGTTCCGGGCCCAGTACCTGCGCCGCTACGCATCATCTGAAACGAATTCCTGATACGTGATGGGAGTTCGTCGCGGGGAGCTGGGGCCGCGGTAATCTGGGATCCCGGAATCTGTGCTGATGCCGGCTCCGGTGAGCACCGCGATCCGGCGGCCCCGAGCCAGGACCCCGGAGAGCATGTCGAGAAGCGGCTGCCACGATTTGCGGGATGGATCCGTCATGACTCTTGCCCCAGCGCCTGGAGGCTCGCGAGCGCTTGAAGGTAACGGGAGATGGGCCTCGTCGCGCCTGCTTCGCTCTGGAAGACGTCCCGGATGACACCGTGCGAATCGATCAGCACGCTCACCCGGTGAGCTGCCCCCCGCGTATCGTCGAAGGCTGCGTAGCGCCGGCAGACCTCGCCATGCGGCCAGTGGTCGCTCAGCAGCTCCAGGCCGAGGCCTTCGGCTTCGGCATAGGCGCGGAGACTGAATTTCGTATCGGTGGAAACTGCCAGCAGATGCGCCGGCTCCAACCCCTCCCTGCGCCGCTGCAGTTCACGCAGTTCGCCGTCGCAGATGGGTGAGAATGCTGCAGGAAAGAAGATCAGGAACGCTGGGCGGCCCCGCAACGCCTCATGGGTGACCTGTTCGCCATGCTGATTCGGCAGGTCGAACACCGGCGCCGGGGCACCGATCAGCTGCAGACCCTCAGGGCTGATGACGAGGCCGCCCACGGGAGAGCTTATTTGTGATTCCGGCGCGGCACCAAGCGGGTAGCGGCCCAATCATCGCTGACCCCCGCGGTGCTGGTCACGTGCAGGCCGGCTGTCGGCGCGGCCTCTTGGATCTCCGATGGCGGAACGTATCCGCTGCGCCCGGACTTCGGCGTGAACACCCAGACCACACCGCCCTCATCGAGATCCCCGATGACGTCCATGAGCGAATCCACCAGGTCATCGTCATCGCTGCGCTGCCAGAGGAGGACGGCGTCGACCACGTCGTGATCTTCCTCTTCGAGGATCTCGTTGCCGGTGAGCTCCTCGACACTGTCCCGCAGGGCGAAATCAACGTCCTCGTCGTAACCGAATTCCTGGATCAAGTCACCGGCCTTGAATCCCAATTGTTCCGCTGCGGTGGCCGAACCTGTCTCACCAAGCGATGTGACTGCGCTGCCGTTGCCGGAGTCGGCATCGTTCACGATTTTCCTCCATGCCTTTCTGTAGCTTCTCTAGAAGCTTCTCTACAGCTTCCTAGCACTACCTACCACTATGCCCTAGATGCTGAGCAGTGGCTGTCTCTAATGTCCTCTAGTGTCGCAGAGCCTTCTGAGAGTATGTGCTTTATCACAAGAAAACACTGAAAATCTGCCGGTATCAAGCATTCCCGCACTGATTCCTCGGAAGCCTAGGGCTCGGCGCGGCGTTACTCCGGACCAGAGCCTAGTAATCCTGGCTACGCATAGGAGGCTGGGCCGGTTTAGAGTGGGGAGTGGATTGTTGCGTCCACCGACGCGATCCCGACGTCGCTGTCGCTTGCTCCTTGGTATGAGGCGGTGTGACCGCCGAGCCGAAATACAAGCACCAGCACGACACATGCTTCATATGAGATGCGGAGAGGTTAAACGTGACTGCCGGGGAAGAGAATTCTCACATTCTGAGCGTGCTGACCAACCAGCTTCCGGACAAAGATCCGGAAGAGACCGCCGAGTGGATCGAATCCCTCGATGCCCTGATCAAAGAGCAGGGCACGGAACGGGCTCAGTTCATCATGCGTTCACTGCTTCAGCGTGCCGGAGCGCAGAGCGTTGGCGTGCCCATGGTCACGACCACGGACTACGTCAACACGATCCCGATCGATCAGGAAGCCGATTTCCCCGGCGATGAAGAGATTGAACGGACCTACCGGAAGTGGCTGCGCTGGAACGCCGCGGTCATGGTGCACCGCGCGCAAAGCCCGGAGATCGGGGTCGGCGGGCACATCTCCACCTATGCCGGCGCGGCAACGCTCTACGAAGTCGGCTTCAACCACTTCTTCCGGGGCAAGGATCACCCCGGTGGCGGCGACCAGATCTTCTTCCAGGGCCACGCCTCCCCCGGCATGTACGCCCGGGCCTTCCTGGAGGGCCGGCTCAGCGAGGACGATCTCGATGGCTTCCGCCAGGAGAAGTCCAAGGCCCCGCATGGCCTGTCTTCCTACCCGCACCCGCGGTTGATGCCGGAGTTCTGGGAGTTCCCCACCGTTTCCATGGGCATCGGCCCGATGAACGCGATCTACCAGGCGCAGTCGAACCGCTACCTGGAGAACCGGGGCATCAAGGACACCTCGCAGCAGCATGTCTGGGCTTTCCTGGGCGACGGCGAGATGGATGAGCCCGAGTCGCGCGGCCTGCTCCAGCTGGCGGCCAACGAAAAGCTCGACAATCTGACCTTCGTGGTCAACTGCAATCTGCAGCGCCTGGACGGCCCCGTCCGCGGCAACGGCAAGATCATGCAGGAGCTCGAGGCTTTCTTCCGCGGTGCTGGCTGGAACGTCATCAAGATCGTCTGGGGCCGGGAGTGGGATGAACTGCTGGCCAAGGACGACGACGGCGCGCTCGTCGACATCATGAACACTACGGTCGACGGCGATTACCAGACCTTCAAGGCGGAGTCTGGCGGATTCATCCGGGAGCACTTCTTCGGCAAATCCCCGCAGACCAAAGAGATGGTCGCGGATATGACCGATGAGGACATCTGGAACCTCAAGCGCGGCGGTCACGACTATCACAAGGTCTACGCCGCCTATAAGGCCGCGATGGAGTTCAAGGGCAAGCCGACGGTCATCCTGGCGCACACCGTCAAGGGCTACGGGCTGGGCACGCACTTCGAGGCCCGCAACGCGACGCACCAGATGAAGAAGCTGACCCTGCAGGATCTCAAGGACTTCCGGGACCAGCTGCGGATCCCGATCAGCGATGAGCAGCTGGAAGCGGATCCCTACCGGCCGCCTTACTACCACCCCGGGACGGATTCTCCCGAGATCGAATACCTCATGGAACGGCGCAAGGAACTGGGCGGTTTCGTCCCGGAGCGGCGCGATAAGCACACCGAGGTGGTGCTTCCGGAGGAGAAGTCCTACGAGGTGGCCAAACGGGGCTCGGGCAAGCAGTACGCCGCGACCACGATGGCTTTCGTCCGGCTGCTCAAGGACCTGATGCGGGATAAGGACTTCGGCAAGCGGATCGTGCCGATCATTCCCGATGAGGCGCGGACCTTCGGCATGGATTCCTTCTTCCCGACCGCCAAGATCTACAACCCGAAGGGGCAGAATTACCTCTCCGTGGATCGTGAGTTGGTTCTGGCCTACAGGGAGTCCCCCGCCGGGCAGATCGTGCACGCCGGCATCAATGAAGCCGGTTCGGTCGCCGCCTTCACGGCTGCGGGCACCGCTTATGCGACGCATGGCGAACCGCTTATCCCGGTCTACGTGTTCTACTCGATGTTCGGCTTCCAGCGCACCGGTGACTCCATCTGGGCCGCCGCCGATCAGATGACCCGCGGCTTCATCATCGGAGCCACTGCGGGCCGGACCACGCTCACCGGCGAAGGCCTCCAGCACGCTGACGGGCACTCGCTGCTCCTGGCCTCGACCAACCCTGCGGTGATCAGCTATGACCCCGCCTACGGCTATGAGATCGCACATATCTTCAAATCCGGCCTAGAGCGCATGTACGGCGACGACCCCGCGCTGAGCGAAGACGATCGGAATGTCATGTACTACCTCACGGTGTACAACGAGCCGATCCAGCAGCCCGCCGAGCCGGAGGAAGTAGACGTCGAAGGCATCGTCAAGGGCATCTATCTGCTGACTCCAGCGAAGATCGACGGCCCTCGGACTCAGCTCCTGGCCAGCGGCGTGGCGGTGCCCTGGGCACTGGAGGCCCAGCAAATCCTGGCCGATGAGTGGGGTGTCTCAGCCGATGTCTGGTCGGTGACCTCCTGGACTGAGCTGCGCCGGGACGGCCTGGCCGCCGAAGAGGAGATCTTCCTCGACCCGGGTGCTGAAGCACGGACTCCTTTCGTGACTCAGCAGCTGGCCGGGGCTACCGGGCCCGTCGTCGCGGTGACCGATCACATGAAGGCCGTGCCGGATCAGATCCGGCAGTTCGTGCCGAACGAATTCGCCACCTTAGGTGCCGATGGCTTCGGTTTCTCCGATACCCGGGCTGCCGCACGGCGCTACTTCAAGATCGATGCCCACTCCATCGTGGTCCGGGCTCTAGAGATGCTCGCCCGCCGGGGCGAAGTCGATTGGCAGGCCCCAGGCCAGGCCATCGAGAAGTACCGACTCGCTGATGTCAACGCCGGGACCACCGGGAACGCCGGCGGCGATAGCTAAGAGGCGAAGCCCACGATGAGCAAGGCCGCTGGACCGGTGACTGCGAGCAATCCGCAGACCCTGGCTAAGCTGCGCGACAGCATCAGCGCCCTGTCCACGATGACCACACAGCGGCTGGATTCAGCCTTGCCGTGGTACCGCAGGCTCAGCGCACAGGAACGCAGTGCGCTGGGTCTGCTCGCACAGAACGGCATCGCCTCGTTCGTGAACTACTACCAGAAGCCATCCTCCCCCGGTTGGGTGCTCACGGATGTCTTCGGCCAGGCGCCCACCGAGCTGACCCGCTCGATCAGCCTGCAGAAAGCCTTGCAGCTGATCCGGATCGTCGTTCAGGTGGTGGAGGACCAGGTCCCGGAGCTGGCCGCGCCCGGGGATGAGGCTGCGCTGCGGGAAGCCGTGCTGCGCTATGCCCGCGAAGTCGCCTTCGCGGCCGCGGACGTCTACGCCCGGGCCGCGGAGACCCGGGGATCCTGGGATACCCGGCTGGAATCCTTGATCGTCGATGCCATTCTGCGCGGTGAGAGCACCGATGCACTGCGCTCCCGGATCGCCGCCCTCGGTTGGCGCTCCACAGGGCGGTTCATGGTGCTCGTCGGCAGTATGCCCGCAGAGCCGGGGCAGGGCTTCGTGACCGAGCTGCGCCGGGCGGCGGCCCGGCAGGCCGAGGATGCACTGGTGGGAATTCAGGGCGAACGTCTGATCCTGATCCTCGGCGGGGTCTGCGATCAGCAGATCGCCTTTCAGAAACTCTGCGAGCTCTTCGGCCCGGGGCCAGTAGTCTACGGACCCGAGGCGGCCTCGCTCATGGAAGCCAGCTACTCTGCCCGGGCCGCCTTCGCGGGTCTGGCAGCGGTGCGGGCCTGGCCCCTGGCGCCGCGACCTGTCTCTTCGGAAGATCTCTGGCCGGAGCGGGTGATCAACGGTGATGATGGTGCCCGAGCGGCCCTGATCGAGAGCATCTACCTCCCCTTGCGTACTGCAGGCAATGGCCTAGAGGAAACCCTGAGCGGCTATCTCGCCCTGGGGCATTCCCTCGAGGCCACGGCACGGGAGCTCTTCGTGCACGCGAATACCGTGCGCTACCGGCTGCGGAGAGTTATCGATGTGACCGGCTGGGATCCTTTGATTCCGCGTGAGGCTTTCGTCCTCCAGACGGCTCTGACAGTGGGCAGGCTCGGCGAAAGCGGGGCTGCTGCTTCCGCAGAAGGCCTGCCCGTTAACGGTAATGATCGGAAATCAACTAAAATTCAGAAAGTTTCCGCCACCTGAACCCGCTCATTTTGTAGATAACCTACAATTCTTCCCATGGAGCTTCGTGCTCCTGAACAGCTGTATCAGCGGGGATCTTTGAAAGGCTAGTAACCGTGCTTGCGATCGTCTGCCCTGGACAGGGCGCTCAGTCCCCTGGCTTCCTCCAGCCCTGGCTAGAACTTCCCGGAGCTCGCGAACAGCTGGAAGCCCTGGGCGAGATCGCCGAAGTCGACCTCATCGCCCACGGCACCGTCTCCGATGCCGAGACCATCAAAGATACCGCTGTTGCCCAGCCGCTCATCGTCGCTGCCGGGCTCGTATCGGCCAAGGCGCTGTGGCCCGGCGGGATCACTTCTGTTTCAGCTTCAGCCGACTCTGAAGGCCCGGTTCTGGCGGGGCATTCGGTCGGTGAGATCACCGCGGCGGCATTGGCCGGAGTGCTCAGTGAAGCATCGGCGATGTCATTCGTCGCAGCACGAGCCCGGGGCATGGCCGGCGCGGCCGCAGCCGAAGCCACCGGCATGAGCGCGGTAGTGGGCGGAGTGCAGGAAGAAGTGCTCGCCGCCATCGAGCAGGCAGGGCTGACTCCTGCCAATCTCAACAGCTCGGGGCAGACCGTGGCCGCAGGAACCCTGGAAAGGCTCGCCGCTTTGGCGGCTGATCCCCCGGCCCGGGCTCGGGTGATACCGCTGAGCGTCGCCGGAGCCTTCCACACCGAACACATGACTCCCGCTATCGCGAACCTGGCGGCTCTCGCCGGCCAGATGCAGCCGCAGGATCCGCAGCTCACACTGCTCTCCAACTTCGACGGAGCCTCGGTGGCCAGCGGCTCCGAGGTGCTTCAGAGCCTCGTCGCCCAGGTGTGCCGCCCGGTACGCTGGGACGCATGCATGGCCACGATGCTCGAGCTGGGCGTCGACCGGCTGATCGAGCTCTCCCCCGCAGGCACGCTCACGGGGCTGGCCAAACGATCGATGCCCGGAGTTCGCTGCGTCGCGGTCAAGACGCCGGCGGATCTCGATGCCGCCCGAGAGCTCCTTGACCTCACTCCGGCCACCTCCGGCAGTGGTTCAAGCCGTCAATTCACGGAAGGCGGACATTGATCATGGTGGACTCCCCGTCCCAGCAGGCCCGCCCGCAGCTCAAGCAGACCAGGGGCCATGAGCACAGCAAGATCCTGGGGCTCGGCGCTTACCGCTCCGAGATCGTGGTGACCAATGAAGACGTCTGCCAGTGGATCGACTCTTCCGATGAATGGATCCAGCAGCGCACCGGAATCGTGACCCGCCGGCGGGCACCAGAAGAAGTCAGCGTCACGGATATGGCGGAAGCCGCCGCCCGCCAGGCCCTGGAGAGCGCCGGGATCGAAGCCTCTCAACTTGGTGCCGTGCTGGTCTCCACGGTGACCCACCCCTATGCCACACCATCGGCTGCGGCTCAGTTGACGGAGCGGCTCGGGGCCACCCCGGCCCCTGCCTTCGATATCTCTGCGGCGTGTGCCGGCTACTGCTACGGCATCGCCCAGGCCGATGCCCTGGTGCGCTCCGGCCAGGCCGACTACGTGCTGGTGATCGGCGCGGAGAAGCTCTCGGACGTCATCGATAATCATGAGCGCACGATTTCCTTCCTGCTCGGGGACGGAGCCGGTGCCGCCGTGATCGGGCCCGCAGACAGCGCCGGCATCGGCCCCTCGGTCTGGGGCTCGGACGGCAGTAAATGGGATGCCATCGGTATGACCCATTCGCTTCTGGACATCAGAACCCTTTCACTTGCCGCCCAGCAGGGCAACGGAGCGGCAGTGGGTTCGGTTCTGGAGACGGAGGCTCAGCTGTGGCCCACGCTCAGGCAGGACGGGCAGACGGTCTTCCGCTGGGCGGTCTGGGAGATGGCGAAAGTTGCCAAAGAAGCCCTGGAAGCTGCCGGCGTGACCGCAGCAGATCTTTCGGCTTTCGTGCCGCACCAGGCCAATATGCGCATCATCGACTCCCTGGCGAAGGAACTGGGGCTGCCCGATCATGTCTTGGTGGCTCGGGATATCGCAGAGACCGGTAACACCTCTGCAGCATCCATCCCGCTGGCCACCTGCCGTCTGTTCGAAGAGCACCCGGAGCTCAGCGGCGGGCTGTCCCTACAGATCGGCTTCGGCGCGGGGCTGGTCTTCGGCGCGCAGGTCGTCGAGTTACCCTGAGGAATGCGTTACCGATTGATCCGATGATAAGTTTCCGGCGGCCGGAGAAGAGCAGGTGTACCGTACGGTACGGCTCCGATCGCTGATCAGACCGCATCCGTGGTTTGATCGACACGGCCCGCAGCTAGATGAGCGGGCGGAACAGCAGGGAAATACCAGAAAAGGAGCCGTTATGGCGAGCAAAGAGGAAATCCTGGCCGGCCTGGCCGAGATCGTCAACGAAGAGACCGGGCTGGCCCCGGAAGCCGTGGAGCTGGAGAAGTCCTTCACCGAAGACCTGGACATCGACTCCATCTCCATGATGACCATCGTGGTCAACGCTGAAGAGAAGTTCGGCGTCCGCATTCCGGATGAGGAAGTCAAGAACCTCACCACCGTTAACGATGCAGTGGAGTACATCGCTAACGCCCAGGCATAAAGACCGGCTGGTTTGCGGTGGGCGCCCAGATGAGCGCCCACCGCAGCCGAGGCTGGCCGTAGCCGCCTCGCCCCCTTCGCTGAGCTCTACCAAACCCCTCATTTTCAGACCACCATCTTTTCCGTCTTTCCTGGAGAGTGAAGCATGTCCCGCAAAGTAGTCATCACAGGCTTAGGCGCCACGACCCCGATCGGTGGTGACGTGGCTACGACCTGGCAGAACTCTCTGGCCGGTGTCTCCGGTGCCCGCACCCTAAACGATGATTGGGTCGCCGAATACGAGCTCCCCGTGACTTTCGCTGCCCGGGCTTCGACCCCGGCAGCCGAGGCGCTCAGCCGGGTCGAGGCGAAGCGCCTGGACCCCTCAAGTCAGTTCGCGGTGATCGCGGCGCGCGAGGCCTGGGCGGATGCCGGCTCTCCGGATGTCGACCAGGACCGCTTCGCGGTGGCTTTCGCTACCGGGATCGGCGGAGTCTGGACCTTGCTCGACGCCTGGGATACGCTCAAGGACCGCGGGCCGCGACGCGTGCTGCCGATGACCGTGCCGATGCTGATGCCCAATGGTGCGGCAGCTGCGGTCAGCCTGGATCTCGGAGCCCGTGCCGGGGCGCACACTCCGGTTTCGGCCTGTGCCTCGGGAACGGAAGCCCTGCACCAGGCCGTGGAGCTGATCCGCTCCGGAAAAGCCGATGTGGTGATGGCAGGCGGTACCGAGGCCGCGATTCACCCGATGACTCTGGCCTCCTTCGCCTCGATGCAGGCGCTGTCTAAGCGCAATGATGACCCGCAGCGCGCTTCCCGTCCTTATGACGCGGATCGGGACGGCTTCGTGATGGGCGAGGGCGCGGGTGCCCTGGTGCTAGAAGCCGAGGAGCACGCACTGGCCCGTGGCGCGAGGATCTACGGCGAGCTGGCCGGTACGTCGGTGACCGCGGACGCTTATCACATCACCGCTCCGGACCCGGAAGGCCTGGGGGCGACCCGTGCGCTCAAAGCAGCGATGTTCGATGCCCGGGTTCAGCCCGAGGACATCGTCCATGTGAACGCCCATGCGACCTCCACCCCGGTGGGCGACAAGCCGGAATACACGGCGCTGCACAGTGCGCTGGGCAAGCATGTCGATAACGTCGCGGTCTCCGCGACGAAGTCCCAGACCGGGCATCTGCTGGGCGCCTCAGGGGCGGTCGAGGCCGTGCTCACGGTGAAAGCGGTGCAGGAGCGAACGACTCCGGTGACCATCAACCTGGAGAATCAGGATCCGGAGATCCCGCTGGATGTCGTAACTTCCCGCCGAGATCTGCCTTCCGGGGATATCGTCGCGCTCAGCAACTCCTTCGGCTTCGGCGGCCACAACGCCGTCATCGTGATCCGTAACTACTGAGATTACTGAGCTGATCACTGAGCTGGCTGCTTGGTGATGTTGAAGGGCCCCGCACCATTGGTGCGGGGCCCTTCAACATCAGGCTTTGGAAGAGGTACTAAGGCCGGCTTGTTCAGCCTACTCGGTGCAGCCAGCGTACTGGGGCGCCTTCTCCCGCGTAGCGGAAGGGCTCGAGTTCCTCATCCCAGGCTTCACCGAGTGCCAGGGAGAGCTCGTGGTAGACCTTGGCCGCATCGCCCGCTCCGGATTCGTAGGCGTACCGGATCCGGTCTTCGGAGATCATGATATTGCCGTGCGCATCCGTGACGGCGTGGAAGATGCCCAGCTCCGGGGTGTGCGACCAGCGGCCGCCATCGACCCCGGCACTGGGTTCTTCGGTGATCTCATAGCGCAGATGAGCCCAGCCGCGGAGCGCCGAGGCCAGAAGGGAACCGGTGCCCTGCGCGGCGGTCCAGCTCAACTCTGCTCGGAACATTCCGGGCGCGGCTGATTGCTGGGTCCACTGGAGATCGGTCCGCTCATCCAGGACGGAGCCGAGAGCCCACTCGATATGCGGGCATAACGCCGATGGCGCGGAGTGTATGAAAATAACTCCGCGCGTTGCCACAACAGACATACCATCCTCCATAGCCTTAGGTGCGTCTTCCCCAACGACCTTCTGCCATGGTTCCGGCATGTGAGATATTCAGCTTTAACAGCGTTTTGTTCGAACTAATGATTATTGTGCCGTATACCGGAGCATTACGCCAGTGCTATCAGGCCCGGGGGTGCGCTTGCTGGTAACTGGAGCGCAGCCGCTCCACCGAGACGTGCGTGTAGATCTGCGTGGTCGCTAGCGAAGCGTGCCCGAGCATTTCCTGGACGGCGCGCAGGTCCGCACCGCCATCGAGCAAGTGGGTGGCCATGCTGTGCCGCAGGGCGTGCGGGCTTCTGGCCGTGGTCTCACCCAGGGCTTCCAGCGCTCTGGCCACGACGGAGCGGATCTGACGCTGATCGATGCGACCTCCGCGGGCACCCAGGAAAAGCGCGGCGCCGCTCGTATCGGTCCGCAGTGCTAGCCTGCCGGTGCGGATCCAGTTCTCGAGCGCCCTCGCCGCCGGTATGCCGAAGGGCACCACCCGCTCTTTATTGCCTTTGCCCAGCACCCGGACGGTTCGTCGTTCCAGGTCCAGATCGTCGATATCAAGAGCGGCCAGCTCACCGACGCGCAGCCCCGCTGCGTAGAGCAGCTCGGCCATTGCCAGATCGCGTTTCGCGACCGGGTCACCGTCTTCAGCGCCTTGTTTCAGCGGGCTGAGGAAGCGTTCGACCCGTCCCTGCTGCACGATACCCGGTAGGTGCTTCTGACGTTTCGGGGACCCCATGCGCAGGCTGGGGTCGGTGTCGATCCGGCCTTCTCGAAGCATCCAGGCCATGAAGGTGCGCACTGTGGCAGCCCGCCGGGCGATCGTCGCGCGGCTCAGGCCGGCCAGGCTCTGCTCTCCGAGCCAGCTGCGCAGCAGGCTGAGGTCGATTTCCGCAGGGTCCGCTATGTCTTCCCGGATCGCAAATTCGAAGAGGTTGTGCAGGTCCGCAAGATAGGCGCGGATCGTATGCGCCGAACGGGCGCGTTCGGCGTGCAGATACGTACCGAACCCGGCAGTGGCGGCTGCGTAGGTCTCGGGAAGCGATGTCTCGGACACTCTTTCACTTTGCTGCTCCGGGCCGCTGAAGGCAAGCGGAATCGCCGTATCAAGCTGCTTCACGCTTTCCCAACTCAGCTCAAGAATCATGCATCGCGCTCCAGCTTCCGCCAGCGCCGGCCATCAGCATGGTTGACCTGACACGCCAATCCGAGGAGCTCCAGCCGCCCCAGCCCGGCCCGGACTTTCTCCATGGGCAAGCCCGAAAGCTCGCTGATCCTCCCTGGTACAAAACCTCTGCGAGCCGGCAGCGCATCGAAGATCATGAGGTCTTCCGTGGCCAGTCCATCGTGCACCCGCCGCTCTGACCTTTTAGCTTGAGCTCGCTGCCCTGAAGGCTGTTCGCGGCGGAGCTGTTCCGCTAGCCCAGAGGCTCTGGTGATGCTGCCGGAGAGCTCCGCCGCTTCAGCAGCATCAGTAACGCAAACGGCCCCTTCTCTGAGCAATCGATGGCAGCCCGCAGAGTGCGCCAGGTCCACTCTCCCCGGAACGGCCCCGACCTGCCGGCCGAGAGCCAGCGCATGATGCGCGGTGTTGAGCGCCCCGGAGCGCCAGCGCGCCTCCACCACGACCACTGCGGCTGATAATGCAGCGATCAGCCGGTTCCGCTGCAGGAATCGATAGCGGCTGGGTGCTGTGCCCACGGGAACTTCGGAGAGCAGCAAACCTCGGCTGCGGACTTCTCTGAGCAATTCCTCGTTCCCCTGGGGGTACCAGCGATCCAGCCCCCCGGCCATCACCGCGATAGTCGGCAATCCGGGTTTTTCCGGACTTGCCCTGGCCGCGAGCGCGGCACGGTGGGCAGCTCCATCGATGCCGTATGCTCCACCGGAGATTACCGTCAGCCCGGCTTCGGCAAGCCCGGTGGCGAGTTCATAGGCGATGGTCCGCCCGTAACCCGTGCAGTCCCGGGAGCCGACAACCGCTATGCAATGCTCGGCAGCGGGCACTTTCGGCGGCCGATTTCCCAGATACCACAGCGCCTGCGGGGCGGAAAGCCCCAGATCGTTCAGGGAATGCGGCCAGCCGAGCGCCTCGGGAATGAGCAGGCCGCCGCCTAACCGGTGAATTGCGTCGAGATCTCGTTGAGGGTCGAGCGCTGCTAACCTGGTCCGCCAGCGCGCAAGCGACTCGTCGAGCCCACGCCAGCGCAGAGAGGTCTCTGCGCTCAGGCATTCCGCTGCAGCTTCTTCCTGTGCGGACTGAATCCGCTCCCGCCCCTGAATGACTCGCAGCATCTTTCGCGGCCCGAGTATCCGGTTCAGCGCAGCGGCCGGGCCGTCATTCGGTTCGAGCAGGCGACTGAGACCGGCCCGAGCCCAGAGGATCTCGGAAGTTTCAGCAGGCTCCACGGCTCCGGTGCTCATGAGAGTTCACCGTGCTGACGCAGCATCAGCGCTTGACCCAGTTCATCGCTTCCGGGACGGTTCTGCTGTGCCAGATCTGCCAGTGTCCAGGCAATCCTCAGCACCCGGTCGTAGCCCCGGGCTGTGATCACTCCACGCTCCAATGCTGTGTCCAGGCTCCGGGTGACCGATTCGGATAACCGGAACTGCCCGCGCAGCAGGCGTCCAGGTATTTCGGCGTTGACCGTCAGAGCGTGCTCCCGCCAACGGCATCGCGCTCTTTCCCTGGCAGAGAGTACTCTCTGGGCCACTGCCGCACTGGGCTCTCCTTGCTCCTGACTGGAGAGCTGCGCCGGCGATAATCGGCCTACCGCGATCTGCACATCGACCCGGTCGAGCAATGGGCCGGAAAGCTTGCTGAAGTAGCGGCGTCGGGCTAATGCCGTACAGGTGCAATCCCGCCCCTTCCCCGTAGCCTGACCGCAGGGACAGGGGTTGGCCGCAAGCACTAATTGAAAGCGTGCAGGGAAAGAGGCCACGCCCGCAGAGCGGTGGATGACTAGTTCACCGCTTTCTAGAGGCTGACGCAGGCCGTCGAGCACTCGACGCTCGTACTCCGGTGCTTCATCCAGAAAAAGTACGCCTCGATGCGCCCGGGAAGCGGCCCCTGGCCTCGGAATACCGGAGCCGCCACCGATAATAGCCGCGGAACTGGCGGTGTGGTGCGGATTCTCATAAGGCGGTCTGCGGATCAACCCGGCACAGCCCTGTTCCGGGCCGGAGAGCGAATGCACAGAGGTCACTTCCATCGCTTCCTGTTCTTCCAGGTCCGGAAGGATGCCGGGCAACCTTTCGGCGAGCATGGTCTTCCCCGCACCCGGTGGCCCTTTGAGCAGCAGGTGATGTCTTCCTGCGGCAGCGACTTCCAGCGCGATCCGGGCTTCATCCTGACCCGCTACTTCGGAAAGATCGGGCAAGATCCCCTTGGTGGGATCCGTGCCCGGCGCTGTCGGCGAAAAAGGCTCCTGGTCGACGACTAAGCCCTCGGGGTCAGCGCCGAATCCCCGGGCCACGTCGCCAAGGCCGGCGCAGCCGATCACCTCCGAACCAGGAACCAGCTGCGCCTCAGCCAGGTTTGCGCTGGCAACGACTACCCGGCGGAATCCCAGCCGGACCGCTGCGGCGACCGCCGGCAGGACCCCACGTACTGGTCGGAGCCTGCCATCAAGGCCCAGCTCAGCGAGGAAGACGCACTTCCCCGGGTCCTGGATGTCCCCCGCTGCTCGCAAAGCAGCCATGACGATGGCCAGATCGAAAGAGCTGCCGCGTTTAGGCAGGGAAGCCGGCAGCAAGTTCACGGTGATCTTCCTGCGGCTCAGCGGGACTCCTGCGTTATGAGCAGCGGCTCTGATCCGCTCCCGAGCCTCTTGCAGCGAGGCATCCGGTAACCCCAAGATCTGGAAGCTCGGCAGGGTCTGGCCGATATCCGCCTCGATCTCCACGATATTGCCGCGCAAGCCCATAAGCGCTACCGCATATGTTCTGCCGAGACTCATCGGTACAGCCCTCGCAGATGCTCGATGCGCGGTTCGGCCCCGTCCAGCAATACCGCTACGGCATCCACTCGGAGCTGTGAAGCGAAGTAGCCGTGCTGCCGCGCCCACAAAACGGCAAGAGTATGCAAACGGCTCAGCTTCGCATCGGTGATCGCCTCAAAAGGGTGACCGTAGCGCATCGAGCGCCGGGTCTTGACCTCAACGGCGGTCAGGATCTCGCCGTCGAAGGCCACCAGGTCGATCTCCCCACGGGCGCAATGCCAATTGCTCTCAAGCACGGTCATGCCCTGCCGCGTCAGATACGCAGCGGCAAGGGACTCACCGTAAGCTCCTAAAACCTGCTTCGCTGTCATGCATTGAGCGTTCCACTCGGTATATACACCAGGCAGTCGTGAACGCGCCCATGTGCAGAAAACCCCAGTAATTACCCCTGTGGAGGAGCGAACTCTAAGAGGTCAGACCGGCATCTTTCGGCAGTTCCAGATCATCAGAGCGCACGAGTTCTTCGACGTTGACATCTTTGAAGGTGATCACCTGGACGCTCTTCACGAAGCGCGCCGACCGGTAGACATCCCAGACCCAGGCGTCTTGGAGATTCAGCTCGAAATACACCTCGCCATCGGCAGAGCGAGTCTGCAGATCCACGTGATTCGCCAAGTAGAAGCGCCGCTCTGTCTCGATCACGTAGCTGAACAGGCCAACCACATCCCGGTACTCCCGGTAGAGCTGGAGCTCCATCTCGGTCTCGTAATTCTCGAGGTCTTCGGTGCTCATAGCCCCATCATGCCTTATCCGCAGCATCTGCAGCAGCCGCTAGGACCGCTGAGGGCACTGCACGCGGAACCAGCTGCCAGCTCATCCGATGCCACGGACTGGGGCCAGAGGCTTGTATCGCGGCCCGGTGCGCAGCCGTGGCGTATCCTTTATTGACTTTCCAGCCGAACTGCGGGAATTTCCGGTCCAGTTCGGTCAGCTGGGTATCGCGCTCCACTTTAGCCAGCACACTGGCAGCAGCGACGCTGAGGCATTCGAGATCGGCTTTGATTCGGGTGTGCACGGGCGCTTCGATCCCTTCCTCTACCTCCGGTCCGTCATGAAGATCACCACCGGTCTCCGCGAGCTCGAAGATGCTCGACTGCTGCGCTGAGATCCAGTTGTGCTTACCATCCAGAATCACCGCCTCAGCCCGGACTCCGGCTGCCAGCAGCTGCTTCCAGGCCCGGAGAGCAGCCGTCCGCAATGCTGCGCTGAGCCCCCATTCATCGATCTCCGCAGCCGCTGCATGCCCCACAGCGCTGCCTACCGCCCATTGCCGGATCAGCGGTACAAGAGCCTCTCGCTCCGCCGGGGAGAGCAGCTTGGAGTCCCGCACCCCGGCCAGGGGCCGTTGCGCGGACGCGTCCACCACCACAATCCCGACGCTGACCGGGCCGGCAAGCGCTCCCCTGCCGACTTCGTCGACACCGGCGATGAAACGGGCCCCGGAAGCCATCAGCGAACGCTCTACCGTCAGGGTGGGGGCGGCCTTAACCACTGGTTTCCGGCGCGAATCCGTTGCTTCCTGCCCTGCCTCTGCCGTGCTGTCCACTAGCCAGCCGGGGCCGGTTCCGGGCTGCTAGCTGAGTCAGAAGGTGCCGGGACTTCACTGAACGTCTCGGGATAATTCCCCAGGATCGTCCAACGGTTGATAGGCCAGGCGATCACCGTCGCCACGCCTTCGACATCGGAGACCGATACGAAGCCCTGCCCCGGGGAGTCCTGATGCGCCCGAGAATCCGCGGAATTGTTCCTGTTGTCGCCCATGACCCAGAGTTTGCCGTCCGGCACCGTGACATTGAACGTTCCGTTGGGGCCAATCGTATTATCGGTTCCCGGGTAGAGATAAGGCTCGTTCAATGAGGTGCCGTTCACAGTGATCCGCTGCTGCACATCGCAGCAGCTCACCTGGTCTCCCGGCATGCCAATAATCCGTTTCACTAGGTGCTGCTGCGATTGATCCGGCATGAGTCCCACGAAGATCAGACCCTGCTGGAAGGGATTGGGCGGGGTGGTCTGCGTCGGCGGGAGCCAGTTTTGGGTGTCCTTGAAGACCACGATGTCACCGCGCTGCAGCGGGAAGAACTGCGGCGTCAGGACGTTGACGAAGATCCGGTCGTCCTTCTGCAGGGTCAGCTCCATCGACGGCGATGGGATGAAGTACGGGCGGAAGAGGAAGGTCTTGATCAGGAAAGAGAGGGCCAGCGCGATGACGATGACGATCACGATCTCCCGCAGCCAGGTCCAGACGGTGGCAGGTTTCTTCGTCTTGCTCTTAGCAGCACGCTGCTCCGCATCCGGGGTTTCCGCTGCTTCCTGAGACATCTACGCCCTGCCCTTTCCTTGCTCTGCTCTTATGGCCCCACCGGAGTACGCGGTACCGCACCGGCTCGATCCAGCGGCCACAAGATCTGGATCGGCCTGCCGATGACTTTACTCGCCGAGACCAGGCCGCCACCGGGGGCACCCAACAGGGAACGAGAGTCAGCGGAGAGCGAGCGATGATCACCTAATAGCCACAACTTACCCTGCGGCACGAGAACATCAAAAGCGACCTGGCTGGCTTCAGCACCAGATTCATTGCCCGCGTACAGATAGGGTTCATCGACAGCCTGGCTGTTGACGACCAGGCGACCGGACGCGTCGCAGCAGCTCACCCGATCGCCCGGCATGCCCAGGATGCGCTTGACGTAGACGGTATCGCTGCCCACCAGACCCAGGAACTGGCCTACCCCCTGGAAGAGATCGGTCACCGGCCCGCGGCCGGAATTGAGCGGGTCGAAGGAACCCCGCCCGTCGAAAACCACCACATCGCCGCGCTGGAGCGATTCGATCCCGCTGTCCATTCGGGAGACGGCCACCCGATCCCCCGCAATGAAAAGCGGTTCCATCGACTCACTGGGGATGTAGTAGACCTCGACCCACAGAGCCCGGATCAGGCCGCTCACCAGAACCACTGCGATCAGGCCGATCAAAACGAAACGCCAGCCCAGTTTCCTAGGCCGGCGTTTGGCTTGTCCGGTCAGTTCAGTCGACAAGACCGTACTTCGCTTCTGCTGCGTTTACTTAGCGGAGCTGGTGTTCTCACGCTTCTCTTTGATCTTCGCAGCCTTGCCGCGCAGCTCGCGCATGTAGTAGAGCTTGGCACGGCGGACATCACCACGGCTCACGAGTTCGATCTTCTCGATGATTGGCGAGTGCACCGGGAAGGTACGCTCCACGCCCACGCCGAAGGAGACCTTACGAACGGTGAAGGTCTCCCGCACGCCGTGTCCCTGGCGGCCCAGGACAAAGCCCTGGAAGACCTGAACACGGGAGCGGTTTCCTTCGATGATGTTCACGTGAACTTTGAGCGTGTCACCGGCGCGGAAGTCCGGGACGTCCTGACGCAGACTGGCTGCATCAACAGAATCGAGGATGTGCATTGTGCATCTCCTGGCAGACGCCACTGGTCGCCCGCTTTGGGTTGCGGCAGCCAAAGTCCCCTCCAGGTGACGAAAGCTGCCGAAGCGATAGGAACCGCCCGACCACAGGGCTGGCCAGCCGGCGCGCCGCACCATAGCCGGATTACCCCAGTGGCAGTATCTGACCTGCGGACGCAATGATCTATTCTGCCACAGCTGCTGGGCAAGCTCGAATCCGGCGGCTCGGGTGAGAACTGCTCCTACGGCTACTGTTCGTAGCCGGCCTCCCGCAGCGCTTCCAGATCGGCCCGGTCCAGGGCTTCCTGGTCCATAACGGCTAATAGCTCGGGCCTGCGCTCGGCGGTTCTGCGCAGTTGCTCGTCGCGGCGGAAACGGGCTATCCGGGTATGGTGTCCGGAGAGCAGAGTCTCCGGGATCTCCCGGCCCCGCCATACCGCCGGTTTCGTGTATACGGGGTATTCCAGCAGGCCGTCCTGATGCGACTCTTCGACCAAGGAAGCCGGGTTCCCAACGACTCCGGGGATCAGCCGGGCGATGGCCTCGACCATCGCGAGAACCGCTACCTCTCCCCCGTTAAGCACATAATCCCCCAGGCTCAGCGGCCGCACGCGAAATCGCTCGGAGGCCCAGTCCAGGACTCTTTCATCGATCCCTTCGTACCGGCCGCAGGCGAAGACCAGACTTGGCTCCTGGGAAAGCTCCTGAGCGATGCTCTGATGGAAGACCTCCCCGGCGGGTGAGGGCACAATCAGTACGGGCGGCTCGGCAGCATTTCCGGCTTCAGCAATACCGGGGGTGCGAGCGGGCAGATTCAGCACGGTTTCCAGAGCCTGGGCCCAGGGCTCCGGTTTCATAACCATCCCGGCCCCGCCGCCATAGGGGGTGTCATCCACGGTACGGTGCCGGTCCGTGGTGAAGTCCCGCAGGTCATGGACGGCCAGCTCGAGCAACCCTTCCTGGTGAGCTTTACCGATGAGGCTGAGCTCCAGGGGCGCCAGGTAATCCGGGAAGATGCTGATGACGTCGAAGCGCATGGGCTCAATCACCCAGGTCCAACAGCCCCTCGGGCGGGGTCAACCTGAGGAAACCCTGTTCCGTTGAGACTTCCGGAACGATCTGCTCGACAAAAGGAACCAGTGCCTCATCGCCACTCTGCAACCGGATGAGCAGAAGATCCTGCGCCGGCCGGGTCTGGAGCTCTGCCACTTCCCCGATGATTCGGTCATCGACGCGCACCTGCAGTCCGACCAACTCGTGCTCGTACCAGGCGTCCGCATCATCCTCTGCTTCGTCTGTCTCCGCCAGCAGCCGGACCCCCCGCAGGGTCTCAGCAGCATTGCGGTCCGGGGTCTCTTCGAAACCGAGTAGCAGGATGCCCTTGTTCCAGCGCGCCGAGGCCACTGTCAGCGGCCCCTGAGCAGCGGGCTCCGTCGCGAAGACCGCACCTGGCGCGAAACGCTTCTCCGGTGCATCGGTGAGCACCTCGACCGTGACTTCGCCGCGGATTCCGTGCGGCTTGCCGATCCGGGCGACGCGGACTGCATCAGGCTGCTGATGGTCCTGAGAGGTCATGCGATTCTCCTGAAGCTACGAGGGATCCTGAGATGTATACCTGTTGGCTGAGACGAATGATGGCTCCGAGCTTATCCGCTGGGAGCCATCATCGTCATTCAGTTGCTGACACGTTGTTGGGAACTAGCGCCGCCGGTCGGTATCGACGACATCGACGCGCACGCTCTCACCACCGGGCAATGCCGCCACTACCGTGCGTAAAGCACGAGCTGTGCGGCCCTGGCGGCCAATCACCCGACCCAGATCGTCCGGATGAACCCTGACTTCCAGGGTGTCACCGCGACGGCCATTGCGGAACTTCACACTCACGTCTTCCGGGATGTCGACGATTCCGCGGACCAGGTGCTCTAATGCGTCAGTTAGCAAATTACTCAGCCTCGGTGGTTTCTACAGCCTCGGCCTCTGCAGGAGCGGCCTCAACCTCAGCCTCAGCGGGCTTCTCCGCCGCCTTGGCCTTGGGGGTGATGGCTTCCTTGACGATGACTGAGTCCTTCTCAGAAGCCACGAAAGCTTCCTTGGGGGCCTTAGTCTTGAGCTTGCCCTCGGCACCAGGCAGGCCCTTGAACTTCTGCCAGTCACCGGTGATATTGAGGATCTGCATGACCTGTTCGGTGGGCTGCGCGCCTACCGAGAGCCAGTACTGAGCACGATCCGAGTTGACCTCGATGAAGGAGGGGTTCTCGGTGGGGTGGTACTTACCGATTTCCTCGATGGCCCGGCCATCACGCTTGGTGCGTGAGTCGGCAACGACGATGCGGTAGTAGGGTGCGCGGATTTTACCGAAGCGCTTAAGGCGAATCTTAACGGCCACTTTTGTGGTCACTCCTGTTTCATGAACTGGGCGGACCTCCGGAACCGGCCCGTGGGGCGGGCTATTCCGGAAAATCCTGAAGGACGCGATGCTCGTGCGGAGAGAGGGTCCGCATAGATCGAGTACCCAAACATTATGGCAGATATTCGTTGCGTTGCGTAGCGGCGGCAGGCTTCTGGGCTTCCCTCGGCCCGGGGTGGTCGATTGGGAAGAGGAGGCGAGTTAAACAGAGCCTAGGTAATACAGGCCAAGCCGTTCGTCTTCATCCGCGCTGGCCACCGCCGACGCCAGTCCACTGATTCTAGTGACCAAAGCAGCGGCTTCCACGGCGGAGACTTCTGCGTCTTCGCGTTCCGCCCAGTGCTTCGCAAGCTCATCGAGCTTCGGGTTTTGCTCTGCTGAGGCATTGTCCGCTGTTTCAGCCTTAGCATTCTTCAGTTCCGTGAAAGCTTCTACAACCGGCTCAGGGACCACGGAAAGTGCGTCCAGGTCAATATCCACTAGTCCTAGAGCGGTATCTGCGCCGGAAGCGTGGACTGCCTGCACTGCGAGCACACCGAGATCCTCTATCTCGATTTCGCTCAGGCCGTTGAGATCCACTCTCCGTGCTGCTTCCGGGGCGACTCCGGCGCCTCGTGCGAATGCACTCGCCTGCTGATGCGTAGCGACAAAAAGCTGACTGGATACCACTCGTTGTTCCTCCTTCGCGGATACTGACAACTACATTTCCCGGCCGGATTGATCGGGTCTGTCCCGGGTTTGGTTGACAGTTGGGGTTTGGGGTGATCAGGCCGCTTTCGCGTCCGTGTAGATCGTCTCAAACTCTACGGGAGTGAGTTTGCCGAGGCCGCGTTGCCGGCGTCTTCGGTTGTACTTCGTTTCGATCCAGGAAACGATCGCGAGGCGGAGGTCAGCGCGAGTGTTCCAGCATCTCGTGTTGAGCACGTTCTTCTGAAGCAGGCTGAAGAAACTCTCCATGCTCGCGTTATCGCCAGCTCCGTAGGACCGGCCCATGGAGCC
>NZ_AQXM01000034.1 GCF_000376245.1 Acaricomes phytoseiuli DSM 14247 | reverse complement strand
GCCTCGCGGAGCTGCTTACGCTCGTCCTCGGTCAGGCCCGGCACGCGCCCGTCTTCGATGTTTGCTTTTTTCAGCCAGTTGAACAACGAGGCTTCGGAAATCCCGAAGTCTCTCGCAATCTGCGATAACGGGGCCCGGGCTTTACGGGCCACAGCCACGACATCGTCACGGAACTCTTTCGGATAGGGCTTGGGCAAGAGATACATCCTTCCAGCGAGGACGAATCCTCACAGATCAGATGTCAACCAAACCCGGGGCAGACCCCAATGCCTGCTTCTCCGCAGAGTCGATAGTCAGTTTCCAATAGGACTTCACAGCGATCCAGGCCTTGCTGTATTCGCAGCGGAAAGAAGTCTCCGGAGGCAACCACTGCGCAGGAGTCTGGTCGCCCTTGGAACGATTAGAGGAAGCAGAGACCGCCAGCAGCTGTGGGCGGGTCAGGTCGTTAGCGAATTCCCGGCGTTCTTGCGGGGTCCAGTCCGCCGCCCCGGTACGCCAGGCCTCGGCCAGCGGAACCATATGATCGACGTCGACGGCCGAGGAGTTCGTGATCTTTACGCCGTCGTAGGCGCTGTACCAGGTGCCGGCGATGGAGTTGAAGGCCCGATTAGTCTCGACGTTCTCCCCGTCCCGGATCAGAACCATCTCCCGCGCATTGCAGTTGCCGGAGACTCCGGCCCAGGTGGGGAACTGCCGCCGGGAATAGCCCGTCATCGGGCCCTTCGGGGCTACGGCCAGCCCGGCCAGCTGGGTCTGCGCCTCTTCGGTCGAAGGGACATTCGGTAAAGCCGCATTTGCCGGCGCTGCGGGAATCAGAAGCGTTAGGCCGAGTAAGGCCGCGATGAAGGATAGGACAAGACGACGCAAGGCAACCCCCAGTGAAGTACAAGTGGAATAAAGTAGTGATCTAGATCATTCCGCAGTCACGAGAACCTGTGCAAGCACGCTCGCTGTAGCGCGGCAACTGTTCCTCTCGATGTTCCCTGCTGTTCCCTTTTGGTCTCCCCGGGTTTCTTCCCTCAGGAGCTTTTCACCGGCTTCGCGGTGCGGCGTAGGTGGGGGCGCCAGTCGAAAAGGTCTTTGGTCTTGCGATCCCAGAACATGATGTAGAGCGAGAAACCGACACTGGCGGTGATCGCCACCGCGTGCACGCCCCACTGCGGCATCCAATTGAACCCGGGCAGCCAGCCGAAGAAGTTGAGCTGATCCGTCAGAGCGATCACGGTGAAGAACACGGTCAGCAGATACATCACCTTGACGTGCCAGTCCTCATCGATTCCCGCAGCGGTGAAGAACACCATGAGCCACAACACGTACCAGGGCTGGATCATCGGCGCCGACAGCACCACAGCGGTGAAGGCCATCGCCATCCGCCAGAGTATCGCCTCGTGCTTACCGCGCAGGATGAACCAGACAGCGACGGCAAGGCCCGCCAGCTGGGCCACACCTCGGATCACCGAGGAGACCACCTGCCCGGCCGGCTCGTTGACGAACCCTATGAGGTACCCCAGGCCGACCGAGACCAACCCCACCGGGGCGTACCAGATCCAGAGTGTGCCGGGCGTGGACATAGCGGGGATCCAGCCGAACCAGAAACCGTTGAGCCAACCCATCAGCGCCAGCAGACCGCCGGCGATAGCCACGCTGCCCGTCCAGCAGGCGATGCGTCTGCCCCAGCTGGCGCCCTTACCAGCCCAGATCAGTCCGATGAAGGGCAGCGCGACCAGTGTGATCGGCTTGATGGCGATCGAGATCGTGAGCAGGACGATGCCGAGAATAGGCCTGCGGGTCAGAGCCAGGTAGATGCCGCCGAGAGCGAAGCCGAGCATCAGCGCATCATTGTGCACGCTGGCGACGAAATTGATGACGAAGAGCGGATTGGCCACGGCCAGCCAAAGACTCCGGGAAGCGTTGAACCCGAAATGATCGGCGAGCTTGCTCAGGTAATAGGCGCATAGCAGCACCCCCGCAGCGGTGACCACCCGGAACAGGAAAACCGCCAGTTCTAGCATTCCATTGCTTCGGAAGTCTCCCCCGGTGATCCAGACCACTGCTTGCTCGATCCAGAGGAAGACGGGGCCATAAGGGGTGGGGGCTTCAGTCCAGAGGGTGTCGGCTCCGAAAGAAAAATACCCGGTCAGGGAAGATATGCCGTTCTTGTACGGGTCGATTCCTGCGACCATGAGCCGGCCCTGGCCGATATACGCGTAGACATCCCTGCTGAAAAGAGGGAAAGTGAACATCAACGGCAGCGACCAGAGCACCGTCACCTTGTACAGGACCCTGCGATCGACCAGCTGCCAGTCTTTGACCCGCTGCCCCAGGCGCAACCAGGCACGGACCATCAAGATGCCGCCGATGGCCAGGATCGTGATGCACAGGATCAGCATCGGCACCGAGGTCCGCAGCCAGGCCAGGAAAGGCAAACGGATGATCGGTGAATCCAAGGTCGTCCAGCCGACTCCGAAGCCACCGAGCATCATGAGCACGGAACCGACGAAACCCTGCCAGACAGCTACTGCACCGCGGCCTGGAATGTCTTTGATCCGCCGGGCCGGCGCATGCTCGAGCACCGCAGCAGCTGGTTTCCCAGCCGGGCGCTCGGCAGTATCACGCGTCATGGCCGTCCTTCATCATGAGCCCATAGCTTCTTGAGCAGTGGCTAAGCACCGGGTCAGCGCGTCAGCGCCGTAGCTGCCGCCACTATCTCCCGGCAGTTTCTGCTTCCACAGATTGCCCCGATTTTAGCATTCACCGATGCAAAAGCAGCTGGGCCGGGAGCGCGACCCGGTCACGGCAGAAGAAGCGGCGGAGTCTGTACAGAACCGGCCTCAGCCCAGATGCCAGTTAGACTGGAGTGCCCGCCGGTGCCCACCTGCTCTTATCCAATCCAGTCCTAACAAGCCCAGCCGAGGAGAACAGCGTTTCCGTGGAAACTGAAAGCATCTACCGAGCTATCGCCAAAGCCCGCGATGCGGTCATCCCCGAACGGCTGCAGTCCTGGCTGCTGACCTCCGCTGGGATCTGGACCGGCTTCCTGCTCATCCACTTCGGCTACCTCGCCTACATGCTGGTTTTCGTCTTTCAGGGCCAGGCTTTCAGCGACACCAACATATATCGCGATTGGGCAGCAGCCGATTTCCCGTTGGAGGTGCAACCCTCACCCTGGGTCTATCCGATCCTTGGCCTGCTGCCCATCTGGCTTTCCGGTTTACTCGGCCCCGGGCCCTTTCTAGCGCTCTGGGTACTGCTGACCGCTGCGCTCAATGCCCTGGCGCTAGGAGTGTTGACCCGTTGGGGCAAGAGCCTGCCGGGCATCCGAGCCGGCTGGTGGTGGCTGAGTTTCATCGCCATCATGGGCATGCTCGGCTTCGCCCGACTAGACGGCATCACCGCTCCCATAGTGCTGATTGGCCTGGCCTTCGGCGTCGCCAGCCCGCTGGCCGCCTCGCTGATCCTCTCCGTAGCCACCTGGATGAAGATCTGGCCGGCTGCCGTGCTGCTGCCTCTCTTCGCCGTGGTTCGCGATCGCTGGAAGGTTGCCCTCGGTGGCATCCTGATCACCGCTGGCGTGACGCTCACCGCCCTGGCCATGGGCGTAGCCCCGCGGCTGCTCAACTTCCTGACCACGCAAGGTTCCCGGGGCATGCAGCTGGAAGCGACGTTCACCACGCCCTGGCTCTGGATGTCAGTGCTGAACATCGGCGGCGCCCGGATGTACATGAACACTGAGATCAACTCGATGCAGGTGGACGGCCCGGGCAGCACCGTGGCGTCTGCACTGATGCAGCCGCTTTTCATCGTGGTCGCCCTCGCCGTAGCAGCACTGATCTTCTGGGTTCTGCATCAGCGCCACCGCTCATTCGATATGAACGATCCGGCAGCGCTTGCTGTGGACCGTACCGATCTGCTGCTGCTCGGCTCCCTGGCGATGGTGAGTGCTTTTATCGTCTTCAACAAAGTCGGTTCGCCGCAGTTCATGGTGTGGCTGGGCCCGGTGGTCGCCCTGGGCCTGGCTAAGGATTGGCGTCAATGGCGCTTCCCGACGCTGATGCTCACCGGTATCGCGGTGACGACGTACTTCATCTACCCGCTTTTCTACGATGCGCTTTCCCATTACAACCCGCTGATGGCCTTTGTACTCACAGTGCGCAATGCGCTGCTGGTGATCCTGTTCATCTGGTCGGCCAAGCGCCTGATCGATTCGAGCCGGGCGGTGCATGCTGCGGACAGCGAGTCGCAAGAAGTCATAGAAAGCCGCTGATTCAGTCGGGCCAGCCCCGGCTGCGGTTGCCCCGGAGCCTATCCGGATGTTCCGCTGGAAACCTTGTTGTGCTGACCGTCATCGGCGGTTCCGGCACTCGACTTGGGCGTCGCTGCGGCCTTGGCTTTGTGCTCCGCCGGTGCCTGGAAGTGGACCAGCAGTCTTCGGGTTTTTGGATCCAGCAGCAGCAGGTAGAGCACGAAGAGGAAGGTCACCGCAGCGGTGATTGTGGCCGGCTCCACCGGAGTGTTGACGAACTGCCAGATATTGAGCTGATCCTGGGCTCCGAAGACCACGAAGAACACGACCACTATGTACCAGGATTTGATCTGCCAGTCGTTCCGAATGCCGGTTGCCGCCAGGAACGGAATGAACCAGAGCACGTACCAGGGCTGAATGATCGCGTTGAGCATCACGATGGCCGCGAAGGCCAGGCCCAGCCTGCGGATCACCTTGCTGTCGTCTCCGCGGAAGATCAGGACCACGGCGATCAGCACGCCGACCCATTTGACGATGCCGCGGAAGCCGTCCGCGATGCTGCCGCCGTCCAGACCCAGGGAACTCGTGATGGAAGCGATGATATTGCTGGTGAACCCGGAGGGCGTATAGGCGATGAATCCCGGGGTCGGGTCCAAGATCGCCTTGATCCAGCCCCAGCCGAGGTCATAGACGAGCCCACTAAGGCCCAGTATCAGCGCCGTTCCGGCAGCAGTGCCGATCCAGCAGAGGATCTTGCGGCTCCAGCTGGCGCCCTTGCCGGCCCAGAGCAGCCCGATGAAAGGCAGGATGATGACCGTGATCGGCTTGATGCCGATGGACAGACACGCCATGACGATGCCCAGCGCCCACTTGCCCTTGGCAGTGTAATACACGGCTGCCAGGGCGAAGCCAACCATCAGCGAGTCGTTATGCGCGCTGGCGACGAAGCTGATGATGGACAGCGGGTTAGCCACGGCGATCCAGATCGCCCGGCCGCCGTCGATATGGTGCAGCTGCGCGACCTTGTAGACGTAGTACGCGGTCATCGCCATGCCCGCCACAGCGAGCAGGCGGAAGAGCAGCACCGCGTAGTCGGCATCTCCCCCGGAGAGCTGGACGACCCAGCGCTCCATCCAGAGGAAGTACGGGCCGTACGGGGTCCGGGTGGCCGACCACATCGGATCTGCCCCGAGCTGGAACCAGTTGTTCAGCGCCGCAATCCCTTGTTCGTAGGGATTGATATTCTCCACCATCAGACGGCCCTGGCCGTTATAGGCGTAAACATCCCGAGAGTAGATCGGCACCGCGAAGAACAGTGGCAGACTCCAGGCGACGAGCGCCCACACCACCGGCCGGAGCGCTTCCCTGCCCCAATACCTGAGCCGCTGGCCCAGGCGCAGCCACGAGCGGACCAGGAGCATTGCGCCGAAGGCCAGCAGCAGGGTGGAGATCGTCACGCCCCAGCCCTCGGTTCGCATGGCGATGAAGAAGGGGTTCCGGGTGAGCGGGGAAGAGACGTTGAGCCAGCCGGTCCCGAAGGAACCGATGGTCATGAAAAGAGATCCGACGAACCCCTGCCAGATCGCCCAGTGCGCTGGCTGGTTCACTCCATCCGGCGGCGGCACCGTCCACAGGGACTTCAACCAGCGCAGCGCAGAAGTCACTGCGCCAGAACGCTGTTCCGCAGCCGCCCCACCGCTCACCCTGTTTCCACCTCCCGGATACGCTGATACGACATGAAGCCGCAGAAGAACCTCGAAAGATTTTACCCCGCCAAAGCGGTAGATTGATCGCGTGCCTACTTCAACTGATCGAATCGTGTGGATTGACTGCGAAATGACCGGACTAGACCTCGACGCCGATGCGCTCATCGAAGTCGCCGTACTGGTCACCGACTCCGAGCTCAATGTCCTCGGCGAAGGCGTGGAAGTTGTGATCCGCCCGGACCAAGCCGCACTAGAGCAGATGAACGATGTTGTGCGCTCCATGCACACCACCTCGGGACTGCTCGAGGTGCTGCCTGCGGGCATCTCCATGGCAGAAGCCGAATCCGAGGTCATGGCCTATCTGCGCGAGCATGTCCCCACCGCCGGCAAAGCACCACTGGCCGGCAACTCAGTCGGCACGGATCGGATGTTCCTGGCGAGGGATATGCCCGATGTGGTGCAGCATCTGCACTACCGGATCGTCGATGTCTCCACAATCAAGGAGTTGGCCCGGCGCTGGTTCCCCCGCGCGTATTTCCAGGCCCCCGCCAAACACGGCGGCCACCGCGCACTCGGGGATATCAAGGATTCCATCGCTGAACTCCGGTATTACCGGCAAACGGTTTTCGTGCCCCTTCCGGGGCCGGACAGCGCCACCGCCAAAACCATCGCCGCGCAGTTCGACCCCGGATCCGGGCCGTCCTCCGATGACGCAGCCACAGCGGATGTCACGAGCACTGGCGAGAAGGTTGTAGACTAAAAGGCGTTGTCAGCGCAGGCCGCAGACACATGGTGGGTATAGCTCAGTTGGCAGAGCGCCTGGTTGTGGTCCAGGAGGTCGCGGGTTCAAACCCCGTTACTCACCCCAGTCAGAAGGAATGCTGGCCTCGCTCAGAGGAGTCTTTGAGCAGGGCCAGCATTGCCGCTTAAGCGAAAGCACCGGTTCACCACAACTGGGTTTTGCTGGGAACCGTGCCTCGATCGTTATCCAAGGAGCCGAATATGGCAATTCATCCCGTGGTGATCCTGGGCGAGCCGGTCTTACACCAGCGTGCTGCCGAGGTTCAGCAGTTCGACGCGGAGCTTCAGCAGCTCATCGCGGATCTGCATGAAACGAATGCCGCCGCTCATGGCGCAGGCCTCGCTGCACCGCAGATCGGCGTGGGTCTGCGGGTTTTCGTCTACGCCATGGAAAACGAGGACGGCGTGCCGGCACAAGGGGTCGTCGTGAACCCCTCGCTGGTCGTGGGAAAAGTCTCGGGCAATATGCCGGATCCAGATACCGAGTCTGAAGGCTGCCTCTCCGTTCCCGGTGAGCACTTCCCGCTCAAACGAGCCGAGTGGGTCCGGATCAACGGATTCGACGCACAGGGCGAGCCGCTGCAGTTCGAGGCGACTGGCTGGTTCGCACGTTGTCTGCAGCACGAGTACGACCACCTTGACGGCAAGCTCTATGTGGACAGAGTCGCTGACCGTCATCAGCGCAAAGTGCGCAGGATCACCAAAGACCGGGGCTGGGGCGTACCGGGCCAAAGCTGGATGCCCGGTGTGGATCCGGACCCCTTCGGGCATTAGTCGCTGGTACCCAACGTGCCTGAACCTCTCCTCGCCGGATCTGCAGAACAGCTCCTCGAGCTGGCCGCCTTCGAAGCAGAAGACTATGCCGAAGCCGTACCTCTGCTCGCTACCGCGCCGGATGAAGCGACTTCCTCGTGCCTCCAACTGCTCCGGGAGCGCCTAGGGCGCAGCGACCTCCCAGCACTCAGCACGCCCCCGTCGGCGCGAGAAGAGACGCGTGGCAGTGGTTGGCAGAGCAGCGCGGAAGAACTGCTCTGGCTGGAAGCGTATCTGCGCTTCTTACCCGAGCAACTGGCCTGGTACCGGGAACGGAATATTCCGGACTCGGTAATCCAGCAAACCATGGCCGATATCGGCCGTCAGACAGCGATCTCTCGCCGCACTCTAGGCCGTTTTGGCATCGAGACCTGGCAGTGGTTGGCCGAGCAGGCCAGCGGCATGCTGTATCAGCTGGGTCGATTGCAGTTCCAACTGGGCTCCATGCCCGCTGAGTTGAAGGCCCTGGACGGCGAAATAAGCACTGAAGCGAATATCCTGAACATCCATATCCCCGAATCGGGCCCACTCACTGCGCCTGAGGTGCTGAGCTCCTTGCTGGCAGCTCCGGGGTTCTTTGCAGAGTTCTTCCCGGAACAGCCCGTGCGATACGCCCGTTGCGTCTCCTGGCTGCTGGACCCATATCTGGTTGAGCAGCTGCCGGCGCACGCTAACATCAGCCAGTTTTCGAGGCTGTTCACACCTTATGGCACCGGTAAGGAAAGCAACGAGGACGCCGTATACTTCGTTTTCCGGACCCGGGAGCATCACGATGTTTCGGCCCTACCGCGGGCGACCACATTGCAACGCATCGTCACCGAGCGGATCGAGAGCGGGGGCAGTTGGCGCATCGTTCAGGGCTATCTTGACCTCGGCGGATTCTCCTGACAGCAGATACCCCTGAAATCACAGTGCGGACGGCATGCTCATCGTCTCTGGGCAGCTTCTGAGCACGCTCAACATCGCGGCTCGTTCGCCACTGTCCACCCAGAGACCATAGCTGGCTTTGACCGAGACTTGCCGCGCCACGTAATGGCAGCGAAATGCTTCCTGGGGCAGCCAAGCGGCGGCATCAGCATCGCTTTTCCGGCGATTCGCCGGCCCGTCTACCGCGAGCAGATTGAGCGGATCGTTGGCAAGGGCCAGACGGCGTTCGGCGCTCAGCTCCGCAGCACCGGAGCGCCAGGCGTCAGAGAGTGCGACGACATGGTCGATCTGCACTTGTGCAGAAGTGCTGCCGCCCCGGCGGAAGCTGATCTCCTGGCCGGTATACGGGTCACGGAGAAGGCCCGAGCCGATAACGCACTCTGACCCTGACTCGGCCTCGCTCGAAGGCTCCAGCAGGTCGCGCCGCAGGATATCGTTACGGGTGTCGCAGCCATTGCGATCGACGTCCGCCCACGCCGTGCCGAAGCTGCTCCGGTCGTAGCGGTGTTGAGTTTCCTTGACCTTGACCGGCAGACCCTCGAGCAGTGCCAGAGCTGGTGCGGGTTGGATGCGGAGCACCGGACCTCCAGACTCCCCCGGATCGGCTACGATCTGCGTTTTCATCGCATCGACAAGACGGAGATACTCCGTGGCGCCTACGAGTGCACCCAGCAGGAAACCGCAGAGCAGGCCTACGGCGGGCAACCAGAGAAGGTAGCTGCGCAGCAGTCGAAACAGCGTGGAGACCAGACGGGGCATATCGCCATCGTAGGAAAGGTTTCGTCCCGAAACCTGACCGAAAACTGCCGTTGTGGATTATCAATTGTCCCGTACGATGTCACTCATGCTGAGGCAGGCTGTTCAAGGCAGAGGATGAAGGATGGGACAGCCTGTACGCCGGGTTCTGTCTCCCGTCGCGATTGCTCGCTACGAGGAGGCGATCATCTATCTAGGGATGGCCGTTGCCGGCATCCTCGAGCGGCCTACCCGGGTGCTCGGACGAGCAGCCCTCTAACACACCCTGCCTGGCCTTGCTCCGGGTGGGGTTTACCTTGCCTTTCTGGTCACCCAGAAAGCGGTGGTCTCTTACACCACCGTTTCACCCTTACCGCAGAGCACGAGGCTCTACGGCGGTCTCTTCTCTGTGGCACTGTCCTGCGGGTTACCCCGAGTGGGCGTTACCCACCACCCTGCTCTACGGAGCCCGGACGTTCCTCGGGTCGTGTGCACGACACGCGATCGCCCAGCTGTCCCATCCAGCCTTCAAGTCTAACGCAGAGACCCACTCAGTGAGCGCATCACGGGCGGTGAGCTGATCAGACTTCGGCGGAGAAGCTGCTCACCGGCTTCGTGCTCGCGAAGCGTCCGAGCAATCGACGGCGCTGCGAGGCCTTGGCGCTCCGGAGCGCCTCCTCCCAGATCCGCTCCATACCGGCACGCGCCTCAGCATCGGAGGATTCCTGAACCGTCGTCGCAGCACCCGAGGTCCGGCGTTTCAGTACACCGAAGGATCGTTGTGTCATGGTGCCTCCTCTCCTACCGCTATTCTACGGTCTGCTGACCGCTCTCCGGAGCTTTCCACGACACAAGATGCTGGTTCTGTTTCCAGATCTCCGATGAGCGCGAAAGCGACGGCTAGAAGCTTCGCCATCGCCCGCACTACTTGCACATCGTCCTCGATCAGATCACCTGGACGAGCCGCATCCACGGTGAGCATCCCGTACGCCTCGGGGTCGCAACTGATGGGCGCTGAGATGAACGTCCGGTACCCGTTGCCGCTGCCCAGGTAGTCTTCCGGCCGCTCTTTGCGGATATCCGGTACGAAGAGGAAGGGAACTCCAGATTCCAGCAGGAACATCAGTGCTCTGTCTCCCCGTCCGCCATCCCCCGCACGGAAAGCGCCCAGAGGCTGCCGCAGCCCCTCATAGCGGAGCACGGAGAGCTCGCCGCCATCGGGGTCCAGCGAGTAGATGACGGCTCGCACGTCCCTGGCTTTGCGGAAGACTAGGACGAGAGCCATCACCGCCTGCCGGGCGAGCTCCCGCAGCACGGCATGGCGTTCCGCTCCTCGCTGCCCGGGCATCACGGCGATCATCGACGCCATCTGAGCCAGCTGGGAATGCAGGACGTTGTTCAGCGTTCGGTCCCGGGTGATCAGCCTGCGGTCCCAGATGGTCGCGCTGATCTGGATGAGGACACTGAGCATCAGGATGCCCATGGCCCACCACAGCAGCTGCGGCGCATCACGCGCCAAGAAGAGCAGCGCGGTAGCAACCGCCGGGCTGATGATGCCCAGAAGTTTGGCCAAGAGGGCGAGTTCGTCGGCACTCAGCAGCTGCGGAGTCCGCCGCCTGCCTGATACCGTGCCGTGCCCTTGCCTGGAATCCATACTTCCACGCTAGGGCCCGGCACCGACGGTATCGGGCTCGCGCTCAGGTGCTGGGGAAAGCCGGCGGATGCACTCCGGCCATCTCCTCCATCACCCGGACCACCTGGCAGGAATAGCCGAACTCATTATCGTACCAGAGGTAGAGCACCAAGTTCTTGCCCGAGGAAATCGTGGCCAGACCGTCGACGATACCGGCCCTGCGCGAACCGACGAAGTCCGTCGACACCACCTCCGGCGAATCGATGTAATCGATCTGCCGGTGCAGCTCGGAGTGCAGGGAGATATCGCGCAGATAGGCGTTGACCTCGTCCTTGGCAGCCTCGGTTTCCAGCCTCAGGTTGAGAATGGCCATGGAAACATCCGGGGTGGGCACGCGGATCGAGTTCCCGGTGAGCTTCCCCGCCAGTTCCGGCAGGGCTTTGGCCACGGCCTTGGCAGCCCCGGTTTCGGTGAGCACCATGTTCAACGCGGCCGAGCGGCCCCGCCGATCGCCTTTATGGAAGTTATCGGTGAGATTCTGATCATTGGTGAAGGAGTGCACCGTCTCCACATGGCCGTGCTCAATGCCGTACTTGTCATTGAGCACTTTGAGCACCGGGGTGATCGCGTTCGTCGTACAGGACGCCGCGGAAACGATATGGTCCGTATCGGCAATCTGCTGATGGTTGATCCCGTGCACGATGTTCTTCAGGTCGCCCTTGCCCGGGGCGGTCAGCAAGACCCGGGCAACGCCCGGGCTCTGCAGGTGCTGCGCCAGACCGTCAGCATCTCGCCAACGCCCTGTGTTATCCACGACGAGCGCGTTGTCGATACCGTAGGCCGTGTAATTCACGGCTGCTGGATTGTCCGCGTAGATCATTTGGATCAGGGTGCCGTTTGCCAGGAGCGTGTTGTTCTCCGGATCCACCGTGATGGTGCCATTGAAGGGCCCGTGCACGGAGTCCCTGCGCAACAGACTGGCCCGCTTGATCAGATCCTGCTCCGAGCCCTTACGGACCACGATGGCGCGCAGCCGCAGGCCATTGCCCCCACCTTCGTGCTCGATCATGATCCTTGCCAACAGCCGGCCGATGCGCCCGAAACCGTAGAGCACGACGTCCGTGCTGGTCCGCTCGTCACTGCCCTGCCGATCAACGGTCTCGGCGAGCTCCTCGCGCAGAAATTCCTCAAGCGTCAGCTCTTCGCCATCGGCCAATTGAGCTTTATACCGGAGGCTCAGCCGGGCGAGGTCCACTGACGCCGGCCCCAGCCGGAGCCGGGACAGGGCCTCCAGCATCGGCAGCGTCTCCTCGACCGGGAGCTCGACATCGTCGATCTGACGCGCCCAGCGATGCGCTTTGAGAATATCGATGACCGACTGATTGATGAGCGAGCGACCGTAAACACTGGTGATCACGTTGTTCTCGCGGTAGAGCCGGCCGATAAGCGGGATCATGGCTTCAGCCATGGCCTCCCGTCGTGCCCAGGTGTTATAGGCGAGGGCGGGATTGACTGTCACAGAGGGTCCTTCCTGAATCGAAACTTCGTTGGTCCGAATTCTTGCTTCATCAACGCTACCAGGGCTTTCTCAGCGCCCTTGACCACCGCCAACCGGCCCGAATATGAGCTTGGTCACAGCGGCTTCGGAGATGAAATCTTCCCGTTCGGGCGGATAGACTCGGTGCCCGTGCTGATTCTGCTTCCCGCCTCCGAAGGAAAAACCCCCGCTACCAGTGGCGCTGCTGTGGACTGGGAGGGGTTGTCTTTCCCCGAGCTGACCGCGGCCCGCCGACAAGCGGCTCACGGATTGCAAGAAATCTCCGCTCACCCCGACGGCCTGGCAGAGCTAGGCCTCGGCGCTTCGCTCGGTGAGCAACTCGAGCACAATCTGCGCGTGCACACCGCTGCGGCGGCCCCCGCGCACAAGGTGTACAGCGGCGTACTGTACGACGCCCTCGACTACCCCGGGATGACCGCTGCGCAACGGAAGAAGGCGCAGGAGGCGATCATCGTCTTCTCCGGGCTCTGGGGGGCGGTCAGTTTCGCGGACTCGATCCCCGCCTACCGGCTGCCGATCTCCGCCGGCCTGCCCGGCACCGGGCGCCTGGCCGGCTACTGGCGAGAGCAGCTCACGGCGAGCCTGAATGCACGTGCTGAAGGAGAGCTGATCATCGATTGCCGCTCGAGCGGATACGCCGCGATGTGGGTCGCCCCTGCGGAACGCTCCGTGGAAGTGAAAGTGTTCCAGCTGCGGAATGGCAAACGATCCGTAGTCTCGCACTTCGCAAAGCACACCCGCGGCGAACTGGCCCGGCACCTGCTGACCCGGCGAGGCAAAACCCCCGGCAGCCCCGAGGCTTTGCTGAAAGCCGCTCAGGAGCGCTGGGAAGCAGAGCTATCCCCCGCCAAGGGCAAAAACGCTCACACGCTGTCACTGATCCTGCCCGAAGGGGTCAGCTTCGCAAAAAAGGGATAGCTAAAGCCTCAGCCCCATTCCGAAGAACGCACCAGGATGCACCCTGAATCCGGGCAGAAGACGATATCGTCTTCTGCCGCTTTGCCGATCTCGGCCAGATCCCCTGGGCTCAGCCTCATCCCGGAACCTTCGGAGAGACCATGGAAAAGCCTGGCCGCACCGATTCCGCGGCGTTCCAGGGTCTTTACGTAAACACTCAACAGCTCCGGGGCGAAACTAGCGGCGAGCTCCTGCCGCTGGGTCGCCGTAGCTTCCTGCTGCTGAGTCACTTCCCGCAGCCGGGCGCCAAGTTCAGTACGTAGGGCATCCCGTTCTTGTCGCCTCTGATCCGCTACGGATTGCTGCTTCTCATGCCGCTCCGTGACTTCTTCGAGGGATTCCATCAAGGCCAGTTCGATGTCTTCGAGTTCGGCACGGCGGCGGGCCAGCGCTTCAAGATCCGTCTGCAAAGCCATGAGATCCTTCGAAAGACCGCCAGCGTTGAGCCTGGTCTCGTCCCGTTCGATGCGGGAGACCACCCGCTCCACATCTTCTTCGGAGCGTTTGACCGCGCTCTGGGCATCAGAACGCTCCAAGGACAACCGGTCAGCATCGGCCTCAGCAGCCGCGGCCTCCGCGGTCAGTGCCGCAAGTTTGGGGTCTTCTTTCAGCTGCCGGGCCTGCCCCGCCAAGCTTTTGAGCTGACCATCCAGGGCTTGTAATTCCAGGAGTCTGAGCTGCTCCGCGGCCGGTGCCTTAGCCATTACCTATCCCTCATTATTCTCATCGCGCCGGTGCGATACCGCCCGGCCAGTCCATCTAGTTTATGCTTTCCGACCGCGGCCATGAGCAATCCGCGCTCGACGAGGAGCTTAGATCAGGCGCTCACGGCTCGATCATGCTCCGGGGAGAGGCTCAGGAACGGCCGGGAGTCAGAATGAAATCCCAGGGGTCGGTGTTGCTCTGGCTCACCCGCAGTTCCACGGCGAAACCCTGATCCCCCAGCACATTGCCGAGAGCCTTCGCCGCCGCGGGCAGCCAGAGCCACTCCGAGGCGAAATGCGAAACGTCGATCAGGTAGGGGCGGCCGGATGTTGCCCCCTGACCGCCCCGAACCTCATGCTCCCCGGCTTCGGAAGCCGGATGGTGGCGCAGATCCGCGGTGACGAAGACGTCGGCTTCGCTCTTCTGCGCTGCTCCGAGCAGGGAGTCCCCCGCACCTCCGCAGACCGCCACTCGTCGGACCAGTGCCTGGCGGTCTCCGGCAACCCGCACTCCCCCGGCGACTGCCGGCAGCACGCTGAAGACCCGCTGGGCGAAATCGCCGAGGGTCATCGCCTGGGACAGATCGCCGACCCGGCCGATGCCTTCCTCCGGCAAGCCGCGCTGAGCGGCCTGCAACGGAGTGACTTCCTCCAGCTCCAAGGCGTCGGCGAGCACGTCGGAGACGCCGCCCACAGCGCTGTCACCATTGGTGTGCACAGTCAGCAGAGCGCAACTGTTCTCGATCAGCTGGTGAACCACCTGGCCTTTGCCGGTGGTCGCGGCAACAGAGTTCACGCCCTTCAGGAACAGCGGATGATGCGCGATGATGAGATCAGTGCCCCAGTCCAGGGCCTCGGCGACAACATCCACGGTAGGATCCACCGCGAAAAGAATCCTGGATACCGGAGCTCCGGGCCTGCCGACGACGAGTCCCACCGCGTCCCAGTCCTCGGCCAAGGATTCCGGCCAGAGCTCCTCGGTTGCGAGCATCACCTGGGCAAGCGCGGGTACAACCTCTTGCTCCTCCATATGAACCATCCTAAGCATGGCGGTCCTGGCCACCGGTGAGGGCCGGAGGCATTTCAGAAAATTCATGAGGAATCCCGGGAAGGCCCCAGGGGTGCCCGTGGTTGAAACAGATGTGAAAACTTTCATCTTAGGCGCAGGCTGCTTCTGGTGCCTCGACGCTATCTACCAGAAAACCAAAGGAGTCTCCGACGTCGTCTCCGGTTACACGGGAGGCCGTACCGCTGACCCGGATTACGAATCGGTCTCTGCCGGGGGCACCGGTCATGCAGAGGTCGTCGCGGTCACTTTCGATGAAACCCAAGTGCCCGAAGAAGTGATCCTCGGGCTGTTCTTCACCGGCCATGATCCGACGACGCTCAACCGCCAGGGGTACGACGTGGGCACGCAGTACCGCTCATCGATGTTCTATAGCGACGACGAGCAGAAGAGGATCTTCGGCAAGGCCATCGAGAAGGCGCAACCGCTCTGGGAGCACCCAATCGTCACCGAAATCTCCCCGCTGTCGGTTTTCCACCCGGCCGAGGAATACCACCAGAACTTCTACGCCAAGCACCCTGAACAGGGCTACTGCCAGGTGATCATCAACCCGAAGCTGGCCAAAGCCCGGAAATATTACTCTGCGTGGCTGCTTCCCTGAAGCTGCTTCGCGACGCCTTGACGCTGCGATTAGGCTGGCCGATAAGTCTGCAGAAGAAGTCGATACCGGGAGAGATGACCATGGCGAAGATCTACGAGAACGTAACCGAACTGGTTGGCCGCACCCCTCTGGTGAAACTGAATCGGCTGACAGAGGGCCTGGATGCCACGGTGGCCGTCAAACTGGAGTTCTACAACCCGGCCAATAGCGTCAAAGACCGCATCGGAACCGCGATCGTCGATGCCGCAGAAGCATCCGGCGCGCTGCAGCCAGGCGGCACCATCGTCGAAGGCACCTCGGGCAATACCGGAATAGCACTCGCGATGGTTGGAGCCGCCCGCGGTTACAAGGTCATCCTCACCATGCCGGAGACCATGTCCACCGAGCGCCGGGTGATGCTGCGCGCCTACGGCGCGCAAATCGTGCTCACCCCGGGTTCGGAGGGTATGCGCGGGGCCGTGGAGAAAGCCCAGGAGATCGTGGCGCAGACCGATAACGCGATCTGGGCCCAGCAGTTCGCCAATGCGGCTAACCCGGAGGTCCACCGCACCACTACGGCGGAAGAGGTATGGACGGACACTGACGGGAAAATTGATATCTTCGTCTCCGGTGTCGGCACCGGGGGGACGATCACCGGCGTGGGGCAGGTGCTTAAGGAGCGCAAGCCGGAAGTCCAGATCGTGGCCGTCGAGCCGAAGGACTCCCCGATCCTCAACGGCGGCTCACCCGGGCCGCATAAGATTCAGGGGCTCGGCGCGAACTTCGTCCCGGAAGTGCTCGATACCGGGGTCTACGACGAAGTCCTGGACGCGTCACTGGAGGATTCGATCCGGGTGGCGAGAGAACTCGGGACCAAGGAAGGTATTCTGGGCGGTATCTCCTCGGGGGCTATCGTCTGGGGTGCTCTGGAATTGGCGAAGCGCCCGGAGAACGCGGGCAAGCTGATCGTCGCGGTAGTCTGCGACTTCGGCGAACGCTACATCTCCACGGTTCTCTACGACGACATCCGAGGCTGACTGAGGTTCGCAGACAACATGAGGCTGGCCAATGACTTTCTTTTCCCGAGTGCGGGAAGACTTGAAGACCGCTGCTGCTCACGACCCGGCAGCCCGCAGCAGCGCGGAGAACGTCTTCATCTATTCCGGGATGCACGCTATCTGGATGTACCGGCTGACCCATCGGATGTGGCATAAGCCGACACTGCGTTTCCCCGCACGGGCGCTTTCCCAGCTCACCCGCTGGCTCACCGGGGTGGACATCCACCCCGGTGCCACCATCGGCAGACGATTCTTCATCGACCACGGAATGGGCGTGGTGATCGGCGAGACCGCCGAGATCGGCGACGATGTCATGATCTATCAGGGCGTGACCCTGGGCGGGCGCTCCCTGGCGAAGGTCAAGCGCCACCCCACCATCGGCGACCGGGTCACGATCGGTGCCGGTGCGAAAATCCTGGGGCCCATCAGCATCGGCTCGGATAGCGCTGTTGGCGCCAACGCCGTCGTGGTCAAGGACGCCCCGCCGGAATCGATCATCACGGGCATACCGGCTACCTGGCGGCACCGGGATGCACGCAAAGAAACCGCACCGGCAGTGGATCCAGCCGAGTACGTCGACCCGGCAATCTATATCTGAGCCGTCCGTCTACCTAGACCGGTTTTTGAGGCTTTCCGTGACTTTTGATGCGATACGTAGAACATCAAAAGTCACGGAAAGCCTCAGAAGTTAAGCCTCGACTTCGCTGCGACCCTCGCTCCAAAGCGTGTGGAACGACCGCTCCGGGTCTGCATCGATGCGGTGGTAGGTATGAGCCCCGAAGAAATCGCGTAAGCCTTGGGTCAACGCTGCCGGCAGCCGCTTGCGACGCAGGCCGTCATAGTACGCCAGGGAGGCCGAGAACACGGGCACGGGAACTCCCATCTGCACCGCAGCAGTCACCACGCGCCGCCAAGCCGGCAGAGCATCGTTGATGGCTTCGGTGAACGCCGGGGCGAAGAGCAGGTTCTCCGGCCGTTCCGGCTGGGAGTAGGCGGCGGTGATGTCCTTGAGCAGATCCGCCCGGATGATGCAGCCCTCCCGCCACAACGAGGCGATCTCACCCAGTTTGAGATCCCACCCGTATTCCTCGGATGCGGCGGCCAGCATATCCATGCCCTGCGCATAGCTCACGAGCTTCGATGCGAAAAGCGCCTGCCGGACGTCTTCGACGAACTCCGGGCTCACCGCGGGCCGGCCTTCCTCCCCTGCCAGCAGCTCTTGCGCCTGCGCGCGCTGCGCTGTCTGCGAGGACAGGCCGCGGGCGAAGACGGATTCCGCGATACCGGAGATCGGCGAACCCAACTCCAGGCCAGAGACCACGGTCCAGCGGCCGGTGCCCTTCTGCCCAGCTTGGTCCGTGATGATATCCACGAAAGGCTTGCCGGTCTGAGGGTCGACGTGGCCGAGCACCTCGGCGGTGATCTCGATGAGGAAGGATGCCAGCGTGCCCTGGTTCCACTCGGCGAAGATCTTCGCCTGCTCCGCGGGCTCCAGCCCAGCACCTTGGCGCAGCAGATCGTAAGCCTCACCGATGAGCTGCATATCCGCGTATTCGATGCCGTTATGCACCATTTTCACGAAGTGCCCGGCGCCGTCGGTGCCGATCCAGGCGCAGCACGGCTCGCCGTCGTCGGCTTTGGCCGCGATTTTCTCCAGCATGGGGCCGAGCACCTCGTAGGACTCCTTAGAGCCGCCCGGCATGATGGACGGCCCGAGCAGAGCGCCTTCCTCTCCGCCGGAGACCCCGACGCCGACGAAGTGCAGGCCTTTTTCCGCAAGAGCTTCTTCACGCCTGCGAGTGGCCTCGAAATGGGAGTTACCCGCGTCGATGATGATGTCGCCTTCGTCAAGCAGCGGCATGAGCTCTTCGATCACAGCGTCCACAGGAGCCCCGGCCTTGACCATGATCAGCACCCGGCGCGGACGTTCCAGAGCGGCGACCAGCTCGACCAGAGTCTCCGTGCGGACGAAATCACCTTCATCGCCGTGTTTCGCCAGCAGCTCGTCCGTACGCGCCGTGGTGCGATTGTGCAGTGCCACGGTATAGCCATTTCGAGCCAAGTTTCGGGCCAGGTTGGCCCCCATCACAGCGAGTCCGGTAACACCGATCTGAGCGGGCATGGTTCCTCCGTACCTAGACAAGGGATCAACGTGAACTATTCACTTCTACCACCAGCCTAGTCTCTTCGAAACAGGTGCGGCTCGGTTCTGCCAGCGCCGATTTTGCACTCCATGTAGAAGTCTGTATATTTATCTCCGGCTTCCCACTCTGGTACCCCCCAATAGCCAGAGTGGGAAGCCTTTTCAGTGCTGAGTGCAGAAGCAACAGGCCAGAACAGGGAGCGGATTGGCTCCCAGAGGCCAGAAATGAACCGGTACATCTCCGGCAGTTGCGTTTCCGGTCTTGCCGCATTCTGTCAATCCCGGCCGATCCCAAACACATTTAGACGCCTCAGAACCGATGACGGGATTCTGTTGGAGAATATCTGCAGCTGCACTGCGATATCGAGCAAAGCTGGATCAATTTCGCTCATAGTAATCACAGCATCGACCCTCTTTATTCATAGGCCCCTCGAGGTACTTTTCTCGTATGAAAAATAAAAACATGGTTTTATCTTTTGGGAAGAAAAGTCTTTCGCTCGCCGCAGCCGGTGTTCTTGCTATGGGCCTAGGATTCATCAGCGCCGGCTCCGCCCAGCGACCCGCAGGGCTGAGCCCTCATCTACTGAGAGGAGGTCGCAGTGAAAGACACCGTGACTCTGCGGTTCGCCGCGACCACCACGGACGATAAGTAGGCTTTGCAATATCGCAAAGCCTACTTATCTTAACCAGTGTTTTGGCTGATAAACTGCAAAGAATAACTAGGGTATAGCAAATTCATGTATGGCCTGAGCCATCTCCACATCAGTTCCTAGAATTCTATGAATTGAGTCTCACCTTCATCCAGACTTCTTATAGCTAAAGCAAACCCGCAGTTGAGTAGTCATCCAAGCTCTACACGCTCATAATTTTTTATAGTAATTACTGCTCGGATTTTCATTACCTGAGGCAAAAATACGTCGGAAATGCTAGCTCAGAAGAGATTTCGATTTTTCATCTCGGAAGAGGCCCTGTAAAAATTATTTGTACTTTGCGAAAACTTGGACAGCAAAAGCTTCTCCGGAACTCGATGTAGCAAATCCTATGCCTACATCCGTGTAATCCCCTATCATGTTTCCGTAGTGCCCTGGGCTATCCACCCATGACTGATGCATTGCGGGTATATCTTTGTTGCCTCTTTTGACGATGTTCTCACCGCAACGAGACCAACCAGCTGGAATCTGCTTGGAATAGTATGGATTATGCACATATGCCGCGTCGCCGGAGGCCATTCTTTGAGCATAATGTTGGGCCACTCTTGCTAAAAATTCATTGACCCTTAAGGGCTGCTTACCTGCCAGTCTTCTTGTCTCATCAAGGAGACTTTCGAATTGGCCGGCTTCATCTCTATTGAGAATTTCTTTACCCACCACCTGATGCTCGGTCCCAACTGAAGACCCGTTGGTAGAACTAGCTGCTGACGCAACCGCTCCGCCTGAACCAATGAGTGCAACAACCAGAAGGGGTGCGAGTGCATAATTAAAAACTGGACGATAATTCTTCATAAAATTACTCCCAACAATGAAATTGATTGATTGTTTATCGAACACCCCCCAAATACTATTTACACACCATGGGATACTTAAAGTATTTTCATAGCAT
>NZ_AQXM01000033.1 GCF_000376245.1 Acaricomes phytoseiuli DSM 14247 | reverse complement strand
TTGAGACGATCTACACGGACGCGAAAGCGGCCTGATCACCCCAAACCCCAACTGTCAACCAAACCCGGGGCAGACCCGATGGCAGCGGTGTCGATGCTGCGGTAACCGTCGCGCAAAGCCGCCAGGACGGCATCAGCGGCCTGATCATCCGGTACCTGCCAGACGCCGAGCCCCAGTTGTGGCATGCTGGTTCCATTGTTGAGGGATACCGTAGGGACATTCGCAGTCATAAAGCTTCTCCTTCGCTCGGCCGTGCTTACCTTCGCGACAACCAGGGATCAGCGAGTGATATTCCGGAACAGAGCTGGTGCGCGCGGCCCAGAGTCAGAGCGGGCCCGGATTGCCGGGAATCCGGTCGAAAACCAAAGTGGTTTCAGTGTGCTGAACAGCGGGGTCGGTAGTGAGGTGGTCGAGCACCCAATCCCGTAGATCCTCCGCGTTGGCTACCGCGATATGCAGCAGATAATCCACTGAGCCGGAGGTGTGGAAGGTGGATAGGACCTCGGGCAGCCGCGCGACGGTAGAAGTGAAGCGGTCGATCTCCACCCGATCGTGAGCGAGGAGCTGGACCGCGATGAGAGCCTGAACCCTTCGGCCCACGGCGTTGAGGTTCACCTTCGCCTCGAATCCGGAGATAGTGCCGCGGGTCTGCAAAGCCCTGGTGCGCATCAATGCGGTCGACGGAGCGATGCCCACGGCATCGGCCAGGTCTCGATTGGTCATCCGGGCATCGGCGATCAGCAGATCGAGGATCTTCCGGTCCGTTTCATCCAACCCGGTATCAGCCATGCTCCGCGCCCCTGACCTTCTTGACGGTGGGTGCTGCGCCCTTCTGCGCCAGCCCCGTGATCTCCTGTGGACCTCCTGCCGTCCCGATATCGTACCTTGATCGGGGCCGGAAACGGTGCTCTTCAGAGCCGCAATCCGAGCTGGGCGAGGATGTCTGCTATGGGAGCGCGGCGAGTGCTGCGAAAGCCTTCACCAGCCCAGAGGCTCATGGCCTCGGGATCTCCGGCGGCAGCTGCCGCCGCCCGGATCGGGGCGGTGAGGTAATGAATATGCGGATATCCGGCAGGAGCCTGCGCGTTGTCCCGCATGAACCGATTCTCCAGGCCACGTGCCCACCGCCCGGAGAAAGCCCGGGTACGTGCGGTTCCCTGGAAGCGCTCGCCGGCAATAGCCTGCTGAAGCGCTTCACGGTGCATCGGCTGGGTTCCCGCTTCTTCGGCCAGCAGAAAGACCGTCCCGGCCTGGGCGGCGATACTCCCGGCATGTAGTGCGGCAGCGACGTCGTCGGTGCCGGCGATGCCTCCCGCTGCGATGACCGGGAGCCGATACTCGGCGCTGATCCTTGCCACGAGCTCCGGAAGGTTAGGGCCGGGCAGCCCGGCCCTAGAATCAGCTTGCCCCCCAGGATTGAGGAACGCGCCGCTGTGCCCGCCGGCTGCCGAATGCTGGACGATGAGGGCATCGATCCCCGCGTCTACTGCGGCACCGGCTTCGGCTGCATCAGTGACTGTGGCGATAGTGAGCGTGCCGGCGGTGTGCAAGCCCGCGATGGTGGTCGGCTGCGGCAGCCCGAAGGTGAAGCTCACATAGGGCACGGGGGAGGTGATGAGCAGATCGATTTTGGCGTGCCAATCGTCATCATCGGGGTACAGTCGCAGCTCCGGGATGTCGACACCGTAACGCTCGGCCTCCGGCAGAAGCCGCTCCCGATACTTTCTGAGTGCATCCAGGTCCACTGGCTGCTGGTTGGGCGCGAAAAGATTCACCCCGAATTCGGCGCGCCCGTCGTTGAGTTTTTTGAGCTGCTGGAGCTGCCCGGCGAGATTCTCGGCACTGCGGTAGCCTGCGGCCAGGAAACCGAGTGCGCCGGCGCGCCCCGCTGCTGCGACCAGTTCAGGGGTGCTCGGGCCACCAGCCATGGGCGCGACGATAAGGGGTGAGGGAAACATTTTGCTCCTGTCTGCCGCGCCGGGGTTTCCCCGGCATTCGGAAGTGGTGCCAAGCCCGCGCACCGAGTGATCTATGCTCGGTGAGTGGAGTCGACAGCAAAGTTCGCTGAGGCCATCATCGGTCTAGACATCGGCGGGAGCAAAGTCCGGGGCATTCTCTGGCGCGACGGCGAAGTCATCGCCGATGAGCAGGCAGGCAGCGCCAATGTTCAGAATGTTTCGGAGCAGCAGGCCCGGGAGAGTCTCGCGGAGCTTTTCCGGAAGCTGCCGCAGGGCAGGCTGGACCAGGTTTTCGCGGGTTCCGGCGGAATCGATACCGAAGCGGATGCGGAAGCACTGGCGGCACTGATCCGGCCCAATGTCTCGGGCACTACGGTGACCGTGGTTCATGACACCAGGTTACTTCTGGCCGCGGGGCGCGCTCAGACCGGTGTCGCCGTCATCGCCGGCACCGGCTCCGCCACTTGGGGAATCAGCTCCTCAGGGCAGCAGGCCCGCGCCGGTGGCTGGGGATATCTGCTCGGTGATGAAGGCAGCGGTTACTGGTTGGGCCGGGAAGCCGTTCGGCACAGCCTCCGCAGGATGGACCTAGGCCAGGGTCTAGACTTGCTGGCCGAAACGCTCTTGCAATCCTGCGGACTCAGTCGGCCCGATGAACTCATCGCTCACTTCCACTCGGGTACGTCACGGCGCTATTGGGCGGCGAAGTCCCCGCTGGTCTTCGATGCTGCAGCAAATGGTCACCAGGCCAGCCTTGAGATGATCAGGACCGCAGGCCGGGACCTGGCGGATATGGCGGCTCAGGTAGCAGAGCAGATCGCCAGCTCCGGGCCTTTCGTCCTGGGCTCGGGGGTGGGCATGCACCAGCCCCTGCTCCAAGAAGTCTTCCGCAGCGAGCTCGCCGGCCGCGGTTATACGGATGTCCGGGTGCTCGATCGGGACCCTATCTTCGGTGCCCTGGAGCTGGCGCGTCAGCATATGCTCCGTGGCCCCAAGAGTGCTGGCTAATTCCGCTTCCGCGGGGTGAGCCGGACGCCCGGAAGCGGTGGTGCCGGAATCCGGCCCGCATCCGCCTCTTGTTCTGAAGTTTCCCGAGGTGCTGGCTGCCCTGGTACCAGCGGGAACCTGGGGTCCTGCGCTTCCCATTGAGCGCGGGCCTCGACGATATCCTCATGGCTGCGGCCCGCGAAGTTCCACCACATCACCAGATCTTCGGCGAAGGGTGCCCCGCCGAAAAGCATCAGACGGGTTCCCGGCTGCGCGTCGAAGACCAGCCGGTCCCGACCAGACCCGAGAAAACCGAGCGGCCCCGCTGCCAGTTCTTGATCATCGATGCGCACAACGCCGTCGAGCACGAGCACGGCATGCTCGAAACCGGGTTCAAGAGGCAACTGCCGTTGACCACCGGTGGCATCGCTGAGCTCCACTCCGACGAGTGGGGAATACGTCGTAGCCGGGGATTGCCGACCCGCGAATTCTCCGAGCAGCACGGTTCCGGCCAGGCCAGCCTGTTCGAAAACCGGCAAATTCCGATGCTGCTCGAAGTGCGTGGGGATATTCCGTGACTCTTCGGGCAGAGCGATCCAGAACTGCAGCCCCCGCATCTGCTTCTCATTCTCAGGCTTCTCGGCCTCATCCGGGCATTCCAACTCTTTTGGCTCTTCTAGCCAAGAGTATTCACTATGCGCTACACCGTAGCCGGCAGTCATCAGATTCAGCTCGCCCGGCCGCACCAGTACATCGGAACCGACTGAGTCCCGGTGCCGGATCGTTCCGGAGAGCGGCCAGGTGACTGTCTGCAAACCGATATGCGGATGCGGCAGCACTGCCATCTGGGCGGGGGAAGGGCCGAAGCTGTCCAGGAAGCACCAGGCACCCACTGTTGGCAAACCGCGCTGCGGCAGAGTACGGGAAACCGTGAGTCCACGAATGCCGCCGAGCGGTACTTCTCGTTCCGGCCAGAGCTGCAAGCAAGGGCCGCTTGCAGCTGCTGCCGGGCAGCGCACGGGCTCGGCTCGGGCTTCCAGATCCGTCATAGCTCTAGTCTGACATCAGGGATTAGCTCTGCCGGAATGCTGTGGTTAGACTCGACAGACGCTCTGACCTATCCATTTGCAACGATTTACCGAACCACTGCGGATATCCATTGATGCCGAACGTGAGGAAACGTACTGTATGGCAGCCGAACAGCTAGAGTCGGGCGATATATCTGCCGGCCGGTCCGCTGAGCCGATGATCGTTTTCGATCACGTGACCAAGCAGTATCAGGGGAGCGCCTCAGGCAGCGCCGCGGTGCAGGATCTGAGCATCACCCTGGACCGGGGACTGATCACGGTTTTCGTCGGCCCTTCCGGTTGCGGCAAGACCACCTCCCTGAGGATGATCAACCGCATGGTGGACCCGACGTCGGGCCGCATCATGGTCGATGGTCAGGATATCTCCGAAGTAGCCGCGCCCGCGTTGAGGCGTTCCATGGGTTACGTCATGCAATCCTCCGGGCTCATGCCGCATCGCACCGTCCTGGACAACATCATGACGGTGCTACGGCTCAACAAAGTCCCTGTTTCGCAGGCCCGGGAACGCGGCCGCGAACTCATGGATACGGTAGGGCTGCCGCAGAACTTCGCGCGCCGTTACCCCAGTCAGCTTTCGGGCGGCCAGCAGCAGCGGGTCGGGGTGGCCCGGGCGCTCGCCGCGGACCCGCCGGTGCTGCTCATGGACGAGCCCTTCAGCGCGGTTGACCCGGTAGTCCGAGCCGAACTCCAGCAAGAGCTGCTGAGACTCCAGCGGGAACTGGCCAAGACCATCGTTTTCGTCACCCATGATATCGATGAGGCCATGCTGCTCGGCGATAAGGTAGCCGTCTTCGCCACGGGGGGACGTCTTGCGCAGTACGACTCCCCGGAGAAGATCCTCCGCGCTCCGCACGATGATTTCGTCGCTGAATTCATCGGCCGGGACCGGGGCTTCCGGCATCTGTCTTTCGATCAGGCCCATGAGGTGACCGTCCACCCCTTACCAGCGGTTCCGGAACTGGCTCCCGTCTCAGAGTGGACCGTTAAGCTGGGCGCCCAGAGGCACCCGGAGGGCTGGCTGTCACCCGAGCGGCCAGGTGAGCTCATCGCCGGGGGGTCGCTCTTCCGGCGAGGCGAGTCTTTACGCCAAGCCCTGGACTCCGCACTTTCCTCACCATCCGGTATAGGCGTGGCCGTGGATGAATCCGGGGCACTGCTGGGCGGGGTGAAAGCTCCCGAGGTGCTGCAAGCCATCGAGAACGCGCGCCTGGTCCGCGAGCAAGATGCCAATAGTCTTTCCGAACCTGCCGATCACGTGCGGGAAGTCTGACGGGATCACGATGAATTTCGCGTGGATCGCCGCGAATTGGGAGCAGATTCTCAATTACGCCGGGCTGCATCTGTACCAGTCAGTATTACCGCTGATCCTTGGGGTTCTGATCGCCCTGCCCCTGGCTCAGCTGGCCAGGAGCAACAGGACGGTCAGCGTAGTGGTGCTCTCCGTCGGCTCGCTGCTCTACACCATCCCGTCCCTGGCTCTTTTCGTAGTCTTGCCGGTGATCCTGGGGACCAGGGTTCTGGACCAGGCCAATGTGATCGTGGCTCTGACCATCTACGCAGTAGCCCTACTGGTGCGGACCGCCGTCGATGCGCTCAACTCTGTCGATGAAGATCTGCGCCAGGCCGCGGCGGCTATGGGATACCGGCCACTGGCCCGGTTCTTCACAGTGGACCTGCCGTTATCGCTGCCGGTGTTCTTCTCTGGACTCCGGATGGTCTCCGTGAGCAATATCGCCCTGGTCAGCGTCGGCGCGCTCATCGGCTTCAAGAACCTGGGGTTCTTCTTCACCGATGGCCTCCAGCGGGACTTCCTGACCGAGATCGTCGTCGGTATCGTCGGCACCCTGCTTCTCGCGCTGCTCATGGATGTGCTATTGGTGCTGCTACAGCGGCTGCTGACGCCATGGCTGCGCGCGGGCAACGCGAAATCAGCTCGGCGAGCAGATCGGGAACCGCGTGAAGAGCAACGGGAAACCGGCAATGCGACGAAGGTGATGTCATGAGTTCCTCTGTCATGGTTTCATCAGTCTCCGCGCTCGCCCCGATGAGCCAGTACACAACCGACAACCCCATAGGTCAGGGCATCCAGTGGCTGGCAGATCCGGTGAACTGGCAAGGCGTGCGGGGGATTCCCTGGCGCACGGTCGAGCATCTCGGCTACACCGGTTTGACGGTGCTGATCGCCATGGCGATCGCCGTACCCATCGGACTTTATGTCGGTCATACCGGAAAGGGCAGAGTGGCTGTCGTGGCAGCCGCAGGGATGCTTCGCGCCCTGCCGACCCTGGGCATGATGACGCTTTTCGCGCTCCTCGCCGGGCTCGGGCTCATGCCGCCGATCTGGGCGCTGGTGCTCTTGGCCATCCCGCCGATCCTGACCGGAGTCTACGCCGGGGTGTCCTCTGTGGACCGCGCCCTGGTCGACGCCGCCAGGGGTCTCGGCCTGACCGAGTGGCAGATCCTCTTCCGGGTCGAAGTGCCCAATGGGCTACAGGTGATGTTCGGCGGGTTTCGCAGCTGCGTGCTGCAAGTCATCGCGACCGTGACCGTGATCGCCTACCTGCCGCACGGCGGTTTGGGCAGGTTCCTCGTCGACGGGCTGAGATCCAACGACTACGGGCAGGTCTTCGGCGGGGCCGTGGTCATCGCGGGCCTGGCCGTTCTGATCGATGCGATTCTGGGCGTGCTGGCCCGTTCACTGGTCTCACCCGGGCTGCGTGAGGCTCCCGGGCAGCGGCGCGAAGCCGGGCAGAGCAGACAGAACAGTCACAGCATCCGTAATATCCTGATCCGATCTCCCCGCAACCTCGGGCAGAGCAGGCACAATAGTGAACAAGCCACTGGCGGCAGCCGAGCCGCGGGTTGAAAAGGAGGAAGACCATGAAGCTCTCTGCTCTGAGGTCGAGAAGCTGGAGACTCTCCCGGGGGCTCGCGCTCTCCGCGGCGGCGGTTTCGCTGGCCGTGACGCTTTCGGCCTGCAGCGGCGGAGGCGGCCCGCTGGCTACCGACACCGCCTCGCCGGGCTCTTCCAGCCCCGCCGGTTCAGTGACGGTCGGCTCCGCGGACTTCCCCGAGAGCCAGGTGATCGCCGAGATCTATGCCGGTGCGCTTGAGTCGACGGGAGTCACGGTGAACCGGAAACTCGGCATCGGCTCCCGGGAAACCTACATCAATGCGCTCAAAGACGGCTCCATCGACTTGATCCCTGACTATTCAGGCAATCTGCTCGGCTTCATCGATAAGAGCAACACCGTCACCGATAAGAGCGAGATCATCAAGGCGCTCAACGACAAGCTCCCGGCAGAAGGACTCGCGGTCATGCAACCGGCCGCGGCGGAGAACAAAGACGCTATGGTCGTCACCAAGGCCACCGCGCAGAAGTACAACCTGAGCTCCATCGAGGACCTCGCCGCGGTGTGCGATCAGCTCACCCTGGCCGGCCCGCCGGAGTTCGCCACCCGGGATTACGGGCTGCCCGGCCTGAAATCGAAATATGATTGCGTGCCGGCCAGCTTCACCCCGATCACTGGTGAACCGCTCACCGTCCGGGCGCTGATCAGCGATGAGGCCCAAGTCGCAGATATCTTCACGACCTCCCCGGCGATCGAAGACAATGCGCTGGTGGTGCTGAGCGACCCGAAAAACAACTGGTTGGCGCAACAGGTCATCCCGCTCTATACCGAGGGCAAGCTGCCGGAGCAGGCCCAGCAGGCCCTCAACGATGTCTCCGCTCAACTCACCACTGACGATCTGATCCAGCTGAATCGCGAAGTCTCCGGTGATCAGAAGCTCGAGCCCAAGCAGGCCGCGGAGCAGTGGCTTAAAGACAAGGGCCTCGTCTCATAACTCTTACCGCCCTGCCAGTGTGGTGGCAGGGCGGTAAGTCGGCGATGTGCCATTCTTGGAACATGTCTAAGGTCAGCCAGTCCGCCAAGCTCGCCAGTGTCCGCTACGACATCCGGGGCCCCATCCTGGAACGAGCGCAGCAACTGGAAGCGGAGGGGCATCGCATCCTGAAACTCAATATTGGCAACCCCGCGCCTTTCGGCTTCGAAGCGCCTGATGCCGTGCTGGTCGACATGATCAAGCATCTTCCGCACGCCCAGGGGTACAGCGATTCACGAGGAATCTTCTCGGCGCGCACCGCGGTGGTGCAGTACTACCAGACGCGGGGTCTCACCGATATTCATGTCGATGACATCTACCTGGGCAATGGGGTCAGCGAGCTCATCGCAATGTCTCTGCAAGCGCTCCTCGACGATGGCGATGAAGTGTTGATCCCGACTCCCGACTATCCCTTGTGGACTGCTTGTGTGAGTCTTTCCGGCGGCCGTCCCGTGCACTATCTCTGCGATGAGGAGCAGGACTGGGAGCCGGATCTGGAGGATCTGGAAGCCAAGATCACCCCCCGGACCAAGGGCCTGGTGATCATCAACCCGAACAACCCCACCGGTGCGGTGTACTCGGAGCATACGGTGCGGGCCATGGTGGATATCGCCCGCAAACGCGACCTGGTGGTCTTTTCCGACGAGATCTACGAGAAGATCCTCTATGAGGATGCCGTGCACTTCAATACGGCGCTGGCGGCCGGCGACGATGTGCTGTGCATGACCTTCAGCGGTTTATCCAAGGCTTACCGGGTTTGCGGTTACCGTTCCGGCTGGCTGGCCATTACCGGGCCCAAGAAGCGGGCCGAGGATTACCTCGAAGGCATCAACCTGCTGTCCAATATGCGCCTGTGCGCCAATGTTCCGGCGCAGCACGCGATCCAGACCGCTCTGGGCGGATATCAGAGCATCGACGACCTGATCTTGCCTGGCGGCCGGCTGCGCGAGCAGCGGGATCTGGCGTACCGTCTGCTCAATGAGATCCCCGGGGTCTCCACCCGGCAGGCCAAGGGGGCGCTCTACCTCTTCCCGAGGCTCGATCCTGAGGTCTATCCCATCAAAGATGATGAGAAGTTCGTGCTCGACCTGCTGCAGGATCAGAAGATTCTGGTCTCCCACGGCAGCGGGTTCAACTGGGTCGCCACCGATCATTTCCGCCTGGTGACCCTGCCCGATGTCCGCGAACTGGAAGAGGCGATCGGCCGGATCGCGGAATTCCTCAGTCGCTACGAGCCCTGAGCATGAGTTCTTAGCCCCGTGGCGCGAGGCATCCAGTACTGTGAGATTGATAAGGAGCTATGAGCGATGCCGAATAAGCATGGATTTACGAGGCCGCTTGCCGCACTTTTAGCGGTTCCGAAGGAAGGCCTGGATCCGGCCGCTGCGCAGACCTCAGAGACCGTCGGATTCAGCGGCAAGAAACGCGATGCGGAACAGGTTCTCGCCAGCCGCGCCCGTACTCTAGCAATGCTTCAGGAGAAGCTCTTCGCGGAGTCCAGATTCGGCGGGGAACAGTCCCTTCTCCTGGTGCTCCAGGCGATGGATACCGCTGGTAAGGGCGGCATTGTCAATCATGTCGTCGGCTCGGTGAATCCTCAGGGCGTGCAGCTCCACGCCTTCAAAGCGCCCACCGAGGAAGAAAAACAGCACGACTTCCTGTGGCGCATCCAGAAGCAGGTGCCGAGACCGGGCATGATCGGCGTCTTCGACCGTTCGCATTACGAGGACGTGCTGATCCACCGGGTGCACGGCTGGGCCGATGCCGCTGAGCTGGAGCGGCGGTATCAGGCGATCAACGACTTCGAAGCCGAGCTGAGCGCGCAGGGGACCACGGTGGTCAAGGTCATGCTCAATATCAGCCCGGATACTCAGAAGGAGCGCCTCACCGCGCGGCTGGAAGATCCTGCCAAACAGTGGAAGTACAGCCCGGGGGACGTGACGGAGCGCGGTTACTGGCCGCAGTACATGGAGGCTTACCGGATCGCCTTCGAAAAGACCAATACGCAGACGGCTCCCTGGCATGTGATCCCGGCGGATAAGAAGTGGTACGCACGCCTCGCGGTTCAGGGGCTGCTCATCGAAGCGCTCGAAGGTATGCCGCTGAGCTGGCCCCAGGTCGACTACGACCTTGCGGTTGAGCGCAAACGGGTGGCAGCGTCCTGACTATTTCAGTCGTTTGAGCTGTTCTTCTGGGCGGCATCTTCTTCGACCCGTTCTTTGGCCGCATCCAGTTTTTCCTGGACGCCGTCGAGCCAGTTCTCGCAGTGCCGGGCCAGTGCCTCGCCGCGTTCCCATAACGCCAGCGACTCCTCCAATCCGGTGCCTCCCGCTTCCAACCGGGCTACCACGTCGATGAGCTGCTCCCTGGCCTGTTCGTAGCTCAGTTCTGCAATTCCCTCAGGCGGGTTCGATGCTGTCTTCTTAGTGGTCATCGGTTTCCTTTCAGTGATGGATCAGGGCCCGTTCCGGGCAACGGCCCTTGGGAAGCGGCTGCCAGCTGCCCGCTGGCCAATCGGATCCGAAGCGGAGTGCCGTCCGGGGCTTCTTCAGCGGAGCGGACGATGCGCCCGTCGTCTTGCTGGACTACGGCGTAGCCGCGGTCCAGGGTCTTCTGCGGAGAGAGCGCGAGTACCCGGGCCCGAAGGTGCTCCAGCTGGTCGCGATGCCGGACGGCCTGGCCCGATGCGGCGGTAAATGAGCGAAGCCGGAGGGTCTGAAGCTCACGAGCCCGCACCAGGATCATGCCATCCGGTTCGGCGAGTGCCGGCCGGGAACGAATGTTCTCCAACCGCTCCCGCTCATGCCGCAGGAGGTTCTGCACCGCGCGGTCCAGCTGAAAGCGCGCCTGGGCCATCAGGCGGAGCTCTTCGGCGACATCCGGCACGATTCTCTTGGCGGCGTCCGTGGGCGTGGAAGCCCGCAGATCAGCGACTTCGTCGAGCAGCGGGCGGTCGGCTTCATGGCCGATGGCGCTCACCACGGGAGTGCTTGCAGCGGCTACCGCGCGCACGAGGCTTTCATTGCTGAAGCCGAGCAGATCTTCCAGGGAGCCGCCGCCGCGTGCGATGACGATGACATCGACTTCCGGATCAGCGTCCAGTTCTTCCAGCGCGGCCCGGACCTGCGCTACGGAGTTCACGCCCTGGACGGCGACTTCGCGGATCTCGAAGCGCACGGCGGGCCAGCGCAGCCCGGCGTTGCGGAGGACATCCTTCATGGCATCGGAGTTCCGGCCAGTGATGAGTCCGATCTTCTGGGGTAGCAGGGGCAGCGCCTGCTTGCGCTCCGGGGCGAAGAGTCCCTCGGCCCCCAGGGCCTGTCGCAGCGCCTCGATGCGTACCAGAAGGTCGCCGATGCCGACGGTGCGGATCTGCCGGCCTTGCATGGACAGGCGCCCCGTCTTGAGCCAGAAGTCCGGTTTCAACTGAGCGACGACTCGGGCGCCTTTCTCCAGCGGAGCATCGAGATTGTTCAGCACCGAAGCGAAAAGCGTGACGTTGAGCGAGACTTCGGCATCGACATCGCGCAGGGTGAGGTAGCTGACATTGGCCCGGCGATTGAGCTCGATGATCTGCCCTTCGACCCAGGCTGCCGGCGCTTTCTCGATATGCGCTTTGAGTTTTTCGGAGAGCATCCGCAATGGCCAGGGACGGTCCGGGCTGGTCTCGGCGGCGGTGCCGGGGGTGGTCGCGGATGCGGAATCTTCGGCGTGTGGCTGATCGGTATCATTCACTGTGGTTCTGCATTCCTTCCGCTGGCCGGTACCACCGGCTGCGCTGCTCGTGCTCCTGCCGGTTGCCCTAGAGACTACTCAATCACACTGACAGAAAAGCAAGACGAGCAAGACAAACACCTGAGTTAAGCGCAGTGTGCATGTTGTTAGCGGATTTTGGCGAAAAATCGTTACGGTATGGGGTGGGGGCGTTGATGGCGGGCGCATGCGCGATGCTGAGCAGCTGCACAGTCATAGGCGATATCGTGGCCGGTGAAAGTCTGGAAGGGAATCGATGCGAGGGTTTCTGGCCGCACTGACCGGGATGACGGCGCTGATGCTGGTGGCAGTATCCGTGCCGGCGCTCTGGGTGGACCGCAACTTGTCACAGCGTGACGGTTTTGTCGAGATGGCGATGTCTTTCGCCGAGGACGCCGATTTCCAGAGCGCACTATCGGCGGCAATCGGCCGTGAAGTCACCGATCAGCTTCAGCTTCCGTCGGCTCTGAGCGCCCTGGTCCAGCCCGCGGTCTCTCAGGCCGCGGATGCGATCCTGCAGGATCCGGGCTATCCGGAGGCTTGGGCGGAGACTTTGCGCCGCACCCACGATCTGACCGTGGTCAATCCGGAGGCCAATGCCAACGACTCCAAGGTGTTGAATCTCGATATCGCGCCTCTGCTGCAACTGGTGGCCACCCGGGCGGGGCAGATGGTCGGCCAGGATCTTCAGGTCTCGCAGCAGGTGCTGATCACGGTCGGCAGCGCGAACCAGCGCAACGCTATTGTCCGGGTGGTTGGCAATGCCGCCATGGGGTGGGTGTTGATACTCGGCGCGATTCTGGCCTTCCTCCTCTCCCTGCTCGTAGCGAGAAGGCGGAGTGCTGTGCTGATCTGGTTCGGCATCGGGCTGGCGGTGGTCGCCGGCTTGTGGAAACTCGGGCTGGAAGCGCTTTCCGGTGCGGCGCTGAACACGGCAGGCAGCAATCAGCTGGGGGAGCTCTTCAAGCAGGAGTACGTTTTCATCGCCTCCGCCAGCATGAACCAGTGGATCCTTGTGACATGCCTCATTGCGGTGAGCCTGCTGCTAGCGGGCGCGTTGACCAGAGTGATCTCATATCGACGCGCTGGACTGAGCCACTGAGAGCCACTGAGCGCGAAGTTCCTCAGAGCGAGCACCGTGGCCGGGCCCGGGCCTTCATCTGCCAAGACCGGTAGACTTGCAGCTATGAGTAGTGCCACGATCTCACTTCCAATGCCAGCAATTCCCCGGCAGCGCCGCTCTCCGGAGAGCATTGCTGCGGCTGCGCCGATCACCGAGGGCCGAAGGGTTCTTCTGGCCGCCCCTCGAGGATATTGCGCCGGAGTGGATCGTGCCGTGGTTGCGGTGGAAAAGGCTCTTGAGCATTACGGGCCGTCGGTGTACGTCCGCAAGCAGATCGTGCACAACGTCCATGTGGTTTCGGATCTAGAGGCTAAAGGCGCGATCTTCGTCGAGGAGAACGAGGAGGTTCCCGAGGGGGAGCTGGTGATCTTCTCAGCGCACGGCGTTTCGCCTGCGGTGGTGCAGTCCGCTGCGGACCGGGGTCTGCGTACCATCGATGCCACGTGCCCTCTGGTGACCAAGGTGCATCGGGAAGCGGTGCGCTTCGCCCGGGATGATTTCGATATCTTGCTGATCGGACACGAGGGGCATGAAGAGGTCGAAGGTACTGCGGGGGAGGCCCCGGAGCATATCCAGGTCATCAATGGCCCGCATGAGGTCGATCAGGTGACGGTCCGGGACCCGGAGAAGGTCATCTGGCTTTCGCAGACCACCTTGAGTGTCGATGAAACCATGGAGACGGTCCGGTTGCTGCGGGAGCGGTTCCCGACGCTGCAGGATCCGCCCAGTGACGATATCTGCTATGCAACGACGAACCGTCAGGTGGCGATCAAGAAGATCGCCCCGGAGGCGGACCTGGTGATCGTGGTGGGTTCTGCGAACTCCTCCAATTCCGTGCGGCTGGTTGAAGTTTCCTTGGAGTACGGGGCCAAAGCTGCTTATCGCGTGGATTTCGCGAGCCAGGTCGATGAGTCCTGGTTTGAGGGCGTCGCCACTATCGGCGTTACTTCGGGTGCCTCGGTTCCCGAGGTGCTCGTCAAGGATGTGCTGGCTCTGTTGGCGGAGTACGGGTACGGCGATGTGGAAGAAGTGGTCACGGCAGAGGAAGATCTGCTCTTCTCCTTGCCGAAGGAGCTTCGCAGCACGCTCAAGAAGGCGGGGGACACCTCGCGCGGCCCTGGCGGGCGGACTCCCCGGTCCACCTCTTCGTGAGGCTTTAGCCGGGCTGCGCTGTCTCGGGCTCTGAAGCTTCCGGGGGCTGGCTGCTCGGCTCGCGAAGCGGTGCTACCACCGGGCTCGGGCCTTGCAGGCTTTCCGGATCGAGGCCGTTGAGCTTACGTGCGGCGGGCAGTACTCGGCTTTCGAACGAGCCGACCATCAGGTTGTAGCGTTCTACGGATGAGCCTAATGAGGCTCCTAATTTTCCGATGTTTTCGCTGAAGATCCGCAGCCGGTCGTGCAGCCGGGTGGCCGTATCGAAGAGTTCGCGGGCGTTCTCCGTCAGCGCATCCTGACGCCAGGCATGGCCGATGGCTTTGAGCACTGCGAGCAGGCTGATGGGGGAGGCCAGGATCACCCCGCGCTGCATGGCGTGATCGAGCAGTTGCCCGTCGGCGTTTAGCGCGGCGGAGAGGATCGACTCCGCGGGCAGAAAGCACACTACCAGTTCGGGAGAAGCTGCTGAGGCCTCCCAGTACCGTTTTGCGGCCAGGGCGTCCACGTGATTGCGCAGGGCTTTGGCGTGCTGGCGCATGGCCTGCTGGGAGTCCGTGCTGCCTTCGGCTTCCTGGGCCTCGAGGAAGGCGCTCAGCGGAACCTTCGCATCGACGAAGAGTTCCTTCCCTCCGGGTAACCGCACCACGAGATCGGGCCGTTGCGCACCGCCTTCCGCGTTGCGGCTCACTTGTTCCAGGAAATCCACATTCGGCAGCATCCCGGCGCTCTCCACGATGCGACGCAACTGCACTTCACCCCAGCGCCCACGCGCCGTGGTGGAGCGCAACGAGGAGGCCAAGGAGCGGGTGGTCTGCAGGAGCAGGGCATCCGCTTGCTTCGCGTCCTGGAGCTGCTGGGACAACTGACCGTACTGTTCTACCCGGTCCCGCTCCAGCAGGGAGACCTGGCGCTGCAGGCCGGAGAGCCGTTCGCTCAGCGGGGCGAGCGCCCCCAGCATCGAGGATTCTGCTTGGCTTCGTTCTGAGAGCAGGCGGGACTCCGCTTCTGCCGCCGCCAATGCCGCATTGGCTTCGGCCAGCTCGGTCTGTGTCTCCTGCTGCCGACGCTGCACCGTGGACCGGAACATCAGCACGCCCAGCAGGAAACCGGCCAGAACCCCGGCGATAGCACCGAGGAGGAAAGGCATCGTGATCTCCATGCTGCAAGCCTTCCATGCCGGGCCGACAATATCGCTCCACCCCGCGACCGCGCTGCCGGTAGCGTCTACCGGCCACCCTTTTCGCTCGTTCCTCCCGAAAGGGACCCTGCCGGTAGACTTAGCTCCCGTGGCTCTTACTATTGGCATCGTCGGCTTGCCCAACGTCGGTAAATCAACTCTCTTCAACGCGCTCACCCGCCAGACCGTGCTCGCCGCGAACTATCCCTTCGCAACCATCGAGCCCAATGTCGGCGTGGTGAACCTGCCGGATGAGCGCTTAGGCAAGCTCGCAGAGATCTTCTCCTCGGAGCGGCTGGTTCCGGCCACGGTCTCCTTCGTGGACATCGCCGGCATCGTCAAAGGCGCGAGCGAGGGGGAGGGGCTGGGAAACCAGTTCCTCGCCAATATCCGCGAGGCCCAGGCTATCGCCCAGGTGGTGCGCGTCTTCGAAGATTCAGATGTGGTGCACGTCGATGGCAAAGTGGACCCGGGTTCGGACCTGGAGACCATCAACACCGAGCTGATCCTGGCCGATCTGCAGACCCTGGAGAAAGCGATTCCCCGGGTCGAAAAAGAGGTCAAGATCAAGAAGCGGGATGCCTCTGAGCTGGACGCCATGCGCGCCGCACAGGCAGTGCTCGAAGAAGGCCACACGCTCTTCGCCGCGGGTAAAGACGTCGAGATGGATCAGCTGCGCGAGCTGAGCCTGCTCACCGCCAAGCCGTTCATCTACGTCTTCAACGTCGATGATTCAGTGCTCGGCAGCCCGGAGCGTCAAGAGGAGTTGCGCGCTCTGGTGGCCCCCGCGGATGCGGTGTTCCTGGATGCCAAGCTCGAATCCGATCTGGTGGAGCTCTCCGAAGAAGAAGCCAGGGAGATGCTGGAGATGAATGGCCAGGAGGAATCCGGCCTGGATCAGCTGGCCCGCGTCGGCTTCCACACCCTGGGGCTGCAGACCTACCTGACCGCCGGGCCGAAAGAGTCACGCGCCTGGACCATCAGGCAGGGGGACACCGCTCCAGAAGCTGCCGGCGTGATCCACACCGACTTCCAGCGAGGCTTCATCAAGGCCGAAGTGGTCTCCTTCGACGACCTCGTGGACGCCGGCTCCATGGCCGAAGCCAAATCCCGCGGCAAAGTGCGCATAGAAGGCAAAGATTACGTCATGCACGACGGGGACGTCGTGGAGTTCCGCTTCAACGTCTAAGACGGGAAGAAGTGGCTATCGCACCAAAGGGATTCTTCTCGGACCAGAACCGCACGGATGCCGCTCCGAAGCGTCATCGTGAGTCGACTTTTGCTTTCCTCGATCGGGTAGCGGGCCTCTACTGGGAGCAGGTTCGGAACCTTATCGAGAAGTGGGTTGCGAAACTTCCTGACTCGGCACATCCTGATATTACTGGACGGCTTCGTGCTAAGGATGACGTTCAGTATAGGAGTGCGTACTGGGAGCTCTATCTTCACGAGACATTCATCCGGAGTGATTTCGAGGTCAAGATTCACCCTGACATCCCAGGTAGTAGTGGGCAACCGGATTTCTTGGTGAAGCGTGACGGTGAGTCGTTCTACGTCGAGGCCAAATGCCTGTTTCCGGAACCGCTAGATCTCAGCGCTGAAGCTCGAAAGCACACGCTCTACGAATACCTCAACGCGATTCGTTGTCCGGAATTTCTTCTCTGGATCGATGTGCATCAGGTCGGGCCGGACAACCTTCAGGTGAAGGCTCTGCGAAACGAACTCCAGAAGTGGGTGACTGAGGTCGACCCTGCTGCAATCGCTTGTGACAACGACTATCGCGAGCGCGGTCCTCGTTTCCCCTGGTCGGAGGCTGGCTGGGAGCTTGAGTTTCGTCCGTTCATCCCCGTAGACGCACAAGGAGGGGCTGGTAGCCACCGGCCGCTTGGTGCTTTTGGGCCCCCTAGTGTGACGTATCCCGAGGACGGACTCAGGCTGCGTGCCGATCTCATGAACAAAGGATCTGCATACGGCGATCTTAATTTGCCGCTCGTGATCGCGATTAACAGCTTTACTCACCGCCACGATGATTCTGACGTAATGAGTGCGCTCTACGGGAGCGAGCAAATCACCTTTTCGCTTGAGGATCGGGACGCGTCACCTGCTCTCAGCCGTAAGCCAGACGGTTATTGGCGTAAGGGATCCTGGGAACACCAACATGTCGCAGGTGTTCTGATGGGGCGATCCATCCTTGACTACCAGCCGACATCGATTCCGACGTTCTGGACGCACCCAGAGGCTCATAGAAATGTGTCTCCGCTGCCTATTTGGTGAACCGCCGAGCCTATAGCTGGACGCATCGAGTACCGCGACCCCGAAGTCTCGGTTGGCTCCTTGTTCGGTCTACCTGCGCCCTGGCCGGAAGGTGAAGCATTTCCCAGTGAAACTTCAAGGTGACCCGCCCTTGTGTCCCTGTGGAGTTCCGCTTCAACGTCTAGGCGTCAACCGCGAGGCTTCGGCTCGGTTCGGACGGCGTCCTATCGCGGCGTCGGTAGGACATCGCAAAGTAGATCACGAAGGTGAGCAGAAAAGCCGGTGCCGTCGAACCAATAGGCAGTGGCCACACATAGGCCCACAGGTATGCGGAGAATGCCCCGATAGCCCACGCGCTGATCGCGAGCCAGTTGATGCCCTCGCGATACCAGTACCGGCCGCCCCGGGCTTTGAGGATGTCTGCGTTGTAGCTGCCCTTCGCGACGAAGTAGTAGTCCACGATCATGATCGCGAAGACCGGAGCGAATAATGCGCCGATCAGCCCGAGGAACGCCGTGAACTGGGTGAGCAGCCCGAAGAATGTTGCTCCGATGATCGAGATGACGCCTAGCCCAAGGGCGGCGGGCAGGAACTTCACTCGACGGCCGGGGAACGCGTTGATCAGGCTGGTCGCCATTCCGTAGACGACCATGGTGTTGGTCGCCATCACAGAAAGGAAGATGGCAACAGCGAGAAGGATCCCGAAAGGCTCGATGATGACGATGGGGTCGAACGGGACAGCCTCACCACCACGCAGAATGACATAGCCGATAGCGGTTGCGCCCAAAGTCAGAGCGGTCACTGTCGACAAGGTGTAGCCGATGCCCGAGCCGAGTACTCCGGCTCGGGTCGAAGAAGCGAGCCGATTTAGATCGGCGGCCAGCACAGTCCAGGAGATAGCGGTGGCGAGCACCACATCAAAGGTCAGCCCGGGCGAGTAGGAAACCGTGGCCGGTGCCGGAATGGCTGCGAACTCCGCTGGTGTGAAACTGCTGAAGGCAGTAACGAAGATATAGGCGGCGATCGCCATGATAGTCCCGGCTAGCCACGGTTCCACTTTGGCGACGCCGGTATGCCCGAAGATGGCGAGGGTCACGACAATTGTCTGGCAGATGACGGCGAAGAGTACGGGGCTGGAGAAGCCGGTGATCGTACTGACGATGTAGTCGAGCGCGATTCCGCCGAGCATGGCCTGGACCCAGCTCCAGCCGAGCAGGATGACGATATATGCGGCAATAACCACAAGGCCCCCGCGGGTTCCGAAGGCCCCTCGGGTGAGTGCCATCGTCGGCAGTCCCGTCCGGGTCCCGATCGCCCCGATAGTGACCAAAACGGTGGCCCCTACGAGTGTTCCCCCGATAATCAGCGCGATCACGAGCCCGAAGCGGACGTCCGGAACGAAGAACGTGCCGGTGAGCAGTGTGGTCACTACCAGATTCGCGGCCAGCCATATCATGAGGATCCTGCCGAGGGAGTAGCTGCCGCGAACCGGGCCTGCGCTATCGGAGCTGGCCTCGAGCCGACGCTCGAGACGGGCGTAGAACGGCGTCATTAAAATCCTTCGTGGCGGTCAAGGCTATTGAGTTGCGCTGAGAGTGCTCAGAATGGCGATCAGGGAGAAGATTATCGTCTTCCCGTTGCCAACGAGAATCAGCTGCTCGCTGAGGCTTCCTACCCTGCAATTACGTCACATCGAGTGACATCATAAGATGGAAGCAATCGAGGAGGTGCTGCAATGTCATCGCTCGTTGTGCGGGGTCTACACGAATCCGTCAATAAGCAAATCGCAGCCTACACGAAGGAGCCTGGCCGTTCTGTGAAGGTTGAAGCGAAGTCCCGCGGCAAACTCCGCATGGAAGTTAAGGACTACTTGACGCACGACGGGGATGTGGTGAAGTTCCGTCACGGTTAGGTATTTAGCGACGGTGGCACGCTGTTACCTTGCGTTGGGCAGGTCAAAGGGTGCGGAACACTTCTCACGCTCAAAGAGTTCACCGAGGGGCATCGTAAGAGCCTCGACCATTTCCGGGTGTTCCGAGAGGTCATTTATCCGCATGCCGATTGCGTGCAGGTTGAGAATGCGTGTGTCCGGCCAGGCAATATCTCGCCGAACTGCGACCAGGAAGTCCGCCATTAGGCGTATGATTATTATGGCTGATGGCGGCGAGTTCGCTGCGGTGCGATACCTGTAGAAGGCCTCGACGACCTCATCTGACCCCCAAACCGTGACGAAGGTTTGGAAGTCAGCCAATACGTCTTCCAGCCTCTCGGTTGCCTCATCAGTGCGTGAAGGCGTAAGTACGTCACCCAAGGTCTGCAGAACCGGCTGGTAGAGCTCGTACTTCTTCTGAGCGACTCGATCTTCCAGTGCTCGAAGCCGGGCCGACTCGTGTTCGGCGTGCTGAGCGCGACGGGCTGATCTTGAGGCCCATAGTGCGGAGAAGGTGGCAACAGCCGCCGGTATTAGCAGGGCCACGATCTGTAACCACAGGGGGAGCGTCATGATTCCGAGTGTGCCACGGGTGCCGGACGGTATCTGTAATGCATGACGGGGATGTCGTGGAGTTTTGGCTAACGTGTAAGTGCTGAGGGGTGGGGACTGTCACTTTAAACCTAGGAACGTCTCTGGCGTAGGAAGGGTCTGCCCCGGGTTTGGTTGACATCTGATCTGTGAGGATTCGTCCTCGCTGGAAGGATGTATCTCTTGCCCAAGCCCTATCCGAAAGAGTTCCGTGACGATGTCGTGGCTGTGGCCCGTAAAGCCC
>NZ_AQXM01000032.1 GCF_000376245.1 Acaricomes phytoseiuli DSM 14247 | reverse complement strand
TTAGCCACAGGATCAGCAACCTTGGCATACTCAATCAACGGATGAACCACCTCAATATCCGGCTCGATCAAGTAATTACGCAACGTACCCGTCGCACCATCCTTGATCTTCACTGAATACGTAATCGTCGCCGACTCACCAGCCCGCAAAGCACCAGACCAACGCACCGTCGTACCATCCAAAACCGCCGAACCCACCGACGCCGTCGGCCCATCCACCAAATCAGCCTTATCCAGCACCTGCGACATATCATCCGTCGCCACCGCATCATTCCCAGGAAGGGTGGGCAAAGGACCCGGATTACGGACGGTCACCGTATACCTCACCACATCACCGGGCTTCACCGCACTACCGGCCACCGGATCAGCAACCTTGGCATATTGGATCCGCGGAGCGGCTATAAAGCCCGCGTCCAGGGTATGGTCGTCCTCGCCGGGGTTGCCGGCAACGTATGTGGTGCGCCCTGTCTGCGGGTCCGGATTAGAGTCAATAGACCGGTTATCACCCGCAGTCTGTTTCGTGAAGCTTATTTGCGCCCAAGGAATAGGCCCAACACCCTCGACCTCCAGACTGCCGGTTTCCGGCTTCACGAACTCCACGGTGTATTCACCCCCGTTGGGGACGAACTGGCCTCCCAGGTCTTGATCGAGGGAGGAGAAATAGTATTCACCGTTCCCATCAGTGGTCCGGGTTCCGATCACCTGACCGTCTCTGAGCAGATTGACGGTGACTCCCGGAATGCGCTGCTCATCTGCGTCCTGAACCCCGTCGAGATCCTTATCGAACCACACCACGTTACCGATCTGGATAGGTGCAGGATCAGCCAGCACAGAGATATCCCCCAGGCCGTTGCCTTTACCGAAGGTGCCGATATTAAGGTTGTCCGGCACTAATTCGGCACCACGGTTTCCGCCGCGCCCAGATTGTCGGTACGGTCCGGTTCCGTCTTCAAGAGACAGGTATTGCGCTCCAGACGTATAAAACTGGTCCACAGGGTCCATCGAGGAAGTCACCACGTTGTTCTGCCGGAACAACGCAGCGACACTCCCCAAGGCGGGCTCCTGATGCAACCCCGCAACACTTTCACCGACAAAGAACTCAGATACGGCATTAGGCCCGCTAACAGGCTGGCCACCGTTATAGCTCGGGATCACATTATTAGGGCAGTCGCCTTGGCCCTCCCACTGGTAGGTGTTATCGATCTTGCAGACCATGTTGATATCACCGCCGGAGACCGCACCGTCAGCAGGCTCAGCCCCGTCGGGGAAGGAGCCTCGCCGCCCCATCTGGTCGCCGAAGCGATCCCGAAATCCTAGAATCAAGGAGCCGTCCCGGTCCAACGTAATATCTGAGAGCAAAGGCTGGGGGTAGGAAGCATAACCGAAAGCGGTCGCATACGCAGACCGCAGTTCGCGGTAATCGCTGATCCACGGGTTCCAGCTGGAGCGCACGTCCGGTTTAGTTCCAGCGGTGACGGAAAAACCACGATTGAAATTCAGAGCCTGGCTCATGATCTCCGTGAAAGAACCATTCTCGTAGACATAAACTACAGCTTTGAGATCGTCTCTGGATTGGCTTTGGGAAGCATCACAGATACCTCCGACATAGACCTTCCCATCTCGGACGCCCAGACCCATCGGACGCCATTCGCCAGAGGAGCATCCTGGGCTTGGAATGGCTACTGTCGAGAGAGGTGCAGCGGCTGTAGGACCAGTCGCATCGAACGAGACGAGCTCTTTAGTGTTCATATTGACCACATAGAGAGTCTTTCCATCTTCGGAAAGCTCAATATCGCCGAGGCTCTCCTGCCCGGGGGCGGCGAAGAAGTCATCGTCGCGACCATTAGCCATATCGTTTCCGTGAGTCGTGTCTCCGGCATTCGGAACAGTCGCGAAGAGTGAAGCACTATTACCGCTGCGAGGTGAAACATAAATCGCGCCGCTTCCACCAGGGCCATAGGCTGTCAGCCTTTTAGCAAAAGCTCCGGAGAAAACCCGATCAGTTTTATTATCATAAGCCGTACCATAAACCGTGCCGGTGCTCTCCTGCGGGGCAGTCGTCGTCGTGGGCACCTGAGCCGTGGTGCCACGCGCGGCAGACGACCAATCGACCACTGAGCGGGTTTCATTCCCCCGTTCATTGCGCTGGATAGGAATAGTCAGCTCCGGATCTTGCTGAGCGTAATCACTTGGATTCCATACCGCGGTGCGCACTGTCGCGTTCTGGTTATCCGCAACATTGACGAAGTTCACAAATGATGAAAAATCGCCGCCGGGCCTGGCGAAAGCTGGTTTGAGATAGTCCATTCCCGGTGGGATCGATACCTCTACCCGATATTGACCGCCGACTAGCTGAGACGAAGGGGCGAGCACAAAGCTGCCTTCGGTGTCAGTGACTCCCGAGACGACGTTATCCGATGGGTCGGTAACCGTGACGTTGAGACCCTGCTGCGGAAGATCCATAGCCGGGTCATAAGTTCCGGATTCAGTAAACGTGCGATTCGTCAGTACCGTGAGGGTGCCATCCCCGGGTGCCGCGATGGCGGGCTGCGAGGCCAGCAAGGCACCCACTCCGAGCACAGTGGTCATGAGAATCGTTAGCACAATAATGATCTTGCGCTTGATATCCGACCGTAGGAAATTCATAGCCTCGCCACCTCGCCCCAAAATAATTTACAACTCTGCACTGGGTTACTGGAATTCACTCAATTAACTAAAAAATAATTTCGAAGCTAGTGAGCAATTCACAAGCCTCAAGTATGACTGAGTTGAACATGAGAATCAATACCCCCAGTCAAAAATATTATATCTTTCGATTTTTTTTCTACGAGCTTCGGACGAATTATTTTCTGCACAGGCTTCGTATTTAAAGCCACTTAGACCAAGTATTTGATAAAAAATAAACTACCTGGTTTTCAAAAAACGAAGGCAGCTCAGATTTCCGCCGCAGCAGGCCCGAACATTTTCATACATATTAAAAAGGTAAATCGAATATAGCAGTTCGAAATAAAACTTCCTCTTCGATTTTAAGGTGATTCATTTAGCCTGCTAACGCAAAAACAGCGCAGCGTCGACGAGGCGACAAGGCTTGCTCAGCGAGTCACTGAGCCATTCAGGCCGGCGACAGACCGGAAGAGCAGGGGCCGGGCAGCGAACCAGGCGCCGACCATGAGGACTACGGAACCGGCGAAGATCCAGAAGCCGATCCAGCTCTCATCGTCCCTGCCCGCATACATGGTATTGAGGTTGCGTAGGGCTCCGGTCGCCAGCACCAGAGTCACGTGAACCACCACGAAGACCAGGAAGTAGATCATCACGGGTAAGTGCAATTTCCGCGCCCAGGCGATCGGGAAGATCTTCTCCACCGACTTGAAGCGCTTGGCGAGCCCGGGGGCCATCCGCAGCCCGGTCAGAAGCGCGAGCGGGGCCGCGATGAAAACGGTCGCGAAGTAGGTCAGCAGCTGCAGCCCGTTGTAATTGGCCCACCCGCTCTCCGTGGGCCATTGCAAGGAGGCGTACTGAAGCGCGGCAGACAAGGCATTGGGGAAAACATCCCAGTTGGTCGGCACGATCCGCACCCATTGGCCCGTCACCATCAGCAGAACATAGAAGATCAGGCCATTGAGTACCCAGAGCGAATCCACGGCGAGGTGGAACCACTGATTGATGCTGATCCGGACTGCGGGGTTCTTGGTCTTGAACAAGCCTTTATTGCGCCGGGTCCAATAAGCCGCAGGACGTGGCGTATTGCGGATGAGCAGCCCTGATCGGACCACGAAGACCAGCAGGAATGCGTTGAGGAAGTGCTGCCAGCTCAACCATGCGGGAATGCCCACGGGAGCCCAGCTCGGCAGGGCTCCTTTACCCGGGTAGGCGGCTAAAAAATCCTGCCCGGCGTCAGTCCCCCGGAACCATCGGGCGGCCAGGACGATCAGCAATAACAACAGCACGAGAGCGATGGCGGCGAACGCCGCCTTGACCCAGGTATTCTTGGCGATCGCCATGCTCATCAATCCTTCCGGAACAGCTGCTTCAGTCATCGTAACCGCAGTTTCGGTTATTGACTATTAACTGACTTATCGCTGACTCTCTGCTTCTGCGAACAGAATCTCATAGTGCGGACACATCGTCATCAAACCCCGCGCCTTCCAGTACGCACCGGCTAGCATGTCGGTACGACATGAGCTTCACCAAGGCAACGAAGGAGAAGACCCGAGGATGCGCACCGAACACCCGGCGATGAGCACCCTCTTGGCGCTTTCTCGCCGCGGAATCGCCGCAGCCCCGCGTGTCGCATCCCGCTTGCACACCGAGCTCAAAGGCGACACTGAACTCATCCTGGAGCTCGCCGCGAGGCTCAGCCCAGATCAACTGGCCGGCCGTACCGCGATCCAAGACCCACTGCCACTCACCCCCGGCCTAGACCATCGCACCGCCTCTATGCTCAATGAACTCAGTAAGCCTGAACAAGCAGTGCTGCTGCGGGCCGCGGTCTGCGTGCACCCCCGGACCACCGCGCTCCTCGATGCGAGCGAACTGACCATGACGGACCTCGCAGCCAGCACGATATCCCGGTACTTGAAGTTCGTAGCAGGACGCTTCGAGTTCGCAGGCCCCCGGCTTCGCTCTGCAAGCCATGAAAGAGCAACCCTCAGCGAGCGCAATACCGCGCATGCAGACCTGGCCGCGGCGTTCGCGAGCTCCGGGAATCCCGTGCTGGCGCATTGGCACCATACCCTGGAGTACCGTCGAAGGGGACAGCGAGCTGGCACCACCGCTTCTGGCTCTGGCCCAGCGGAGTTTCGATATCGGAGAGGCCATCTGGGCTCATGCCGTAGCCAGGGAAGCCGCTTGCCATGCCGAGCCGGAGCTCCAGCCGCAAGCACATCTGATCGCTGCGGAAACGGCTTTGCACGCGGGCTATCTCAATGATGCGCAGAAATGGCTCAGCGGCGCGGCGCTAGCCTCCGATCCTGCGGCAGGTCAAGCAGACCCGACACCCCAGCAAGGCTCCGGGGCATCCAGCACCGCTGACTGGCTTCGCGAGCTCGACGATCAGCGGGTACCGCTATGGCTCACCGAGATCTCCTCCTCAGACTTCGCAAATTCCGGTCAACGGCCGGATGCTGCGGCGATGCAGCAGCTCCAGAGGCATCGCGGCCGGATCCTCAAGGCGTTTCAGCTCTGCGAAGAAGACGACTTCGATGCAGCGCTGGCGCAACTGGCCCAGCCGTTAGCCGCGGCAAGCGCCTCCGCTTCCGCGACTCCCCTACTTCGCTCCCTGCGGCGAACCGCCCGTGCCCTGGTGCTCACCTGGGCCGGCCGGTTCCCGGAAGCACTGACAAGCCTCCAGGACGCTCTGTTCAACGGCCCCGGCGAGCTCGTGCTGGGTGGAATCGCCGGCGAGCTTTCAGCCCGGCTGGAACTGCTCACCTCGGGCGAGCCCAGCGCACTTAGCAATAGCCTCTTCCGGCTTCCCGGAAGTCATCGGGACCCTGTCGAGCTGCTCCTGGACCGGTCGATGAATGCCCGTTTCGAAGGTCATGCCCAAGAAGCTGCAGCGTTCCTGGATGTAGCTTCCGGGCATGCCTCCGGGGATGATCCAGGCACCGAGCCCAGCTCCCAGCGGCGATCCTTCTTCCTCCCCTCCGCCAGTGCTGCCGACCCGGTGCTCAACGGCATCGGCCGCTCCCTGCGGCAGCTCGCACTCACCAAACTGCGCTATCAGATCACTGCCGATCGACAGCTTCCGGAAGAGCAGCTGGAGTCCTTGGCCAGTGAGCTGAACACCCTCGGCCGCCCTCCTGCCTCTTCCTTTGACCGCGGCCTGGCTGAACTGGAACTAGGGCTGGCCTTCGCCCACCGGGAACCAGCTCCGGCACCGAACGGTGGGGATAAACGCCTAGTCCACGTACGGCGGCATTTGATCGCCGCAGGGAACTCCTTTGAGAACTGCGGATCCTCGGCTTGGCAGCGGATCGCTGAACAAGAACTCGCTGATATCAACGCCGCTCTTGATATCCCCCGAGTATCGGTGCCACGGCCGACAGGAATACCCGCAACCTCCTTCCCCCCGACTTTGGAAACTGCCAGAGCCGAAGCGTCAGCAGTCACTCCGTCGCCTGTATCGCCTGAATCAGCTGATCACCGTCCGGACCCGTTCGCCGGGCTCACAGAGCGGGAAGCAGAAGTGGCCGCGTTCGTCGCCGCCGGGCTGCCCAATCGGGAGGTCGCGCAGAAGCTCCACCTTTCGGTTCGCACAGTGGAAGTCCACCTCAGCCGGGTCTTCACCAAACTGGGTTTGCGTTCTCGAGTCGAGCTGAGCATCCTGGCGCACCGGATAACGGATGAGCACTGATCGCAGGCGCCCGGCTACGTATTTTCACTTAGATCAGCCCGAGCTGAGGCAAGCCCATGAGCTCCGCAGAAACGGGGAATGACGGCGGGGCGCTGGCCTCCGATGAAACCTGGAATGTGTGGATTGTACGGACGCGGTGCCGCATCGGCTTTCTCTACGCTGTGGATACCGAACGAAACAGCTGAGTTGAGAGCCCCCCCAAGAGACCCCCCGTTGAATCAGCCCGAAGAAGTGCATGCCCCCCTCTCTCAGCACAGCTGACCATAACCATCCGGACCACAGGTCACACGACAGGAGACCGATCATGCCCAGCTCCCCCCTTCCCCCCTGATCCATCTGATTCATTTCCGGGTGTTTCAGCTCGGCCTCCGTCCAGCCAGCATCGGGAACACACCGACCAGAGGCGGCTGCGCCCGCTCGGCACGGCTTTCGCGGGGCTGACCGCGCTCGCCCTCGCCGCCGGCCTGATCGCCGTGAGCACAGCGAGCTCCACGCCCGCAGCCACGGCCGCCGAGCAGAGCGGCACGATCAACGGCTACCGCAATGTCGGCTACTTTCCGCAATGGGGCGTCTACGCCAGGGACTTCAAGCTCAAACGGCTCCAGGACTCCGGCGGCGCGAACCAGCTGACCCACCTCAACTACGCCTTCGGCAATATCAACAATCAGAGCCTGGAGTGCTTCATGGCCAATAAGGCCCAGGGTGACGGGCCCAACGGCTCCGATGGCGCAGGCGACGCCTGGGCGGACTACGGCATGGGGTAGACCGCCGCCAATTCGGTCGCCGGAACCGCTGATAGTTGGGATCAGAAACTCGCCGGTTCTTTCAACCAGATCAAACAGCTCAAAGCCAAGAACCCCGGCGTCAAGGCGATGATCTCGCTGGGTGGTTGGACCTGGTCCAAGAACTTCTCCGCCGCGGCGGCCACTGATGCCTCCCGGAAGAAGTTCGTCTCCAGCTGCGTGAACCTCTACCTCAAAGGGAATCTGCCCGTGATTGACGGGCGCGGCGGCCCTGGTTCTGCTGCGGGGGTCTTCGATTGCATCGATATCGACTGGGAATGGCCCGGGTCCGATAACGGCAATACCGGCAATATCGTGGACCCGGTGAACGACCGGGCCAATTTCAAGCCGCTGCTCAAGGAATTCCGCACCCAGATCGATGCCTTGGGAGCACAGACCGGCAAACGTTACGAACTCAGCGCTTTCCTGCCGGCGAACCCCGAAGACATCAAAGCCGGCGGCTGGAACGACCCGGAGCTCTACCAGTACCTGGACTTCGGCAATGTCCAGGGCTACGACCTCTGGGGCGCTTGGGTGCCGAACCTGATCGGGCATCAAGGCAACCTCTACGACGACCCCAAGGACCCCCGCCCGGCAAACCAGCGCTTCAGCGTGGACAAAGCGATCCGGGCCTAAACCGATAACGGCGTGAAACCGAGCCAGCTGGGGCTGGGCCTGGCGATGTACGGCCGAGGCTGGCAGGGCGTGAAGAGCTCCGCACCGTGGAGCGTTGCCAATGGTGCAGCCCCGGGAGTCTTCGAGGCCGGCAACAATAATTACGACGACATCAAGAACGTGGGCACCGACTACTACGACGCAGCCATCGGCGCGGCCTGGCGTTACGACGGGGATAAGTGGTGGAGTTATGACAACGCGCAGACTGTGAAGCAGAAAGCCGATTACATCGCCGCCCGCGGCTTGGGGGGCGGGATGTGGTGGGATCTCTCCGGCGATAAATCCTTCAGCCTCGGCGGCACGCTGGTAGAACGCCTGCGGGCGGCCCAGCCCGGGCCGGTCACCGGGACCTTGATGCCGCCGACGACTTCCCCGACCACGTCTCCGACGACCTCCCCGTCGCCGGGTAGCTGCGATGCTTTTGCCGCCTGGTTCGCCGCAGCCGTCTATACGCAGGGCAGCAGGTGAGCTACCAGGGCAAGAAGTGGCAGGCCAAGTGGTGGACGCAGAACGAAGCTCCGGGTGCCGCCGAATGGGGCCCGTGGCAACTCCTCGGCAACTGCTAGAGCTGTCAGTGGCCAAGCGCCGGGTCGGGCTGCCTGATGCAGCCCGGCCCGGCGCTTTTCCTCTGTTGAACAGGGCTACTTCCAGAGTTGGCGGGCCAGGAACCGCGGAGCGATCTGCTGCAGCCCGGCACGGCGTGCGATCGCCGCATTGCGGCCCAGGATCAGGCGCCACTGCAGGTACCGTTCCGTTCGCAGAGCCTTCCCGGGCGAGGAGCCATAAGCGACGTCGAGAAGCCGCTTCGCCGCGGCAACAGCATCCGGGGAACGGCTGGCGAGCTGATGGGCGAGCTCGACAGCGGCGAGCCCTGGGTCCACGGCGATCTCGGTGAGCAGCCCGAGGTCCTTGGCCCGCTGGGCCGTCAGCTTTTCCGCCGTCATCGTCAATCTTTTCGCCTGATCGATGCCCACGAGCTGGGACAGCGCAACGCTGCCGGTCATATCCGGGATGAGCCCCCACTGGGCTTCCATGATGGACAGCTCGGCATCGGGGTGCGCGATCCGCATATCTGCTGCCAGCGCCAGCTGTGCCCCGGCGCCGTAAGCCCTTCCGCGGATCACGGCGATCACCGGAACGGGCAGCCTCCGCAAGGACCAGAAAGCCTCTTGGAAAGCATTGGCCCCCTGCCAGGGCCGGCCGAGTAGGCTCTTCGCCACCCAGAGCCGCCGGCCGAAGACTTCACGGATGTCGGTACCGGAGCTGAAGTCCGTGCCGTTGCCACTCAGCACCACCGCCCGGATCTGACGGTTCTTCCGGATCGCTCTGGCGGCAGCCGGGATCTGGACGATGATCTGCCCGTTAATCGCGTTGAGTTTCTCGGGGCGGTTGAGTGCAAGGTGGGCTACCGGGCCGTCGAAACTCAGCTGCACCGGAGCCGCCTGGCCGTAGGACCACTGACCCTTCCTCATGTCTAGAGCCTATCCGGTTCTGAAATACTGGCTAGATGCAGAAAAACTCAGCGGAAAAATCATCCAAGCGATCCCTGCCGGCCTGGTTGCGGCCACGAGTGATCCTGAGCGTGCTGCTTCTAGTGGTGGCGCTGGTTTTCGTCATCACGAACCAAGGCATCGGTGAAGTCCAGCTGCTCCTGTGGACTGTCACCATGCCGATGTGGGCTCTGACCTTGTCCATGCTGATCCTCGGCGCCCTGATCGGCTGGCTGTTCTCCTGGGTGCGCGGCCGGGGCGATTGATCGCTGAAGAGCGGGTTCCGGCTACCGGCGCTGGAGCAGCACCACAGAGTCTTCGACATGACCGGCATGGTCTTCGTGAACGCTCTCCCGGAGCCGGATATCGGCTCTGTGGATCCGCCACTGTTCGGGTACAAGCGGTTCAGGCTCCGCGAAGAGCGCGGAGAGATCTTCCTCCGGGCTCGGGAACACAGGGGTCTGCTGGTTCTCATGGTCCGAATGCTCTGGGTGCTCAGCCTCATCAGCGCTGTCAGTGCCTTCAGCGCTCCAGGGAGCGCTGGCATGGGAGACGATGAGCAGATGGCCGCCGGGGCGAATCCGACCGGCCGCACGTTGCAGGATCCGGGCTCGCGGCATCTCCACGGCTGACTGCATGAAGCATGCCGTGATCAGATCGTATTCCGGCTCCCCAGCTTCGACACCGAAGTCCCAAACACCGAGATCCTGCACCAGCCAGCGCACCTGCTCCGGAGCGATACCCGCGGCCTCGGCTGCCTGCCGAGCGCGCTCGACCGCGGTGTGCGAGATATCGACCCCCGTGACCTGCCAGCCCTGGCCTGCGAGCCAGAGGGAATCTCCCCCTTCTCCGCAGCCCAGGTCGAGCGCCCGGCCCGGCGTCAGCTGGCTGACGACTTCGGTCATGCTCTGATTGGGCCGGCCCGACCAGATAGCGGGCGCTTCAGCGTAAAGCTGGTTCCAGAAATCAACGGGATTCTGCGGTGCGGGGTCGTGCGATGAAACATCCTGTGGCGCTGTCATCTCTCTAGAGTGAAGGTTTCCCCGCTCAAACGCACATCACTTTGCGCTTTCGGCAAACGGCCGCAAACCTCAGGCTGAGACTTGCCCTTACACCGAGGCGAAGAACTTCCTGGCTGCCGGAATCCGCCTGATCACCAGCTGATCAAGGGCCAGGATGACGAACAGGGAGAGCCCGAAGAGCGGTAAGAAGATCCCTAGGGCGATAACGGCCGCCAGCAGAATCCAGTTCGCGAAGATCGGCAAACTGGCACGCGGAGCTGCCAGCCCGGAAGCGTTGCCGCGCCGGGTCCACCACATGATCGGCGCGGAGACGCACATGAAGATCACCGCGAGGCAGAACAGCGCCGTGAGGGCCATGTTCACCGGCCCGAAGCGCCGCCCTTCATGGATCGCGATGCCGTTCGCCACGGTTTTCGACAGCACTGATAAATCGTCGTAGCTGTAGACCGCGAGGGCACTACCGGAATACTGTTCCACGTGAACGGTCTTCTGCAAGGTCACATCCGATTCGGCAGGGTTGCCGTTATTGGCCCACTGGTAGCCGTAGACGCTGAACACACCGGTCTCGCCCTCCGGGTACGTGACGAAGTAGGGCTCCGGGGCTCCTTCTGCCCGTGCTGCTATGATCGCCGTATCGATGGAGACCGGGGTTCCGGAACCGATGCTGGTGGCCGTCGGCAGATCGGCGATCTCCCATCCCGCCGGGCTCGACGAACCGTTGCCGGCCTCGATCTGCCGCTGCACGGTTTCTTTCGGCGCCGTCGACTCCGCGCCCGGGTCATCGCCCCATAGCGAATCCCCCGATTGGGCGGCGATACTGGAGGCGACGGACCCCCAAACGCCAGTCCAGGGCAGCCCGGAGACCACGAGCATCAGAATCCCCAGGCCCACGGGAAGCCCCACCAGCGCGTGCCAACTCCGCAGGCGCGCGCCTTTGCGCTTCTTCGCCACCCCCCTTTGCCGGGCCCGGCGGCCCAGGAAGAAGATAATGAAGCCGGTGATCGTCAGCACGATGGCCCAGCTCGCCCCAAGTTCCACGATCCGATCCCCTACGCCCTTATCACCCAGCAGCAAGTCCCCGTGCACCCGCTCCGCCCAGGTCGAGACGAGGTCGTCGATATGCAGGTCTCCAGTGATGGACCCGGTGTACGGATCCACATAGACGTTCCGGCTGGTTTCACCCATTGAGGTTACGAAGACCGAAGCCCGGTCCCCCGAGTTATCGGTGACGGAGAGGATGCTGCGGTCCGGGAACTGCTCCCGCACCGCGGATTCCTGCGCCGATAACGGCAACCGTTCCGCATCCGCCGGCACAGATACCGTGAGCACCCCCGGATGCGTCCAGGCATCCACTTGTGCACGGAACATATAAGTCATCCCGGAGACCGCCAAAGCGAACAGCACCGGTATCACGATGATCGAACCGTAAAAATGCCAGCGCCAGAACGCTGCGAACCAGTTCACCTTGCGGGAGCGTGCTGGAGTTTCCTTCAGCTGGGGCGATGACTCAGATGATTGCGGCAGGACTTCAGTGTCGGTGCTATTCATCGGGGGCTCCTAGAGCGGGGGGATAAAGCTAGGAAAGAGCTATTTCTACGCATTGTAGTAGCTGTGCCGCAACAGTTCTACGCGCCGTAGTAAAAAAAGTAATAAAATGACCTGGTGCTGACTCCGCCTTGGGATTTCATCCTCACTATTCTCTTCGCCCTGACCGGGATCTGGTGCGCCGTCGACCTGGCCCGCCACCGCGCCGCACTGCGCGGCTCGGACGGCGCGATCAGCCGGACCGCCATCATCGACGTGAATCACCTCGTGATGAGCGCCGCCATGATCTTGATGATCTGGATCAGCGTCGTCGACGCCGCCACCTGGGCGCAGATCGCGATCTTCGTGATCTTTGCCATCGCACTGCTGGTTAGCCTGAGTAGCTCTGAGCCTGCGGAGCGGATCTCCACCCTGGGGCATGTGGTGCTGAACGTAGCAATGATCTGGATGCTGGCTGCCATGCCGCTGCTCATGGCGGGCACGCACGCCAGCGGCGGCGAATCATCCGGCCATCACGGCGGCGGTACGGCGAGCTCTCTGCCCACTAGCACTCCTACGTGGGCCGATATCGTCAACCTGCTCTTCGTCATCGCCAGCGCGGCCGCGGCCATCTGGTGGATCGTCAGACTCATCCGGTCCCGCGGAAACCACCTGCACGATGTCTGCTACGCGCTCATGGGAGCGGGCATGGCGATCATGCTCGTGGTGATGAACGCCTGAACCTTACCCAGAAGCAACGTTTTCTGCATGCCGAATCGCAGCCAGCATATTTCTACAGATGCGATAAATTGCATTGACCGGTGACGAAGACAGGAGCGTAGGGCGATGACTAAAGGAACCTCAGCGTAGGTGGGATCCTGACCTTGACCGGCATTGTCGCGTACATCGTCTCGGGAGCCGCTAGCGCCACCTCCCTGATCTCTTTCACCTCGCCGATCGTGAATGCGTCCGGGATGGTCTTCTTCCGGTGTAGCCAGGAGAGGTGCTCCATCGGGTTGCGGAGCAAGGTCTCGTGGCGGACCGCGAGCGCGAGGGCGAGGCGGAGGACGACGCGGGCGTGCTTGGCGCGGCTGTAGCTGCGTTTGGCGAGGTGTTTGAGGAAGTGGTCGCAGCGGGCGACGCCGATCTCTCGGAGGGCGAGGTCTTTGAATGCTGGGAGGACGAGGGTGCGCATGTCTCGCTCGTAGAGGTTCCTGGGTGGTCCACGAGAGGCAGTCTTCTATCTCCATGTCCTTCCAGGAGGCGACGAGCTCAGGGAAGGGACTGTCGGCGCTCATGCCGTTGAATCCGAGCTGGTAGAGGGAGCGTTCGGCGAGTTTCCTGCTTCAGTTTCCGTTCGTCAGCAGAACGGGACTATGCCGGTGGCGATGATTCCGAAGGTGCTGATCGGCGTGCGGGGTCTACCCATGTGCGGCCTCGACCATTCTGAGAAAGGTAACGGCACCGGCGGGTTCGCGCATGGTGTCCATCCAGGCGCGGATGTCGGCAATGCCGAACATGATCCGTTTTCCGAAGCGGTAGACACGGGGCCTTTGCCGTTGGTGCGCCAATCGTAGATGGTGGAAACGGGGATGCTGAAGTAGTCGGCGAGTTCGTTGATGTTGGGGAGTGGTTCCAGCCCGTGAGGAGTGGGGGTGGTGCATCGTTCATCCCTCCAGTTTCGAAGTTTGATCTAGGGGGTGAATGCACGGCACGGCCTACACTCCAGCGACGAACTCCAGCAGCGGGCAGGATTCCGAGCCAACGGATGCAGCCTTGTGTCATGCGCCCCAGTTGGCCAAGCGCCTGCGCCGCTCACGAGTTCGGATAAGCATGAGATGAATGAGACTGACGGGCCCTATCCACAGGAACTTCAGCGCGTTCCATACGCACAGCAGAACGATCAGGTGCAGCCACCCAAGCGCACCGTTGTCGATGAGGTTCTTGGAGATACTCGCGGCCGCAGGCATGGCGCGGCAAGGAGCATCGTCGCACGCCCCATTTGAGCCCCCCCTGGTGCGGATGGCGCCGAGGAGGATGCTGGTAGACATATAGCGGCGCAGGAATGCGCGCATGTGGGCGCTGAGGTTCCAGAGTTGGCCGATCATGACGGCAATCCTCTTCTACGGGGTCTGGCGACAAAGAACCTTGAAGGACTGCCCGGAGGCCGGGCATACCATCACGCTCGGGGTGACAGTGACACACATTTGAAAGTCGCCTTGCTTGTCCTTCCGCTGTACGTCGCCCCTCTGACATCAAGAAGAGCCCGTCCACTCCGGATCAGCGCACCAGGCCGGAGCGGTCGCGTCCATGGGCCCGGCGCACGCCTGGCTCCGACGTCTGCGTCACGATGTCGCGCAGTCGTGCCAGCGCAGCGGCTGCTCGCGCGGCGGCGACCTTCTGAACATCACGGTCGGGTGCCGGGCCGAGGTGCGTCTTCGCGGTGACCTCGTAGCGGTCACGGTACGCCGCAACCGTGCGCACGTGGCTCGGCAGGTAGCTCTCCGAGCCCAACCGCTCAGTCCTAGTTCTCCCTGACGGCGCGCTCGGGGATCACGTCCGCGCGTTGAACGATGAGATCGTGACGCGCAGAAAGCGCGGCTGCATCTCGGCGCTCATCTCACCAGCAGCTTCGGGAATCAAGCCTGCAATCAGCCGGGGCGACTTGCGTGTGCGACCTGAGCCTGCCGGTCGTGCGGAGAACAACAAACGATACGTTCGCAATATGCGCCCTGGCCTAGAGTGAGGATATGCGCGTGCTGATCGTTGAGGACGAACTGTATCTTGCTGAGGCGATCCGTGATGGTCTGCGCCTCGAGGCGATTGCCGCCGATATCGCTGGTGATGGCGACACGGCCCTCGAGCTACTCTCGGTGAACGTGTATGACGTTGTCGTGCTGGATCGCGATATTCCAGGCCCAAATGGGGATCAGATCGCTCAGGAACTCACCCGCGAGATTGATAGTCCACGCATTCTCATGCTCACAGCTGCCGATCAGCTGGACGGCAAGGAGAGCGGGTTCGAGAGCGGAGCAGACGACTACCTTACGAAGCCGTTCGTGTTGCGGGAACTTGTACTGCGTCTTCGTGCGCTAGGCAGGAGGCCGGCAGTCGGAACGTCGCCGGTTCTTGAGATCGCGGGTGTGCGTCTTGATCGTTTCCGGCGGGAAGTGTCCCGCGAAGGTAGACAGATAACTCTTGCCCGGAAACAGTTCGCGGTCCTCGAGGTGTTGATGAACGCCGGCGGCGGCGTCGTCAGTGCCGAGGATCTCCTCGAGCGGGCATGGGATGTCAACGCCGATCCCTTCACGAACGCTGTCCGCATCACGATCTCAGGTTTACGCAAGCGCCTCGGTGAGCCCTGGGTGATCCAGACGGTGCCAGGCGTCGGGTATCGGATGGACACGTGAACAGGGCATCGCGGCGTGGGCGTGGGCGTGGGTTTTCGATACGGATCAAGCTGACCTTGAGCTACGCGGGTTTCCTCATAGTTGCCGGTGTGGCACTCTTCGCCGTGGGACTTCTCATGCTGCGTTTTGTTCCAGAAGAGCCGCTGTATGTCGGTGACGGGGGCGGGTTCGCACCGAGCAGGCCTGACCTGCTCGTCGTGTTTGTGCGATACACCTGGTGGGCAATTGGGGGCTTGACCGTATTCGGGCTGCTCGGCGGGTGGCTGCTCGCAGGGATCATGTTGCGCCCACTGGCAAGGATTACCGATGTCGCGCGCCGCGTCCACGACGGAGACCTTGCCCTCCGCGTCACCCTGCATGGACGCCACGACGAACTCACCGACCTCGCTGACGCCTTTGACGCAATGCTCGAACAGGTGGAACATACGATCGACGAAGAGCGCCGCTTCGCCGCCAACGCTTCCCACGAACTACGCACCCCCCATGCGATCATTCGAACCATTGTGGAAGTTGCGCAGGCAGACCCGGGCGGGCGAGACATGGGTGTCGTGCTTCAGCGCATCGGTGACACCAACAATCGGGCCATCACCTCGACAGAAGCCCTCCTGACACTCGCACGTATCGGACGAGGGACAGTGCCGCGGACATCGACTGTGGACCTGGCCCCTCTCATCGCGGCTGCGGTGGAGGAAGAATCAGCGAATGCACTGTCACGCGGCATCAGATCGGACGTGACACTGTCCAACGGAGTCGCGATGGGTGAGCGCACGTTGCTCACGTTGCTCGTGAGCAATCTGGTGCGCAACGCAGTCACGCACAATGTCGATCACGGTTGGGTTCGGATCTCGCTTACCGAGTCGTCCGCGGTTGAATTGGTCGTGGAAAACAGTGGGCCCTTGATTGCTCCCGCCGTCGTCGCCACCCTCACCGAACCATTCGTCCGCGGAACCGGTCGCGTCCGTAGCACCGGAGATGCCGGATCAGGATTAGGTCTTGCGATCGTCGCCTCTGTCATCCGTGCCCACGGTGGCGAACTCCGTGTTGCTGGTCGTGACGATGGTGGCCTGAAGGTATGTGTGACATTGCCGCGCTGACCGCTGCCCGCAGGATATGTGGTAGCAGCACGTGAGTCCGCTCAAATCGTTAATGGTTCGGAAATACAAACCACATGACATCTCCGTGCGGGTTCCAACCAGCACATGCCAAAACGCGAGCAAAAGCATGTCGTGGGCTTTTAGTTCCGCATCACTGCGGGTCTACGCTCGCGACCGGGACGTTACCCGCCGACTCACAGTGTTTTGTGTTCGATCGATGTTTGCGTGTTCGATCGAGGCCACCGTGTTGGAGGAGAATACGCTCACGATACAGGCGCACCGCAATACTCGATACACATGAGCACTCGTCGTATTACTCCAGTTCGTATCGAACTCGTCGTCGCTTTCGTCCTGATCCTCGCCACTGTTGGTGGGTTCGCACTATGGCCCGACGGACTCGTTAATAACGAGAAGGGTGTTCCGCGGACTGGGGGTGAATTCAGTTCGGTGTCGTGGCCGTCGGAAGGTGAGGCGGCAGTAGGTCTTGCAGACGGCCCCATCGCGGCGAGCTCCGGCCGCTCCTTGCCGATGGGAAGTATCGCCAAAGTTGTCACCGCCCTCATGATTTTGGAAGATCACCCTCTGAACATCGGAGAGCAAGGCCCCCAGTACAACTTCGGCTACGCCGAAGACCTTGAGTATGTGCAATACAGCCGCCGCGGACAGTCTGCACTCCCTGTTCCGGTCGGTGGGGTACTGACGCAGTATCAACTCCTTGAGGGCATACTGGTCGGGTCTGCGAGCAACTATGCTGATTTCTTGGTCCGAGAAATGTGGGGAGGCAACGACGCATTCACCACAGCGGCATCGTCATTTCTGCAACGCAACGGCCTTAACGAGATCACCATGGTCGAGCCAACCGGCTTCGACCGCCGTAACACCGCGACGCCCTCGGCGCTGATCACGCTTGGGAGACTCGCGCTCGCTGACCCGGTCATCGCGGAAATCGTCGCTAAGGCTTCGATCGATCTGCCCGGCGCAGGATACGTCGAGAACACCAATGACCTGATCGCCGACACGGGAACACTCGGGATTAAGACCGGCACACTCAACAATTACAATTTGCTGTCCGCCAAGAACGTCGATATTCCTGGCCGCGGCCAGGTGCGAGTGATAGTCGCCGTGATTGGCCAACCAGATAACACGGGCCGTGTTCGAGAGTCACGTGCGCTGTACGAACAGGGAGCTAAGCTTCTTACCCGGTGAGTACGCACTCCAGCTAGTCGACCCTGCTTTCGTTCCCTTCTTCGAGCGCGGATCGTGATGCCTTGTGAAAATGCTTCTGCAAGTACGTAAGGCTGGCCGAATGAACCGCCCTGGGTTTATTGGAGGCTCCTGGCCTTGGAAACGAGGATGGAGTCATGGTGCCGAAGCAAGGTGAATTGTCCTGGGTTTGGTTCCTAGGTTTTTGCGAGGGCGCCGGTTGGCGTTCGCGTGGGTTCGAGGCCGGCGTAGTGGGCGGTCTCGAATTCTTGGGGTGATTGGTAGCCCAGGGCGGAGTGGAGGCGTTGATTGTTGTACCACCACACCCATTCCAGTGTGGCGAGCTCTACTTCTTCCACGGTGCGCCAGGGTTTGCGTGCTTTGATCAGTTCGGTCTTATAGACGGCGTTGACGGCTTCAGCCAGAGCGTTGTCGTAGCTATCGCCACGGGAACCAACT
>NZ_AQXM01000031.1 GCF_000376245.1 Acaricomes phytoseiuli DSM 14247 | reverse complement strand
GCTCCATGGGCCGGTCCTACGGAGCTGGCGATAACGCGAGCATGGAGAGTTTCTTCAGCCTGCTTCAGAAGAACGTGCTCAACACGAGATGCTGGAACACTCGCGCTGACCTCCGCCTCGCGATCGTTTCCTGGATCGAAACGAAGTACAACCGAAGACGCCGGCAACGCGGCCTCGGCAAACTCACTCCCGTAGAGTTTGAGACGATCTACACGGACGCGAAAGCGGCCTGATCACCCCAAACCCCAACTGTCAACCAAACCCGGGGCAGACCCAACTTATTTCACCTGATTACTTGAAGGTGACCACATTATCGTTGCGGTCATAAACTCCCTTGAATCCCCAGTTGATCCACCCTCCATCACCATTATTGGTAATGGACCCTTCCCGATCATAGAAGTAAACAACATAGTTGCCACCTTTAATATCGAGGTGCTCCGCCCAGACTTCCCCTTGCGAGGTAGTGTCCTGGTCCTTATTGGCAATCGCAACATTCACCTTGGACTGAGCGGAAGCTACGTCAAGCGCAGCCCTGACAGCACCGCCTCGATCGCTTTGATCATTGACCGCATCTTTGATGGCATTGGCGACCGCAACGGGATCGAAGCTCAGACTCACATCTCCGGAGACCGACTCCTGCTGCGAGATCTGCGAACCCACCGGCTCAGCAGGGACAGCCGCCTGAGCCGGGGCCGCAACTGCGATACCGCCTAGGCCCAGAGCGCCGACCGCAGCCGTGGTAGTGATAACTTTCTTCATGTTTTTGCTCATGATAAACATCTTTATTCTTTCGGGACACCCCAATAATGAGGAATATCCAGGCTTATAAGTATTTCATTCATGGTGCATATTCCATATGAAAATATCAACAGCAATAAAAAACTAACAAAGAACGCAGAAGAGGTCAAGAAGGTGAAGGGGAAAGGGGGAACGATTCTATACATAGGTAATTGCACGTATCTCTTACGTATATTCGCACTATTAGCTAATCACTCAATTCCAGTGAATTGTTCAGCCCGATTCCGCCTTTATAAACGGGTGGGGACGTGCCGTATCAGCGCTTCTCCTGCAGCCTTCGCTGCATGATGAGGTGAGCGGCCAAAGCACCTGCGGGGATCACGTACATCGCTACTCACGTACATCGCTACGCGATCTTGGACTTGCCCGCACCGCACCATCGCCTACGAATGCCACCCGCTAGAACGCCTCCTGCGCCGAGTTCCAGGTTCTTCAGCGACCCCGGCAAGGCGCAGCCTGAATATGTAGATATAAGACGCACCCCCAGAGTCGCCAGCTATTGTCAGCTGTGCAGGAGAAATCTTTCAGGCGAAAGGAATAACACGCGATGAAGCGCTTGGTCTTCAGCCTTACCCAGTTGCTGCACTTACCCATGAGCGTTTTGGGGGCACTGGTGTTCGCGCTCCGAGTGATCCTCGACAGCAGGCGCAGAGACATCTCGATGACGGCTTACGTTCCGCTGCTCGGCAGAGTGCTCATGCACGATCTCGGGGAACGGCCCGATCCTGAAGGTAAAGCGCTGCTGGAGAATCTGCCGACCACGAGTGTGCCCGCGGTCCGGGCGATGCTGGAGCCGACGCTCTTCGCATCCAGGCTCAGCGGCTACCGACCGGATCTGCTGCTCATGCCGACGGATCAGGATATGACCATCGCCACCATGCTCAACGGCAGAGCTCGCTTCTTCGATGACCTGGTGGACCATCGCAGTGAGCAGGCCAGCCAGTTCGTCATCCTCGGTGGCGGCTACGACACCCGGACGCTGGGAAGGTTCCGAGAAACCGGGCTGCGGTTCTTCGAACTGGATCGACCCCGGACCCAGCAGACCAAACGCGAGGCGCTGTGCCGAGCCGGGATCCCGGCCGATGGAACCACCTTCGTCGAAGTCGATTTCACCGCGTCGGACTGGTTCGACCGCCTGGTCGATGCCGGGTACCGCGAAGATGCGGCAACAGTTTTCCTCTGGGAAGGGGTCAGCGAGTACCTTCCCGAAGCCGTCGTCCGGAACAGCTTGGAGACCTTGGCGAAGCGCAGCGGCCCTGGCAGCAGCCTCGGTGTAGATTTCCTGAGCGATAAAGCCCAGAACCCGCCTTCGCAGCTCGGCCGCTGGAGCACCGAGGTGTCCAAGCTCGTGCTCAACGTCACCCGGGAGCCCTTCAAGTTCGCCCCGGTGTGGCCTGCCCCGATCCGCACGCATATCGAAGAGTTCCTGGCCAGCACCGGCTGGCAGCTGGAGCATCTGGCAAAGCTGCCCTTCGAGGCCGGTTCAGAAGACGCCGCTGGGGCGCTCTGCCGAGCCACCCGTTAAACATGATCAGGTTTTTGAGACTGCGTGTTCTCAGCCCTGGCGGGCTCAGTCTTCCCTGGCCAGGAAGTCTCGGACCCGCTGCCTCGCCGGCTCCCGATCATAGGAGTTGACCAGGGCACCGGCCATCCGCACCGGATCACCAAAGAAGAAGTACTCGTAGAGCGCCTGCCTGCCGGAGAAAGCGGAGACTGAGGCGTCATAAGCCAGCTTGAACAGGCGGACCCGCTCCGGCCCGGTGAGGGTCTTGGCCTGCAGGTACATCTCGATATCCGACAGAGCCTCCGAGCCGAGGTCAGCCTCCCCCGGCAGAGCCATCAACCCGGAAGCGGAGAACTTCCGAATGATCTGGGGGAACCGCTGCGCGACCTTAGGGTACCAGTTCCGCGCGGCGTTGAGTGCGGGCCAGTTCGGCAGCATCACGCCGTCATCGCTCGGTGCTGCATCGACTTCGGCGGCCCGCAGTAGCGCCTTGCCGATCTCCACGGTCTGGATCAGCTCTGCCAAATCCTCCTGGATGTGCTGGAAGCCATCGATGCCGATAGATGCAGCTAGCTCGGAAGCCAAGCCGAGGAAGAATTCGCTTTTCGCGATAGTCCGGGTGACGACTTGATGGGTCATCAGCGCCCCGGCACCGGTCTCCGAGTAGAAAGCATTACACAGTTCGGGGTGGCCGAGCATGAAAATCCGCTCCTTGGGGACAAAAACGTGGTCGAAGACCACCACGGCGTCCATCTCCTCGAAGCGCCCGGCCAGCGGTTCATCGTGCACACCTTTTCCGGTGTAGAGCGAAGTCCGGCAGAGGTATCGCACGCCTTCGGTGTCATTGGGGATCGCGAAAGCGTAAGAATATGGGGCGTCCTCCGGCGTGCCTTTGAGAACGGTGGAGGGAAAGACCAGCAGCTCATCGGCGATCGGAGCAATCGTGGCTAGCATCCGCGCCCCGTGGATCACGATGCCGTCTTCCCGCTCTTCAACGACCCTCGCGGCGAGTTGGCCGCCGAGCTGCTCGGACCCGGAGACCGAGCGATTGGCCTGCGGTGGGATCAGGGTGTGGGTGGCCAGCAGATCGTTCTCCCGGCAGTATTGGTAATAGGCGCGGATATTTGCGCCGAAGTCGATGCCGGAATCCTCGGCGTCCGCCCGGGCGAACCACTTCTCCGCTGCCGCGAGAGCGGTCAGCGAAGAATTCATATAATCGCCGCTGCGGCCCAGGAATCCGTTCGAGTACTCCGCCCAGGTGCTGATCGCCTTGCGGCGGCGCTCTAGGTCTTCGATGCTGCGCGGCACCAGGAAGGAGGCGTTGACCGGCTCCCCCGTCGTGGGCGAGGGGTAGGTCAGCACGTCCTGGTATTGCCGATCGTGCTGCATATCGAAGAGGGCTGCATAGCTGCGTGCGACTTGGCGGAAAGCCGGATGCTCGGTGATATTCTCCCTTACTACCTCGCCGTCGATCACCACATAAGGGCGCATCGAGTTGAGTTTGTCCAGGTATTGCTGTCCGGTGCTGATACCCATGTGATCTCCTTGGCTTCCTTGACTGAGAAAAACTGGTGTGATTCTGCGGATGGTAGAAATGCCTGCACCTCAGAGCAGGTCTTCGACCCCGAGCTGATTCTCCGGAATGGTGGTGAACCCGCTATTGGCGAAGGCTAAGGCGTCACCGGTCCGGTACCCGAAATCAGCCACCTCACCGAGATAGAGCGTGTGATCCCCACCGGGATAGACCGCCCAGGGCGTGCACTCGAAATAGGCCAGCACTCCGGCCAGCCTGGGCGCTACGGCGCCTTCCAGCCAGCGCGGTTCCTGACTGGGACGCCCCGCGAAATGCAGGGCGAGGGACTGCTGCCCCGCCCCGAGGACGTTGACCGTGAACGGCCGGTCTTTGAGCTCATCATGGGCTTTGGCTCGAAGGGCTATCGACACCAGGATCAATGGCGGCTCGAGTGATACCGAGGTAAAAGAATTGACGGTGATCCCGTGCCGTTTCGCGCGGCCATCAAAGGTCACCACGGCTACTCCGGTAGTGAAGCGGCCCAAAGAACCGCGGAAGTGATGCGCCTTGGGGCGGAGCAGGCGCCTGAGGCCTCCCCCGGGGTCAGCCGCGCTGGCTGGCGATGGATTCACCGGACCTCCTCACGAGCTTCTGCGAAGTCTTCAGCTCGATATCGTGATCACATTCCACATAAAAGTTCTTATATAGAACTTCTTGTGCTAAAAATGAACTCTTTCAGCAGTGTGATTAGCGCCACAAGAGGTGAGAGGCAGCGACTCATGAACTCAGAAGCCCGCTCGCAGACTTTGAGCCGGGGGTTGCAGACCTTGGAAACCCTCACCCGAGCCCCACAGCCGCTGAGCGTCGCGGATACCGCGGCAGAACTCGGGCTTCACCGCTCCATCGTCTATCGGATCCTGCGAACCCTCGAAGATCATGACCTAGTATCCCGGGATGCATCGGGCCGCTACTGCCCGGGCCCCGGCCTTGCGGTACTGGCCAGAAGCGTGGCCCGTGACCTGCAGAGCGCCGCGGCTCCCCGACTCCAGCACATCGCGAAGACCCTAGGCATCACGGCGTTCCTGGCGGTGCAGGAAGGCGAGGACTGCGTCACACTGCTTGCCGAGGAACCCCACCACACGGGGATCACCACCGTCGCGCAGCGCCCCGGATCGCGGCATCCGCTCTCCAGCGGGGCACCCGGCATCGCACTGCAGTCCATGCTGAGCGAATCGGCATGGGAGCAGCTGCACCCCGGCCTCCCCTACCGCCAGGAAAGCCGCGAAGCCCGCGAACGCGGCTACGCTGTCAGCAACGATGAAGTGATCGCCGGGCTGCGCTCGGTCGCTGCCCCGATCCGGGCGTCCAACCAACGGGCCGCGGCCATTGCCGTGGTCTACCTCAGCACAGAGCACTCGGAGGCGGTGATCGGCGAACTGCTCCGTGAAACAGCCGAGCAAATCACCGCGGCATTGGGTTAGCTGTTAGTTGGGTTAGCTGGGCCGGTTGAACCGCAGGCTCAGCAGGCCCAGGAGCAGGAGCGCACAGGCTGCAGCAAAGGGAACCGCAAAAGCCGCGTGATAGCCGGAGCTCTGCGCGAAGGCTCCCGCCATCGCCGCGCCGATCGCGGTACCGGCCACAATGCCGCTGGCAAGAGCCGTCATCACAGTGCCGAGCCACCGGCGCGGGGCGGCCTGGCCGCCGATGGTGAAGATCGTGACCATAGTGGGCCCCACGGGCATGCCCAGGAAGAACAGCAACACGAGCATCGAGGTGAGATCCGCCGGCCCGCTCAACAGCCCGGCCAGGGCAGCCATAGGCGCGGCAGAAGCGATCCACCTCCAGCGCGGGGCGAACCCCTGCGGCCAGAAAGCCACGGATAGCGCCGCGGCAGCGGAGCTGAGGCCCATTACCGCATAGAGCAGCCCGGCCAGCTCGGAACCACCGGCCTCTGGAGCGACTTCCCCGGCGAAGGCGCTCAGCGACGTTTGAGTACCGCCGAAGAACGTGCCCATACAGACCATCGCCAGAACCGGGATCCCCACCCGCAGCCAGGGCACCTTGCCGGCACCCAGAGCAGCATCCTCATCGGCCAGTGTCGTGCCTCGACGATGCACGGGCACGGCGGTGACCGTCGGGTGGATAGCGAAGAGCGTCACAAGAACCGCAGTGATCGCAGCGGCGAGGAGCAGCGGCAGCCACGGCGCGATCAGCGCGGCCAACAGACCGACGAGCGCAGGCCCCAGGACGAAGGTCAGTTCATCCGCCGTGCTCTCATAGGAGAGCGCGGTATCCAGAACCCGCCCGCGCTCTCGATCCGGGACGTTCCTGGAAAGAGCCATCCAGCGCACACGTGCCAGCGGGCCCACTTGCGGTGAGGTGGCACCGGCGGCCAGGGCGAGCAGGAGCACCCACCCCGTAGCATCGGCCGGCCAGGCGGCCCCGCTTCCAGTGTCGCTATTATTCGTTGCCGCAGCGCAAAAAATCAGCAGTCCGAGCAGAATCGCGGTGTTGAGGATTGCGGCGATGATCAGCACCGGCCTCTGCCCCACTCGGTCCGCCAGGAATCCGAGCAGCGGGGCGCCGATCGCCGATCCGGCGCCGACGGCTCCTGCGGCGAAACCGCCGATGGCATAGGAGCCGGAGACGCTCGTAACCAAGGTCAGCACGCCCACCGTGAGCATGGCTAGTGGCAGACGGGCGAAAAGCCCTAAGGGGATGAACCCGCGCCCGGAAAGCCGGATGAGATGACCGAATCTGCCGTGACGAGACGCTTCGATCACCGGGCTGGCGTCAACCGGGGCAGGAGTCAGATGGGACATGGTCCTTGCAATCTCCGACACGTTCGAGGCGTGCATCGCCCCTCCACTCGATGCACCCAGCCCGTATACCAGATCAGTCTACCTGACCCGCCCGCGCGGCTAAACGAGATCCAAGGGGCACGAAAAAGCTCGGCCTGAGCCGGATTTCCAGACTCAAGCCGAGCTTTTCGCGTAGCGGAGCGCAAACATGCCCTGGGGTCACTTCTTGTCGAAGAAATCCTTGGTCTCCGTGTCGACCGTGGTCTCCTCAAGAGTCGTGCTGGCCTGCTTGTCTGCGGAAACCGGAGCCTCCTGTGTGCTCAGTTCCGGATCCGCTGGGGCGTCAATCGCAATTTCGGTTTCTTCCACGTCTGCTACGACAGGCCCGTGCGTTGCAGCGTCCCCTTCCAGGGCGAAGAAGCCGCGGTAGACCAGCCCGGCCAGAACAGCGCCGGCCAGCGGGGCGACCCAGAAGAGCCAGAGCTGGCCCCAGAGCGTGGGGTCCCCCCACGGCAGGGTTGCCATGGAGCGTGCCGGGTTCAAACCGGCGTTCGTGAAGGGGACGAGGAAGCTGAGCAGTCCGAAGTAGCTCAGGCCGACGGCTACCGCGCCGCCGACTCGGCTCAGGCCACTGCGCTCTGCGCCGGGTCGGAATGCCGCGAGCACCACGGCGGCCAGCACGGCAGTGGCAATGAGCTCGATCAAGCCGGCGCTCAGCATGGGCACCTGGAGCTGAGAAGTCTCGCCGAAGCTATTGCCCAGCTTAGTGAAGGCCTGGGTGACATTCGTGGCGAGCAGAGGCGAGGCGTTTACCACGATGAACAGCACCAGCCCGGCGAACAGTGCGCCGATGACCTGCATCACGATGTACACCGCGGCGGGGAGCCAGCCGACTCTGCCCGCGATGGCGCTGGCCAGGGTGAGCGCCGGGTTGAAGTACCCGCTGGATGCGGAGCCGAAGAGCGCGAGGACCACGATAAACGTGAAGCCGAAGGCCAGGCTCGCCCACATTCTGTCGCCGCCCTGGATCAAGGCTGCGAGGTAAACACCCAGGCCGACCAGCATCAGCATGAAAGTGCCAAAAAGCTCAGCGAAGGAATTCTTGAGCAGACCTGCTCCCCATGCGCTCTTGCCCGCAGTGCCCGCGATATCGTTGTGCCCGATATCGCTCCGTATACTGCTGGGGGTTGCCGTCTCGGCCATATCCATCCTCACGTTCGTGATCAGTGGGCTCTCATTGGTCTTGGTCTTGCTTTCGCTACTGTACCGGCTCGCCTCTGTGAAGTCGCTATGCGGGATAGATTAACCTCATGTTCGTTGCCGCAAGCACAGTGTCCGGAACACTCCTCGGCGGAGCCCTGGGCGACGCCTTCGGTGCACCCCTGGAGAATCAGGACTTGGCCGGCATCCGCCACCGGTACGGCAGTGCCGGCCTGCAAGAGCCCGGCGATGCGGGGCTGCCTGCGCATTTCTCAGATGATACTCAGCTGACCCTGTACACCGCCGATGCCCTGACCGAGCTGCTGGAGTGGGCCCGGCAGGGGGTATCCGCCGATCCAGCCGCCACTGTCTGGTTGGCCTATCTGCGGTGGCTGCGCAGCCAAGGCGAAGATCTTCCCGAGACCGCCCCGCAGCCGCTCCCCCGAGATATCGATCGGATCCCGGCTCTTCGATATCGGCGCAACCCGGGCAAGGCCTGCCTCGAGAGCCTCAGGACCGGGGAGATGGGTACCAGGAATCGGCCACTACTGCCCCAAGCCAAGGGAAGCGGTTCGCTCATGCGCTCCGCCCCTTTCGGGCTGGTTCCGTTCTTCGATGAAACGATCATCGCCTCGCTGAGTTCTGACGCAGCTGTACTGACCCACGGACACCCTTCCACCTGGCAGGCCTCGGCAGGTTTCAGTCTCCTGATCCACTGGCTCGCTGCAGACCGGCGGCCCTTGCGGGAAGCCGTGGCAGATCTGAAACAGTACTTCCTGAAGGCCCAAGCGGTCCCTGAGCTGCAGTCCCGGGTGAGCCGTGCAGTGGAGCTTGCGGACCAGACGCTGGCCGAAGGCACAGCTGTACCGGCAGCGACCTTGCGAGACGAGCTGGGGCCGGGATGGCTTGCAGAAGAAGCCCTCCCCTTAGCCCTGTACGCGGTGCTTGCCAGCGAGTCCACAGGGAAAGTAGAAGCCGCGGGGAAAGTATTAGAGAAAAAAGAGGCGTCAACGGGTTCGCAGGAGTCTTTGCCGGAGTCAGCGGATCATTTCCGGAGAGCCATCCGCTTAGCTGCCAACGACGCGGACGACTCCGACACCGTCGCCGCTCTGGCGGGCAATATCCTGGGCGCGTATTACGGCCGCCCCGGATTGCCAGAAGACTGGATCGATGCGCTGGATAGTGAAGAAGCAGCCGCTGTGGTCTTGGTGGCATCGGCCTTCGCTGAGGTTGTCTCCACTCCTGCGTCCTGATCACCGGCAGTGGCCGGTTCAGGCCGGATTCCTGGGGGTGGCCCGGGGGCAGGCCACGCACACAGATTCGGGGATGACCCCGCGCCGCTGCAAGAATCCGAACAGGGCGCAGCCCAGGCAGAAACCCAGAACGCTTCCACGATGGCAGCTGTCAGGAGCAGAACCAGCAGGATCCCGGCCAACCCGGCGAAACCGGCGATCGCGGCCGTGGCGGCCGCTAAGGAGAGCAGCGCGAAAGGCGAGACCCTGGGGCCGAAGAGCGCCCGCACGACGAACCCCGCGGCCAGCAGCCACAAACCAGCACTCCAGCCGGTCAACAGGATGATCAGCCTCAGCAGTACGACGAGGGCCGCGGTCACCCTGGCCGCATGATCGTTGACCGGGTTCGGCAACGCCAGAATGCTCCGCCAGGACGTGCCCCGCGTGTCCGAACCCAGTACGACATACCGCGGTGATCGCTGATGCATAGGCTCCGGGCACGCAGCCGGCAAGCGCAGTATCCGGGCGGCGCAAAATAACGTCATAGAGAACCTGGAGCCGGAATCGGGTTCAGCCGATCATCTGCATGAACTCTCCCTCGGAGAGCACTTCAATGCGCTGACCGCGACGATGCAGCTCCCAGACCCGGCGTACTTTCGAGGTGATCCGGGATTGCCCGCCGCGCCCGGCCCGCAGGTCTGCGGCGATGAACCCATCGCCGACCACGAGGACTGTCGTCCGCGCGGTCACCGAACTGGCCGGTCGAGCGCCCAGCGCAGCAACTCGCGCCTTTGCCTGCTGACGCGGCATCACCAGGTTCCCGGTGAAGACGACGGTCTGCCCGTACAGCGGGTGGCTGCGGTCCGCGTTGAGATCCGGTTCCAGGTTCGCCCCCTCTTCCGGCCAACCCAGCCAGTTCTCGGAGCGGCTTCCCGCGGCCCCCGAGGGCCGAATCCGCTTCGTTCCTCTCGCTGACTGCATGGTCTCTGAATCCTGCAGCTCCGGCATGGCCAGTTTCAGACCTGCATAGAGCTGTGGGATGCTCTCGGCCTGGTGCCGGGCGGCGATGTCGATCATGATTCCGGCACAGGCCCGGGCATCTTCCACAGCGTCGTGGTGATTGATCAATTCCACCCCCGCTGCTTCCGCCACGAAGGGCAGAGAGTACGAAGGCAGGGAGTAGCTGCGCCGTGCCAGGATCACCGTGCAGGCGTAGGAGTATCGGGGCACCGGGGCCGCGGAGACCTCCAGAGCACTGCGCAGGACTCCGGTGTCGAAAGCGGCGTTATGGGCGACCAGGATATCCGCGCCCAGGAAGCCCGCGATCTCGGGGAAGACCTCGGCGAAACGGGGCTGGTCGGCGACTTGTTCCGGGGCGACTCCGTGAATCCCGATGTTACGCGGGTCGAAATGGTCATAGCCCGCAGGAGGGCGCATCAGCCAGAATGCTTCCTCGACGATCTGGCCCTGGCGGACCCGGCTGAGCCCCACCGCACAGGGTGAGCCCCGGAAGCCGTTAGCGGTCTCGAAGTCGATAGCGGTGAAATCCAGGGGCACCCCCTCAGCGTATCCAGCGGCACTGACACGCCCCTGCCGACGCACCGTATTCACTTGACTATCCTGATTCTCTTGCCGTTTGCTGGATTGCTAGCCTATTCGGATGACGACCTGGTACCTCTTCGACTACGGAATGGTGATCTCGCAGGCTCCTAAACCCGCCGACTGGCAGCGGCTCCGGGAACTGAGCGGCCACGAATTCAAGGGCACAGACAGCCCTTACTGGGCTGCACGCGAGGAATACGATGCCGGACGGCTCGGAGTCGCCGATTACTGGCGGCTCGTCCTGGGCCGCCCCGAAGCATCAGAAGAACTCATCGAGGCTCTGCATCATGCTGATCTGCAGGCCTGGTCGCATCTCAACCCCAGTACGGAAACAGTGCTGGCGCAGTTGCAGAGCAGCGGCGGTCGACTGGCCCTGCTGTCGAATATGCCCACCGCAATGGCTGAACACTACGCGAGGACGAGCCAGTGGGCCACCCGCTTCGAGGCGCTTTTCTTCAGTGGCCGGCTCGGCATGGTCAAACCCGGCCCCCGGATCTACCAGCATGTGCTGGAAGAACTCGGGGTTCCGGCTCAGCAGGTGATTTTCATCGATGATCGGCAGGAGAACCTGGATGCCGCAGCGGCCCTGGGGATGCGCACGGTTCTGCATCACCCCGGCGTGGATCTTGCTGCCGCCCTCAGCCTGCCCCAAGGGCCGATCGAAGGCTGATCCCCAGTACGGGCCGGGCTCGACATCAGCTGGAATCAGGGCCGGCCGGATTCCGCAGGTTCCGGGGATCCACGGCTTTTGCCGTGCGCTTGCTTACAGCCTGCTCCTTTACAGTTCGCTCGACCACCGAGCTGATGCTCGCTTGGAGTCGCTGCTCCAAAGCCGCGATAGCTTCTTCCGGCAGCGCCACTAAACCGTCGAGCTCTTTACGGGCACGCTGATACGCGAGCCGTCTCTCCGCAGGAGTCGCCCCAGTGTCTTCAGCCATCCGGAGCAGACGCTTGGCCGTTTCCAAGCGCTGGCGTTCGGCCACGCTGAAGTTCTGATCCTTGACCCTGCGCGCCTGCCTCTCCGCGACCTCAAAGCTCACCTCGAAGTTGCGCACCGCAGTACGGTACTCAGCGAGCCTTTCATCCTCCAGGGCCTCCAGATCATCGGGTCGCAGGCCATCAGCGATCCGCTTGGCGCGCAGGAAATCAACGGTGCGCGGCTCGCGCACATCGGACATCATAGGGAAATCGATCAGTTTCGCGACATCGAGCTCATAGCTCAGCCAGGCCTCGTTCACCGCATCGTGGGCGGCCATGAGCTTCGTCGCCTCGTTCTGCTGGCGGCTGCGCACCCGGCTTCCCATCGCATGCCCTGGCCCAGAAGTCCCGGAGTTCACATCGCCCCTGCGCCTGTCTCCGCGCTTGCCGATGCCGAAGGTACTGCGGATGATGCCCGCAAAAGCTGGTAGCAAGAAGATCAGCCACCAGCGTTGCATGATTTCCGAGATCACATTGTCCACGACAGCCTCCGCTCTGCTGTTCTGAATTTTATCCCGCTTACCGTGTTCCTAAGCGCTGCTCACAGCTGACGTGGCTTAAACTAAGCGTCGTGACTCTTCTTGGATCGACAGGCTATGCCGCCGCGCTGCCTACACTCGTTGGTGGAACGGTACCCACCGCAGCTTTCTTGCCTGACTGGCTGAATCCTCAGGTTTTCCTGGCCGACCCCGCGCTGGGCCCCTGGGTGGTCTTCCTGGTCTGCGCGATCGTCTTCGCCGAAACAGGCCTGCTCGTCGGCTTCTTCCTACCAGGCGACTCGCTGCTGTTCACAGCGGGCCTCCTAGTCGCCACCGGAGTGATCGACGTCAATATCTGGCTCTTCGTGACCCTCATCTTCATCTGCGCGGTGGTAGGCGATCAGCTGGGGTATTACATTGGGCATAAGGCTGGGCCGGCGATCTTCAAGAAGCCGGACTCCCGATTCTTCAAACAGGAGTATGTCGAGAAAGCTCATGCTTTCTTCGAAAAGCACGGCGGCAAAGCCGTGGTCATGGCCAGGTTCGTCCCAGTGATCCGAACGTTCACTCCCGTGGTCGCGGGAGTCGCGAAGATGAACTACCGATATTTCGTGAGCTTCAATGTCCTCGGCGGCCTGCTCTGGGGTGTCGGGGTGACCTTGCTCGGCTACATCCTCGGCGATCGGATTCCTTTCGTGCGGGACAACCTCGACATCATCTTCGTGATCATCGTCCTGCTTTCGATCACGCCCATCGCCTTCGAGATCATCCGCGACCGAGTGAAGAAGCGGAAGCAGCGCAGCAGCGAAACCGCCTGAGCACGATCTGCCGGAGTTCTCGCCTCGGCCGCACTGGCTCAGGCGAGAACTCCGGAACTGAGGAACTCAGTATTCTGCTAGCAGCCTGCTCAGCACCCGGGTGCCGTAGAGGAGAGAATCCACCGGAACCCGCTCATCCACACCGTGGAACATCGCCGGGAAGTCCAGTTCCGCGGGCAGCCTCAGCGGCGCGAAGCCATAGCCGGTAATCCCCAGCCTGCTGAGCGCTTTGTTATCAGTGCCGCCGGAAAGCGTATAGGGCAGCACTTTTACCCCCGGATCTTCGCTCTGCAGCGCCGCGATCATGGTGTCCACGAGGTCCCCGGAAAAGGGGACTTCGAGGTCCACGTCGCGGTGCACATAACTGACCTCGACGCCATCCCCGGCGAGCTCCTGGACGATGCGCAGCACCTCATCCTGCTGACCGGGTAGCGTCCGGGCGTCGATGAGCGCCTCGGCTGTACCCGGGATGACATTGTGCTTGTAGCCGCTGCGCAGCACTGTGGGATTGGTGGTGTTCTGCAAGGTGGCCCCGACGAAACGGGCGACGGTACCGAGTTCAGCGAGGATGCGCTCCGGATTCTCCGGGTCGAACTCGACCCCGGTCAGCTCAGTCACTCCGTCCAGGAACTGCCGGGTGGTCTTGGTGAGCTCCACCGGCCAGGGGTACTCCCCGATCCGAGCCACCGCAGCGGCCAAGCGGGTGACGGCATTGTCCGTGTTGATCTGCGAGCCATGGCCGGCCAGTCCGTGGGCCATCAGGCGGAGCCAGGAGATGCCTTTTTCCGCGGTCTGCAGCAGGTAGACGCGCTGGCCGCCGATTTCCGCAGAGTAACCGCCGACTTCACTGATGGCTTCCGTGGCGCCTTGGAAGAGCTCCGGCCGGTTGTCCACCGCCCAGTGGGATCCATAGCCGCCGCCGGCTTCTTCATCGGCGAAAAAAGCGAAAATCAAGTCTCGCCTCGGTTTACGGCCCTGCCTGGCCATATCCCGCATCACCGCAAGGATCATAGCGTCCATATTCTTCATGTCCACTGCGCCGCGGCCCCAGATCATGCCGTCCTTCAGCTCAGCAGCGAAGGGGTCGACGGACCAGTCTTCCTGCTGCGCGGGAACCACGTCCAGATGGCCGTGAACGACGAGTGCTCCCAGCTCGGGATCCTCCCCCGACATACGGGTAATCACAGACGCCCGGCCCGGCGCGGATTCGAAGATCTCAGCGCTCAGGCCGACCTCTTCGATAAGTGTTGCGACATATTCGGCAGCCTGCCGCTCCCCAGGCCCGGAGCCGTCGCCGTAGTTCGAGGTGTCGATGCGGATCAGCTCGCGGCAGAACCGGACAACCTCTGCTTCCGGATCGGTAGTGTGGTTACTCAGGTCGCTCACGCGGGCGCTCCTCTTCCGCAGCTTTCTGCCCCCGTCCCGGTGATCAGAATGCTTCCAGCCTATCGCGCCGCGTTCGGCTGCGTGAACGCCGAGTGCCCATGATATGCATAATGCGCACTTGAGTGGGAGTTATACGGAAGTTAACGGGAAATGCCCGCCACTGTTGAAGCGCATTTGCCATGCATCGCTTTTCACAGTGGCGGGCTCCCCCCCTATCTGTTCAGATCGGCCTGTGGGGGGGCGGCGGAGCGAGAAGAACTTCAACTCCGCCCCTCCGGTGCGAACAACCGCATCAGGCCCTTTGCGATCCACTGTGAAAGGACAGTGAACAGCAACGAGGCTCCGAAGGCGATCAGAACAGACTTCCAATAGACCTGAACGAAATCGTCGGTAAACCCCACATTCACTGCCGTCAAGACGAATGAAAGAAAGATAGACACCAAAAAGGCAATAAGTGTGTATTCAACAAGATTTTTCAAGTTTGAAGTCCCTAATTTACGAGCACATTTACAAGCAGGGCGCAGCGCCCCAGGCTTCGAATTACTCGGCTTCGAAAATGGTGGCATTCCCGGTGATGATCTCGTGCCGCAGCTTTTTGAGCGGCTGATAGTCGGCATCGTTGTACCATCCGCGCAGCGACTTCATATCAGGGAACGACATGAGTACGACGGAGGTCATGAACGGGGAGCCTTCCAGGGTTTCCGGCTGTGCGCCCAGGGCAAGGTACTTGCCGCCATAGGACTCCACGATGGGCCGGGCTCCGGCAACATACTCCCCCAGCTTCTCGAAGTCAGTGATCTCGATATTGTCGAACAGGTAGTAGGCAGTCATTTTTCCTCCGATTTATGGTTTTTGACATGTGGTTCGAGAAAGATTTCAGCTGTTCTCAGGAACTTCCAGGGGCAGGTCCACGATTTCCAACAAGCTCTGTTTGAGTTCCACAAAGCGACTTTCCCCGATCGCCCCAATCGCCCCGGACTCCATGCTCTCGACAACACTTCTCGCGAAGCGCATCTGAGATAGCCCGCGTTTTGTGGGCACTAGCAGTTTCGCCCTCCTATCGGAGGGGTCCGGAGCTCTGGTGAGATATCCCAGGGCTTCCAACTCATCGGCGATCATCCCGATCTTCTGCTTGCTCAAGCCGGAGAGCGTAGAAAACTCTGTGGCTCGCCGCCCTTCCGGGATAAGGTGCGCCAGTATCGCACCGTGACGCGGCAGAATATCCGGAAAACCGCCTTCGCTGAGACAATCCAGGAGCGCACCCTCCCATTTGACGCGCAGCGCAGAGGCTAGCGCTATCAAGTCTTGCTCTCCGGGATCCGGCAGTCCGGCTTCAACAGAACGGACCCCTTGGTCTGCGGGGAAATAGCTCTGCACGTGCCCCTCCTTTCGAACTCCAAATATTTGCTAGTTCTTTATGTAGTAATTAAATAATACTATCTCAAAATATTACTAAGTCAAGCAGGTCCGTGCTCTTGCTCGAGCTCACCCTCGTATCGAGGTTTCAAAGGATGGCCTAGAGCCCTTCCAGCGCAAGCTTCGCCGATTCCGTGTAACTGGGGAGACGTGCTAGAGTTTTTCTCGCTGCTTTGACGGTGCTCCGGAAGAAAAAAGTCCTTGTGACGAGGCTTTCGAAGCATCACACCTTGCGCGGGTGGCGGAATGGCAGACGCGCTAGCTTGAGGTGCTAGTCCTCTTATTGAGGGTGGGGGTTCAAGTCCCCCTCCGCGCACAGAAAATAAGGCTCTTGGCTCGGGATGACAATCACTGAGTTGGGGGCCTTATTCTTTTCATAGGCACTGGATTCTTTTCATAGACACTGGCATCGCAGCAAGCTCCCGCGCAGAGCTGACGAGGCGGTGATTAAAAGATGCGGTCTAGATGGAAACGAGGTCACTGGATTGAGCGAGAAAGCCAAGCGTGATCGGAAAACTCCCCGAGAGCTGATCGAGTTCGAAGTACTGGCAAACCAGTGGCTCAGCCCGCATCTGGTGCGATTGACCCTGGGCGGGCCAGGGTTCAACAACTTCATCAACCGGCCCGAGACCGATAAATACCTCAAGCTGGTTTTCACCGTCGAGGATCCGGAAGCGCGGCAGATCACTCGCACTTACACCGTGCGCAAGGTGGACTCAGCTCATCGGTCGCTGGATGTCGACTTCGTCGTCCACGGTAGCGACGGCATCGCCGGGCCGTGGGCAGCCCAGGTACAGCCTGGTGCCAGCATCAGCGCACGCGGTCCAGGAGGTGGCTATGCGCCGTCTCCGCACGCTTCCTGGCATCTGTTCGCTGGCGACCTCTCAGCTGTCCCAGCGATAGCTGCAGCCTTAGAAGCACTTGATTCCACCGCTGAAGGCGTCGCACTGATCGAAATACCAGATGCCACAGCACAGATGGCTCTTAGCGCTCCCAGTGGAGTCGACGTGCGATGGGTCCTCGACCCTGAGCACCGTCAAGACACCCTAGCCGAAGAGATCGCGAAGCAGGATTTGTCCCGCCCGGGCATTCAAGCCTTCGTCCACGGTGAACGGGAGTCAGTGAAAGCCATACGAGCCGTGCTCTTCAAAGAAAAAAGCCTTACCCGGGGGCAGGTATCCATCTCCGGCTATTGGGCACGAGGCAGAACCGAAGACCGCTTCCAAGCGGAAAAGCGCGAGCCGATCGGGCAGATCTTCCCGGAGAATCAGTAGCCGAAAACCGGTGGAGCATTAAAACTTCCGAGGATGCTGTTTCGTATTGGGAGTAGGGGTTTCACCCCGCTCCGCGCACAGAGACTGAGGTCGCTAGCCAGGAGATGGATCCCGGCCAGCGACCTTTTTCGTTCCACTGTCAAAAGACTTCTTCAAAAGACAGTGGAACGAGTCGCAGGCCCCCTGCACAACCAGAGGGGGGCGGGAATAATTTTTGGTCGCCAGCAGACAGAAGATAAACAGAACCATGGGTCGCCACACAAGTTCACATCTTGCTTAACGTACTACTACAGTCATAGTATGTTGGAAATAGCATCAAATGGAACTGAGGGTTAATTGTGATCAGTGCTGATGCCATACGCGGCTACGTTGACCTCATGGTGCTCTCCCTGCTGCGCACTGGCCCCTCATATGCATACGAACTTGCGCAGCGCATTACTGCAATCAGCGGCGACGTCTACACCATCAAGCAAACTACCCTCTACTCGGCAGTCAAGCGCCTGGAAGCAGGTTCCCTGGTCACCTCTTTCGCGGGTGTTTCACCTTCCGGCAAGCCGCGGACCTACTACAGCATCACCGATATCGGACTTTCCGGGTCTGCCCCGGGTTTGGTTGACAGTTGGGGTTTGGGGTGATCAGGCCGCTTTCGCGTCCGTGTAGATCGTCTCAAACTCTACGGGAGTGAGTTTGCCGAGGCCGCGTTGCCGGCGTCTTCGGTTGTACTTCGTTTCGATCCAGGAAACGATCGCGAGGCGGAGGTCAGCGCGAGTGTTCCAGCATCTCGTGTTGAGCACGTTCTTCTGAAGCAGGCTGAAGAAACTCTCCATGCTCGCGTTATCGCCAG
>NZ_AQXM01000030.1 GCF_000376245.1 Acaricomes phytoseiuli DSM 14247 | reverse complement strand
TACTCCTCTCCAACGTGGGAGACCTTCGGAATCGAAAGTCCCACGAGAGGCAGAATTGTGGAAGTAGTCCATCCAGAAGACCAAGACTCCCTGATTAGATCTCTCACCAGCACCCAAGTAGAGGCACAGAGCGTAGGTCAAATAAGACTGAGATTAAAGTCTGGTGAGTGGCTTCCTGTAGTCCTCAAGTCACGGCTCATGGAAAAGAGTTCAGGCCGAGACGTTCTCTGCTATCTCAAGCCTGTTACTCGCCCCTGAGATACCTAAAGTAGTCATCCAAAAGCTCGTTATATCGATCGATAATCAGCTCGTACATATAACCCTGGCCACGCCTGGAAGCCAACGGCTGGATGGCAAACTCAACAACGCCGTATTCCCTAAAAATATTCAAGATATCGCTTAATGTCGGCAGTGCTATGCCAGTGGCTTCTGCGATATCTCGTTTAAGAGATCCCTTGGGGTTTCTGACAAGGAAGTGGAGCACTTTTAGCCGGTGCTCGCTACCGAAACATTCGAGGGCAGCAGCGTAGGCTGCACGCTGCTCGGACCCACCGCTACCAGGCATGAACTTCACTATATCGATGATCTTCATTGCCCGTTCCATACACTCCTGAAGCATCAGTAACCAGCAATCCTGCACCATACCTGATTGGTGTTGGCATTAGCCTATGGTGATAGCATAAGCTAATGGTAGGGGCTGAAGTCGCCCCGAAAGCATCTTAGGAGACACGTGGTGAAAATTATGAAATCGGGAGGCCCGGGCGGTTATCTGCCCCGGATTAGCGCAGTTTCGGCGGCGTTAGCTTTGGCGGCAGGAAGCCTACTTGCTTCTGCTTCTGCTGCTCAGGCTGCGCGGGTGACTGATGACGAATCGATGTACAACATTGGGGAGAAGTTTGAGGTTGTGCCCGGTTTTCAGACGTATTTCGGGTCGATGAAGTCATACCCGACATCGAAAAATCCAACCTTGCTTGGCTGGTGTATCGATCTTGGTGCGGGTGTGGGTCCGGATGCGGTTCCTGCGGTTCCGGTTGATGATCCTCGTGGCCCGGTGTTTAACTGGCTTTTTGCCTACGCAGCAGCTAGTTCTGATCCAGCTGTTCACACTCGTGTGGCGCTCACGGTTCATGAGGCTTTTGATGCCAAGGGCTGGGGGATGATCTCCAAGGCGGCCGAGTCTGATTCTGGTCTTGCTGCACGGATTGCTGAGGCTCGTGACCTGTATAAGAAGGCTGAGGCTCAGGCGGGGCCGTATAAGGCACCTGAGGTGAAGGTATCGGCTGATAATCTCGGCCCGCTCGATGATCAGGGCCGCGGCACGGTGACCGTGACGGTTGGTGCGCCGATGACGGCGGCTGGTAACCCACAGAACAACGTGGATATGAAGGTCTCCTTGAACAACGGAGGCAAGTTCGAATCCACCGGCACCGCCGAGGCAACGGTCAAGCCAGGCGCTTCGCTGAAAGCTATCGAGGTTCCCCCCGGCCAGGTCAATGTCACCGCTTCAACGGTGACTCCGCTGGCGGGTTCGGCGTTGAATGCTTATTACCAGCCGGAGGGTCCGCAGCGCAGCCAGAATCTTATCGGCGGCGGTGAGTACGCTAGCCTTTCGGCACGTGGCTCTGACTTCTTGAAGTACGGGCAGCAGCTGGATAGCCAGGTTCAGTATCAGGGCGGTTACACGTTCCGTGATCTGATCATGCGTTCCGGCGCTATTTCTGACACCACCGCTGAGGTTACGGCTGATGTGTATGTGACCACGCAGGCTCCTACTGAGGAGGGTACTCCTGAGGCTCCGGCTGATGCGGTGAAAGTAACCTCGCTGGAAGTCTCCAAGGTCGCGGATCAGAAGGTTTCCGAGGCTTTTGATGCTGTAGCGGTTGAGGCTGCTGTGAAAAAGATGCAGGACGAGACCGGTAAGCCGGTGAACTCTTACATCGTGCTGTCTACACCGGAAACCGATGAAAACCGTGCCTTCACATCCAATCATCTGATTGCTTCAGAGTCAGTGAATTTCCAGCTCTCCGGCGAGACGAAAGTTGTCACGGAGACGAAAGAGACCGTGAAAGAAGTCGGTCAGAAGGAAGTCATCAAAGAAGTTCAGATGCCTCGGATCGCTGCTGGCGCTGAAGGTATCGAGCCGGTTGCTAGCACCTCACAGACCGCTAGTAACTACGGAGTGCTTGGTGGGGGCGCAGCCCTGATCGTGCTAGCAGCATTGCTGGCCGGTTACGGAATCCGCTCTTACCGCAAGACCCCGGCATCTAGCGACAGCAACGGCTAGAGCTTGGAGAAGGAGGTGGTGCGGGTCGCGTCCCCCACGCGCTAACCCGCACCACCTCAATAAACCCCAGTAGTCACCCACCCCACGGAGTTAGAAATGGCGATACCTGCATTAAATCCTGTAGTCAAAGGTGAAGCGGATTCCATGTTTTTCATCCAGGTAGAAGCGACATGGGCTGATTGGATGGCCCGGCAAGCCCCGGCAGGCTACCTGAATGCTGCTGGTCTAGAGGATGAGTCCGGGTATTTTGCGCGAATGGGTACGGTCACCACAGCGTCACTGATGGACCCTCGGCGTTTCAATACCTGGGCAGCTCCCTTGGACAGTATTCAGTCCAGCCTTGATAGGAACTTAGCCCGGTATCCGTCCCCTCCTGCTGGTATCACCGGTTACGCATGTGTTGGACACTTTGGACAGAAAGGCCTGTTCTGGGGGCAAAACTTTTTCCCGCTTCACATTGGTCAGAGACTCGCCGCAGTCTCCATCACAGCAGCCATGCTTTGGTGGGCGCGTAGCATGTGGCGGCCCCCGGTGAATTTCCCGGCTGTGACTTCATCAATCATCGCCGGACTGATGGACCCGATTGCTCACAGCGGACTCTCGTTCTCCCACAAGCGGCTCCAAGAGCTTGAATCGTTCAGCACAAGGGGCCTGTGATGGGGAAACGATTGAAGGACACTAGGCCGTTGATCCGCGTGGGGCAACGCCGTAGAACTCATCTCGCTCTGGTACTCGCCGCCGCGATTTCGCTGTGCCTGTTAGGCACTGGCCTTTTGCTCATCGGGGGAGGAGACGCGCAAACTTCAGATTCTACACCCACGATTTCACAGGCCCCGGCCCCGTTAGTAGAGAAACCCTTTACAGCTGAGACAGCCCTAGAGCCCGATACCAGTACACCACCAGCTGATTTAGCGCCTTCTTCTATTGCTATCCCCTCCGTGGGAATCCTAGCCTCCTTTACACCAGTAGGAGTTCAAGAGGAGGAAATGATGCTTCCCAGCCCGGATATCAATCAAGCAGGACTGCTGAATGTAGCAGCACCGATCACCAGTGATGAGGGCTCTACCCTGATCTCAGCCCACGTGAACACGAACCAGAACCAGCCGGGGACTTTCGGCACGCTAGCTAAAGTGCGTCCGGGAGCGACGGTGTTCACCACGGACGATAGCGGTGCCCGGAAGGCTTGGCAGATCAGAACCTTGGAGTCATACCCCCAAGGCGACATTCCGTCAAAGTACGGACAACCGACAGGTGCCAGGCAACTCGTCCTCGTAACTTGCGGAGGACAACCCCAGGGATTCAGCACACTAGGCATGCCCATCTACACGCATAACACCGTGGCCGTGGCCTTCCCCGTGGAGGTTGAGAAATGAGTGAAATCGAGATCCGTCGCACCTCGGAAGGACTGGTATTGCCTTCTGGGAAGGTCGTTCCCACGGTTGAGGAGGCGATTAGAGAAGTACATCAGTCGGTACGGATGGTTGGTGGCGGGTTCCCTGTCTCAGTTGTGTTTATTTCCGACACCGGTACGCACCGTGTTGTTGCGTTGGAAGAAGACGGATCAGTGACTGAGGAAAACGGGGACCAAACTGAAGATGCACAGGTGATCGCAGGTGCTAAAGGTTCACCGTTGAAATACTCTCAATGGCAACAAATGCCCTTGTGGACTAAAGCCCTCGCCGCAGTTGTGCTGTTCATCATCCTGCTCGTGATCGTTCTTGCAGTGCTTCCAGGCTCGGGTACCGGCCCGGAAAGCGATGCGAAGACTTCTAGTCCACAACCGTCAATGGTTGTCGAATCCGTAGACATGGACCTACCGAAGAACTTCACGCCGTTGACGGTCGCTGAAGAGCAAACCTTTATCGGTGTTCAGAGCGGGAAACTGGAGATGGTATTCAAAAACACCTTCGGAGATCTGACGTTCAAGGATTGGCCAACAAAGCAACCGGTGGAAGTCAAAGGCCAGTCCCCGAGGGTAGCCAAAGTAGGAAATTACGTTCTAGTGCAGGTCAATGAGTCCCAGGTAGCTGTCGTCTCCTTGTACGGCGGGTACACACTCGTAGATGGAAAGGTCCAGTACCGGGGCACAGAGCCTGTGGTCTTAGCCGCCGATAGTCGGGCGTGGATGTCCTCGTCGCTAATGCTGAGGCTTGATGAGAAAAACAAAGATCAACAGTATGTGAATGTCCCAGAGGGCCAATCATTTTTGGGAGCAATCCCTGCAGGACCGGTATACATCACCGGACCGGAACAGTATGTGTATGCGACTTCGTCTAGGTCATTTGATGACGACAGGCCGTTTAACATGTCCAAGCCGGTAAGCCTGGAAAGACCAGAAGCATCACCGGAGGACTCCAAGCCCGAATGGGTAGGCATCACGGGTACCGTCCAGCAGCGATTCATCATCACCTCATGGGCTGAAACGGTCGTTGTCAGTGATCAGCAAACCGGGAAGATCGTGGACCAACGCTCCGGCAAAGCGCAACTTATCGACGGAACCGTGGTTGTCGATTCATACCAGGTTGGTGATGAAGGCCGGTTCATCCCTGTCTGTGAGGGATGGGAAGCGATATCGGGGAAGATCGCGTGTCCTATCGGTGGCGGTGCCTGGCGTGTGGGAGATCAAGGGATCTCATCTAAGCCCGAGGTGATCGGCTCTAAATATTGGGTTGATCAAAACAACCAGGTCAAGCCCTTGTCTTCTTCGAACAAAGTGAAAGGTGCTCAGTGATGAGTTTTGAAGATTTTCCTTCACCTACGGGGATGTCTGGTCTTGATGTTTCTCAGGTTGCTTTGGACAGGGTATTGAGCTGGATCTCAGCAGAAATACCAGTCCCCGTATGCTCCGTCTCTACCCGGCCAGATTCAATCAGAATTTCATTCACTGCACCAGTAACGCTGCCAGCTCCCTTTGTCTTAGGAGACGACCACGGGGACTGCTATTCAATCAGGCCCATTGATGCACTCGACGTACCCGTAACGGAAGTGCAGAATCATCACTCCGCAACCGTTTTACGGCTAGGAGACCTGGCTTCAGGCCCGGTAGCTGGGAGCGGATATTACAAAAACCTGGCTACCATCCCGGCGGTGGCGATGGTAGGCCACATTGATCATCGTATTGCCGCACTTCGGGGTCTGGCGTTCGAACTATGCGGCCAGTCCTGGTCATCGAGTTGCAGGATTGTTCTCGCTGGGTGGGGGAATTTCGGTGAAAAATCCTCGGTATTCATGGCGAGACAGAACCGGGTACTTGAAACGGTCACCTCGGTTACTGAACTTGTGTCAGAAGGCATCCCCAAAGGGCCCATGATCGTCTTTTCTTCCGCTACTACAGGGGAAGAGGTTGACCGTTTTAGAGCGCAAGCAGGGGACAACGCAGTGCTGATCACGGACGGCTTACCCCCAGCAACTCAGCCGTTCCCTCTGGCCCTAGAAGTCACAGTTCAGGGTGTGGCCATCGTGAAACCCTACGGGGATGTCATCACAACCCCTTCATTAGGTCCCAGTCACGAGCTCATCAGAGCTATTGAAAACACCCCACTTGAAGGAGACGAACGGTGAGTGCAACTGATCAGACCAGCGAACGTCGAACTAGAGATAGCAGCCAGGACGAACTCGACGCGCTGATACGACCTCGAAGGACTAGCCGAGCATCTGGAAACAGAGCCACCTCAACAGAAAAGTCCGAGGTTCCTGCGATGGGTAAAGCGGTCCCGGTCGCCTCCTCAGCTCAGGGCTCTAGAGGCATATTCGGTAAAGCCCGCAACGAAGGACGGAACAAGAAGCGCGCAGAATCCATCAATGATGATCAGGTCGTGATGGTTACCGGCAGCGGAGAGTACGGTTCTAAAACCGCAGTGAAGGCGGGGAGGGTCCTTGCCTGGGGGTTAGCAGGCGTGCTGTTGATCGGTTCAATCTCAGGCATTGCTGCTTTGTTGACACCGAGTCCTCCGCCAGTGTCAGCTTCGGTTCAGGACAGTGTAGAAGACCAAACGGTTAAGGGTTTAGCTGTTGGCATTGTCAATGCGTGGCTGTCCGCGACGAGCAGTGATTCATCTCGGCTGGCGGAGTATTTCTCGGGTCAATCATTACAGATCACTAATAAAGAGCCGGTCAAGGCCAGCAACGTTCAGGCTGTTGCGTCCCAGCGTTCCACTGACGGAACGATCACTATTACGGTTGCTGCCGAAATCACGACTCAAAGTCCAGGTACTGATTCGTCAAAACCATCAGCTGTTTCGACGATGAGGTATTACACGGTGCCTTTCGGGACGGTGGGTGGATCGTACCAAGTTCTGAGCTTGCCAGCGCTGATCACGGAGCCGCCGGTGGAGAAAGCCCCTTCAAGCTTGTATCGAAGCCAGGTTTCGTCTTCAGAAGTCAAAGGAGCAGTCGAGGGTTTCTTCAAAGCGTATCTCAGCGCTGACGGAGAGCTAGGACGGTTCACCGCGCCATCGGCGAATCTTGAACCGGTGACCCCAGCAGCCTTCGAGGCGGTCAAGATCATCTCGATTAATTCAACCTCTGACATTGGCAGGGCTAGCACCAGCAAATCACCGGTCGAAGTTCTAGTCACTGTGGAGGGAAGTTCCACGGCCACGGACCAATCGTCCCGAAACACGATGACGATGACTTACCCGCTGGAACTAATCCCCAGGTCCGGTCGATGGGAAATTTCACAGATCAGACCATCACCGCTGACTACACAAGAAAGTCAAGAGAAAGGCTAGTCATCATGGAAAACATCTCAACCGTTCTTATCGAACTTCAAGCCTCCCCGTTAATGGCAAGCGGAGGGATCTTCGGATGGTTCGACGATAAAACCAGCCAAGCCGAAAGAACCATCCAGGGACTTCTCATCGTGCTGGGCCTAGTGGTGGCAATCATCATCGCTTGGAAACGAACGATCACCTCGATTGTTCTTGCTATTCTCCTCGGTGGCCTGATTATGGGTCTGCCCACCATCCTCAAATCGTTCAGTGGTAAAACAGGCGAAGAATTTGCCTCTGGTGTTCAACAGGCATCAATCGTCACGGTCCAAGATCCCAGCGCCGAGGGTCAAGACCTGTACGCCTCGATGACAGGTGCCGGTCGTGGCTGACGAACCCTTCGAAACCACAGGACGGTTCTACACCAGGGCAAGGAAGTTCCGCCAACTAATAGGCACGTTGCCGAATGGGCAGAACATCCCTGGAGGGCCGTACACGATCACCCAGGTGATCATCGCAGCCTCAGCCGGTTTTGTCGCCTGGTTATCTAGTCAAGCCGGGCTATGGGGGGCAGGAAATTTCACTGACTGGTTCATGATCGGCATGATCACCCTGGCCGCCGGATTCCTTTCAGGCAAAGTGCCCTATCTGCGACGCAACATCGTCAACTACCTCAATGCTGTTTGCTCACTTCTTACGGCCACCCCTGGAGGGATGTACCGGGGAAAGTCACTGGCTAAGGTCGCTTCGAAAGCCCGGGATAAGAGCACCACCCCACAAAAAGGAATTACGAATCAGATGAGCCGACAAGAACCTGTCATCCCTGTGGCGATGACAGGCATTGAACGTGTGATGTCCGGGGCTAAAAGCTAGCGGCCAGAACTACCCAAGAACGGAGTATCTGCGGTGAAACATCAACAACCAGTGAGATTCATGAGGGATAACATCTTTATCACCCATGATGGCACCGCCTACGCTATCTGGCACCTCTCAGGGCTGCCTTATGGGATGGCCCCTACTGACATCAAACACAAGGTTCGTGCTGCTCATCAGGCACTATTCCAGTCGATTTCTGGTCAGTACACGATTCTTGGCCTGGTAGGCACCATGTCAGCTCAAATGATCGCTGAAGCGATGAGAGCCGGTGTCCCTGCCACGGGAACGGACCAATGGCAGCTAGAAACTGCACTCACTGAAGCCGAACTTGCAGCCTACCCGCCAGGTGCAAGACATTTTTTCTTCATCGCCCCTTTGAGCCGGTTCAATTTTAGGGAGTGGTGGGCTAAGACCTCTTTCACAGCCGAAACGGTGTATGCCTCAGCATTAGGTATTCCCTTGAGGCCGCCTGCCCTGTCTCGGTTTGATGAGCTGACAGTTAAAGCGCAGAGCATCGGGAAGAAGATCCCTTCGGTCTTTGAACCCCGACCGGCTGGCTTCGCAGCCTTGGACTGGATCGCAAAACATCTCGCGAGCCGAGGTTCTGTCACGTCCGGCCCGGTACCCCACGGTCATAGCGGTGTTGTGACGGTGCCGGGCACGGTTCTTCCAGAACCGGTTGTCGATGAAGGAGATTCCGCCGAACTGATGCAAACCTCCAAAGCCCCCATGAGGGCGGTAAAATTGTTCAACCGCAGGTATGTAGCTGTCCAGGCTGACACGTATCCAACCTCTTACCAGTGTTTGGGTACGTTGGCCGTTGCCCCAAAATCAGGGTTCATTTTCCCTGGTTCTGAATTTGTGAACGTTGCCGCCGATTTGCCGGTAGACGTAGATTTCGCCCTACGCATTACTGCGACCCCGGCAGCCTCGGTCCGCACCAAAAATAAGAGGGCAGCCAAAAACATCAGAGAGCAGTACAGCCAACGAGACGGAGCGGACTCTTTAGGCGGTGGCATGGCTGATATTGATTCCTCGGCAGAAGATCTAGCCCGGTACATTCACGCTTTAGGGGTCACCGACCGTGAAATGGAGATCGCAGCCACCATCATCTTTGCTACTAGCGGGCCGACAGCAGAAATCGCAACGGACCGGATGCAAGCAGTCAAAGACACCTACGCTACTGGCGACTGGATCATCGACGTTCCCTTCGGTGGGCAGAAAGACCTCTTTTTTGATTTCTACCCAGGAGCTTCAAGGTCTGCAACGTGTGCTGACTATGAGCAGATCACAACTGCTTCTGATTTTTCATTAGGGGTACCCCTGACCAGTGATGAGTTAGGGATGCAAACCGGTTTCAGAGTCGGAGTGAACATCACGGGGGGACGCGCTCGACCAGTGCTGTCATCGTTGGCCGATTTAGCTGACCTTGATATTCAAGGTTCATCGGCTCATATCGGCGAATCGGGTTCGGGGAAATCAACAGCGATGAAAACCCATGCCTCATACGTGGTTGATCGTGGAGGACGGATCGTCGTGATCGATCCTTCAGACAACCAGGAATGGGCAGCATTAGCCCGGCAGTTAGCTGAAACTAACGTCGTTGACTGTCTGAACCCCACAGCTTCCCTGGACCCTCTCAAAGTATTCGGGGCGAACTCCTCCGGGGTAAGGCATACCTTGTCCCTGCTGACCCAACTACTCCAGGTAAAGATCACCTCGGATGAGGGAACGTTCCTTGGTGAGCGCCTCCAAGCTACGGTACCGGCCGGAGAGGTCACCTCTTTAGCTGAATTCAGAGATCATTTGGCATCAGCAACAACAACGGAAGATGGAGCAGCAGCCCGTCGAGTCATTCGTCTGATGGAAACATTTGCACGCACCGATTATGGGCAAGTGCTATTCAATGACACCCTGCCACCTATCTCTCTCGACTCACCGGCGACAGTGTTTTGTACTCACGGATTGAGGTTGCCGAGCAGCACGGAACTGTCCACCGAATCTGGTAGGGCTGAAATGTCAGTGGAGAAAATATTCGGCAGAGCCCTTTATGGGCTTACGGCAAAAATTGCTGAGCACATCATGTATGAAGATGACACTCAAGAGGTGCTGTTCGTCATTGATGAGGCCCATCTGATGACTGCCTCTCCTGAAGGCATGGAAACCATCAGAATTGCTGTCAAGACCGGTCGTCGTCATAAATCAGCTGTTTCAATGGGTACCCATTCGGCAGCTGAACTCGGCGATGAGGGTTTCAGGTCGTTGATTCCTCAACGGTTTGTGTACAGAACCCGTGATTACGCTCTGGCTCGAACCAATCTGCAATTTCTGCATCAGGACTATCTCACTGAAGAGATGGTCACGTTGGTGACCACCGACCTGTCACCTATTGACGCTAAAACAATGATCGTACCGCCGGACAGAAGGGGCGAGGCTTTATACCGTGACCCTCTGAACAGGGTAGGAAAAATTCGTGCTCTCATTCCTCGGCATCCGGGACGAGCAGCGACAGTGCTCTCCACACCCGGTAGCCGTGACCACGCCACTGCCTCCCAAGACCACACCCGCCAGAAAGGTCAGGTATATGTCTAATCCACCGAGTAACACAGCGATCAGTGGCTACCTCATGACCTCTTTCTGGCGGCTAGGGGTATGGTGCACCAGGCCTAGGGTTCTGCTGTACTTCTCCTTCATCGTGGCAGTCACGATTGGGCTAACGCTATTCGCAAGCCCAGGTGTAGCTCAGGCGGCACCTTTGAATGCTGACAAAGACCCTCTAACTCCTGACACTTTTTATCTTGATATCGCTCAGACCCGTGATAGCTCCGAAATACCCTTGGTCAAGTACATCACCTTGCCGTTAGATTACGGACAGCCACCCGGCGCAGATCGGATAGCTCGGGGGTTCATTCTCAGAATCGCGTGGATCGCCTACCTTCTACCTATTTTCTTTTTGACTTCCATCGTCAATACCCTGCTGAAGTTCGAATGGGTGACTTGGGTTACGGGCCCAGTTCTTGAACTCTTAGATTCCGTACGCAACCTTTTAGGCCAGACGGGGATCATCTCTCTAGGGCTGGCTGTATCCGCTTTAGTCATAGGAGTTGGGTTCGCTCGTAGACGGTACGGGCCTGCCATCGTTGAATTCATCATTGTGGCTGTGATCGCGGGAATCGCCTTATCAAGCCCCATTTCGAAACCTGAACAGTACATTTCTGGTTCTGAATCCTGGATTAATCAATCCAAAGACTTTGGCAATGAAGCCGCTGCGGCGACGATTGGCTCCCCAAATCCAAAGGCTCCGGTCAGTGCATCAATCGTTGACCTCACTGTAGGGATACCAGCACAAGTGGTGTCCTTCGGGCAGGTTCTAGAAGGAGAATGCCGCACAAAATTCATTGAGGGTATGCGTAGCGGTAAAGACCCTGAAGGAATCAGGAAAGATGTTACCGGGTGCTCCGAGACAGCGAAGAAAGGCAACGAAACTAACGATCTTGCCGCGCTGATCCTGATCGGAATCTACGGATGGTCCACCTCAGGGGTGATGTTACTTCTGGCCGTCTTCGCGTTCTTCGTTATCCGAGAGATTTTCTTAGCGATCCTGTCAACACTGAACGTTCTACTTCGGTCATACCTGGCGGTCTTCCCCGGAGGCCGGGGACCATTCCTCAATGCTTTCGGAATGCTGATCGTCAACATAGTCCTAATCGCCATTTACCTTTGGTTCTGCACAGCGTACCTCTGGCTGATGACCCGTATCTCCCAGGCTGTCTCGCCGGGGTATGTGATCGCCGGAAACATGGTGATCACGGTCGGCATCATTATGATGGTCGTGACGTTCTTCAAGGCCCGCAAGCAAGGTAAGAAGCTCTCAGACGTTCTTTCCCGTGCTGTGGCGCGTATGGGCTTAGGCAAGGATCGGGCACCAGCGGGGCCAAGTAAGATTCTTTCTAACGCAGGGAAAGCTTACAAATCGGTTCAGCTCACTCGTCTAGGGAACTCTCGCAACACTTCGGCGCAGGACGATCAAGGCGACAAGTATGACCGGACCAGCGCCTCAAAGACAAACGCTCCAAACCCTCCCAGATCGATGCGCGGTCCAGGCTTATCAGCCTTGTCTAAGGCAGCTTTGGGAGCTGCGGCTACAGCCGCCACCGGTGGGGTAAGCCCTGCACTACTGGCTGCTGGCAATCAGCTTGCAGGCCAGGCAGCAGTAACCGCAGCCCAGGGGGCAATAACAGCAGCTGCAGACCCTCGTGAGGTTTCGGCCTCTACTACTGATCCCAGCACACCAACCCAAGCAGGAGCCACCACTTCTGCCGCTGCGCCGAGCATCTCCCCAGTCGCAACAACTGAAGGCCCAGGAATCAATGCCTCGGCACCCATCAATCCCAGCCAGGCCACAACGCGACAGGGAACCCATGACGGAAACGGCCAGCAGGGATCATCGCCCGGCAGTAGTGACATACCCATCACCGGCAAGATTGTTGATTCCATCCCGGCAAACGTCAAGCGGGTGAATTCTTGGCCCCATCAAGATCAGCAGCCAGCGAATACTAGCGGAGCCACCAAATCACCTCACGACACGTCCCGGCTCAAGGATTCTGTATATCGTCTAACACCCCCGGCGGTGCCAGACACCCTAGCCAACACACCCGGTGCCATGACCAGTGGGGGGATCAATGAGTGAACCTACGGGCCAGCCACGTTCCCATACAGGGTCCATTCTTACCGGAATAGGTGCAGCCGTCATGGCTCCCGTCCTAGGTGTCATTGGCCTCATCGTGTTCATCGTCGCGGTAGTCGCCGGATCCCCGACTAGTGCGGCATGCCCCGTCACCATCAGCACCACAGACGGAAATGATGAACGCAGTACAGTTTCAATCCCCAACGGCTGGGGGCCGATAGTTGACAAAGCCGCTCAAGAATCAGGCATTCCTGCTTCTATTCTTGCTGCGCAACTCAATGCTGAATCCGGGTGGAACCCTCGGGCGGTAAGCCCTGTAGGTGCTCAGGGCTTAGCGCAGTTCATGCCCGGCACATGGGCAATGTACGGCAAGGGCGATCCTTTCGACCCCGAAGCGGCAATCACCGCTCAGGGCGTTTATATGAAAGCCCTCATCGAACAGGTCAGACCGATAGCGGATAAGACCGGTACCGATATCATCCGCCTAGCTTTAGCGGCCTATAACGCTGGCCCAGGGGCAGTGATAGCGGCGAATGGCATACCCGCATTCCCTGAGACCCAAAGCTACGTTGAGACGATCTTCGGATCGGGCCAAAGCACCTACTCACAAGACTGCACCGTGCCTGGGGGTTCTGTCATTGGTGAACTCTCTGGCCAGTGGGTAGACCCACTCCCCGGTGCCCTGGTCACTAGCGGCTACGGGCCGCGATCATTCGACGGATTCCATTACGGAGTAGACCTCTCGACTCCCATCGCCGCTGGAACAGTGCTAGCACCTACTGACATGAAAATCACTGTTGCCACCGACATTGACGGAGGAACAGGAGCAGGGACGCACGTCAAAGGACAAACCACCGACGGAAAACTCACCATAGCCCTGTACCACATGGAAACAGGAAGCCTCAAAGTCAGGACAGGAGACACGGTAGCGGCCGGAACTCCTCTAGGCACCGAAGGGGCAACGGGGAACGTCACCGGGAGGCATCTACATATGGAATTCTTCACCACCGACAAACCTAACCCGTGGGCACCAGGCGACCCGACAGTAGACCCATTACCGGCGATGAGACAAAAAGGGGCAAGACCATGAAACCAGCAGTCCTAACCCTCCTGATTCCGACGTTACTTCTGATGGGGTGCTCACCAGAAGAAAACCAGCCAGATCAAGACCCCACCGCCATAGCCTCCAACACAGTAGGGGAAGAACCACAGTCAGAGATCATCGGACCAACGACTTCCAGCACAGCAACTAGCCAACCCACACCCACAGAAGAACCAGCACTCTCCGCTGAAGAATTCGCACGACAAACAGCTATTGAACTACTGACCTGGAACACAGCAACGGACCGGACAGAAACCGCCGCAGCCCTACGGCTCAAACCAAAGATGACCAAAGAACTCGCCAACAAAATCGAAGAACCACAACGGAACAGCTCACAAGCCCTATGGAACGAGCTCTACACCACCGGCGCGAAATCCCAGCCCTATATCGAAGAAAAAGTGATCACCACAGCGGCCCCACCAGACACCGACACCACCGCGTACCGGGCTTACCGGATGACCTGGCTCTGGATCGACCCCGACGGCAGTAGAGCCACTCCTACAGATAACAGGGTCCGCAACGTTGACCTGAAACTCACCAAGGAAGGCAAGGAATGGAAGCTCGCAGATTACACGATGGCCGACGTACCCAATTGGTGAGTTTCCAGCACAGACCGGCTTCTACATCGTCGAATGATGAGGGGTAAGAATGTCTAAGAACGAAACCTCAAAGAACGGAATATCAGAGAACGACTTGCTAGTAATCATCCTTGGCGCAGCAGTAGGTCTTGCGGCTTTCGGCGGTGCCATTCTGGCTTTCGGCCAAGACCTTCTTGACCGGTTCACTCAGTGGTTGGTGAACCTGAACGTGATGGTTCCGGCCTCACAATCAACAGTAGCCGTCACTGCTGACGCTGGCTTTGATACAGGCAGAGTCATCGTTCTTTCCCTGATCCCTATAACCATTGTGGCGACGGTGATCTGGTCGATGATCCGTAAGCGCCGCAGGCAGGAACAGGTCAGTAGAATAGCTGATCCTCTCACCGTCGAGCTGGGGTCAGAATTTAACCCCGCCACTGACTTGAAAGCGTCGAAGTTCACCAAGGACGGCCCGCAACGGGTCAAGGTCAACTATCCGAACTCCAATCCTGACCATGACCCGCTGTGGAGGATGAAGATTGAAGAACTCGTCAGGCACCGGATGGGCTCACCGCCCGTAACCTCGAAGTGGGATCTCAAGCACGGCAAGTTCGACATCCGGGCGAAGGCATTCGTTAGCGCTTTAGAACAAGCAATTTCCCGCCGCCAAGAAGAGTCCGTGGTCCGGTTGGAGACGATCTTTGGACGATTCTTCAACGGGCAAGCTACCGTACGTGTTGATAGTTGGGCGACACCGGGGACCACTGACAGCGACGGCAACATCGTTGCACGGGTCGTGGACATTGACGGGTCAGAAGTCGCTGTTCCTGAGTCGTTTACGGTCAAATACCCTTCCGGGGTCATGATCACTGATACCGGAGCGATCCGCATTGCTCAAGTACTAGCCCTGAAGCTCGGCGGTCGCTGGAAAGTCGACAACAACCCAAGGATTGATGCTCTGACCGCGTACCGTAAACCTGGCTTCCCCGAAATGATCCGTCACCCAGGTCCTGGGCTGTACTCAACTGTCACCGGTAAAACGAACATGCTCTACTACGGCAGAGACGAGAACGGGCAAGATCGCGGATGGAGGATCGGCCAATCCCAACCCATGCCTCACATGATCTGCGTCGGAGCGACGGGCGGCGGGAAAACCACAGTCTTCAGGTCACTACTCGTCGGAGCGGTCATGCAAGGCATCGGTGTCTACGCCTGTGACCCGAAACGGGTCGAACTACGGCCCTTCCAAGGCTTCCCAGGAGTGGGAGCGATAGCTTCCAGCGGCGAACAAATCACCAAGCTCGTCGCCGAGGTCACCAAGGTAATGTTTGACCGATACGAAGTCGTCGAGCACTACCCGGAAGCAAAAGACCAACTCCCGCCAATCCTTTTCCTCGTGGACGAACTACTGATTCTGCGCCAGCTCGTCACCGAATACGCAGCCTCCGAAAAAGAACGAAATAAAAAGGAAGAACAAGCCAAGAAGGCAGAACAGGGACCCCGCAGCACCAGAAGCGCAGGGACAAAACCGCCAAAGACTCCGACCCCTGATGCCAATGACAAGAACGCAGCCGCTGATCTAGCACAGCAAGCGGGATTCTCAGCAAACACTGAAAAGCAGCTGCAAATGATGCTCGCCCTCGCCAGGACTGCACGAATTCATATCGTTGTGGGAGTCCAAAGACCAGACGCAGAACACTTCCAAGGAGGAGCAAGGGACAATCTGACGCACCGCTGCGCCCTCATGCCGCTGTCCACGCAGGGAGCAATCATGGTTTGGGGTCAAGGCAATGGTCACGTCGGTGTGGATCTACCACGGAAGCAAGGGCGAGCTATGGCTAACGTCTCACCGCTATCTCTCAGCGAGGCGACACCTCTCGACGGCTCACTTAACGGCGGAGCTGTCGAGCTGCAAACGTACTGGATCTCAGAACCCGGAGCTGCAAAAGGAGAAGACCAAGAAATCCTTGACGCGATAGCAAGTGCCGCCAAAACCAAGTTCGAAGGCTACCAATTCCCCATCGACTCAGCACCCTATGACATTGTGCCGGGCGAACTCTCACAAGGCGCTCGACGCATACTCAACCAACTGGATATCCCACTAGGAACAGAAAACCCTCAGGGCCTTGACTCCGAAGATCCAGTCACAAAGGAACCAGCCAAAGAAAGTGTCAACGCCGGAAGCCTCGCAGAAGGCGACTCCATCACCCTGGACGGAGAAATATTCACCGTAGCCGACATCGAAGAACTCGGAGACGCAGAAGAAGACCGAATCCTACTGACAGTCCAGGACGCATCCGGAAACAGCCAAACCCTAGATACCGAATGCACGGACCGAATGGACCGGATACTCGAAACCGAAGACTTCGGAATCAAACTCTAGAAATCCAATAAAAGAAAGGCAGAACCATGTCAAAGCAAACCCCTAAACACAGACTAGAGGTTCCTCTCAACAAAAAGCGCCTACCCCGCTCAACGACGATTCTTAGCGCCACCGCGCTACTCACCCTGTCAGGAATGTCGCTAGCAGCCACCGCGCAGGCAGAAAGCATAGGAAATCCCCCCGCAGACGCAACAACGGTAGAGCAAATCAACAACCCTACCCCTACAGCGCCAGTCACAACGACAGTCAGCCAAATCATCGACACTTCAGAAGAACCTCCGGTGGAGCCTCCGGTGACGGTTGAACCTCCGGTGGAGCCTCCGGT
>NZ_AQXM01000029.1 GCF_000376245.1 Acaricomes phytoseiuli DSM 14247 | reverse complement strand
CTCGGTCAGGCCCGGCACGCGCCCGTCTTCGATGTTTGCTTTTTTCAGCCAGTTGAACAACGAGGCTTCGGAAATCCCGAAGTCTCTCGCAATCTGCGATAACGGGGCCCGGGCTTTACGGGCCACAGCCACGACATCGTCACGGAACTCTTTCGGATAGGGCTTGGGCAAGAGATACATCCTTCCAGCGAGGACGAATCCTCACAGATCAGATGTCAACCAAACCCGGGGCAGACCCTATTGACTGGGTTGACGCGGTGTCTTGAGGTTCATAATCACCTTTGAATGATGAAGCGAGTGGAGTGAGAGGGTTCTGTGAAGTTAAAACCCGACCATATTCATAGCCCAAAATAGGTATAAATCTGACGCTCAGTTTTATTGATTGCCTCGGCGCACCAATATGCCGTTGGGTCTGAATCGGTAGACTTTCCGTATGATCATCGGCATCGGTATCGACGTGGTGGATGTGGAGCGCTTTGGGCGCCAGTTGGAGCGGACTCCCGGCCTGCTGGACAGACTCTTCGTGCCCGCCGAACGCGCTCTGAACACCCGTTCACTCGCCGCGCGATTCGCCGCAAAAGAAGCGGTGGCCAAGGCTCTAGGAGCCCCTGCCGGGATGAACTGGCAGGACTGCTGGATCGGCCTGGACGAAAACGGCCCCACCGTGCAGACCAAGAACACCGTGGCGGCGGTAGCGGACGCCCGGGGCGTGCAGCGCTGGCATCTGTCGATGAGCCACGATGGCGGCATCGCCACAGCGTTCGTCGTGGCTGAAGGCTGATCATGATTCCCGGCTACACCGGCACCGCGGTGCGAGCCGCGGAAGAAGCCCTTTTCGACGCAGGCCAGGGCGAAGACCTCATGCCGAGGGCAGCCTACGGGCTGGCGAACGCCGCCATCTGGCGGCTCACCCGTGATACCGGGGCCTATGGGCGCAGAGTGCTGCTCCTCGTGGGCAGCGGCAACAACGGCGGAGACGCTTTATACGCCGGTGCTCTTCTAGCCCGGCGGGGTGTGGCCGTGACCGCTACACAGACCCGGGAAAACATTCACGAAGAAGCGCTCGCCGCTTTTCGTCAAGCCGGTGGCCGCCTGCTCCGGCTCACTGAGCACAACATCACCGAATGCCTGGTCTCCGGTTGGGAGGCAGATCTGGTGATCGACGGCATTCTGGGCACCGGCGCCCGCGGCGGGCTCACCGGCCCGGCCGCGGAGCTGGTTCGAGGCCTCGACGCACACCCGGGCGTCCTGGCGTGCGACCTTCCCAGCGGCCTGAACGCGGACACCGGGGAAACCACCGGGCCGGTGCTTCACGCAGTGGAGACCGTTACCTTTGGCGGCATCAAAGCAGGATTGTTCCTGCCGCCGGGGGAGGCCGCTGCAGGAGCTGTGAGCCTGGTCGACCTCGGGCTCGCCCTGAATGAACCCGAGCTGCTCCGTCTGGGCGAAGCGGATATCAACGCGCACTGGCCCAGGCCGGTACCGACGGACCATAAGTACTCCCGGGGCGTGCTCGGCGTCGTCGCCGGCTCCGCGGTATACCCGGGCGCTGCTCAGCTCGCTGTGGCCGGGGCACTCGCCGCAGGGGTGGGTATGGTCCGCTATCTGGGCCCAGACCAGACGTCAGTGCAGATGCCCGCCGAAGTGGTCGCCGGAGTACCTGCCGTCGAGGAGAACCGGGTGCAGGCCTGGCTCGTCGGCTCGGGAGTCGTCGATGACCCCGGTCAGGAGGAGCGCACTGCCGCGGCGATCCGCTCCGGGCTGCCCGTGGTGATCGATGCAGGCGCTCTGGCATTGGTGCCGGAGGAGGCATCGCCGTCTATGATCCTGACCCCGCACGCGGGGGAACTGGCTACCCTGCTCAGCCGCAGAGGGCGCGCCACCAGCCGAACCGAGGTGGAAGCCGAGCCGTTGCGATATGCGAGGCTTTCCGTGGAGATGACCGGCGCCACGGTTCTACTCAAAGGCTCCACGACGATCATCGTGTCTCCGGAAGGGCCGGTCTACAGCCAATCGGAGGGCACACCGTGGCTGGCGACCGCTGGCAGCGGAGACACCCTGGCAGGAATCCTGGGTGCCCTGTTGGCCTCCGGAGTTGAGCCGGCGCTGGCCGCCGCGCTCGCTGCCAGTGTCCATGGCAGGGCCGGCTCCGCGGCTTCGCAGGGCGGCCCGATCACGGCCGGTGATATCGCATCGGCGCTGCCCGGAGTCCTCACCCGGTTGCTGCGCGGAGAGTGCTGAGTAAAGCTGAGTAAAACGCGCTGGGCTCAGCACTCCACCACGTTCACGGCGAGTCCGCCCATCGCGGTCTCCTTGTACTTATGGCTCATATCCTTACCGGTCTCCCGCATCGTGATGATGACTTCATCCAGCGATACCCGGTGCTCACCATCGCCCCAGAGCGCCATTTTGGTGGCGTTAATGGCCTTGGCCGCGGCAATCGCGTTCCGTTCGATGCACGGCACCTGAACCAGGCCACCGATCGGATCGCAGGTCAGGCCCAGATTGTGCTCCATAGCGATCTCGGCGGCGTTCTCCACCTGCGCGGGGGAGCCGCCCATGACCTCGGCCAGCCCCGCCGCCGCCATGGACGACGCCGAGCCGACTTCGCCCTGGCAGCCGACTTCCGCACCGGAGATCGAGGCCTGCTCTTTGTACAGCACGCCGACCGCACCGGCGGCGAGCAGGAACCGCATCACGACATCGTCTTTGTCTTCCTGCGTCGCGTTCTCCATCCCGGGCGCGTAGTTCAGCGCGTAATAGAGCACGGCCGGGATGATGCCGGCGGCGCCATTGGTCGGTGCGGTGACCACTCGGCCGCCTGAGGCGTTCTCCTCATTGACTGCCAGGGCGATCAGGTTGACCCACTCCTGCCAGTACTTCGGATCCCGGCTCTTGTCTTCTTTGAGCAGCCGCTCGTGCCAGTCCGGAGCCCGGCGCCGCACCTTGAGGCCGCCCGGGAGCAGGCCCTCCCGGCCCAGGCTCGATTCGACGCAGCCTTCCATGACCTCCCAGATGTGCTTGAGCCCGGCGCGCACCTCGGCTTCGCTGCGGCTGTCCTTCTCATTCACCAGCATCACATCGGAGATCGTCAGCCCCTGGGCGAGGCAGTGCTGAAGCAGCTCAGCAGCGGTCCGGAAGGGCAGCGGCAAGCTGTCGTGGGTTTCTTCGAGTTCGGCGAGAGCTTCTTCCTCTTCACCCTCGCGGACGATGAATCCGCCGCCGACGGAATAGAACGTCGTCTCATGAAGCACCGCGCCGTCCGCGTCCGATACCGCGAACTTCATGCCGTTGCTGTGCCGGTCCAGAATGGTCAACGGGTGCAGGATCATATCCTCCACCCGGTACGAAAGCTTCCGTTCTGCACCGAGCCGGATGGTGCCGGTGGACTCCATCGAGGCCAAGCGCTCTTCTACCTCGTCCGGCAGCACCAGATCCGGGTAGCAGCCCTCCAAGCCGAGCAGCACCGCGGTCATCGTGCCGTGGCCGCGTCCGGTAGCCGCGAGCGAGCCGTAGAGGTCCACCCGGATATCAGCCACCCGTTCCAGGTACCCCTCTGCGCGCAGCTCCTCGGCGAAGACCGCAGCGGCGCGCATCGGGCCGACAGTATGCGAACTCGAGGGCCCGATGCCGACCTTGAAGAGGTCGAAAACACCTACAGCCATGATGTGATCTTTCTTAGTTCAATGTAGTCACTATCCGCTCAGCTGAGCGGTGCCAGATCCGGGTAGAGCGGATGGGTCTCAGCGAGGGCTTCGACACGCTGCGCGAGAGGGCTCAGATCAGCCTCCGGCCCAGCAATCAGCGCCTCGGCAATGATATCGGCGATCTCGGTGAAAGCCGCGCTCTGGAAGCCCCGGCTGGCCAGAGCGGGAGTGCCGATGCGCAGCCCGGAGGTGACCATCGGCGGCCTCGGATCGAACGGGACGGCATTGCGGTTGACGGTGACATCGATCTGCGCCAGCCTGTCCTCGGCCTGCTGGCCATCCAGCTCGGAATCCCGCAGGTCCACGAGCACCAGGTGCACATCGGTGCCACCGGTCACGACGCTGATGCCTTTGTCCGCGAGATCGGGCTGGCTGAGCCGTTCGGCCAGGATCCTCGCGCCTTCCAGGACGCGCTGCTGCCGCTCGGCGAATTCTGCCGAGGCGGCCACTTTGAACGCCACGGCCTTGGCTGCGATGACGTGCTCCAGGGGACCGCCCTGCTGGCCGGGGAAGACCGCGGAGTTCAGTTTCTTCGCGATTTCCGGCCCGTCGGTCTCATTGGCGAGAATGACTCCACCGCGCGGACCGGCCAGGGTCTTATGCGTCGTGGACGTCGTGACATGGGCGTAAGGCACCGGGTTAGGGTGCAGCCCCGCGGCGACAAGGCCTGCGAAATGCGCCATATCGACCATCAGGTAGGCTCCGACGGAATCGGCGATCCGCCGGAATTTGGCGAAGTCCAGCTGGCGGGCGTAGGCGGACCAGCCCGCGACGATGAGCTTGGGCTGATGCTGGACGGCCAGCCTGGCGACCTCGTCCATATCCACGCGGTGATCGTCTTCGCGGACATGGTAGGGGACCACGTTGTAGAGCTTGCCGGAGAAGTTGATCCGCATCCCGTGGGTCAGATGCCCGCCGTGGGCTAGATCGAGACCCATGATGGTGTCGCCCGGGGTGAGCAGCGCGTGCATCACGGAGGCGTTGGCCTGCGCCCCGGAATGCGGCTGGACATTGGCGTACCCGGCGTCGAAAAGTGCCTTGAGCCGGTCGATGGCGAGCTGTTCGACGACATCGACGTGCTCGCAGCCGCCGTAGTAACGGCGCCCGGGGTAGCCTTCGGCATACTTATTGGTCAGCACCGAGCCCTGAGCCTGCATCACCGCGACCGGGGTGTGATTCTCCGAGGCGATCATCTCCAGCCCGCGTTGCTGCCGGCGCAGTTCCGCGTCCAGGCTCGCAGCGACTTCGGGATCGAGTTGAGCCAGGGGAGTGTCGATAGCCGAATTCACAGTTCCACCCCGTTGGCAGTGGCGTATTCCGAGGCGCTGAGCAGCGGCCCTTCCTCAGTGACGGTGACTTTGAAAAGCCACCCCGCGCCATAAGGATCCCGGTTCACCAGGGCCGGGTCCGCGATAGCGGCGGGGTTCACCTCGGTGATCTCCCCGGTGACCGGTGCGTAGAGATCGGAGACGGATTTAGTGGATTCGACTTCGCCGCAGCTCTGACCCGCGGTGATCGAGCTGCCCGCCTCGGGCAGATCCAGGTAGACGATATCGCCGAGCGCTTCGGTGGCGATAGCGCTCACTCCGACCGTCATCACGGATTCGGAACCCGCAGCGCTATCCACCGCGACCCATTCGTGTTCGGCCGAATAACGCAGCTCAGGCACGACTTTACTCATTGATCTTTACCTTAAGTCTCAGACGGTTCGTTTGTAGAAGGGCAGCGCGACGACGGTGAAAGGCTCTGCCTTGCCGCGCAGATCGACCTCAAGCTCGGTGCCGGGCTCGGAGTGCTCCACCGAAACGTAGGCGAGCGCAACGGGATAGCCGAGGGTCGGGCTGGGCTGGCCGGAGGTCACTTCGCCCACGGTCTCGCCATGGAAGAGCACAGGGTAGTGCCCGCGAGCGGCACGGCGGCCTTCTCCCCGTAAGCCGACGAGTACACGCTGGCCGTGCTTCCCCCCGTGCGCGCGGTCCGCCTTGATCTTCGCTAAGGCTTCTTTGCCTACGAAATCGCTTTCCTTAGCGGTTTTCGCCGGGGGCAGGGAGACCACTGGGCCGAGCCCGGCTTCGAAGGGGTTCTCCTCCAGGCCGAGTTCATTGCCGTAGAGCGGCATTGCGGCTTCGAGGCGCAATGAATCCCTGCTGGCCAGCCCGCAGGGGGTGACGGCCTCATCCCCGGTCAGCAGGGCATTCCACAACTGCGCTGCTTCGGTGTTATCGAGGTAGAGCTCGAAGCCGTCCTCGCCGGTGTAGCCGGTACGCGCTAGAAGCACTGGAAGGCCGGCGACGGTGACCTCGGTAGCCGCGTAATACTTGAGCTCGCGCACCGCGTTGGCCTGTTCTGCGGGTACCAGCATCAGCAGGACGCGCTCGGACTCCGGGCCCTGCAGGGCGATCAGAGCGGTCTGCGCGGAGACATTGTCCAGTTCGACATAGAAGCCTTCGGCCCGTTCGACGAACGCTGCGTAGACGGCATCGGCGTTACCGGCGTTCGGTACCACCAGGTAGGTGTCCTCGGCGCGCCGGTAACTGATCAGGTCGTCGATGATCCCGCCCTCGGGGGTGCAGATGAGCGAGTACTTGGCCTTGCCCACTGCGATAGCGGAGAGGTTTCCGACGAGGGCGTAATCGAGGAACGCGGCGGCCTGCGGCCCCCGGACCCAGATCTCGCCCATATGTGACAGGTCGAAAAGGCCCGCACTCTGCCGGACGGCGTGGTGCTCAGCGAGTTCGCTCTGATACTTGAGCGGCATATCCCAGCCACCGAAGTCGGTGAAACTTGCACCGAGCTTCGCGTGCTCTGCGTGCAGGGCGGTTTCTTTGCGGGCGTTTTCTTTCGCAGTCATCAGTGACCTCTTCTGCTCAGTTCTCGAAAGCTTCGGGCGGCGGGCAGGAGCAGATCAGGTTCCGGTCCCCGGCTGCTCCGTCGATCCGGCCCACCGGGGGGAAGTACTTATCCGTCTGCGCACCCGCGGCGGTACCCCGGAGTGGGAAGGCCGCTTCCTGGCGACTGTAGCCGCGCTCCCAGACATCGTCGCTCACCGCTGCTGAGGTATGCGGAGCCCGCCGCAAGGGGGAGTCCTCCACCGTGTACTTGCCCTCGGCGACGGCGTCGATCTCGCCTCGAATGGAGATCATCGCGGCGATGAACCGATCGATCTCCCCGAGATCCTCGGATTCAGTGGGCTCCACCATGAGCGTTCCGGCGACCGGGAAGGCCAGAGTGGGCGCGTGGAATCCGTAGTCGATGAGCCGCTTCGCGACGTCTTCTGCGGTCACCCCGGTGCGTGCAGTGAGCTCCCGCAGGTCGAGGATGCACTCGTGCGCCACCAGGCCGCCGTTGCCGGTGTACAGGATCGGGAAGTGATCGTTCAGTCTGGCCGCGATGTAATTAGCCGCCAGCAGCGCGGCCCGCGTCGCTTCTGTGAGGCCGGCGCCGCCCATGAGCTTGATGTACGCCCAGGAAATCGGCAGTACCCCGGCGGAGCCATAAGCGGAAGCCGAGATCGGCGGGCCGGCGTGGCCTTCTGCAGCGAGCGGATCACCGGGCAGGAACGGGGCCAGATGCGCTTTGACCGCTACCGGCCCCACCCCTGGGCCGCCGCCGCCGTGCGGGATGCAGAACGTCTTGTGCAGGTTCAGGTGGGAGACATCGCCGCCGAACTGGCCCGGCTGGGCGAGCCCGACCAGGGCGTTGAGATTCGCGCCATCGATGTACACCTGGCCGCCCGCCGCGTGCACGGCATCGCAGACCTCGCGGACATCGGCGTCGTAGACTCCGTGCGTCGAAGGGTAGGTGATCATGATCCCGGCCAGGCGCTCGGCATTGGCCTCGATCTTGGCTTTGAGGTCTTCATGGTCGATGGTGCCGTCCGCGGCGGTGGCGACCACGATGACTTTCATCCCGGCGAGCACGGCCGACGCCGCGTTGGTGCCGTGCGCCGAAGCCGGGATGAGGCAGATATCCCGCTCCGTCTCGCCTCGGAAGTGGTGATAGCCGCGGATCGCGAGCAAACCGGCCAGCTCGCCCTGGGAACCGGCATTGGGCTGGATGGAGACTTTGTCGTATCCGGTGATATCCGTGAGCTGCGCTTCGAGGTCGTCGATCAGCTCGCGCCAACCCACGGTCTGCTCCTCCGGGGCGAAGGGGTGGATTCCGGCGAATTCCGGCCAGGAGATAGCCTCCATCTCGGCGGTGGCGTTGAGCTTCATGGTGCAGGAGCCCAGTGGGATCATGGTGCGGTCCAGCGCCAGGTCACGGTCTGAGAGTCGGCGCAGGTAGCGCAGCATCTGCGTCTCGGAACGGTGCGTGTGGAAGACCGGATGGGTCAGGTATTCGGAACTGCGTAGCAGCTGCTCCGGTAACGGAGAAGCTGCATCTGAGCCCCCGGGTGACTCTGCGCCGAAGATCTTGGCGACCCGGGCTACGACGCTATCGGTTGTGGTTTCGTCGAAGGACACGCCCAGGGTCTCCGCGTCGATCAACCGCAGATTGATTCCCTCTGCGGCGGCATCAGCCAGGAGTTCTTCGGCTCGCTGCGGAACGGAGACGGTCAGGGTGTCGAAGAATTCCGCGGTGCGAACCTCGACCCCGGCTTGGCGCAGCGCTGCGGCGAGTCGGGCCGCGTGCTGGTGCGTCCGGGTAGCGATCGCCTTCAGACCCTCCGGGCCGTGGTACACCGCGTACATGCTGGCGACGATGGCCAGCAGGGCTTGTGCGGTGCAGATATTGGAGGTGGCCTTCTCCCGGCGGATGTGCTGCTCACGGGTCTGCAGAGCGAGCCGGTATGCCGGGATCCCGGTGTCATCCTTCGATACGCCCACCAGTCGGCCCGGCAAGGAGCGCTCCAGCCCGTTGCGCACCGCCATATAGGCGGCGTGCGGACCACCGAAGAACAGTGGGACGCCGAATCGCTGGGCTGAGCCGACCGCGATATCCACGCCGAGCTCTCCCGGCGGAATGATGAGTGTGAGCGCCAGCAGATCGGCGGCCACGGTGACCATGGAGCCGCGTTCCTTGGCCGCTGCGATGACCTCAGCGTGATCATGAACCGTGCCGGATACCCCAGGCTGCTGCAGCACGATGCCGCAGACCTCCCCGGTGGGAAGGCCTTCCGGGCCCTGGCTCAGGTCAGCCACGATCACCTCGAAGCCCAGTGCCTCGGCCCGGCCGCGGACCACCGCGATGGTCTGCGGCAGCACATCAGCGTCCAACACGATGCTTCCGGCCTGGTGCGCTTTATTGGAGCGGCGCATCAGGAGCACGGCCTCAGCGACCGCGGTGGCTTCGTCGAGCAGCGAGGCGTTGGCGATCGGCAGCGCAGTGAGATCCTGCACCATGGTCTGGAAGTTCAGCAGCGCTTCCAACCGCCCCTGGGAGATCTCTGGCTGATAAGGGGTGTACGCGGTGTACCAGGCGGGGCCTTCCAGGATGTTCCGGCGAAGCACGGGCGGCGTCACCGTATCGTAGTAGCCCTGCCCGATGAGCTGGACCATCGGCTGATTGCGTGAGGCCAGCTCCCGCAGTTTCTGCAGCACCTCGACCTCGCTCAGTGCGGGTTCCAGTTCTAACCGTTCTTGCTGCCGGATCCGTTCGGGGACCGCCGTGTCCACCAGCTCGTCGACGGATTGGTGGCCGACGCTGGAAAGCATGTGCTCACGATGTGTCTGGTTTCGAACACCAATGTGACGGTCGACGAAGCGGATATCGGTATCAGTCATGAGGAACTCCAGATCGAAGGTCAGCGGTGCCGTCTTTCAAATTTAAGACGCCACCATCCGGGTTCCTCCCCGCTCTGTACGGAACCTGAGAGTTTTCACGAAAGCATCAGGCTTTCGTTTGCACCTTCGGTGAGCCTTCCGGATCACCGGGAGAGCTACTTTCCAGAGTTGCCTCGCCACAGCGGTACGGGTGCCTGAGAGATTCCCGGGGAGGGTTTGCTCCTACGGCGCCTGCTGCTACCTCGGTGAGAGGTTCCAGTAGAACTCTCCCGCTGCGGATCAGACGGCTTACTGCTATTTATTCACGTTCAGTGATCATTCTCACACGCTTCTGGGAGGAGTATCAAATGCTTAGCTGGGCCGCTCCGAATCGTGTTCATATGCTGTTGCAGCGACTGTTCCTCGTTATTCTTCCAAGCTGCGGCCGGATGTTTCCTTCGAGCAGCAGGCTTGATTCATGGCTGATCAACAGGGTTCAATTCAGCGCCGTGTTTTTCTCAGTGCAGCGGGGCTGGCGGGGCTAGGGCTGGCAGGTGCGGCCGCCGGTGCCGAGCCGCTGCTCATAGCGGCTCCTGCCGCACAGGCTGAAGCGGCCTAGAAACTGGCCGTGCAGCGGGCTATCAATACCGCCGGGACAACGTTGGAAGCTGCGGCTGCCCCGGTGAAGGGCTCTCGGTACAGCAGACTGACGGCTGGCCCCGGTTACCCCTTGATCGTGCGGGAAGATCTGATTCCCGCAGGCGCTAACCGCGATGATCGCCGCACCGCCCTGGCCGCGCTCACACAGCTCACTGATCTGCATATCCTGGACGCCCAGTCGCCGGTGCGCTTCGAGTACTTCGATGATCTGGCTTCCAGTGCTTTCCGTCCGCAGGAAGCGCTCACCCTGCACGGTGCCGCAGCGCTGGTCGACCGGGTGAATTCGGTGGGCCAAAGACTTCGGCGGGCCAAAGACGCAGTCCAGCGGAGGCTCTAGCTACTAACAGCCGGAGTCCTCGGGGCCAAACCGTTACCAGCAGGCAGGTTTCCCGCAGCTTCCGGGATTCTTCAACCGGGTCAGGCAAACGCAGCACAGCAAAGGCCTGAATGCGCCGTGGTACAGCGTCTTCGGCAACCATGATGACAGCATCCAGGGCACGCTCCCCTCGGATGGGGCGCTGCTCGCAGCGATGTACACCGGGGACGTCAAATTCACCGGTTTCTCGAGTCCGTTCGCCGAGGATGCCCTGCGTTCGGCGCTGCGCTCCGGCACTCCACTGCCGGAGGAGTCGGTGAATGGGCGCGGGCTATCAGACCTGCTCACCAAGTATCGGGTCACAGCGGATCCGCGCCGGGCACCGTTCACCCCGATCGAGTACATGCGTCGCCACCGCGACCCGGCCTATCTGGGCGCGGGCCCGGTGGGGCACGGCTTCACCGAAGAGGCCATCGCGGCTGGACGCGGGTACTACACCTTCCCGACCTTCCCGACCGCCGCTAGCGGAACCGCCGCCAGGGTCACCGGCATCGCCCTCGACTCGACGAACCGCGCCGGTTACACCGCGGGATCGCCTCGGTCAGGAGTAGTACGAATGGCTGGAGCGCACGCTCAAAGAAGGCAGCAGCAGATATTACGATGCCGATGGCAACCGGGTGGCCTCTGCGGCTAGCTCGGACCAGTTGTTCCTGATCTTCAGCCATCACACGATCGACTCTATGAACAACCTGTTGCCGGACCCGCGCAAGCTGGAAGCGCGGCGCAGCGGCAAGGCGGCAAGGATGTGGACGCTCTGCTCAGCAGGTTCCCCAATGTTCTCGCCTGGGCCAATGGGCACACGCACCGCAATGAGATCACGCCCCGCCCCGGGGTTACCCCGGAACGCGGATACTAGCAGATCAACACCGCCTCGCATATCGACTTCCCGCAGCAGGCCAGGGTGATCGAAGTGGCGGATAACCAGGACGGGACGCTTTCTCTCTTCACCACCCTGATCGAAGCCGAAGCCCCGTATCAGGGGAGCTATTCTTCGTCGGCGCTGAAGGATCTGGCCTCATTGTACCGAGAGCTGGCATATAACGATCTGCAAGCATCGGATATCGCGCTGGGCGCGGAACGGGACCGCAACACGGAGCTTCTGCTGGTTCATCCCTGGCGCTGAGCCCACATATATACCGTTTCGGTAATGAGTCTTGTCTCGCCGGAGGCATGACATGATGGAGGCATGAACTTCGTACCGGCCTTAGATCGCTACGCCCAGATGCCGTACCGGAGGCTCGGGCGCAGCGGTCTGAAACTACCGGTGATCTCCTTAGGGCTTTGGCATAACTTCGGTGACGACAAGCCGTTCGAGACTCAGCAGGCAGTGCTCCGCCGGGCCTTCGACCTCGGCGTGACCCACTTCGACCTCGCCAATAACTACGGGCCGCCGGCCGGCAGCGCCGAGGAGAACTTCGGCCGCCATCTGCGCCAGGACTTCCGCGCCTATCGGGATGAGCTGATCATCTCCACCAAGGCCGGGCACCTGATGTGGGAAGGCCCCTACGGGGAGTGGGGGTCGCGGAAGTATCTCCGGGCCAGCCTGGACCAGTCCCTGCAGCGCCTGGGGCTTGATTACGTCGATATCTTCTACAGCCACCGCTACGATCCGCAGACGCCGCTCGAGGAGACCATGTTCGCCCTCGACGCCGCGGTGAGGTCCGGTAAGGCGCTGTACGTGGGCGTCTCCAATTACTCTGCCGAGCAGACTCAGCGCGCAGCTGAGATCCTGCAGGGACTCGGTACGCCCATGGTGATCAACCAGCCCAATTACAACCTCCTCGACCGTTGGGTCGAACGCCCGGATAGCAGCGGATCCAGTCTGATCGATGTGCTCGCTCAAGACGGTATCGGCTCCATCGCGTATTCGCCGCTCGCCCAAGGTCTGCTCACGGATCGCTATCTGAGCGGGGTCCCCCAGGACTCCCGGGCCGCTCGCGGGCATTTCCTCACCGAGAAAGCGCTTACCGAGGCCTTGATGACAACGGTGCAGCAGCTGCAGGAGATCGCCGCTGGCCGGGAGCAGTCCCTGGCGCAGATGGCCCTCGCGTGGGTGCTCCGGGATCAGGACTCGGCTGCTGTCTCGGAAGAAACGGGAGGAACGGGAAGAAAATGCATCACCTCGGCGTTGATCGGAGCGTCCAGCGTCAACCAGCTGGAAGCGAATATCGCCAGTGTGCAGAATCTGGAATTCACGCCTGAGGAGCTCGCCGCGATCGACGCGGCCGGCACTGAGGCCAGAGCAGGAACAAACGCAGCAACAACAGAGAAGGAGAACCGATGAGCTCGGTCCGGGTCGCGTTGGCAGGTGTTGGCAATTGCGCCGCTTCACTTGTCCAAGGGGTGCAGTACTACAAAGACGCCGATCCGGGGCAGCAGGTACCTGGTCTGATGCACGTTCAGTTCGGTGAGTATCACGTCGGTGATGTGCAGTTCGTCGCAGCTTTCGACGTGGACGCGCAGAAGGTGGGCTTGGACCTCTCCGAGGCCATCGGTGCCAGCGAGAACAACACCATCAAACTCTCCGAGGTCCCGCAGAGCGGGGTCACGGTGCAGCGCGGCCCGACGCTGGACGGCCTGGGCAAGTACTACCGGGAGACCATCGAAGAATCCGGCCAGGAGCCGGTAGATATCGCCGCGGCACTTCGCGAAGCCGAAGCCGATGTCTTGGTCTGCTACCTGCCGGTCGGTTCCGAGGAAGCTGCGCGGCATTACGCCCAGGCCGCGATCGACGCCGGCTGCGCCTTCGTGAATGCCCTGCCGGTGTTCATCGCGGGGACCGCGGAATGGGCGGAGAAATTCCGCCAGGCCGGGGTGCCCATCGTCGGCGACGATATTAAGAGCCAGATCGGGGCGACGATCACGCACCGGGTCATGGCGAAGCTCTTTGAAGATCGCGGCGTGGTCCTGGACCGCACGTACCAGCTCAATGTCGGCGGCAACATGGACTTCATGAACATGCTGGAACGGGAGCGGCTGGAGTCCAAGAAGGTCTCCAAGACCCAAGCGGTGACCTCCAACACCTCGGCCAAGCTGAGCGAGCGGGACGTGCATATCGGCCCGTCCGACTACGTCGCTTGGCTGGATGACCGCAAGTGGGCTTTCGTCCGGTTGGAGGGCCGCAACTTCGGTGATGCCCCGGTGGCCCTAGAGTACAAACTCGAGGTCTGGGATTCACCCAACTCGGCAGGGGTGATCATCGATGCGATCCGGGCCGCGAAAATCGCTCTGGATCGGGGCATCGGCGGCCCGTTGCTGGCACCGAGCGCCTACTTCATGAAGTCCCCGCCGGAGCAGATGGCCGATGACCTGGCTAAAGAAGCCGTGGAGAAGTTCATCATCGGTTAGCAGCCGGCGGGGCCGGCGTCCGGTTCAGCTCACTCCTACCGCGAACCCCTCAGCATCGACGTCCATGCCCAGGGCAGCCGGCTGCTTCGGCAGCCCGGGCATGGTCATCACCGCTCCGGTGAGCACGACGATGAACCCGGCACCGGTCTTCGGCACCAGATCCCGAACATGCAGCGTGAAGCCGCTCGGTGCGCCGAGCAAGGTGGCATCATCGGAGAAGGAGTACTGCGTCTTGGCCATGCAGACTGGCAGGTCATCCAGACCGTTGGCGGAGATCTCCGCCAACTTGCGCTCGGCCGTGGCGGAAAAATCGACGGCTCCCGCCCCGTAGATGTGCTGCGCGATCAGCTCGATCTTTTCCCGTACGCCTAACTCGAGCGGGTACAACGGCTGCCCCTGCGTTCCGGTGGCCAGGGCTTCCAGGACTTTCCCGGCCAGCTCATCGCCTCCGGAACCGCCGCCGCCCTGCCCCCAGACATCGGCCACCGCCACGCTGATCCCGCGCTGTTCACACCAGCTGACGATCTCCTGCAGCTCTTCTGCGCTATCAGCGCCGAACTTATTGACCGCGACCACCGGTTCCATCCCGAAACGACGCAAGTTCTCCACATGCCGCTCCAGATTCGCCATGCCCTTTCGTAGCGCATCGAGGTCCGGAGTGCTGAGCTCGGTCTTGGCGACTCCGCCATGCATCTTCAGCGCCCGCACCGTGGCGACGAGCACCACTGCATCCGGTGCGATATCGGCCGCCCGGGAGGCGATATCCAGGTACTTCTCGGCCCCCAGATCAGCCCCGAATCCCGCCTCGGTGACCACGACATCGCTGAGCCGTCTGGCTAGTGAGGTGGCGATTACCGAATTGCAGCCGTGCGCGATATTGGCGAAGGGCCCACCGTGAACCAGCGCCGCCGTGCCGGCCAGGGTCTGCACCAGATTGGGTTTGAGCGCATCTTTGAGCAGCAGCGCCAGAGCGCCCTCTGCACCCAGTTGTGCCACGGTCACGGGCTCTTTCTGATACGTCTGCGCCACAGTGATCCGACTCAGCCGCTCCTTGAGATCTGCGAGGTCCTCGGCCAGGCAGAAAACCGCCATGATCTCCGAGGCGACAGTGATATCGAAGCCGTCCTGCCGGGGCACTCCTTGCGTCGGCCCGCCTAAACCGATCACCACATCCCGCAGAGCCCGGTCGTTCATATCCAGTACGCGCTTGAAGGAGATGCGCCGCGGGTCGATATTCAGTTCATTGCCCTGGTAGATGTGATTATCGATGAGGGCGCAGAGAGCATTATTCGCGCTCGTGATGGCATGGAAATCACCGGTGAAATGGAGATTGATCTCTTCCATCGGCAACACCTGAGAGAGGCCTCCGCCTGCTGCGCCGCCCTTCATGCCGAGCGTCGGGCCGAGTGACGGCTCGCGCAGGGCCACCATGGTGCGCTGGCCGGAACCGTCCTGGTTGAAGCGGCGATTCAGGGAATCTGCCAGCCCCACCGTGGTCGTGCTCTTCCCCTCACCAGCGGGCGTCGGAGAGATCGCAGAGACCAGGACCACTTTGCCGCGTCGGTCACTGACCGTTCGGGATGCCTCGCGCGGATCCACCTTGGCCTTGTACCTGCCGTACGGCTCCCAGGCGGAGTCCGGAAGTCCGAGGCCTTCGGCGAGTTCTGCGATGGGCTGGAGGGCAGCGGCCCGGGCGATCTCCAAATCGGAGAGCGGCTGGTGATCAGGCTGAGACATCATGATGCGACCTTTTCCATCTTTCTTCATCTTTTTTGTCCTCGGAGCGCAGGCAATGCACTGAGTGAGGATGCGGTGCTTATCGGCAGGGGCCCGGATTTGCCCATTGCTAACCTACCGGGTTCTGAGGAGTCTTCACCAGATCAAGGTGAAGTCAGCCCAGGGTGGTAATGCCAGCCTGAAACTTCGCCGGTGATTCCCCAAGGTTCTTTGGAAAAGCGAAAGTGTGGGGCCCGGTACTTTTTCTGTACCGGGCCCCACACTTTTGCTTCTATTATTTAGTTTTCTGAACCGCGATCCTTACGTCTCGTGATGAGCATAAGCGCTGCACCGAGTCCCAGAACGAGTGCTCCGATGATTGCTATGGAGAGCACCGTTGTTCCGGTAACCGCGAGGTCATCGTTGTTTTCCGCTGGCGGATCGACCGGCTTCACTGGGTCGACCGGGGGGGCGGTGAACACTGCGGTGGTGTTGTTATCTCCACGGATCTGGGTTCCATCGAAGGACACCGTGATGGCCTTTGAACCAGCCGAGGTCGAGGTGAC
>NZ_AQXM01000028.1 GCF_000376245.1 Acaricomes phytoseiuli DSM 14247 | reverse complement strand
TGATGATATGTCGAAGGTTCTGGATAAGGCTGCGTATAACAATGACGTGGTTGCCAGGGTGTTCAATGCTGATGGTTCCCAGGTTTCTGGTGTTCCGGCGGCTTCGTTGGATGGTTCGACGTTGTCGTGGTCTGGTGTGTTGGAGCCGGGTCAGCGGGTTGAGCTGGTGTATTCGGTGACGGTCAATGCTGATGTTCCTGCGGGTGTGTTGGTGGAGAATCGGATGACTTCGACGGCGACTCCGCCGACGGGTGAGCCGATCGAGCCGCCGGAAGTGGTTATCACGCATCCGATCATCTCGGTGACCCCGACTGATGGTGATGACCCACTGGCGATTACAGGTGCTGGGAGCTGGATGATCATCGCACTCTTGGTAGCTGGAGTCTCGGTGCTCTTCGGGACTGTGCTCTTGTTCAGCCCGAGGAAACAAGGAAGGCGCTTTAGTGATTGATGTTAGAAGCCTTTAAGTGAACAATGGTAGGGTGCCAGCTCTTGGTGGCTGGCACCCTGCTATTGCGAAAAACGGAAGCCGTGCGTCGATCGGGGAAGAAGTGAAGAAGTCCGAGTTCAACCGAATATTTGGCATCGTAGTCACGTGCCTTCTTGCCATTCTGGCCTTGAGCGCATGCGGAGGGCCTTCGGCAGATAATTCTTCAGGTTCGGATACCATCAATGTTCCTGCTGATGCACCGACTATTGCTGAGGCGGCTCAGCGCGTCAGAAGCGGGCAGACCATCCTGATCGCTCCGGGGACCTATAAGGAAAGCGTAGTGATCGATGTCCCCGATGTCACAGTGGCAGGAGTAGACCGTAATTCGGTAATCCTGGACGGTGAAGGCAAGCAAGGTGAGGGGATTCTGGTCATCGCCGATGGCGTTAGCATTCAGAATCTTACGGTCAAGTCCTACCTCTTCAATGGAATTCTGGTGACGGGCCTCCGAGATGGGAAAACAGGCTCTGCCCGCGGTGTTGAAGGCTACACCAGGCTTGACCCGGTGAAGTACCCGCCATTGCAGAGGTATTCCATAGATAGCGTCACCGCTTATAACAATGGGCTTTACGGGGTCTATGTATTCAATTCACAAAATGGTGTGGTGGTTGACTCTTATGCCTCTGGAGCAGCGGATTCAGGCTTTTATCTGGGGCAGTGCGTGCAGTGTAACTCTGTTTTCAGGGGTAATGTTGCGGAAAATAATGCGGTTGGGTTCGAGAATGCAAACGCCTCGGATTCTGTTTATGTAGTTCAGAACAACTTCTCCGACAATCGGGTAGGGGCTACCTTTACCTCAAATTATCAAGAAGCCTTTTCTCCCCAAAGCGGAAACACTGTTGTGGGAAATGTGATTTCTTCTAATAATCAACCAGACTCTCCGGCCCAAGCCGAAGGTGGATTTGGGATCGGTCTAGGTGTGGCTGGTGGCACCCAAAACATCTTTAGCCGTAATCTTATTGAAAAAAATCAGCAAACCGGTATCAGTGTAAGAAATACTGAAGACTTGCCAGCTATCGGCAACCAATTTATAGATAATTCATTAGCTGGAAACCCTCTTGACTATGCGGATTTGGCCAGTGATCGTGCTAGTTCCCGAGACAATTGCCTCCAGCCGGTTGGTTCGCTCACCGTTTTGCCACCTAACGCCGTAGCGTCTCAGTGTCCAGCTCCGCAGAACAGTACTTCGCCGAGTGCAGACTCGTCTGCGCTGCCACAGGTGACTGTGCCGAGCGGTGTCTCTTTCTTGAGAGTAACGGCTCCACCGGAGCAACCCAATAAGCCTGTTTCCGGGCCGAGGCAGCCGCTTCCGGGAACCCCGGAGCTTCCGGATGCAGGCTCAATCGGGCTCCCGACTAGTGATTATCTGAGTGGGAATAAGCGGTGATATCTAAAAGTATCGGGGCTCTCTTCAAGGCTCTGTGCTTGCTTTTGAGTCTATTGTTAGTCTTGACCATCTCGGCTTGTGGGAATCAGTCTTCGTCCGCGAACGATTCACAAAGTCCGCGTGCGGTTACGAATGACGAAGCTTATCTCTTAGCGGCAGTGCTGTTTAAGAATTACAATGCTGGGGTCAGGCAGATACGGACCTCCTTTGTCGATGGGCCGGAACAAATTAATGCTGATGGGTGGGTAGATTTCACTCAAGGCATCGGGTACGCAAAGGCGACTCCGGTTTCCACTGCAGATGGCGCAGTCGAAACCCCGTTCCTGGTTCGCTGGGATCTCGAAGTGGCTGAAGTCTGGCAAGGTCAAGAAGTAGATTTGAGTTCCGGGGTGCCTCTGCCTGAGCCTTCGACAGGTTGGCAGTCCTTACCCTTGAATTCACAAGAATCATTCCTGGGCAAAGGCTTAGGGGCGCTTCTCTTGCTAGCGAAGGACCGTCCGGAAAACCCTCAGTTACTTCAGCAGAGCTCAGCGCAGTGGCTTCGTGAAGATCAGATCGACGGTGTTCCAGTCAGTGTTTTTAGCGGCCCCGGTTCGGACGGTTTCAACAGTGCTCAAGAAACTCCGTCTGCTACGTCGAGCCCGGCATCCTCCTCTACTCCGGAAGTGGAGCAAGATGGGTCCGGTGTTCGTTACTGGATCGATAACGACGGCCTTCTCCGCAGGGTTGAAATCAGGATCGGCCGATACGGTGATTTCAGCCGCATCGACTTTTCGGAGCCTTCCGGAAATATTACGATTACAGGGCCGGCAACATGAGCAATGACATGAGTGACGAACTCAATAAATCGACTGCACTTACCTCGGTGAATAAGAATAAGCAGGATAAGCGCCGGAAGCCCAAGCCTAGTAGGCGACAGTTATTATTGGGCTCTGCCGGTGTCGCGGGTGGCGTCGGAATCGGTTTTGCTGGAGGGCTGCTCACGGGGCAGAGCGCCCAGTCAGCTGCCCCTCCTGTGGCAGATGGCACCGCAACGCTCCCGGTGCAGGCAAGCGGAGTCACCCAGGCTGGAGTCGACCGTCCGCAGGCACCGCAACGAGTAGTACGGTTGCGCACACTGACTTTTTTCGGAGCTCCTGATTGGTCTTTCCTCCAGGCTCTGGGTGAGCGCATCCTGCAGGTTACGGACGACACCAAGCCTTTGCCGACAGTTATCCCAGACGGCCCCGGGAACCTTACCGTCACTATAGGTGTGGGCCCGCGGCTGGTGGAGGCAAAAGACTCAACCTTACCCGGTGCTCAGCCTTTGCCGGCGTTTCGGGGAGATGAAGCCTTGCCGTCTGAACGGCGCGCGGCCGATCTGCTCATCAGCGTCAATGGTGAAGATCCGAGCCAGCTTGCAGCAGTACAAGATTATTTATGTGAGGGGCTGCCGGAATATGCCCTCGGCTGGGAGCACCTTGGCCTCAGGCCCCCCTCCGATGGGCCCGTGGCAAGAAACCCGCTGGGTTTCTTAGACGGGATTCTGGTGCCACGCACTGAAGCAGACATTCAGGACAAGGTGTGGATTCAGGATCCTGCAGCAGAGAATTCAACCATTTGCGTCATCCGGCAGTTCGCTTTGGACGTGGCTAGGTTCCGAGGACTCGCCGTCACTGAGCAAGAACACGTGATCGGCCGCTATAAAGCGGATGGCTCCCCCCTTTCCGGCGGAGATCGTGATGCCCAGGTCAACTTGGTTGCGAGAACTCCGGAAGGCGAGTATCAGATTCCAGCCCGTTCGCATGCCCGCGCGGCCCATCCGTCGTTCAGCGGGAGCGAGTTGATGCTGCGCCGTAGCTATGGGTATGAAGACGGCAGCGAAGCCGGATTGCTCTTCATCTCTTTCCAGAATCAGCTGCGGACCTTCGTCGAAACTCAAAAGCGCATGGACGAGATGGACAGTCTCATGGACTTCGCAACGCCGAAGGCTAGCTTCACCTTTCTCATCCTTCCCGGGTTCGATCAGGATCGGCCATTGGGCAGTTTCCAAGCCGCCTGATCGCGTTGTTTTCCTGCGAAGCCCGTGGCATCTAGTATTAATCTGACTGTCAGCGGCCGTAGCCGGCAGATGATTTTGAGGAAACAGTGAGGGGTCTGTGTGAGCGCTTCTTCCAAGCACTTCAATATGAATGCTCCTGGTCTGCAGCATGATCCTCACTGGTATAGGAAAGCGGTATTCTACGAAGTCCTGGTACGAGCCTTCCGCGACAACAACGGTGATGGCTCAGGTGACTTCTCCGGGCTAATTGATCGTTTAGATTACCTGCAGTGGCTTGGGGTGGACTGCCTATGGCTGCCGCCCTTTTTCCAGTCGCCCTTGCGCGACGGGGGATATGACATCTCAGATTATTACCAGGTATTAGATGAGTTCGGAACCCTATCCGACTTTCAGCGGCTCGTAGCGGAGGCTCATGCCCGGGGAGTCCGTGTCATCATCGACTTGCCTTTGAACCACACTTCAGATCAGCATGCTTGGTTCCAAGCGTCTAGGGAGGATCCAGACGGACCCTATGGCGACTTCTACGTCTGGAGCGATACTGATGAAAAGTACCAAGACGCTCGAATCATATTTGTCGACACAGAAGAATCCAACTGGACTTTCGATCCGATTCGCAGGCAGTTTTTTTGGCATCGGTTCTTCAGCCACCAACCAGACCTGAACTTCGAGAACCCTGATGTGGTCAAAGCTATTTTCGAGGTTGTAAGGTTCTGGCTGGACCAAGGAATCGACGGGTTCCGCGCCGATGCCATTCCTTATTTATTTGAGGAAGAAGGAACTAGTTCCGAGAATTTGCCGGCGACTCACTATTTTCTCCGCGACCTTCGCGCCATGGTGGACAAGGAGTACCCAGGCCGCGTGATCATCGCTGAAGCGAACCAGCACCCAGAGGAAGTGGTCGAGTATTTCGGAACGGCCGAAAACCCTGAGTGCCACATGGCTTTTCACTTCCCGATCATGCCCCGGCTCTTCTATGCGCTGCGGGACCAGAAGGCGGCGCCGATCATCAACACTATGAAGGACACCCCAGCTATCCCTGCGGGAGCTCAGTGGGGGACATTCCTGCGTAATCATGATGAACTCACCTTGGAAATGGTGACTCCCGCGGAGCGCGAGGCGATGTTGGGTTGGTATGCACCTGATTCGCGGATGCGAGCGAACGTGGGCATCCGGCGCCGGCTGGCACCCCTGCTTGATAACTCCCGGTCTGAAATCGAGTTGATCAACGCCATGCTCCTGGCCTTGCCGGGTAGCCCTTTTCTCTATTACGGAGACGAGATCGGCATGGGAGAGAACATCTGGTTGCTCGATCGGGATTCCGTCCGTACCCCGATGCAGTGGACGCCAGATCGGAACGCGGGTTTTTCGAATGCCGACCCCGGCAAGCTTTACCTCCCGGTGGTGCAGTCATTGGTCTACCACTTCAATCAGGTCAATGTGGAAGCCCAGCAAGCGCACTCAGCATCATTGCTGAACTGGACCCGGCAGATTCTCAGCGTACGTAAAGCTCACCCGGCCTTCGGCCTGGGTGGGTATCAGAATGTGCAAGCTAGTGCAGATTCTGTACTGGCCTTTCTGCGCGAGTTGCCCGAGGACAACCCGGAAGGTGAAATGTCCGAAAGCATGCTCTGTGTATTCAATTTATCCCAGCACCCAGTGGCTACTCAGATCTGGTTGCCGCACTATGCCGGACGAGGATTGCGGGATGTCTTCGGCGGTATGGTCTTCCCTAATGTGGGAGATGACGGAGCGCTCACGCTCACACTGGGCAGTCACGACTTCTACTGGCTGCGAGTACGTTCCTCGAATTCGAGTAGTTTCTCGCCCTTGACGCAGCCGATGCCTCTTTTGGCGGATTCGCCTATCAGTGTTGCTGAGGCTGAAGTCGGCGAAGCTCAAGAGTGAAGTGGCTAGCGACGGCTTGAGCCGCTTTCTCCCCGCTGCTGCATCTCTAGTCCTCAGCGGAAGATCAGATCCTTCAAGATGATCCGAAACCCGGTATTCAATGATTTTGAGAGAGGACTTGCCAAGCCTCTGGAGCGGTGGTATATTCATAACCCGCGCCAGGAAGGGAACGTAGCCGCTAAATCTCAGCGGCAAGCATCCGTTCTCGGCCGGAAAATCTCTAGAAAAATCAGTGGTTGACACTGCGCTAAGACTAGGGTAAGATAGAAAAGTTGCTCCGGATTCGTTTTCAGAGAAACCGGAAGCAGTCTGTTGTTTGAGTTCTCAATAGTGTGTTTTGTGTTTGTTGATACCGTTTTTGTAGATGGTGTCGTTCTGTTGTGTCATGCGCTCCTGTGTGTGATGTGATGGAGTTGATGCTTGGATCATTCGTTGGTCTGTTGATGTTTTTTGACGGAGAGTTTGATTCTGGCTCAGGATGAACGCTGGCGGCGTGCTTAACACATGCAAGTCGAACGATGAAGCGGTGCTTGCACCGTGGATTAGTGGCGAACGGGTGAGTAACACGTGAGTAACCTGCCCAAGACTCTGGGATAAGCCTGGGAAACTGGGTCTAATACTGGATATGACCATTGGACGCATGTTCTGGTGGTGGAAAGCTTTTGTGGTTTTGGATGGACTCGCGGCCTATCAGCTTGATGGTGGGGTAATGGCCTACCATGGCTTTGACGGGTAGCCGGCCTGAGAGGGTGACCGGCCACACTGGGACTGAGATACGGCCCAGACTCCTACGGGAGGCAGCAGTGGGGAATATTGCACAATGGGCGAAAGCCTGATGCAGCGACGCCGCGTGAGGGATGACGGCCTTCGGGTTGTAAACCTCTTTCAGTAGGGAACAAGGCTAGTTTTGCTAGTTGAGGGTACCTGCAGAAGAAGCACCGGCTAACTACGTGCCAGCAGCCGCGGTAATACGTAGGGTGCGAGCGTTATCCGGAATTATTGGGCGTAAAGAGCTCGTAGGCGGTTTGTCGCGTCTGCCGTGAAAGTCCGGGGCTTAACCCCGGATCTGCGGTGGGTACGGGCAGACTAGAGTGATGTAGGGGAGACTGGAATTCCTGGTGTAGCGGTGGAATGCGCAGATATCAGGAGGAACACCGATGGCGAAGGCAGGTCTCTGGGCATTAACTGACGCTGAGGAGCGAAAGCATGGGGAGCGAACAGGATTAGATACCCTGGTAGTCCATGCCGTAAACGTTGGGCACTAGGTGTGGGGAGCATTCCACGTTCTCCGCGCCGTAGCTAACGCATTAAGTGCCCCGCCTGGGGAGTACGGCCGCAAGGCTAAAACTCAAAGAAATTGACGGGGGCCCGCACAAGCGGCGGAGCATGCGGATTAATTCGATGCAACGCGAAGAACCTTACCAAGGCTTGACATCGCCTAGATCGCTATAGAGATATGGTTTCCCTTCGGGGCTGGGTGACAGGTGGTGCATGGTTGTCGTCAGCTCGTGTCGTGAGATGTTGGGTTAAGTCCCGCAACGAGCGCAACCCTCGTTCTATGTTGCCAGCGGTTCGGCCGGGGACTCATAGGAGACTGCCGGGGTCAACTCGGAGGAAGGTGGGGATGACGTCAAATCATCATGCCCCTTATGTCTTGGGCTTCACGCATGCTACAATGGCCGGTACAAAGGGTTGCGATACTGTGAGGTGGAGCTAATCCCAAAAAGCCGGTCTCAGTTCGGATTGGGGTCTGCAACTCGACCCCATGAAGTCGGAGTCGCTAGTAATCGCAGATCAGCAACGCTGCGGTGAATACGTTCCCGGGCCTTGTACACACCGCCCGTCAAGTCACGAAAGTTGGTAACACCCGAAGCCGGTGGCCTAACCCTTGTGGAGGGAGCCGTCGAAGGTGGGACTGGCGATTGGGACTAAGTCGTAACAAGGTAGCCGTACCGGAAGGTGCGGCTGGATCACCTCCTTTCTAAGGAGCACCAAGCACTCAGTCGCTGGCCGCATGGTTGGTGGTGTGGGTGTGAGGAGTAAAGCCCATTGCGGAACCGACAGTGTTTCGGTGGGTGCTCATGGGTGGAATATCAACAAATAGTGCCTCGTGATCGTGAGTCAGTGAGTGCTTAGTACGCCGGTTTTTGCTGGTTGGAAGGGTTTCTTGTTGGTTGATGGTGTGGGGGTGATGAAACACACTATTGGGGCCTGAGGCAACAGGCGCCCGCACTTTTGGTGTGGGGTTTGTTGTTTTGTTTCCTGTGCTTTGACTGGAATACCGGTTGTTGTTGGTGTTTGGTTGGGGTGTGGGTTGTTGTTTGAGAACTGTATAGTGAACGCGAGCATCTTATATTAGAGCAATTAGTAGTTTATTTTTTGTTCTGGTTTTTGTGGTTCAAGTTTTCAAGGGCACATGGTGAATGCCTTGGCACAAGGAGCCGAAGAAGGACGTAGGAATCTGCGATAAGCCTCGGGGAGTTGATAACCGAACGGTGATCCGAGGATGTCCGAATGGGGAAACCCCGCTGCCTGTTATGGGTAGTGACCCGCACCTGAACACATAGGGTGTGTGGAGGGAACGTGGGGAAGTGAAACATCTCAGTACCCACAGGAAGAGAAAACAAAAGTGATTCCGTTAGTAGTGGCGAGCGAACGCGGAAGAGGCTAAACCGTGTCTGTGTGATACCCGGCAGGGGTTGCAGGCGCGGGGTTGTGGGACGATTCGTACTGGTTCTGCCGGACTGGTGAAGTGTAATGCGCAGGTATAGATGAACGGTTTTGAATGACCGGCCGTAGAGGGTGTGAGCCCCGTAGTTGAAATGTTGTGCGCTGCTTGAGTCGTATCCCGAGTAGCACGGGGCCCGAGAAATCCCGTGTGAATCTGTCAGGACCACCTGATAAGCCTAAATACTCCCTTGTGACCGATAGCGGACAAGTACCGTGAGGGAAAGGTGAAAAGTACCCCGGGAGGGGAGTGAAATAGTACCTGAAACCATGTGCTTACAATCCGTCAGAGCAGGCTTGTTCCTGTGATGGCGTGCCTTTTGAAGAATGAGCCTGCGAGTTAGTGATACGTGGCGAGGTTAACCCGTGCGGGGTATCCGTAGCGAAAGCGAGTCTGAATAGGGCGATTCAGTCGCGTGTCCTAGACCCGAAGCGGAGTGATCTACCCATGGCCAGGTTGAAGCGACGGTAAGACGTCGTGGAGGACCGAACCCACCTAGGTTGAAAACTGGGGGGATGAGCTGTGGGTAGGGGTGAAAGGCCAATCAAACTCCGTGATAGCTGGTTCTCCCCGAAATGCATTTAGGTGCAGCGTTACGTGTTTCTTACCGGAGGTAGAGCTACTGGATGGCCGATGGGCCCTACAAGGTTACTGACGTCAGCCAAACTCCGAATGCCGGTAAGTGAGAGCGTAGCAGTGAGACTGTGGGGGATAAGCTTCATAGTCGAGAGGGAAACAGCCCAGACCACCAACTAAGGCCCCTAAGCGTGTGCTAAGTGGGAAAGGATGTGGGATTGCTTAGACAACCAGGAGGTTGGCTTAGAAGCAGCCACCCTTGAAAGAGTGCGTAATAGCTCACTGGTCAAGTGATTCCGCGCCGACAATGTAGCGGGGCTCAAGCACATCGCCGAAGTTGTGGCATTCACACACGTACCCTAGTGTCACGGGTTTACCCGTGGTGTTCAGGGGTGTGGATGGGTAGGGGAGCGTCGTGTGGGCAGTGAAGCCGCGGTGGAAACCAGCGGTAGAGGCCACACGAGTGAGAATGCAGGCATGAGTAGCGAAAGACGGGTGAGAAACCCGTCCGCCGAATGATCAAGGGTTCCAGGGTCAAGCTAATCTGCCCTGGGTAAGTCGGGACCTAAGGCGAGGCCGACAGGCGTAGTCGATGGACAACGGGTTGATATTCCCGTACCGGCGAAGAACCGCCCATACTGAGCAGGTGATACTAACCGCCAGACGCATGACTGATCGCCCTTGTGGTGTGAGGTTTTTTGCTGATCGCGGGACCTTATCCTGGGAGGTAAGCGTATTAACAGGTGTGACGCAGGAAGGTAGCCGAGCCGGGCGATGGTTGTCCCGGTCTAAGCAGGTAGCCCGTTCCATAGGTAAATCCGTGGAGCTAGTTTTGATACTGAGGGTGAGACGTGATGGGACCCCCTGATGGGGGAATTCGGTGATCCTATGCTGCCGAGAAAAGCATCGACGTGAGGTTCCAGCCGCCCGTACCCCAAACCGACACAGGTGATCAGGTAGAGAATACCAAGGCGATCGAGAGAATCGTGGTTAAGGAACTCGGCAAAATACCCCCGTAACTTCGGGAGAAGGGGGGCCCAATCCGTGATGAGGATTTACTCCTCGGAGCGGGTGTGGGCCGCAGAGACCAGGGGGAAGCGACTGTTTACTAAAAACACAGGTCCGTGCGAAGTCGCAAGACGATGTATACGGACTGACTCCTGCCCGGTGCTGGAAGGTTAAGAGGATCGGTTAGCCCCTTTGTGGGCGAAGCTGAGAATTTAAGCCCCAGTAAACGGCGGTGGTAACTATAACCATCCTAAGGTAGCGAAATTCCTTGTCGGGTAAGTTCCGACCTGCACGAATGGAGTAACGACTTCCCTACTGTCTCAACCATGAACTCGGCGAAATTGCACTACGAGTAAAGATGCTCGTTACGCGCAGCAGGACGGAAAGACCCCGAGACCTTTACTATAGTTTGGTATTGGTGTTCTAAGTGGTTTGTGTAGGATAGGTGGGAGACTGTGAAGCAGGCACGCTAGTGTGTGTGGAGTCATCGTTGAAATACCACTCTGATCACTTGGGGCACCTAACTTCGGCCCGTAATCCGGGTCAGGGACAGTGCCTGATGGGTAGTTTAACTGGGGCGGTTGCCTCCCAAAAAGTAACGGAGGCGCCCAAAGGTTCCCTCAGCCTGGTTGGCAATCAGGTGTTGAGTGTAAGTGCACAAGGGAGCTTGACTGTGAGAGAGACATCTCGAGCAGGGACGAAAGTCGGGACTAGTGATCCGGCGGCACATTGTGGAATGGCCGTCGCTCAACGGATAAAAGGTACCTCGGGGATAACAGGCTGATCTTGCCCAAGAGTCCATATCGACGGCATGGTTTGGCACCTCGATGTCGGCTCGTCGCATCCTGGGGCTGGAGTAGGTCCCAAGGGTTGGGCTGTTCGCCCATTAAAGCGGTACGCGAGCTGGGTTTAGAACGTCGTGAGACAGTTCGGTCCCTATCCGCTGCGCGCGCAGGAAATTTGAGAAGAGCTGTCCTTAGTACGAGAGGACCGGGACGGACGAACCTCTGGTGTGCCAGTTGTACCGCCAGGTGCACGGCTGGTTGGCTACGTTCGGACGGGATAACCGCTGAAAGCATCTAAGCGGGAAGCCCACTTCAAGATGAGATTTCCATCCACCATTTGGTGGGAGAGGCCCCCAGCAGACCACTGGGTTGATAGGCCGGACGTGGAAGCACAGTAATGTGTGAAGCTGACCGGTACTAATAAGCCGATAACCTGACCCACAAACCCAACAACACTTCAAAAGAGTTGGGAGGGTGCTCGCGTTCACTCTACGGTCCCCAAACAACAAACCACACCGCGGTATGAAAAGCACAGGAACCATTGAGATAACTACATAAGACTTGACGTAACAGTCACACGAAACTTCACCCCCTCCACAGGGGTGGTGACATAGAGTTTCGGCGGCCATAGCGTGGGGGAAACGCCCGGTCCCATCCCGAACCCGGAAGCTAAGCCCCACAGCGCCCATGGTACTGCACTCGACAGGGTGTGGGAGAGTAGGACACCGCCGAACAACCATTACAAGAGAGGGAACCACAAAGCCGTGGTTCCCTCTCTCTTTATTATTTTAACAACAGCCACATCGGGCGCCCAAGGACCGGAATGGGTCTGCCCCGGGTTTGGTTGACA
>NZ_AQXM01000027.1 GCF_000376245.1 Acaricomes phytoseiuli DSM 14247 | reverse complement strand
CTTCAGTTGGTTCCCGTGGCGATAGCTACGACAACGCTCTGGCTGAAGCCGTCAACGCCGTCTATAAGACCGAACTGATCAAAGCACGCAAACCCTGGCGCACCGTGGAAGAAGTAGAGCTCGCCACACTGGAATGGGTGTGGTGGTACAACAATCAACGCCTCCACTCCGCCCTGGGCTACCAATCACCCCAAGAATTCGAGACCGCCCACTACGCCGGCCTCGAACCCACGCGAACGCCAACCGGCGCCCTCGCAAAAACCTAGGAACCAAACCCAGGACAATTCACTTTGGCTGGCTCAGATGCAGAGGGTGTGCTCGGCTGCTATATCGTTGCCGGTGAGCGCAGCGGTGAGCGATTTTCCGAGCGTTGTTTTGATCGAAAAACAGCCAAGCGTAAGCAGAAAGAACTGGGTGGCCGCCGCGCTGGGGTTTTAGTGCATGAAGATCATCTTTGGCCTGCTTCGGACCCTGATTTACCCAATAATCGCCCATGCGTGCGATGCGGTGCAAGGGATCCGGAGCCTCTTTATGAGGCTTTAAGGTATGAGGCTTTAGGGTGAGGGACGCAGAGACTCAGATCTAAAACAGCAACGGAACGCCGCCTCTTAGGGGCGTTTGAGCAGCGTCTCTTCTAGCACGGCCAGCGGCAGCCCGCCGAGACTCAGGGCTTCGGTGTGGAAGGCCTTGAGATCGAATGCGGTGCCTTCCTGCTGGGCCCGGGCATCCCGGATCTGCTCCCAGATGCGTTGGCCGACCTTATACGACGGCGCTTGACCGGGCCAGCCCAGGTAGCGGGTGTATTCGAAGTCCAGCTGCCCTCGGGACATGTCGAGGTTCTCCTCCAGGAATCCGTAGCCTTTCTGAGCGTCCCAGGTTCCGGAGCCCCAGCGCGCCGGCACCGGCAGCTCTAGGTGCACGCCGATATCGAAGACCACCCGGGCCGCCCGGAGACGCTGCGCATCCAGCATGCCCATCGCGTCACCGGGGTCATCCAGATAACCGAGCTCCTGCATCAGCCGCTCCGCGTAGAGCGCCCAGCCCTCGCCGTGGCCGGAGATCCAGCAGATGCTGCTCCGCCAAGTGTTCAGCACGTCCCCCTGGACGATGGCGGTGGCGCATTGCAGATGATGCCCCGGCACGCCCTCGTGATACACCGTGGAGGTCTCCGCCCACGTCGTGAACCGGTCTTCGCCCTCGGGCACGGACCACCACATCCGCCCCGGTCGGGAGAAGTCGTTGCTCGGCGGTGTGTAATAGATGCCGCCGTCCTGGGTCGGGGCGATCCGGCACTCCAGGGTGCGCATCACTTCCGGGATCTCGAAGTGGCTTCCGGAGAGTTCAGCCACGGCGGCATCCGAAAGCTTCTGCATCCAGGCCTGGAGCGCGTCGGTACCGTGCAGCTGCCGTTGCGGGTCAGCATTCAGCAGAGCCTTGGCTTCCGCGATGCTGGCACCGGTCTGAATACGGCCGGCCACCTGCTCCTGTTCGGCAATGATCCGGTCCAGCTCTTCGACGCCCCAGGCGTAGGTCTCTTCCAGATCCACTGCTTTGCCGAGGAATGCGCGGGATGCCAAGGCATAGCGTTCGCGCCCTACGGCATCCTTTTACGGGGCGGCAGGCAGAAGCTGCTGCTCCAGGAAGTCTGCGAGCTCACGGTACGCCGTCTTGGCCCGCTGCGCGTTGTCGGCCAGATTCTCAGTCCGGCTGCTTTCGGCCGCCAGGTTGTCGAAGAATCCCGAGTCTGCAGCGTAGCGGGTGGCCTGATCGATCACGGTCTGCACCTGCCGCCGGGCGGCGACGCGCCCCTGCGCCTGGCTGTCGCTCAGAGCGGCGATATAGCCGTCGACAGCAGCTGGCAGGCGGTTCAGGCGTTCAGCGATGTGCTCCCAGTCGCTGCTGGTCTCGCGCGGCATGAGATCCAGGATGCTGCGGATCTGCTGAGCAGGGGAGTGGATATTATTCAGCACAGCTCCGGCCCAGCCGGATTCGTCTTCTTCCAGCGCCAAGCCCAGCCGTTCCCGCATCGCGGCCAAGGTGACCTGATCAACGGCATCGACCGGTTCCAGGCGGTCCAGCTCCGCCAGGGTCCGCCGGTCCAGCTCAGCCCGTTCAGCGATCCCGGCGGGGGAGTAGTCGCTGTAACCGGGCCCAGCATCGGCTAAACCGAGAGCCGCACCCAGTTCAGGGGAGAGCTCGATCAACTGGCGAGTGTAGGCTTCGGCGGCTGCATCAACGGGGCTTGATGGGCGAGAGGGGCTGCCTGAACCGTTTTCCGGGAGATTCTGCGAACTAGTAGTCACACAGTGAGCATAGTGCTGATAAGTGCTGACTAAATAGCTTTCTTGAACATCGGCAAGTAATTTATCTTCTACGAGCTGTAGAAAACACAGGAGTGGTTAGATTGGCTGGGAAAATTTCAGTTATCGGTGCTGGTGCAGTGGGGTCGGCTGCGGCTTATGCCATGCTGATCCGCAGAAGTGCGGCTGAGGTGGTTCTCTACGATGTTGACGCGCAGCGCGTTGATGCGGAGATCTTGGACCTGACTCATGGACGGTTCTTCGTTGGCGGCTGGCCCGCGATTACCGGAGGAGCAGATATCACCAGCATCGCTGATAGCGATATCATCGTTTTCACTGCGGGGGCGAAGCAAGAGCCGGGGCAATCGCGCCGGGAGCTCGCGGCGATCAACGCGCGGATTCTGGCTCAGTCGCTGCAGGCTCTGCTCGAGCAAGCACCGCATGCCGTGATCGTCATCGTCAGCAATCCTTGTGATGCGCTCACGGTGGTAGCGCAGGAGGCCACCGGCTTGCCCCCGAACCGTATTTTCTCCAGTGGGACTGTGCTCGACTCTTCCCGGCTGCGCGGTATGATCGCCGAACGCGCCGAAGTGTCCACGGACAGTGTGCACGTGAGTGTGGTCGGGGAGCACGGGGATAGTGAGTTCGTTCTGTGGTCAGCTGCTCGCATAGGCAGCGTTCCCATCAGGGACTACCGGATCGCAGGGAAGGAGATCTTCACCGAAGAGACTCTGCGCGTTTATGAACGCGATGTCATGATGAGCGCCTACCGGGTGATCGAAGGCAAAGGTGCCACGAACTATGCTATCGGGCTTTCCTGTGCTCGGATCTGCGAGGCGATACTGCGCGATGAGCGCGCCATCCTGCCGGTATCCAGCATCCTGACCGGTCAATGGGGAATCTCCGAGGTCGCCCTGGCGATGCCGACTGTCGTGGGTCGATCCGGTGCCATGGAAATCCTGGATACTCCGCTTTCCTTGGACGAAGAAGAACAGTTGTGGCGTTCTGCAGAAGCCGTTCAGGAGACTCTGGCCAGAATGCGCTCTTAGCGGGTCAGCCGCCCGGGATTTCTTGTTGCCCGGGCCTCCAGGATCTCGACTGTCAGCTAGAACCAGGCGCTACGGCGCCAAGCACCCGGGCCTGGGGCCGGTAGCCCGCGCACTCTGCCGCTCCGGGTATAGCGCAGTGCGCTCTCCTGGCCTGCTTCCTGAGCAGCGCGGAGATCCTGATCGGCAGCAGCAAGATTCAGCAGCACCGAGGTCAGCGCGGCGAGCTGCTCCGCATCCGGGCTGCCCTTGACGATCCGGAACAGTGCAGCGGACTCCTCCGGGGTGGCTTCAGCCGTCATAGCGGGATGTTCCCATGCTTCTTGGCCGGCAGCGATGCGCGCTTATCCCGCAACGCGCGCAGCCCCCGGATGATCTGGACCCGGGTGTCAGCGGGAGCGATCACCGCGTCCACATAGCCGAGTTCAGCGGCCTGGTAGGGGTTGAGCAGTTCTTCTTCGTACTGCTGCACGAGTTCGCCGCGGCGCTCCTCCGCGTTCCCCTCCTCCGCAGCGGCCGCCAGATCCCTGCGGTAGAGGATGTTCACGGCGCCCTGGGCGCCCATGACGCCGATCTGCGCCGTAGGCCAGGCCAGGTTCAGATCCGCACCGAGCTTCTTCGAACCCATCACGATATACGCGCCGCCGTAAGCCTTGCGGGTGATCACGGTGAGCTTGGGGACGGTGGCCTCGGCGTAAGCGTAGAGCAGCTTCGCTCCGCGCCGGATGATGCCCTGGAACTCCTGGTCCTTGCCGGGCAGGAAGCCGGGGACGTCGACGAAAGTGAGGATCGGGATGTTGAAAGCATCGCAGTGCCGGACAAAACGCGCGGCTTTCTCGGAGGCCGCGATATCCAGGGTGCCGGCGAATTGCATCGGCTGATTCGCGACGATCCCCACACTCTGGCCCTCGACGCGGCCGTAGCCGATCAGCACGTTCGGCGCATAGAGCGCCTGCATCTCCAGGAAATTGCCGTCATCCAGAACCGTTTCGAGCACAGTGCGCATATCGTAGGGCTGATTCGCCGAATCCGGGATCAGAGTATCCAGGGCCGCATCGGCCTCATCGGTTTCCAGCTCCTGATCGTGCTCCGTCAGCGGTGCCTCGGTGAGGTTGTTCGATGGCAGGAAGTCCAGCAGCTCCCGGACGAATTCGATCGCATCGGTCTCATCCGTGGCCAGATAGGTCGCGGTGCCGGTCGTGGCGTTATGCTGGCGCGCACCGCCCAGGGTCTCCATATCGACGTCCTCGCCGGTCACCGTTTTGATCACATCGGGCCCGGTGATGAACATATGCGAGGTCTTATCCACCATCACCACGTAGTCGGTCAGTGCCGGTGAATAGGCTGCGCCACCGGCACAGGGGCCCATGATCAGGGAGATCTGCGGGACCACGCCGGAAGCATGCACATTGTTCCGGAAGATATCCGCGAACATCGCCAGGGAGGCCACGCCCTCCTGGATCCGGGCACCGCCGCCATCATTGATGCCGATCACGGGGCAGCCGTTGCGCAACGCGAATTCCTGGACCTTGACGATCTTCTCGCCGTTGACCTGGCTGAGCGAGCCGCCGTAAACGGAGAAATCCTGGCTGTAAACGGCCACCAGGCGCCCGTCGACGGTGCCGTAGCCGGAGACCACGCCATCGCCCAGGAGTTTCTTCTTCGCCATGCCGAAAGCCGTTGACCGGTGCGTCGCCAGGGCATCGAACTCCACGAAGGAGTCTTCATCGAGTAGTAGATCGATCCGCTCCCGGGCGGTGTTCTTGCCCCGGGAATGCTGCTTCTCGATGGCTTCGGGGCCCGCGGGCTGAGCAGCCTGAGTCATCCGGTCGCGGAAATCAGCGATCTTCCCCGCGGTGGTCGTCAGGTCATGGCTCATCGGTAAGATCCTGCCTCTGGGTCGATGGTGAGTATTTAGCTGGTTCCTCTAAAGACCACGCCATTCTATCCGGGCCGATCCCCCTTGCGGATGTAGGAAAGCTACAAAAGCTGATACCCAGGCTTAGCTGTGATGATGGAGCCCATGCGCTCCGGCCGGAACTTGGCGACTTCCCGGTGACCGGGGCCGGCAGCGACTAGGATCGTCATCATGGACCAGCAATGCTCACCCGGGGTTGGTCGGGAATCCTTTGCTGCCCGGCCCGTGCTCGATATCGCCGCAGTGCGCTCCGAGCTGCTTCCTCCCGCCGGGCTGATCCCCAGGATCGAATGGTCCTCGCACACCGGATCCAGCAATGATGACCTGGCAGCTTTCGCCCAGGCCGCCACGTCCCAGGAGAACCAGGAGAGCTGGCCGGACCTGAGCGTACTCACCACCGAGCGGCAGAGCAAGGGAAAAGGTCGACTGGGCCGGGATTGGCAGGCCCCTGCGAGCTCGGCCCTGGCGATCAGCATCCTGCTGCGCCCCGAGGGGCTGCCGGCAGAGCAGTACGGTTGGCTCGGTATGCTGGGCGCCCTCGCGGTCTGCCGGACACTGCGCGGATACGGTTTGCCCGCTGGGATCAAATGGCCCAATGATGTGCTGATCCGTCAGGGTGAAGAAGAACAGGCTCAAGGTGCCCGGAAGGTCTGCGGCGTGCTGGCGCAACTGCTCGACCCCTCACCGCAGACCCCCGCGGTAGTCCTGGGCATCGGGGTCAACGTCCTGCAGAGCCAGGAGGAACTCCCCGTAGCTCATGCCACATCGCTGGCCTTAGCCGGTGCACCGGAATTGCGTCGGGAGCGCCTGCTCATCGATATCCTCGGCCACTTCGCCCGTGATTACAAGCGCTTCACCGGGCCGGGAACAACGGCCGACGGCCGTGCTGAGCTGCGCCGCGAGATCACCACGCAGCTGATGACTCTCGGTCGGCACGTGCGGGCCGAACTCCCGGGAGGGCGTTTCAACCACGGCGTCGCGGTGGGCCTAGACACTACGGGAGCCCTGCTCATCCAGGATGCTCAGGGCAGCAGTACCGTGGTCTCCGCGGCAGATGTGATCCATCTGCGTCCGGCAGCGGCCCGGGCGTCTGTATCGGTCGATGATTATGCGTAACTGGCTCGTCGCAGGGGAGCAGGTCATCGTGGCCAGCCGGCCCCAGGCCAAGAGTTTGGTCTGGCCGGCGATCTTCGTGGTGCTCCTGCCGACGGTGCTGGGCCTGGTCTCCGCGTGGCTCACCCGGGCCCGCTGGCCGTTGCCCTGGGAGAACTGGCGGGTTCCGGCGCTCGCGTTGATCCTGTGCCTCGGCGTCCTGTTCATTGTGCTGGGTGCTGGTCGCCGCTATCTGCGCTGGTTGAGCACCCGGTACCTGCTGACCAGTCGACGGATCGTGGTGCGCACGGGTTGGTTGCGGACCCGGCACCACGATCTGCCACTGAGCTCTGTGCGTTCCGTGAGTGTTCGGCAAAGCATGCTGCAAAGGCTGCTGCGCTCCGGAGACCTCCTGGTAGCCTCAGGCTTCGAAGGCACCGCCCGAATCCCGGATGTGCCGGAGGTGACGGTGTTCCGGAACCTGCTGGTGAACGCGATGGAGGCTTTGCCGGTGGCCGAGCGGCCTAGGGATTACCAGGCGATGGGTTTAACGGGAAAGGGAGCCGACACTGATGTCTACTGATGACTCTTCCCTTTCTACCGCCTCTTCTGCTGCCGCTGCTCCCGATACATCCTCGGCCATCGCTGGTGCAGCAGCATCCGATGCGCAATCCAGTACATCCAGTACCCCGGAAACCGCGCCGCAGCCCTTACCCTACGCGGCTCCGGATCTCGCCGAGCAGATCCCCTCGGATCAGGAGCTCTCCCAATCCATGCGCGGAGCAGTCCGTGCTCTGGAAGCGCAGCTGCTGGGCGGGGAGCGCAGTCTCAAACGCCGGGAGATCGCAGCGGGCGCGGGCGTGTCACTGCTTTCGGCGCGGAAGCTCTGGCGTGCTCTGGGTTTTCCGAACCTCGGTGATGAAGACGTCGCCTTTACCCCTCATGATCAGCAAGCTCTCACCGATGTCATCGATCTGGTGCGGGAGGGCAAGCTTACGGAGGAAGCCGCGATTTCACTGACCAGGGCCGTCGGCCAGATGACGGACCGCATCGTGGTCTGGCAGATCGAGGCGATGATCGAAGATTTGGTGGCGCAACGCGGGGTCAGCGATGCTGAAGCCAGGCGAGAATTAGTGACCGCTATGCCAGAGCTCGTCGAGCCGCTCCAGGAGATGCTCGTGTATGCTTGGCGGAGGCAGCTGGCCGCCGGGGTGCAGCGGATGGCTGTCCGTGCCGAATCCGGCCTGCTCGCCAGTGAACTCGGGCGGGACGGCGACGAAGCCGATGCACCGCTGCCCTTGGCCCGCGCTGTGGGTTTTGCCGACTTGGTGAGCTACACCTCCCTCTCCCGGCGGATGAATGAGAAGACCCTGGCTCAGCTGGTGCAGCGCTTCGAGAACAAATGCGCTGAGATCATCTCCGTGGGCGGGGGGCGGCTGATCAAGACGATCGGGGACGAAGTGCTTTACACGGCGGAGACGCCCATGGCCGGTGCGGAGATATCCCTCTCCCTGGCCGAGGCCTTCACCGAAGATGAGCTGCTGCCTCAGGCCAGGGTGGCGATGGTCTGGGGCAGGGTGCTCTCCCGCTTAGGCGATATTTACGGGCCTACCGTGAACCTCGCGGCGAGGCTAACGGTCCTGGCGGAGCCCGGTGAAGTGCTTGTCGACGAATTCACGCAGCGCGCTCTGAGCCGGGATGAGCGGTTCGTGTTTAAGCCTTTTCCGGTGCAGCAAGTCCGTGGTTTCGGTGAGATCCGACCGATTCTGCTAAGCCGTGGCCGAGGCCGGGGTCTGGTGCTGGATTGATCGGCATTGATCAGTGCGCTGTGATGAGGTTACGGCCCAGGTTCAGGCCCAGGACCTGCGATGAATACCTGCTTAGTGGATAGCATGGACGAGGACGCTCCGTTGGTTGGTGTTTGTGCTGGTGCCCCGCGAAAGGATCTGGGATGACTGATCGTGATTCAGCTGTTAGCACCCCGGCGCTCGAGATAGGCGTGGCCAGTGACCGGGGGCTGCGGCGCGAGCTCAACGAAGACGCTTATCTGGTAGCTGACCCGCTCTTCGCGGTGGCCGACGGCATGGGCGGCCACGAGGCCGGGGAGGTAGCGGCGCAGGAGTGCGTACGCGCTCTGGGCGAAGCTGAACTCTCCCTGACCGGTGCGGCTCAGGGCAGCGCGGCCCTGCAGCAAGCGCTGCGGCGCGCGGACACCGGCATCCGTGAACTCTCCGGCTCGCGCGCCGGCACGACGGTGACCGGAATGGCGTGGCTCAGGGACTCCGGAGCGGCGTACTGGTTGGTATTCAACGTAGGCGATTCGCGAACCTATCGGCTGGCCGAGGGCGTGCTGCAACAGGTCAGCGTAGATCACTCCGAGGTCCAGGAACTTGTCGATGCGGGGCATCTTTCCGCCTTGGAAGCGCGCCATCATCCCCGTAGGCACGTGGTGACCCGTGCGCTCGGCGTCGGGGAGGACACTGAAGCCGACTACTGGCTGGTTCCGATGAGAACCGGTGAGCGCTGGTTGATCTGCACGGATGGGCTCTCCGACGAGCTTCCGGATGAAGAGATCTCGGCCGTGCTCGAACCGGGCCGGTCGGTTCAGGAAGCAGCCGATGAGCTGGTCCGGGCTGCGCTCAGCGCAGGCGGCAGAGACAATGTGACCGTGATTGTGATCGATGTGCTCGACTCTGCTCAGGGCAGCGATCAAGGCAGCGCGGACGCCCCAGCATCGGACAGCACGAACCAGCAGGAAACGGACTGCGAGCAAGCGTGAGCGCAGCACAGAAGAGCCCCGATTCGGCCTCCTCCATTGAAGCAGAGGAGACACCGCCGGAGCAGTTGCGCGAAGAGTACGATCAGCTCGTCGAGGACGTCCGGCGCTACCGGTTCGCTTATTACAACGACGATGCCCCGCTGGTCTCGGACGCTGAATTCGACCGCCTCTTCCGCAGGCTCGAAGAGACCGAGGCCCACCATCCGGAGCTGATCAGCAATGACTCGCCCACCCAGGAGGTGGGCGGGGAAGTCTCCTCGGTTTTCGCAGCGGTCGAGCATCTGAGCCGGATGTACAGCCTGGAGGACGTCTTCTCGCTCGATGAGCTCAAGGCGTGGCTCGAGCGGACCGGGGTCAATGCCGAGAAGTTCGCCGGTGCGGCGCTGGCGAAAAATCCGCTGCGCTGGCTGGCCGAGCTGAAGATCGACGGCCTGGCGGTGAACCTGCTCTATCGCGATGGCGCCCTGGTACGTGCTGCGACCCGCGGCGATGGCACGACGGGTGAGGACATCACGCATAATCTGCTGACCATCGAGGCCATACCGCGGCGGCTCGAGGGCGATCCGGGGAGCATTCCGGCGGAGCTCGAGATCCGCGGCGAGGTGTTTATCGCCTCCGAGGATTTCGCGGCGCTCAACGAAGAGAAGATCGCGCAGGGCAAGGCGCCTTTCGCGAACCCCCGCAACGCCGCCGCCGGATCCCTGCGGCAGAAAGATCCCGCGCAGACCGCGCTGCGCAAGCTCAGCATGCTGGTGCACGGCATCGGTACCAGGGAAGGCCTCGTAGCGCAGAGCCAGTCCGAGGCCTATGAACTGCTGCGCAGCTGGGGCCTGCCGACGAGCCCCTACGCCGAGGTCCTGACGGATGAGCAGCAGATCCTCGAGTACATCGCCCGGTTCGGGGAGCAGCGGCACGATCTCTTGCATGAGATCGACGGCATCGTGATCAAAGTGGATGACTTCGCCACTCAGAGCGCCCTGGGGTACACCTCCCGGGTACCGCGCTGGGCAGTGGCTTATAAGTATCCGCCGGAGGAAGTGAACACCAAGCTCCTGGATATTCGAGTCAACGTCGGTCGCACCGGAAGAGTCACCCCTTACGGGGTCATGGAGCCCATCAAGGTCGCCGGTTCCACCGTCGAAATGGCGACTTTGCACAACCAGGACGTGGTCAAGGCCAAGGGTGTGTTGATCGGCGACACCGTGGTGCTGCGCAAAGCAGGGGACGTGATTCCGGAGATCGTGGCTCCTGTGGCGGCTTTACGCGATGGCAGCGAACGGGAGTTCGTGATGCCAGCGCATTGCCCCTTCTGCGGCACCGCTCTGGCACCGGCCAAAGAAGGCGATGTCGATATCCGCTGCCCGAACGCCCGCAGCTGCCCTGCCCAGCTGCGGGAACGGGTCTTCCACCTGGCCTCCCGAGGCGCTTTCGACATCGAGGCGCTCGGCTGGGAGGCCGCGCTCGCCCTGACCCAGCCGGATGAGCCCGTGGAACCTCCGCTGCGCAATGAAGCTCAGATCTTCACCCTCACCGCGCAGGACCTGGCCTCCGTCCGGATCGAACGCGAGAAGCGGGGCAAAGAGCGGGGCAAAGACAGTCAGGGCTCAGCCGTTACCACCGAGTTGGTGCCGTACTTCTACACCAAGGGCACGGCGAAGAAGCCTTCGGAGCCGACGGCTAATACCCTCAAGCTCTTCCGGGAACTGGAAAAAGCCAAGCAGCAGCCGCTCTGGCGGGTTCTGGTAGCCCTTTCCATCCGGCATGTCGGGCCGACTGCTTCCCGCGCCCTGGCGACCGCCTTCGGATCCATGGCCGCGATTCAGGCCGCTACTGAAGAAGAGCTCGCCGAGGTCGACGGAGTGGGGCCGACGATCGCCGTGGCGCTGATCGAGTGGTTCGCCGAGGACTGGCATCGGGAGATCGTGGAAGCGTGGGCTGCTGCCGGGGTGCGGATGGTCGATGAGCAGGACGAGAGCACGCCGCGCACGCTGGAGGGCTTGACGGTCGTGGTCACGGGTTCTTTGCAGCAGTACAACCGGGATCAGGCCAAGGAGGCCATCATCATCCGGGGCGGCAAAGCCGCCGGGACGGTTTCCAAGAAGACCAGTTACGTCGTGGTGGGGGAGAGCGCCGGAAGTAAACGCGACAAGGCCGAGCAGCTCGGTGTCCCGGTGCTCGATGAAGCCGGCTTCGAAGCACTGCTGGCAGGAGGCCCGGAGGCCTTGCAAGAAACCGCGAAAGAGTCTGAGAACCAAGAGAAGGAGTGAATTGTCCTGGGTTTGGTTCCTAGGTTTTTGCGAGGGCGCCGGTTGGCGTTCGCGTGGGTTCGAGGCCGGCGTAGTGGGCGGTCTCGAATT
>NZ_AQXM01000026.1 GCF_000376245.1 Acaricomes phytoseiuli DSM 14247 | reverse complement strand
GTCGGATCCGCTTGTTCGCCTCGCGGAGCTGCTTACGCTCGTCCTCGGTCAGGCCCGGCACGCGCCCGTCTTCGATGTTTGCTTTTTTCAGCCAGTTGAACAACGAGGCTTCGGAAATCCCGAAGTCTCTCGCAATCTGCGATAACGGGGCCCGGGCTTTACGGGCCACAGCCACGACATCGTCACGGAACTCTTTCGGATAGGGCTTGGGCAAGAGATACATCCTTCCAGCGAGGACGAATCCTCACAGATCAGATGTCAACCAAACCCGGGGCAGACCCAAAGGCTCCTCGCAAATACCAAAGGTGTACTATTCACCGGATTCAGCCTGGTATCTGAAGGTAATGTATGCGAGGTAACAGACCCGCTCCCCGTAGCTAACGGTTCTTTCAGTACACCTGATATCGGCGATCGGCCATACACAGACCACGGACCTGAGGGCTCCGGAGGCTGGCTGGGAAAGCAGACTATAGATAGCGGCTATCAAGGCTGGAACGTGCTCCGCAGCGAACGCAGCTTCGATTACTGGAGTACCGTGAACATCTACGGTCAGCGAACCGCCCAAGCCCCTGATAAGGGGCAAGCACTTGCCATCAACGGCGGCTCCGTCGGAGCCATTGGCCAGAACTTGCCAACTCGCTCCGGCTCAACGGTCACCGTGAAGTTCAAAGCTTCTCGAGATACCTGGAGCGGGACTCCGAGAGACATGGTTCAAGCACTGCATCTGCAAATCGGCCAAGATCCGACAACGCGAAACACATATGATCTGGGAACAGCGGCTTCAACTTCTTACGAGCTACCATCGAACCCACCAGCGAACAGCATCGCCGGTTGGAACAATGCGGCTGAATGGAAAGACTACACCTACAACTTTAAAGCAAAAGGAAACGATGAACTACGGTTCATCTCGGGTAATTCCTCTGACGCCGGGCCTCTGATCACCGATGTCACAGCAGAAGAAACCTATAGCGGAATTTGTTAACGATAACATTTTTTATTGTACAAAACTCATAAGAAATGGTCCCGTTCCTGAGCAGGAACGGGACCATTTCTTATACACGATCTGTGGATGCCAGTACCTCTTATTTGGCTTTCTCCACAACCTCTACGAGGCGCCAGCGCTTGGTCGCTGAAAGCGGCCTAGTCTCGCTGATCCGCACGCGGTCACCGATACCTGCTGTCTCCTGCTCATCATGGGCCTTGACCTTGGAGGTCCGCTTCATGACCTTGCCGTACAGGGAGTGCTTCACCCGGTCTTCGACCTCGACCACGATGGTCTTCTGCATCTTGTCAGAAACCACGTAACCGATTCGGCTCTTCCGGTAACCCCTGGCCTGCTTCTCAGCGCTCGGGGTCGCCTCCTTGCTCACTTCACTCATTTAGCGGCCTCCTCGCTGGACTCAGCACTGTCAGACTCGGTGCTATCGGCAGGCTCAGCCTCAGCAGCTTCAGCCTTCTTCTTGGAGGACTTCTTCTTGTCCGCCTTCTCTTCGATCACCGCAGAAACTGCTTCGACGCGAATACCTAATTCGCGTTCCCGCAGCACCGTATAAATACGGGCGATATCGCGCTTGACTGCACGCAGTCGGCCGTGATTCTCCAACTGGCCGGTGGCAGACTGGAAGCGCAGGTTGAACAGCTCTTCCTTGGCCTTGCGAAGTTCTGAAGCAAGCCGCTCGTTGTCGAACGTATCAAGCTTGTCGATAGCTAGATTTTTAGTTCCGATCGCCATCTGCTATTCACCACCTTCACGACGAATAATGCGCGCCTTCAGCGGCAGCTTGTGGATCGCCAGGCGCAGAGCCTCACGAGCCACGTCTTCGTTGACACCGGAGAGTTCGAAGAGAACCCGCCCCGGCTTGACGTTGGCAACCCACCATTCCGGAGAACCCTTACCAGAACCCATACGGGTTTCCGCAGGCTTCTTGGTCAGCGGACGATCCGGGTAGATATTGATCCAGACCTTACCGCCACGCTTGATGTGACGGGTCATGGCAATACGGGCGGATTCGATCTGACGGTTGGTCACATACGCCGGAGACAGCGCCTGGATACCGAATTCACCGAAGTTCACCTTAGTGCCGCCGGTCGCCTGACCGGAACGGCCCGGGTGGTGCTGCTTGCGGTACTTAACCCGACGTGGGATCAGCATTTAAGCCTCACTCCCTTCTGTGCTGGCAGCGCCAACCGCAGGAGCCTCAGCAGCCGGAGCGTCTGCACGCTCAGCCGGACGCTCATTGCGGCGGCCACCACCACGCGGACGGCGGTCATCGCCATCGCGACGGTTTCCACGGCCACGGGCCGGGGCGGCAGCAGCCTGAGCTGCGAGTTCCTTAGCGGTGACATCGCCCTTGTAGATCCAGACCTTCACACCGATTCGGCCGAAGGTGGTCTTGGCCTCGAAGAAGCCGTAGTCGATGTTCGCGCGCAGGGTGTGCAGGGGCACACGGCCTTCACGGTAGAACTCCGAGCGGCTCATTTCAGCACCGCCCAGACGTCCCGAGCACTGCACTCGGATGCCCTTAGCACCGGCCCGCTGAGCGGACTGGATGGCCTTCTTCATCGCGCGGCGGAAAGCCACACGCGAAGTCAGCTGCTCGGCGATGCCCTGGGCTACCAGCTGAGCGTCGACCTCGGGGTTCTTCACCTCGAGGATGTTCAGCTGCACCTGCTTGCCCGTGAGCTTCTCGAGCTCGTTGCGAATGCGATCAGCCTCTGCACCACGGCGGCCGATCACGATGCCCGGGCGGGCAGTGTGGATGTCCACGCGGACGCGGTCACGGGTGCGCTCGATTTCAACCTTGGCGATGCCTGCGCGCTCCATACCCGTAGACATGAGCTGACGGATCTTCACATCCTCACGGACGAAATCCTTATAGCGCTGACCGGCCTTATTGGAATCGGCGAACCAGTGCGAGACATGGTTGGTGGTGATACCGAGGCGGAACCCGTGCGGGTTGACTTTCTGTCCCACTAGTTCTCCTCCTCACTCGGGGTCGCAACGACCACGGTAATGTGGCTGGTGCGCTTATTGATGCGGTAGGCGCGGCCCTGGGCACGCGGCTGGAACCGCTTCATAGTCGGTCCTTCATCAACGCGAATCTCGCTGATGTAAAGGTCGCTTTCGTCGAAGGCGACACTGTCCCGGTCAGCTAGCACGCGGGCGTTCGCCATCGCGGACTGCAGAACCTTGGACACCGGTTCCGAAGCCGCCTGCGGAGCGAACTTCAGAATCGCCAGAGCCTCATTCGCTTGCTTGCCACGAACCAGGTTGACGACGCGCCGGGCCTTCATAGGCGTTACGCGGATATGCCGCGCAATGGCCTTGGCTTCCATTGCTTTCCTTCTCTCGTCTATGCCGTAAAAACTTGCGTTGCTTCAGCCGGAGCCTAGCGACGCTTGCCCTTGCGGTCATCCTTAACATGGCCGCGGAAAGTCCGCGTGGGAGCGAATTCGCCCAGCTTGTGCCCGACCATCGACTCAGTGATGAACACCGGCACGTGCTTACGGCCGTCGTGCACGGCGATCGTGTGCCCGAGCATGTCCGGGACGATCATGGACCTGCGAGACCAGGTCTTGATCACGTTTTTCGTGCCCTTTTCGTTCTCGTTGGCGACCTTCACAAAGAGGTGCTGGTCAACGAAAGGACCCTTCTTCAGGCTACGTGGCATGTCTCCAGGCTCCTATCGCTTGTTCTTGCCAGTACGACGGCGACGCACGATGAGTTTGTCGCTCTCTTTGTTCGGCCGGCGAGTGCGGCCCTCGGGCTTACCGTTCGGGTTGACCGGGTGACGACCACCGGAGGTCTTGCCTTCACCACCACCGTGCGGGTGATCCACCGGGTTCATGGCCACACCTCGGACGGTCGGGCGGACGCCCTTCCAGCGCAGACGGCCGGCCTTGCCCCAGTTGATGTTCGACTGCTCGGCGTTGCCGACCTCGCCGACCGTGGCGCGGCAGCGCACGTCGACGTTCCGGATTTCACCGGAGGGCAGGCGAAGCTGAGCGAAACGGCCTTCTTTAGCCACCAGCTGCACCGAAGCACCTGCTGAACGGGCCAGTTTCGCGCCGCCACCGGGACGCAGCTCAACCGCGTGCAGCACAGTACCCACGGGGATATTGCGCATCGGCAGGTTGTTGCCGGGCTTGATGTCGGCGCTCGGGCCGGACTCGACGAAGTCGCCCTGCTTGAGCTTGTTCGGAGCCACGATGTAGCGCTTCGTACCATCCACGTAGTGCAGAAGGGCGATACGAGCGGTACGGTTCGGATCGTATTCGATCTCCGCGACTTTGGCGTTGATGCCATCCTTGTCATGGCGACGGAAGTCGATCAGACGGTACTGACGCTTGTGTCCACCGCCCTTGTGCCGAGTGGTGATCTTGCCGGAGTTGTTGCGGCCACCCGTTTTATGCAAGGGGCGGAGCAGTGACTTCTCCGGTGTCGACCGCGTGATTTCTGCGAAGTCGGCAACACTGGAGCCACGGCGGCCCGGCGTTGTCGGCTTGTATTTACGGATTCCCATAATGTTTCCTCGTTAAAGTGGTCTCCGCTTAGGAAAGCGGACCGCCGAAGATGTCGATCGTGCCCTCTTTAAGGGTGACGATGGCGCGCTTGGTGTTCTTGCGCTGCCCCCACCCGAAACGAGTCCGCTTACGCTTACCGGCACGGTTGATGGTGTTGATCGTGTCCACCTTGACGGAGAAGATCTTCTCCACGGCGTACTTGATCTCGGTCTTGTTGGAGCGCGGGTCAACGAGGAAGGTGTACTTCCCTTCGTCGATGAGTCCGTAGCTCTTCTCCGACACGACGGGTGCGAGCACCACGTCGCGGGGATCTTTTGCATGGATCGCAGAGCTCACGTTGCTCACTTCGCGTCCTCCTCAGTCTGTGCAGTCTCCTCGGCCTCCGCCGGTTCCACCTCGACGACAGCCGAAGCAGCGCCGAAGGCCTCGCTCGCAGCCTTGCCAGAGACGAATGCCTCGTAGGCGGGCTGGGTGAAGATCACGTCATCGGAAACCAGGACGTCATAGGTGTTCAGCTGATCGACGTACAGCACGTGCACATCGGGCAGGTTGCGGGCCGAAAGCGCCGCGACGTCATTGGACCGCTCGATGACGAGCAGCAGGTTCTTCCGCTCGGAAAGCGCCCGCAGCGTCGCCTGGGCGTCCTTGGTCGAAGGCGCGGTACCGGAGACCAGCTCGCTGATCACGTGTACGCGATCGTTGCGGGCCCGGTCCGAAAGCGCGCCGCGCAGCGCAGCGGCTTTCATCTTCTTGGGCGTCCGCTGGCTGTAGTCGCGCGGGGTCGGTCCGTGGACGATGCCACCGCCGGTCATATGCGGAGCACGAATCGAGCCCTGACGAGCCCGGCCGGTGCCTTTCTGCTTGAACGGCTTGCGACCGGCACCGGAGACCTCGCCCCGGCTCTTGGTCTTGTGCGTTCCCTGACGTGCAGCAGCCAGCTGTGCCACAACCACCTGATGCAGCAGCGGCACATTGGTCTGCACATCGAAGATCTCTGCGGGCAGATCGACCTTCACGGTGTTGCCCTTAGTTGTTGCCTTAGCCATGGGCTCATGCTCCCTTCGCTGCGCTGTTGCCCGGAGCCTTGACGGCGGTCCGAACGAGCACGACTTGACCACGGGCACCGGGAACGGCGCCCTTGATGAGCAGCAGCGAGTTCCCTGCGTCCACGGCGTGGACCGTGAGGTTCAGCGTGGTGTGCTTTACTGCGCCCATCCGACCTGCCATCCGCAGACCCTTGAAAACGCGTCCGGGGGTTGCCGCGCCGCCGATAGAACCCGGCTTGCGGTGGTTACGGTGCGCACCGTGAGATGCGCCGACACCGGAGAAGCCGTGACGCTTCATGACACCGGCGAAGCCCTTCCCCTTGGTGGTGCCGATGACATCGACCTTCTGGCCTGCATCGAACTGCTCCACGGAGAGTTCCTGGCCGAGCTCGTAGTTGCCGGCCTCGCTGGTGCGGATCTCCGCAACGTGACGGCGCGGAGAGACTCCGGCCTTCTCGAAATGGCCGGCAAGCGGCTTGGTCACCTTGCGGGGGTCGATCTGGCCGAAGCCAATCTGCACTGCGGAGTAGCCGTCTTTCTCGGCATCGCGCAGCTGGGTCACGACATTGGAGTCGGCCTTGATGACGGTCACGGGAATGAGCTTGTTGTTCTCATCCCAGACCTGGGTCATGCCGAGCTTCGTGCCCAGGATTCCCTTAATTGAACGAATCGCGGTCATAGTTCTCTCAGCACCTCCCTCTAAAGCTTGATCTCGATGTTCACGTCAGCAGGCAGATCGAGGCGCATCAGCGAGTCGACAGCCTTCGGCGTGGGGTCAATGATGTCGATAAGCCGCTTGTGTGTACGCATCTCAAAGTGCTCGCGGCTGTCCTTGTATTTATGCGGCGAACGGATCACGCAGTAAACGTTCTTCTCCGTTGGCAGCGGCACTGGGCCGACTACCGTGGCGCCTGCACGGGTGACCGTCTCAACGATCTTCCGGGCGGAAACGTCAATGACCTCGTGGTCATACGACTTCAGCCGGATGCGGATTTTCTGTCCCGCCATGCTAGAGGCTCTCTTCCTGACATGCTGCTCTGTTAACTTGCCTTCGGTTGCCTGAACTATCGCTAGCACAGCAACCGCCCCCAGTGGCTGAACCCGGCAAACCGGGGCGCTCAACTCTCCGAAGGCACTGACCCCCGCGCTCGGGCGTGTCGCGATTTTTTACGCAAAACGCGCCGAAATTCAGAGGATTTTGGTGGTTATTCTGGGATTTCCTTCTGAGCACCCCCGCGTCTTATGATCAGGGTGGGGACGGAAAGAAACTTTTGAATAACTCATCTAGTATGACCGATCCCCACGGGAAACGCCAATTATGGCGTCTAAGTCATGGATCACGCTACCGAGTAGCCGGACTTAAAGCCTCCTACCCGGAGAACAGCAATTCACCAGGTTTGTCCCGGAACGCGCCTCGTGAAGGAACTTCGAAGAACTCCGCGCACGCAATGACCAGCATCCTCATGATCGCTTTACTCTCGGGTTCAGTGGGAATCAGCTATGAATCAGCCCAAAACGCTTCACCTGCTCTAGCCACTGCCCCTACTGGAGAAGTCGATGCCAACGCGCCCGAGTCGGCACCCGTGACGGGGCCGAATAATCCGAGTTCGTTGAGCTACTCCTTCACAAGTCGCTGGAACTCAAACACGAAATCCACTCAACATCTCGGAGTGACCATGCCCATGAGCGCCAACGGCATGGTCAACATCGCGGGTATCGATACCGATATCAGCCAGAACGGAGGCGCTGATCGCAGCGAGAACGTCCTGGCCCAGGAGGTGTTCAACGACGAGCTCGAGCGCGCCGGGGAATCCACTCTGACCATGAAAGACAGCCGCCAAGTGCTCATCGGCACGACCCTGGGCGAACTCGTCAACGTCAATCCGAATAATCTCCGCATCACTAATCTCGGCATGCCCGCAGGAACCGCCTCATCCATCCTGAACATGTATGACGCAGGGCCTGACGTCATCATCGGCACTCGCTCTCCGGACTATCGCAATGCCACTAATCGAGGCAGTGGCCAGGTCGTGAAACTCAAATATGTCTGCACCTACACACAGTGCAGTGATCAAGAGCGCTGGACGAAGTACGGAGCGCCAGTGCCAGAAAATACCCATGTCTATGGGGCCAGCTCCTGGAACGGGGTGATCTTTGCCGGCAGCGGCGACACGAAAGCTACCCTCAGCGTCTATGAAAACGGCCAATGGCGCGAAATGGAAACCATCGGTGTCGCGCAACCCGGACAATCAGGTAAAGCCGAGCGAATCACCCAAGTCCGCGTCATGGGCGATTACCTCTACCTCTCCTACCAAGGCAACAACAGCATCAAAGTAGGCACCCACATTTACAAGCTCGGCAAAGACAAAGACGGGAAAGTCACTCTCAACTGGATCCGCCAGCTCAAAGATATGGCTTGGGTCACCAGCCCCGTCGCAACGAACATGGGGTACAGTACTGCCAGCGTTATCTATAAAGGCCCCGGGGGCGACTCCCTGAGAATCTTCGACCCCGCTGCCGGGTCGAAGGGCACAGAAACCGTCTGGGGAACCTACCCCGCCCAGCAGATGCCTGACCAAAATGCGCTGGGTGCCCTCCCTATTTCCTCGTGCTGGCTAGTGCCCGGCCATATCTGCGCTACCTGGTATCCCGGCGGAAGCGATATCGTCCTCGCGGCAAAACCTCAGTCCCCCAATCAAGCCAATCAAGGAACCGCAAAACGAATCGCCTCCATATCCCCTAGCGGCGCCGTCATCATCAACAGCGGACGCAGGGAGATCTCCCGGCTGGCTGTAGGGCCGGGTAATTCTGGCTTGTTCGCCAGCACCTCATACTTTGGTCACTACATCCGTCAGATTGACCCCAAGACCGGCCAAACCAAGGATCTGACCTTGCGCCCATGGCGCGACCCGCTCGGCGGGGCACCTCAAGTGGAGGGCCTCAGGTCCGTGGGCGATCAGCTTCTCGCCGGCATTTATCCTCAAAATGGCACGATCTCTCAGATCGACCCAGCTAAACCCATCACCTGCGAATATCAGATCGACCGTCCCACTGCTGACTGCAATCCCACCATCACCACCAGCGAGCGCGTCATCGGCAACAACCAAGCCCGGCCCGTCGCCATCGCCGACCTCGGCAACGGCCAAGCCGCCATCGGCTCTTTCGGATCCCGGAACAACATCACCGGGGTCCTCACCTTCTACGACACCGCAGCCAAGAAAATCACCAATCAGGTACCGCTGAAAGACAGCAACGGCATCCGACTCAGCCACATGGGAGTCTCCGTCATAGCAGACCAGGATCTGACGAGAACCGGGGGCTGGATCTACTACGGCACCAATGCCGCGCCCCCGGATAACCCCTCCACCGAACCTGCAGCAGCCATCGTGCGCTACAACGTCAATACTGGCCAGGCTCAAGCGATCGCGGCGCCCAGAAAACTCGTCAGCGACCTCAAATTCGGTGCCGACGGTCGACTCTACGCTATGACCGGTTTCACCTTTCTCACTATCGACCCGGGCCTGAATGGAAAGCCTTTCAGCATCCTGAGCAGCACTAATATCGGCCGGATGTGGGAAGCACCAGGGGCATCCATGGCTCCCCTGGCCGATGGCACCTTCGCCGTCGTCGCAGGCTCAGGGGACTATTACCCCGGGCCGCTCTATCTCATCGACCCCCGCGGGTCAGGAAGCCCCAAGGCCACGCCCCTCGGCGAATGGGGATATCGAATCGTGGCTGTTGACTCTCCTTCCGGCCAAGGGTCTCGGTGGTTCTACAACCGGGGTACGGGTGTCTATCACCAAGACCAACCTAATACTGCAGGGGCCTTACGTTAAAGCACTCAGAATCATTGATTTTGGTAAGAAAAACAGCGTCATGATCTAAATCTACAGAGAACTAGGTAATTACCTAGTTCTCTGTAGATTTATGCCAATGGAGTAGAACAACGATGTCCTTTCATGCTTGGCTACCCAGACCAGCCAAACCAGTCACTGAATCGCCCCGGTGTGTCCGGAGGGTTTCTCAAACGGTCAGCTCAACGGATTGTTGGCTGATGATTTCATCGTAATATGCTGCTTCGAGTTCTGCCGGTGGGATGTCTCCGCAGTGCTCGTAGAGGCGATGGTGGTTGTACCAATCAACCCATTCAGCCGTCGCGATCTCGATCTCTTCGAGGTTGCGCCAGGGCTTGCCCGGTTTGATCAGCTCGGTTTTATACAGCCCGTTGATCGTCTCAGCGAGGGCGTTATCGTAGCTATCGCCGACAGAACCGATACTGGGTTGAATCCCTGCTTCAGCGAGCCGATCGGTGAAGGCCACAGCCGTG
>NZ_AQXM01000025.1 GCF_000376245.1 Acaricomes phytoseiuli DSM 14247 | reverse complement strand
GTCCTACGGAGCTGGCGATAACGCGAGCATGGAGAGTTTCTTCAGCCTGCTTCAGAAGAACGTGCTCAACACGAGATGCTGGAACACTCGCGCTGACCTCCGCCTCGCGATCGTTTCCTGGATCGAAACGAAGTACAACCGAAGACGCCGGCAACGCGGCCTCGGCAAACTCACTCCCGTAGAGTTTGAGACGATCTACACGGACGCGAAAGCGGCCTGATCACCCCAAACCCCAACTGTCAACCAAACCCGGGACAGACCCCCGAGATTAGTCCCCTTTAATTGGTTTTCCAGGGATCGTCTTGTCTGAGTGCCCTACTCATATATGAGCGTAGTTGCCCAGAAGCGTAGAGTTCATTAATCTCATACGGTGAGGAGGCCCTATAGTTTCGTTTGTCATTGATGAAGACCGCACCGCGGCCGCTACGTTCAAATATCGCAGCGTTCTTTTCAAGATCGATCCTGGGCCGAATTCTGAATGTTTCCTCATCGTTACCTGAACGAGGAAATTCCGTGCCCCACGGAAGCTGACACGACATTAATCTACCCTCATTGTAGACCACACAATGACGCAACCGGTCACGAGATTCTTTAAACCCAAGCCCAAACTTGGTACCACCCCAGCTTCTTTCAATCGCTATCTCACCGTTCTCCGGGGCAACAAAACGAGTAGTTATCGGGGCAGTAAAACCAACCCACCCATCACCAGAAAGAAGCTCACGGCCAGTATCATTACGGATCACTAACTCAGTAAAACCCTGCTCACCCCGAGGAGTAGAGGGCGCCTTACCCACATCCGCTAACCGCTCGAAACCATGATCTACCACAGTCTCCATCCCAGCCGTTATCGAAGAAGCTCCAACCTTATCCGTTTGGCCAATCTCATTCCATCTATGCACATTATCTACCACTAAACGCCCACTACCAGACCTATGTTTATCAGGCTGGGCAAACCCATCAACATGAACCACCGGACTAAAACGCAACCCGCCCTGATTACCAGGCTCTAAGAAATACCGAGACTCAGGAGTTTGACATTCTAAACGCTTCCGATCATCAGAGACTACACACCGGTCAATTAAACCAAGAGAATTTCCTTCGCCTTGAGGGAAACCCCACTCCTCCGAACGAGGCTTCCAAGCGCTCACACTTACCCGGTCCTGATCCACAAAAAACTATCCTCGGGGGCAGTGAAAACCACAGACTTAGCATTAAAATCAACACGTTTCGGCCCAGTATTACGAACCACCCACGAGACCGGACCAACACCACCAGGAGGAATCATCGTTTTAGTTCCCTGATCAGCAACACCGATAACACCATCAACCAACCGGGCAAACAAACCACCCTTAAGTTCAACCCTACCTAAAACCTCACGACCACCGACACCATTATCCCGACGAGCACCATCTAAAACCAACGACACAGAACCAGAACCAAGATCACCAGAATCAGCCTGAGCATCAGCCTCAACTAACGCCCGGAAACGCCAAGACTCAGAACCATACCAGGGAGAATTAGCATACGGCCTAAAACCGCACACTAGCTTTTTACCACCCTCAGAAACCATACACCGGTCTAACCCCGATTCGCGCCCCCACGATGCAGTAGGGGAATACTTTTTCCACCACTGCACACCATCATCACCGGCATCAAGAAACTTCAACCCCTCCGGTGCTCTCAATACCAATTCACTGGCAGCATCAAACTCTAATCGCTTCCCCTGATTAGTCATCGACCACTCAACAAACCCACGGCCCCCCTCGGGGACCAGGCTGGTCACGGGCTCATTGACTATATCCCCCAACCCGCTACCAGCGAACTGAATATTGATCTTCCCCGGCAACTGGGCATCACCTAACGTATCCCAACCACCCCGGGCGTTAGCCTGACGGACATTCTTCAGATCCTGAACGCCACTACCCTCAACCATCAAAGGCCGATCCTTAACATCAGCATCCACCCGCACTAACGGCTGATACCGGGAAAACTGCTTAAACTTATGGTCACCTACATGATTGCCTTTCAACCCCCAGAAACCATAATTCTTCTTTTCTGGGTTTTTACAGGTCAATACCGAACCTTCCTCAGAAGTCTTACATTCATTAAGATCCATGCTCGAATCAAACCGAAACCTATCAGATTCAGGAACCGGAGCATCTTCCTCATAAGCATAACTAAACGGTACTCTGCCCTGCTCGACAAAACTCACACCCTGACCCGCAGGCAAACGGAAAACCATCTTCCCCTTATAATCACCACGGATTTCAAAGCCCTCATTAGCAACCAACCAATCCACCCGAGAGACCCCACCAATAGGAACCCACACAGCCGGCCAAGGCTCCACCAAACCAGAGACACCACGAGAAACAACCTTCACCGGCAACTGGCCACGAACCACAACATCACCAAGATTGACCTCACCACCAGTAACCTCTAACACAGCGTCTTTGACAGGTACCTCGCCAACACCCGGATCTACCTGGCCTAGCGGGGCATCATCATCAACCCTGACCTTCGGTAAGTACTCGAAAGACTCTGCGATAGCACTCTTACCCTCACGATCACCTTCCGCACCAAACCACGAATTTCGGCCCATCGGGTTATCACACACCAACCGGCGACCATCATCCTCAACGGCACAATTGCGAAGCTTCCAATCCTCAATCTTCCCTACATCACGCCGGGCACGACCCTGATCATCCTTGACACGAATACCAACCTCACCCTGCTGTACAAACCGTGTGTGCCCAGGAGCCTGAAACACCACCTTGTCACCAAACACACCATCAACCTGAGAACCAACATTCTCCACACCCCACACAACCTCACCAACCTCACCGCGACCCAACTCCGCCACCGACCGAGTGGAACGATCCCTCAAGCCAGGTATAGCAGTGTATTTAACCCGTGAGGTTCCGCGGAGAACTACCTTGTCCGAGGATTTGTCACCGGATGTGACTCCTTGAAGAGTGAGATCGAATATCCCGGGATCTAATTCTTTACCCAACCATTGAGGATTTTTTCCCACTGTGTTGTGATAGTCGGATTCAACAGGGACGCGTAGCTTGACCATCGTATTGGGTGGGAAGCTGACATGGGTGTCTATTTTTGGGCAGGTAAGTTTCTTATCGTTAACAAAGGTGCATTCTTGCTGCCCGCCTGGGACAGGGAACCACAGCTTCCCACCATCAAGCGAAAACTCGCGAGTCAGGGGCATTTTACCCTGGGGTTTTTCGAAGCGAGTACCCTGGGGCGGTGTCACTGTCGCAAATTCTACCGATTCATAACTAAATTCTTTGGCACCTTTATTAGTGAAGCGCCACTCAGCAAAACCTTTCCAGGCCCCAGGATCGGTCGAATCAATCACCTGAACCGGCGAAGAATCAACAATACTATGGGGGGAAATTTTCAGTTTCCCTGGGATCTGAGTGTCACCTATCTGATCCCAACCACCCCGGGCGTTAGCCTGACGAGCGTTCTTCAAATCCTGAACGCCAGATCCCTCAACGACGGAATTTCGCTCGAAACCTTCGTCTATGAGAACCGAGAGCCAATACCGTATGAACTGTTTAGACTTATGGTCACCTACATGATTGCCTTTCAACCCCCAAAAACCATAATTCTTCTTTTCTGGGTTGTTACAGGTTAATACCGAACCTTCCTCAGAGGTCTTACATTCTTTAAGGTCCATACTGGAATCGAATTCCACACCTTTATTTTGGGGATTATTGAATTTATATTCATCATAAGCATAACTAAACTGCGGGCCGTAGTTGTCGGGCGTGAACTTCACGCCTTTTTCTTTGGGAAGTGTGAAGACTGTCTTTCCCGAATAGTCGCCACGGATTTCAAAGCCCTCATTGGCAACGACCCAGTCAACAATAGCCAGACTTCCCGAGGGTATAGCCACAGCTTCTTCAGGGGTCACCAGACCTTTCAGAACAGGTTCTTGCTCTTTGTCCTCGTCGATAGATATTGATGATGACGCGGAGATCACAACATTTCCCAGATCCTGATCGCCATTTTTTGCGTTCTTCAAAGCGACACTATATTTACCCGGTGACAAGAAGATTCCATCTTGGTGACTATCGGTGTCTACAACCACAGGAACGGAGGACCTAACTATTGTCTTTGGCGTAAAAGCAAGTTTTTGTGGTGAATTTTCGCATGCGATTTCGTAGTCATTAACAAAAGAACATTTAACCTGATATGGATCCTGCATCCAGGTTTTACCGCCATCTGTGGAAATTTCCCTGATGATCTGTGTGTTATCTTTCTCAAATCGAGTTCCCAAAGGTGCTTCGACTGTCACTGACATGATTTCATCGAAGGTGAAATCATTCGGGTACGAATTAGTAAAGTTCCACGAAATATTACCTTTCCAGGGAATTCCTTTTTTCTTCGGAATTTTCTGTTCTTGCGGGGAACTCGTAATACCTGTAGCCTGCCTAAAAGTAGGGGAATGAAACAACGTTGATGCCTCAGCTTCGGAGCCCTGGGAAACAAGCTTTAGTTTCCCGTCTTTCATTGCGAAATTTTTACCTGGCTCATGTAAAGGTGAGAGGCTGAATCCCTGATTCAAGGGGTTTGCGCAAAATGTTGCTCGTCCTGTGTTTTGGGAATCCTGGAAACTTGAAAGAATAAAATTTTCATTATTGTCTTTGTCCACGGAAACGAACATGCCAGGCCTGTCACTCTGTTCGAAAGAGTAACAACTAGCATTTTGTATACCGGGGCGAACAGTATAGTTATACGCTGAATTAGAAGCTATAGTTTCGGGCTTCCCTACAGATGTGGAAATAAGATCGTCGCTACTACTTCGGCTCATCAGCCAGGAAGAACCGCCTTGTTTGGATTCTATGTTAACTTCACTCTCAGGAACGAGGTCAAATCCGCTTGACCAGTTGGGCGAAAGTGTCCTCCAACTAGATTGTTGCCGATGTAATCTATCCTCATCAAGTAACAGTTCCGATTTTTCCTTCAGGATAATCGAATCCGAACTTTCTGCCCACAAAACTTTACCGCTATCTTTATTACCTTGGGGCCCTAATGGTGATAGGTATGAACCGCCTTCTGGAGAATCCGTGGGACAAAAAGTTGACTCTCTCTTAAACTTTTGACTTCCGGTGTCATCCTCGACCGTCATCCGATGACCAACACCATTATTCTTCCAATAAAAGCCTGGCTTAGACCTTGATTCAAATCTAAAGCAACCTGAAACCTGAGAGGAACGAACCCAGAAAGTAGCTGATTTCCGAGATTCCTCAGTAGTGTCAACCACTCTGAGTTTCGCCTCCACAGGGTCGGGCTGGAGGAAACTATTTATCTCAGCAGAACCATTATTGGCAAGTGAGATCAATGAATCTTTGACATACTTATTCTGACGCGGAGTCTGTGTGACCATAAAGTATCTACGATCTTTGAAAATATAACTTTCACCAGGGCCAATCGCGATTGCTGATTGGACTGGATCTGAGCCACCAATAGTGCCGATCACAGACCATATATCAGCCAAAGCACCCTCGCCAATAACCTTCTTGCCCACTAAATCGTAGAGTTGATATTGATCCCCTCGAATAAGAATGACTTGATCTTCCCGAGGCTTCCCGCTCTCAAGGTTATTCAAGGTAACCGCATCAATTCCCCATTTAAAAATTCCACCCACACCAGGAAGAACTGTTTGAATAAATCCTTCCTCAAAGATCTCAGAAGAGTCCGGCGACTGACGATTGTACTTATAAACAGCCGCACGGTCACCCTTGATAATCAGGTAGGTTAACCGGCCATCACCACTGCCGACCTTGAATTCAAGTGCCGCGTCGAATCCGTCTGCGAAGACACTACCCTCGAGGCCCGGCCAAACATCCTTAATCGCATGCGGACCATCGTGCATAACTTTACTGGCATGGTGATCATAGGTGAGATGACGATCACCTTTAGTGAAGCCAACCTTCGTATATTGCTGACTATTCTCATTCCAAGAATCCAGTGCAACATACGAAGCGTCAATGTTTTCAGTCAAACCTGCCTGGATAAGCCCCGGGAATTTTGATCCAATCCAACCGACCGGGCGATCTGGCCATTTAGCTGTCTCTATGCTCCGTTTACAAACATCATGCCCTGGACGAGGGGCTCTGCCAATGTCGTAGCTCACTCTCACTACCTGCTGAGAAATAAAAGTATCCCACGCTCTGTTCACACGGTAGAACGCATCGAACCTCAAGTAATCATTGCTGCGCTTAATTTTAATCTTCCCCTGTTTAGCAGGCGCAACAACTTCCTTAGTGCGAAACCCTTGAGGATTATTGAGTTGGATAACAAGCTCAGCATCATCAGGCAGACTAGAATCTATCTCCCAGGTAAATTCGCTAATTTTTTGGACACATTCGAATAGACCAGGATCACTAATTTTAGGATTCGACAGCAATGGCGTCTCATTATCCTTCAACTCAGATACTGGTCCATGAGGAGGAACCCTATTCCATGATGTAACTGAATAAATCAAGTACTTCACCGCAACGTAGGCAATCTGGCCAGCCTGGACAGCACCAACAGCGGCTGCCACAGCTGTGGTAGGAGGAAAAGTCAGTGCAGCAAGAAGAGCAACAAGAGAGATACCATTCACAGCAATACTCTCAGCATCACCTGTTCGAATACCATCAGCCATACCTATTGCCTCACCGACACCAGGAAGAATAGAAGTCGCCCGGGCGGCTGCTTCTAAACTATGGGTCTCCGGCAAGGTCCGGCCAAGCTTATGCAAATCCAAAACCCAGTCCACCAAAAACGCTTTGTTGACTTTCCCACTTGTCAAGTTATAGGTCGATTCCAACTTATCTATAGCTGATTGGACCGTCTTATCAGCGTCGGCCCTGGACCACTCTTGACCATTTTTTGGTCGGGCCGTACTCTCCATAAAAGTCTTATCTTTTAAAATGGCCTGGACAATGTTCTGCGACTTATCCTGCGCGGTTTTCTGGCTGACAGGCGAAAGCTTTCCCCCAGATTCCTGAAATGGCCCCTGACGACTAAACTTTTCCAATTCAGCTTTCCCACGATCCGGGTTGCGATCTAATTCACTAAAAATGGTTGTATTATCATCCCAACCAGAGCTCGAGTCTTTATAGGGATCAAAACCGGGATCACCCGGAAGATAATTTGAATTATCTCTACTCTCCACAGGAATCACCTTCTCTGGGACAGTACTTTCCAGCCACCCATCTCGATTTGCTTTATACGTTGCTTCCCACTTTGTAGCACCCCTAACATTCACAGGGCTAATCTTTCGGATTGCTGACCATTCTTGAGTGATCTCAGCGATTTTTCTCAACCCATTAATACCTCCAGCATCAGCCGAGGCTTGCAGCGAAACAAAATAATTAGTGGGTTCGATATCATAAGCCCAACCAGACACTACAAACTTCGGACCCTCTGTGGTACTTCCCGGGATGAACTTTGTACCTGACAAAGGAACAGCATCAGCCTTAGCACGCTCGGCATCTGCGGTCGTTGATATCCAACCACTGCCCTCAGTGGGCAATCCTAACCATTGATCTGTGAGCTGTCCGTAATTCTTTCCTTCGGCAGTGAACCCATCTTTAAAGACATTCTCTGGATCTTTCGAACTCCCAATATGAACAACATTAGGCCGGACAATATTACCCTGCTCCAACAAATCAGCGCGCATAATCGGCTCACCCGAAAATACTGGGGCTTCGGGGTTGGCCTTCCGCGCTTCCTGAACCTTCTTTAATCGATCCTTCTCCCGGACGTCAACATCTTTATCCGGATCCCCATTAAGGGCACAATACTCACTTACATGTGACTTACAAAAAACCAGCCCACCAAGAGAATGTTTCTTATACTTATCACGCAAACCTCGGGGATCTTTAGCCTGCTCGTCAGTGACATAATCAGAACCAACCGAGTACCTTTGAGGTTTTATATCCTCGACAGATAGGCCAAGTTTATTAGCAAGCTCAGCATAAGCAGCCTGCTTCTCTTCACGATTCCGACCACTAACATTTTCATAATGAGAACGCGGTATTAAACCTTGAGACTCTCGGAGTTTACTCTCCGTTATGGCGTATGTCTGGTTCCTAGCCTGCTCAATAGCTTTAAATACTCCACGATGCTCTGGTGAACTATCTTTGATTGCATCTGTGGCAATATTTCGAGAATTCTTGATCAGTGGATATTCAAAGAGTTTTTTCTGATCATCAAACTCTGCAACAGCGAGAAGGCGATCTTTACCACCCACCGTTGCCGCTTCTTCTGCAACAGTGACAACTTCATGACTAGTCTCAACACCACTGCTATTTTTAACCACAACAGGAACACTGACTCTCTTAGGAGCATAATTATGATCTAAGGGAACAACACCCTGCATAATATGGGCAGCATGAACCAATTCATGCTGCAAAGTATTCTTTTCAGTCGCTATCAACGGCTTATTTAGATCAGTATTGAAGTCGTAAACAAACGAGCTTTCATCCGGCATAAAAATATAAGAAGAAGACCCTCTACCATTACCCGAGTTCTTCTTAACATAAGAGTTGGTATACGCTGAATCAACCACCTCTCCACCCGATTGAGCTGACGGGCCCCTCATGATAACAACCGTGGCATCCTCTAGTGCTGTAGCAGTATCGGAAGCAGCACGACCCACATCATCCAACGGGCGCATCTTACTCAAACCAGAGAGAAGATTCTGACCAGGAGTAAGCTTACCTTCCGGAGAATTCCACAGATCATCAATCACACGCTGGACCCGCTTCACAAAAGCTTCTGCTTTATCCTTACCATCACCACCGGCCTGCGGATCATCATAAGGAATAATCTTCCTCATCCCCACGTTCAGCGGCATATCATAACGATCCAAAGCCACCACAATACCCGACTTTTCACCACTCGGAAGAGTCAAAGGAATCGCCCTTAAACGATTCCTCTCCGGATTCTTAGCATCATCACTCGACCCCGGAGGCCGCACCAAAACCTCATTCCCCGCACCCGGAGCAGAGAACTGATTCTGAGCCACAGACAAACCACCCGAACCCTCACCAACCGAAGGCACCACCCCTTGAAGCACACCAGCACCCGGAGGAACAGCCACAGCACCCGGGGCAACAAGCCCCACCACCAACAACCCAGCCAAAAAACCTAGGAATAACCTAGAAAAGCCATGAGAAACCACCAAAAACCTATACACAATCTATATAGTACGCTGAAACGTGGGGGGTGAATTGTCCTGGGTTTGGTTCCTAGGTTTTTGCGAGGGCGCCGGTTGGCGTTCGCGTGGGTTCGAGGCCGGCGTAGTGGGCGGTCTCGAATTCTTGGGGTGATTGGTAGCCCAGGGCGGAGTGGAGGCGTTGATTGTTGTACCACCACACCCATTCCAGTGTGGCGAGCTCTACTTCTTCCACGGTGCGCCAGGGTTTGCGTGCTTTGATCAGTTCGGTCTTATAGACGGCGTTGACGGCTTCAGCCAGAGCGTTGTCGTAGCTATCGCCACGGGAACCAACT
>NZ_AQXM01000024.1 GCF_000376245.1 Acaricomes phytoseiuli DSM 14247 | reverse complement strand
GTAGGTGGTCGTCCCCCACTGCTAAAACGGAGATTTTAATTTCGTCAGCGGGGTCGTAGTCAAGGAGTACCCACTTGCCATGAACCGGATAAGTCCCCATGCGGAGATCCTACTCTTTAGTAACCGTATCCGCCGCCGCCACTGACAGGCAGCGTTGCCCCGGTCACGGCTGTCATCTCTGAGATGTCGAAAATGGCGTCAGCGACCTCTCCTGGTGTTGCGGCCCTGCCCATAGGGCTGAGTTCTAACATCGCTGCTTTCAGCCCTTCAGGCATCGCGTTCAGCATGGGGGTTTCTGTGGGGCCGGGTGCTACGCAATTTATGCGGATGCCTTTCTTCGCGTACTCTTTAGCAGCGCTGCGGCTGAATCCTTCAAGTCCGGCCTTAGAAGCGGTGTAATTCGTTTGTCCAGGCACACCAAAGCGAGCAGAAACTGAGGAGACAAGGACGATGGACCCGCCCTTGTTTTTCAGCATTGGACGAAGGGCCGATCGTACGGCTCGGATAGGAGCCGTAAGATTGACGTGCAGAACCTCTTCGATCTGCTCATCCGACATCATTATCAACAAATTATCTCTAGTAATACCGGCGCAATACACCAAAGTTTCAAGCGATCCGTAGGTGCTCACATGAGTTTCGATCGCTTCAGGGATAGATTCAGGTTCAGTTACATCGGCCTTGATGCCGAGGACACCATCGGGCGCTTCGCCTGTCCTTGATGTGCCCGAAACCTGGTACCCGTGGTTGAGATATTTCTCGACTACGGCCTTGCCGATACCTCCTGAAGCTCCAATGATCAGAACGTTCGACTGCTCCTTAGAGCTGGTTTGACTCACCACTGCCTCCCTAATATATTTTCTTCCAAGTTCTACCATGTGTGGTAGTTCAAGTTACCAGGGCGAACGCCGTGCTAGCTGTCCATAAGATCCAGCGTCTTTATTAGGGTGGCTATGCACGATTGCGACTATCTTTTCAGCCCGAGCGAAGCTTTGCTCATCAGAACGATCATGATGCACCGCGGAAGGTTCTCCCTTCAGAACCTGGCAGATGCACTTGACTCCGATATCGAAACCGTTTCCTCTTGCCTAGAGACACTCGAACGCTCCGGGCTACCAGTCGCGGGAACCCCTGGCGAGCTACAAGAAGCCCTCGACAGGATGCGGGCCGCACTATGCCCAGCAAAATACCATGCCGCCTAAATCAGACACCTACAGCATCTTTACGATTACCGACAACATCCACTTTGTCCAAGGTGCAGCCTCAAACTGGACCGTCCTAACCTCGGGGACACGATTTACCCTAGTGGATTCAGGCTACCCAAACGATTACAAAGCACTAATCCAGTCCTTGAGAGACCTGAAGCTTGATCCCAAAGACTGCATGGCGGTGCTTCTCACCCACGCCCACATAGACCATGTGGGCGGCGCTCTCCAACTTCGACAAGACTTCGGTACCCCGATTTGGTGCCACCAAAAAGAGGAACGCAACCTCACGGGAGCAGCTAGAGAACAGGTTGCACCAAAGACAATCTACAAAAAGCTCTGGAACCTTAGAATCCTCTTCTGGGCGGTACACGCTATAAAACTAGGCGGAACTCAAAGCTTTTCAACCAACCCGGACGTTATCTTCAATAGCGATCCATCGCTTGATCTGCCCGGAAGACCACAACCCATAGTCACTCCCGGACATACCTCAGGACACACGAGCTATCTAATCAGCTCAGACAGCGGAAAAGTGATCATCACCGGCGATGCCCTCGTATCTAAGCACCCAACCTCATGGAAGCGAACAGGGCGACAAATGCTACCCAACATGTTCCACGCGACCCCGGACCAGGCCGAAGCAACCTACCTGAACTGGAACATCACCCCAGAAACTATCATCCTGCCAGGACACGGCCCAATACTGACCAGCAGATTAGAGACAGAGAAAATCACAGCGACTCGAGAGACACGCACATGACTGCGCTGCTGTACAACGCCCGCACCAAAGCAGGACTATCATAAACCGAACTAGCCAAACGTGCAGGCACCCGACAGACCGTCATCTCCGCCATCGAAAACGGAGCACAAGCACCAGGCGGGATAATGCTCGCCCGGATAGCCCACGCCCTCGGCAGCACCCTCCACATCGCCGCCTAAACGCCCGTCTAACCACAATTTTCTGGCGGGCAGAACAGCCCTAGACCTCATTGGTCAGCAATGTGCCCCCAAGAAGTAGGCTTGCCGAGCTGCGAATCACTCACTATCCGAGGGCTTCAAGTAGTGGTCTTGGGTCGAGCATTCCGCATCGTACGCAGGGGATTTCTTGCGGGAAGTCAGGGTCTTGTTCCGGCCAGAGATGATCTTCAATGACACGGTATCCTTTGCGTCTGCCACCCAATGATTTATTTACACGTTTCGCGGTCTTCTTGTCGGTGAAGCGCTCTACGATCCTAGGGGTATCGATCATTTCTACTACCAGGTAGCATCCTGGCTGTTCTTCAGTACCTACTAAGACCTCAGTAACCATGAGGCGATGATATCCCGCACACGAGACATCCTGGCATCGTCTACCACCCAGAGCGTATACTTGAGGTACATATGGCGAGAGGGCCAGTACCCGCTAAAGTAGCTGACCCTCTCTGATTATGGAGAGTGACTACCCTCCGAGTCTCCGAATTACTTCGAAGACAAAGGGAGTGAGAGCCGAAACGCACGCCGCGCAGGTGGCTATCCAGCGGCGGAGCGTTTCGGCTCTACCCTTTTCAGGCTCACTGTTGTCCATAATCAACCACCCCCTCTCCCGCCGTCGCCGAGTTCCGCGACGTGCGTCGCGGACAGGGCGCGACCCTCTCTATTTTATGGATTCCACCTGTACAGAAGGCGATTGCTGAGGGGCCGTAGCGTGCTTGTCGGGCTTCTAAGGCCGGGGCAGCTCACTACGGCTTAACGAGAATATCTGTACTAGTGCTTATTCTTTAACCCGTACATATTTTCTATGATGGGATGAGTTCATGGCGACGGTAGCCCAAATCCGGCGTTTCACCTCGGGGCTGAGCGTACTGATCAGCACAGCCGCCGAGGCCGTTCATGCCGGTTACCCTTCCCCTGCCCAGGACTATTTTGATGGAACTCTGGATCTCAATGAGCATTTGATCGGCGATAAGACGAGTACGTTTATCGTCCGAGTGGTCGGCGATTCGATGGAGGGCGCGGGGATCTCTGACGGGGATGAACTCATCGTGGACCGGGCCGAAGAACCTCGTGATGGATCCGTAGTCCTGGCCGTCTTGGATGGGGAGATCACGGTTAAGCGGCTCCGACTCACCTCGCAAGGGGTCATGCTGGTCCCGGAGAATCCCCGCTACTCCCCCATCCATGTCGCCGAGTCCGACCTGCTGGTCTGGGGTGTCGTCACCTACTCCCTGCACCAGTTACGCAGTGCCTAAGCAGCAGATCGCCCTGGTAGACGTGAACTCTTTTTACGTCTCGGCGGAGAGGGCTTTCAACCCCCGCCTCAAAGACCGCCCGGTGGTGGTGCTATCCAATAACGACGGCTGCGCGATCACGTTGTCACCGGAAGCAAAAGCTCTTGGTGTCACCATGGGCACCCCTTGGTTCAAGCTCGAACCCTACGCCAAAGACTGGGGGCTCATCGCTCTCAGCTCGAATTATGAGCTGTACGGCGACATGTCAGACCGAACCATGCGCCTGCTGTCCCGGTACTCAGCCTGGCAGGAAATCTACTCAATCGACGAAGCATTCCTCGGGCTCAAAGGCAGTCTAGAAGACCTCGCCGCCCAAGGCGCACGGATGCGGACCGCGATTGACCGCCACCTGGGAATGCCCGTGTGTGTGGGAATCGCACCAACGAAAACCCTGGCGAAACTAGCCAATAAATGGGCGAAGAAAGCGAGTCATTTTGGCGGGGTGTGCGTGTGGGAATCAGTGCCTGCCTCGGAGCGGGAAGCGCTCATGGCCCGATTGCCGGTAGATGAGCTGTGGGGTGTAGCAGGACGCTTAGCGAAGCGCCTTGCAGTGATCGGTATTCGCACAGTTCTGGACCTGAAGAACGCTAATCCTGTCAGGATCAGAGAGAAATTTTCGGTGGTGCTGATGCGCACTGTGCTGGAACTCAACGGCCAACCATGCATCGAGCTAGAGGAAGAGCGGGCTGATCCGGAGCAGCTGATCTTTTCAAGGTCTTTTTCTACACCGCTCACTACACCGGAGGAGATGCGGCAGTGCATGTCCGTGTATGCTCAGCAGGCCTCCGCGCGGCTCACTAAGCACGACCAACAAGCAAAGCAGTTGACTGCTTTCGCAGGCACGAGCCATTTCAACGTGCATGACCAGGCGTATCCCTCCGTTCCTGTACGGCTGCCGATGCCCACGGCTGATCCGGTACTCCTGGCCAAGGCCGCACACCGGCTCGTGCCGCTAATACACCGCGATGTCCACTATGCACGGGCTGGAATCATCCTGACCGACCTTAGGCCGTCCGGGGCACAGCGCCCCCTAGGACTCTTCGAAAACCCGCACGAAGAAAAACGCATCGGACCGTTGCTAGAGGCCCTCGCCGCCCGCCACGGGCTCGGGACTGTCGGCCTAGGCGTCGCAGGCCTTAAAGCCGGTCCTGACTGGACCATGAAACGCCAACGTCTCTCGTCCAGATACACCACACACTGGGAAGAGATCCTACAAGTCAAAGCAACCTGAAGACCCGCAGTTTCTGCGATATGCCCATGCAGGCTTTCTACACCTGAAAATCGAACTCTGCTTTACTCGTAGGCGATGTGGGAATTTGGGTCGTCATCCCAGACTACGGTCACGTCCATGTCCGACCGGTGCGCCTCCCACAAAACCAGGGCGAGCATCTGGTTATGCGCCCTAATCCCTCCGGGGAAGTCCGGGTGCGCCCGGTGAAAGGCCGCCTGGTTGCGGTACCTGGTTAGGGTGATAGTCTCCGGCTGCTCCGGCCGGCCTGCGATCTCGTCCAGGACATCCTCGAATGCCGACACCTGACCGTCATACTGGTCAAGCAGGTTCGTGAAGAACTCCTCAACATCCGGTTTCATCTGGTAGGAATTTTTCGGGTTCTCCCATTTCAGCCACATATCCTCGGTGACCCCAGCCCGCTCGGCCAGCTCTTTGACGGTCAGCCCGGACAGCTCACGCAAGGTTTTCACGTGAGCGCCGGACTTGAAAACCTCGGACATTCAGCCCCTCCTGTACTCGATATCATCAAGATCAGCGGTAAGCGCTTTGTAGATTCTCCGCTGGTGGGTTTCGAACCTGCTGATAGCCTCACGGGCGTCCGTGACCGTCCGGACCAAGATAACGTTCGGGTCATCCAAGATCTCTTCAACCGTCTTCGCCGTAACCTTGCGTGGCCCGTCAACGATCCATCCGTACCGGTCCGCCATGTCCTGCACCTCGGAGAGGGAGCCGTACACGGCAGCACCCTGGCCGCTGCTGATGAGCTTCGGGGAAATAACGATCATGATCTGCTCCTACATGAGTGGCCGGTGAACCCTCTGGTTCCTTGACCCGATACAAACATGATTATAGGAAACCTATAATCATGTCAAGCCCGTTCCACCTGAACATACAGAAAGACGCACCCCTCCGGCGTCAACGCCCGCAACTCCCGATACGCCTCGTCGTCGTACACGTCACGCACAACCTCGACCGTGCTCACCACCCACTGGAACGAGCTGCTAACCGTAAAAGCCAGCTAGTCCAGTTCAACCGGTTCCACGTCATCTAGTCCGGCGGTGATTGCGTATCGTCCACATGAGGAGACCAGTTAGCCTTCTTCGAGTATTCTGCGTTCTTCTTTCTCGGTGATGTATAGCTCGCTGGGCTTCAGAAGTAAGCCCTGGTCTGTGGTGGCGACCTGCGCTTTTGAGTAAATCGTGAGCACGGATTCCAGGTTCTTCAGAAAATCCCTCTTAAAATCTCTGTCCCTGGAATACTCCACTCCGAATTGATCTTTAAGTGATGCCCACGGGATCAGGACGTTCTTCCCTGACCGCTTGATGTGATACATCCGGGCGGTGAGCCAAATGAAGATATCAATACGCATCGCCGCGCCGCCTTGCGCGCTGAGAGCCTTGAGGGCCCCTACATCGATGGGCAGAGGCTGAGCGATGACCGTGTAGAAGAACTGCTCGGAGAGTAGGAGTTTCGACCCGAAGAGAGGCTGCTGGCCGGGAGTAGCATCATCGTGGAGCCACAGCTCATAGCTTTGGGCGACATCAATGCGCTTCCCGGACTCGTACCGGTGAGATTCGTTATTCTGGGTGTAGGTCACCTGCATGCTGCATTTCAGCAGCCGCATGAGCTGGTCCTGAACTCTACGGCGATTATGACTTCCACCACCGGATGCGCCAATGAGTTCGATGAACTCGTTGAAGCTCTCCCCCAGGTAGATCTCCCGGTTTCCCTGCTTCTTAGCTTGCGTCGTAATGTAAAGCAGGATCTGGCGGGCCAGCACACCATAGGGGTATTTCGCCTGAGAATTACCGTTCTTGTCAGTGATGACAGCAGGAGTAATGACCAAAGACATGTCATGACTCTTACGCTCGAAGAACGCCGGGCTGTCCTTGAGGTCTTTATAAGGCAGGCTAAACCGTGACCAGAGAGCGGAGGTGTAGCCGAAGTCATCACGGTCTTGTGGCGGAGCCTGTTCTAACTCAGTTGAGTGGTTCATCAGCTCGATTTTTCGTTTGGAAAGCGCGTGACTGATAGGCGTGACGTTCTCTGACTCGTCGTTTAGACTCATGAGTGGCAACCTGCTTCTTTCTATTGGTTTGGTGTTGTTGTGAAGCACTGTGGTTGTCCAAGCCCCCAGCCGTTCCCTCGGCGTGGGGGCGCTTTCATCCCAGCGCCTATTTAGGTATCCCACCACTGACGGTATCCCGAGTCAACGACGACACGACGACAATCTGTGGAAAACCCATTAGGGCTGTTGATAAGTGGCGCATTTCTGTTGATATGTCGGTGGATAACCTGGGGTAAAGTACTCGCGCTTCTTAGCTGAGCTGGGGTAAAGTACTCGCGCGGTGGATAACCTGGGGTAATCTACTCACGCTTGGCCCTGCATCCCAGTAAATCCGTGGGGTAAAGTACTCGCGCCCCCACGAAATCCGGGCTAGTGGCTGGGGTAAAGTACTCGCGCCTACTGGGGTAAAGTACTCGCGCACGACCCCTCTACTTCCCTTTATTTGCAAGGCATTCCGGCCCGCCCCTAGTAGTTAATACTTTTAACTATTAAAAAACTTAAAAGCAGGGGGCCAAGTTTTCGAAGCTTCGAACGTCTGTTGCTGAAGCACTTTTTTGATCTGATTCTTCAGTCGTTGGAGTGCCTGGTTGGCAGCGTTGGCTGAGTACTCCTCAGAGCTTCACCATGAGTGGTGGTGTCCTGGCTGTGGCTGGGTTCAAAGAAGCTAATGAAAATAATCACTGACTTAACTTCCATGAACGCAGCGCGCAGCCCCGATATACCCCAGGGGCCCCAGGATGGCTTCTAAGAGCCTTTCACACCTTTAGTAAGGTTTGGGGAGTGCAGCCTCACACGAGGCCCTTAGGGACCCAGTCAGGGGTTTCTGAGCTGTGAGAGACATGAGTACCCCTCTGTAAGGCATGAATGAGCCCCAATTTCCAGGATCGATACGCCTGTTCCGATGGGGCCTAGCTTGCTGACTGTGAAGAGCAGAACGAACTTCGTGCCCTAGTACTGATTTCGCTAAGCGGAGAGATTCTGATGCGGATACGAAGAGCCCCACTGCAACGGGGGCTCTTCGGTGTTGTGCGGCCGCAGTTCACGTCTACAGGGATAATCGTCGCGAAACGCACTATTGAAATCACAGGCACTTTGGGGGCCTGGCGCTAGTGAACCTGACCGGTATTCAAGCTCCCGCTCGAACTGTTCCGGCTGCTCTTCCAGCTGACCACACAACTCTACCAACAGCCCCATTAGGTTGAGATTTGGGGTTTCACCCCGATGCCATCGCTTCGACTCACCACTTGCTCTATTTTCCGGCGGTAGCCGAGCTGCAAGAGAACAGTAACGGAAAAACCGGTTGTCTATTCAACGGATAGACCCAACAACCATGTAACTGCTTGACCACATAACCGCAAGTGGTAATATTTAAACCATGTTCGGTTTTCCGGTTATGAGGGGAAGTGGTTTTAATGAAACTGGCGGTAGCTAATACAAAAGGTGGGACGGCGAAGACAACATCAGCGATGATGCTGGCAACAGTCTTAGCCCAAGCTGGTAAGAGAGTTCAGCTATGGGATGCAGACCCTCAAGGATCCGCCTCGGGGTGGGCGGAAATAGCGGCGGAAAATAATGATCCGTTGCCGTTCGAGGTGATCGCGGTCAATGCAAGAACCGTACGCAGGGTCGAACCCGACGGTATCGATGTTGTCGTCATCGATACCAACCCGCACACCCCGGACATTGTCCAAGCAGCCCTGGACACATCTGACAAAGTCCTCATCCCCACTACAGCCTCACCGCTGGACTTAGACCGGACATGGATGACATTAGAGGTCTGCGCAGAATCAGATGCTGAGGTCTACGTGCTCATCACTGTTGCTGAACCGCAAACACTCGCTTATCGCCAAGCCACTGCCGCTCTGACAGAAAACGGAGCGCCGCTGATGAATGCGTTCATCCGCAAAGCAACATCGATCAAAGCCGAAACCATGCGCACCCCGCACAACACCCACGGCTATGACCAGGTAGCCCGCGAAATGAGGATCATCTAACCATGAGTGAAAAACCAGCAAACACCAACCCCTACGGGCCGCGTAAAAAGAAAACTATCGCCGACACCTTTACCCCCGCTAAGGAACAGAGTGAGAAAAAAATCAACTCCTCAGTCTGGAT
>NZ_AQXM01000023.1 GCF_000376245.1 Acaricomes phytoseiuli DSM 14247 | reverse complement strand
GCCGGCAACGCGGCCTCGGCAAACTCACTCCCGTAGAGTTTGAGACGATCTACACGGACGCGAAAGCGGCCTGATCACCCCAAACCCCAACTGTCAACCAAACCCGGGACAGACCCGGTATGTACTTGCGTGAAAGCAATAGACCCGTTGAGATCTATGACCTTCGTTCTCTTAACTAAACCAGAGTCATTGGCAAGAAGTCACGTCGGCTTCAGAGGCTGAGAGCTGAACCTCGGGCTGGAAGCTCGGAATCCTGCGGCATCGCTCGCGTAAGATGGGCTTGCTTTTCTCATCCCTCTGACCTCTAAGGAACAATTAGTGGCCGACTACACTAACTACCCAGCGCCTTCTTCAGCACCGCTGCCCCCGGCTGCCGCCAAGCGCAACGGCCTGGCGATCGCCGCCTTGATCCTGGGAATCATCGCTTTCATCCTGGCTTTCATCCCATTCATCAACGTGCTGTCATTTCTGCTGGGACTTATCGGGTTGATCCTGGCCATCGTGGCCCTGGTGAAGAAGCAGTCCAAGGGCATGTCCATCACGGGCCTGGCACTCTCCGGGCTCTCGCTGATCATCGCCGCTCTGGTGACAGTTCTTGTCGCAGTGGGCATCGGCTTCCTGAGCAATGCCGCCTCCTCCGCCGCTTCGGCACCTCCGGGCACTGTTGTCTATGAGGTGACCAGCGATGCTCCGACCGCCGCATCGGTGACGTATATGGCTCTGGGCGATGATGAGATACAGCAGCAGAATGCCATCGCCCTGCCCTTCAGCCAGACCGAATCCTTTCAGCCTGCTGCATTCAACCTGAATGCCTTCTCCCTGACCGCCACTGCGGCTCCCGAAGCGACGAGCATCAGCTGCAAGATCACGGTCAACGGCGTTGTCAAAGATGAGAACACCGTCAACGGGCCGTCGGCAACGGTTTCCTGCACGGGCGCTCCCTAGCTCCTGGAACTAGTCCGGACGGCTGGAGCGCGGGGCCCTTCGAACGCGAAGGGCCCCGCGCGCTCCAGCCGTTTAGTTTAACTTGAAGTCCCCGCTGCGAATGAGTCACTGGCTTAGTGACTGCCTGGAAACCAGAGCCGGCAGAGCCGTGCCTTGTGGTTCCTACTGCCGCCGGACCGATACCAGCAGCAGCTTGGCCATGGCGATCTGGAGCAGGAAGACCAAGCCGATCAGTGAGGCCACGGCGATCAGAACACCGATGCTGCCGAAGGAGAGAACATTCCAGGCTCTGCTGGTAATTTCCGAGCTCATGGTGGGCCTCTTTTCAGAGTGTTAGGGTGTTTAACTTTTCCCTCTTCACTTTGCCCAGAGCAGCCCGGAGCAGCATCGGCGCCTGGAAGGATCTTCCGGGGCTGGTGCTCATCCCAGGGGTGGAGCCGCGTGGGTAGCCGGCAGTTTTATTCCGAGCGTTCGCCCCGGAGCAGATTGCTGAGCATCGCGGTGCGCTGCCGTGCGGAGAGTCCTGGCAGATACGCCTCCGCCACGGCGAGACCTATCGAGGCCAGAGCCAGCGGATCCTGATAGTACATGTACAGGGTGCGGTGCACCGGTTTGAATCTGGCTTTGAACGCGGCCAGGGAACGGAAGCCATAGAACGGTTCTAGGGATTGTGCCAAGAAGGAGAGAATCCGGTTCATGGCATCCTGGTTCTGCCCCTGCTCTGCATTCACGGTGCCCGCCAGGGGAGAGCCGGAAAGCGAGATTTCCTCGACCTGGGACTGGAAGTGGCGCACTGCGGAGGCGATCAGGAAATCCATGATGCCGTTGAAGGAATCCGAGCGCCGGCGCATGAAATCCAGGGTCCAGGAAATGACCTCGCCATCCCGGTAGACGGGAAGCCAACTGGTGACCGCGAGCACGGCCCCCGATTCATCGACGGCCAAGCAGCACACCACGGATTCGTCTTTGAGCTCATCTGGACCGCCGAGGGTGAAACCCAACTGCGGAAGCGCCCGCTCCGATACCCATTCCTCGCTCAGCTGCAGGATTTGCGCACGCAGCCCGGGGCTGAAGGAGGCGTAACTCCCCCAGATCTCGGTGATACCGAGTTTGCGGGCTTTATTGATCGCGGTGCGTACGTTCTGCCAGTCTTTCCCCTTGAAGTTCTGATCCTGGATTCTGAGCACCGTCTCCTCGGCGACCTCCAAGGATCGGAAACCCAAGCTGCTCAATTCTGGCCCGAGCTCCGCCGGAGCGGAATAGAAGCACGGTGCCAGGCCCATCTCCACCGCATAGGCCGTGAAACCGCGCAATGCTGCTGGATGGGCCTCTGGGTTGCCGAAAGGTTCAGCGACTGTGAGCGCCACCCCGTGATGCACCTGGTAAGCGACGCCGGCGTCTCGGCTCTCTGTGAACCAGTAGAAGTTCCCGTCCCAGAGAGCCATATGTGATATCGACCCGCCCCCGGTGCGGATCAGCTCTGCGGCCTGGATGTGCTCGCTGCTGTGATCCCGTGCGGTGCCGCTGTAACGCCGCGAGTCGCGGATCAACAGGAAGAGCAGGATCAGCCAGAACACGACACCGCCCATGGTGTACAGCACCGTGGTCAAGAATCCCTCAGGCAGTGCAACGTTGAAAGGGAGTTGGAAGGGGATGAACAGATGCGGTAGCTGAACCAGCAGCTCACCCAGCGAACCCGTTACGTTCCCGCGGTCCAGGTTGCCCTCCAGAAGCCACGCGGCGAGGTAGGCGATCAAGAGCGCGAGTCCGGTGAAACCGGCGATCTTGGCGAGGGTGCGACTGGCTGCCGGGTCGGAGCGGACATTGAAGGCACCCCGGGCAGCGATAAGGACGCCGATGATGATGATAGGCGTCAGCACCATGGGCACGAGGTAGAACGCGATACCGCTGGAGAGCATCAGGTCTTCGGGCATGGCGTAGAAGATCACCACACTGAGCAGTGAAACAGTGGCCATATAGGCCTGTGCCAAGATCGTGATCCACCAGGACAGCCGCCTGCCGCGACGCAGCCCGTCTGCGCAGACCAGCAGTAAGAGCATCGGGATGAGCGAAAGGATCACCGCGCCCGGGCTTGCGATTCCGACAACACCCTGGAGCGCGATGCAAGCTTGATCCCCAGAGCAGAAATAGCCGACCTCGTAACTATCCGGTACGTTCTGAAGCAGTAGGAGGTTTGCCGCTGAAAGTGGACCTACCGCGAAGTTGGCGGTGAGCTGACTGAGCGCCATCCCGAGGGCGAAGACGGCGAGCACGGTGGAGATCAGGACCCGAGTCTCGCGGAGGCTGGAGTGCCGGAAAGCATGAGCTTGAACGGAGCCCCGGGGAATCAGCAGCATGCCTACGCCGATGCCGACCAACGCGCCCAGCAGAGCCAGGACGGTCTCACCGTGCCCGAGGTAGAGCACGAGCATCATCGTGACGGACACCAGCCAGAGTCGCAATCTGCGCTGCCAGAACATGCCGAATGCGGCTGTGGCCAGGCCGAGCATTGCGCAGACCCCGCCGTAGACGCCCAGAAGGTAGCTGCCGCCGATGTAGTCCAGTAATTCGCTATCCCCGGAGGCGCCCCAATCCAGGACGGCCATGAGCCCTGCAGAGGCTCCTATTGTGCCGACCACGAAGCTGAGCGCGGTGCGCCAGATCCCGGCGAAACGCACCGCGCAGGTCACGGCGACGAAGAGCAGCGCAGAACCCATCAGATAATCCAGCCAGGAGCTGGCGAGCAACCCTGAGGTCAGCAGCGTCCAGAGCGGCCCGGGGCCGTCCTGCAAGGTGAGCGCCAGCTGTTCGGAGAGTTTTTCGGAGGGGCCATCGATCAGCGACCCCGTCAGGGCGCCGAAGCTCAAGAACCCCAGCACCGCTATGAGGGCGCAGAGCAGCGGCGTCGTCCAGGGCTTGCTCCGGGTCAGCTGCGTCAGGCCGTCCTGGTACTTCACTGTGTCGTTGCGAGCTGCGTCTGCGTGATCCGAGTCGTGCTGCTCATGGTTGATCACGCTCCCTGGTGCAGGGCGCGAAACCGGGTGATTTTCCACGACACTAGTATGCCTAATTCAGTTCCCGACTAGCACTGTGACAGTGCTGGATGGGGGCTGCCCGGGCCCTTTGACCGGCCAGATGGCTCCAGTCTGTCTGGGCGAATGGTAATTTTGACATGAGAATCACCTGGTTAGTACCCGACGAGCCTTTCTGGAGGCAGCAGCTATGAGCGAACCATCCGTGACCGAGGAGGTCCGCAGCGACGGCACGCTGATAGGTGATACGCGGGCTCTCGCAGCGCTTGCTCCCCGGCAGTTCAGTGATGAATTCACGCTGGCCAAGCGCGAACTCAAGGCCAAGGGGATCAGTGCCGGTGTGGGTGCTGCGCTTTTCGCCGCTGTTCTCGTGGTGTTGGGCTTGATGGTCATCGCCCTCGTGGTGGCAGCGATCATGGGCCTGGCCACGGTGATGCCGGCCTGGCTCGCCGCGCTGATCGTGGCGGCTTTTTTCCTGCTGATCATCGCGATCTGCGCATTCCTCGGCCTGCGCTACTTCAAGCGCGCTTTGCCGCCCACCCCGCAGGAAGCCCTGCGCGGGCTGCGCCATGACCTCGGTGTACTGCGCGAAGGCAGCAGTTTCGACCCGGCCAGCTTGGACGCCCAGGATGAAGAGTCAGTGGAAGCCGAAGAGGGCAAAACGTCCCAGGCCGAAGAAGCAAAAGAGTCGAAGCCCGCTCCGCCGAGCGACGAAGAGCTGCGGCAGAGGATCCAGGATCGGCGGGACCATCTGCTGCGCCTTCGCGACGACCTGGGCGAGCGGGCGGATGTTAAAGCGCAGTTTCAGTCAATGCTCGATGATCCGGACTCCGGGGTGAATCAGGTGCGTAGGCGCTGGATGCCCTGGAGCGTTGCTGCCGTGTCCGCCGTGACTTTCGTGGTTCTACTGAGAAAATTGATCAAGAGCTAGGCAGTGGACAGAGGCCACTCCAAAGAACTCTGAAGACCAGTCCGGCTAGTCTCAAAAGCTAGCCAGCAATGACAAGTGAAAGGGGCGGGATGAGACTCATCGGAGCCGGCACCCGTCCCGGGCACCCGGTCACCGTCCACCGGCGGATCTTCACTGTCCCCAATGTGCTCACCGTCGTGCGTTTTCTCGGCGTACCGCTCTTTGTCTGGCTCGTGCTCTCGGAGCGGGAGTATGGCTGGGGCGTCGTGGTCCTCGTCGTGATGGGAAGCACCGACTGGATCGACGGATATGTCGCGCGCCGCTTCGATCAGGCATCCGCACTGGGGCTCATCCTGGATCCCTTAGCGGATCGGATCGCTTTGATCACGGTGGCGATCACCCTGGCGATCGCGCAGATCATCCCCTGGTGGCTGCTGGCCCTATTGGTGATCCCTGATGCCAGTCTCACTCTGACCTCCTTGTTGTTCTTCCGCTGGCACCCGGACCTGCCTGTGAGTATCATCGGTAAACTGCGAACCGCGGCGCTGCTCATCGGCACGCCCATGCTGCTACTCGCCCGAGCCATAGGAGATGAGCCGAACGCTTTCACGGTGATCGCCTGGATCTTCCTGGTTATCGGCATCGTGGGGCACCTCATCGCTGCGAACAACTACTTCTGGGCGATCATTCGTAAACACCGGCAATTGCACCGCCCGGCGGCTTCTGAGAGTTCGGAGCCAGGCGCGCGATGATCTGGCTGGCGGTGGGCTGCGCGATAGCCTCAGCGTTCTTCATGGCTTTCGGCGCGCAGAGGCAGGGCAGTGCGGTCAAAAACAACACCAGCGGCCTGGCCCTGGGCGGCAGCAACTTCGCTAGTCTGCTGCGCAACCCGCGCTGGATCCTCGGGCTGGTGCTCCTGGCGACGGGCCTGCTGCTCAACGCCACTGCGCTGAGCCTCGGCACGCTCACCGTGATTCAGCCCATCGGGGCCATCGCACTGGTGATCACGACCGTCGTGAACTCCAGGGACCAGGGCATTCAGCTCAACCGTGCTACCGTCGTGGCGATTGTCGCCTGTGTGGCCGGTAGCGCGGCCTTTGTGCTGCTGGCGCTCAACGTGGTCCGGGAGAACAACAGCATCACCCGCCACGAGGAGATCACGGTCGTCCTGCTGCTTCTGCTGGTGGTCATGATTTTCGGCGGTGCGGCCGTGGCCCTGCGGAGGAGGCTCAAAGCTTTTTTCTACATCATCGGAGCCGGCGTGCTCTTCGGCTTCGTCGCCGTGATGACGAAGATCATCGCCAAGCAGATCTTCAATCCGAACGGGCTGGGCCTGGCCAATATCGAGTGGTATTCGATTGCCGCGATCATCGCCGCGGGAGGTCTCGGATCATGGTTCGTGCAGAGCGCCTATGCCTCTGGGCCCCCGGATCTGGTGATCGCCGGTTTGACGGTCATCGACCCGATGGTCGGCATCGCGATCGGCATCGTGATCCTGAACGAGCTGCAATCTGACGTGCCCGGTGTCGTGGCAATTGCCATGGCTGTGGCTGCTTTGATTGCTATCGTGGGAGTGGTCGCGCTTTCCAGGCACCATCCTGACGTCATCAAACGCAGAGGCAACTCGCGCAAGAACAGCAGGCGTTCGGCACGGAAAGCGGCCAAACGGGCTTGGCGTCCATAACGCCGGATCGCCCGTGCAGAAGCCGGCGAATCTTTCGCCGCGATCCTCTGCTGATGGGGGATAGGAGCTGAGCAGGAGCTGATAGTTGTGACCGACAGTCATGAAGCTGAGGGCGACCCGGAGACGGTCGAGCGCGATAGGAAGCCCTTGGTGGTGCTGATCGCTGCGGATACGTATCCGCCGGACGTCAACGGCGCGGCGCAGTTCTGCTACCGGTTGGCCAAGAACATGAGCGCCCGGGGGCACCAGATGCACGTGGTGGCGGCTCGCCCCAGCAAAGGGCAGAGCTACACCGAGCAGCGCAAAGAGGCTCAGGTGCACCGGCTGCGCTCGCACGCGGTCTTCACGCACCCCACGTACCGGATCTGCCTGCCGTGGGAGATCAAACGCCATATCGAGCTGCTCTTCGACCGGGTCCAGCCTGATGTAGTCCACATCCAGTGCCATTACATGATCGGTAAAGCGGTGATCGAAGAAGCCACCCGCCGCGGTATCCGGGTGATCGCGACCAACCACTTCATGCCGGAGAATCTCAACCCCTTCCTGCCCTTCCCGCAGTGGTTCGTGGACATCGTGGCTAAGAACTCCTGGCGTGATATGGGCAAGGTGATGGGAAACGCGGCGGTCGTGACGACCCCTACGCCGTTAGCGGCTAAGGCCATGCACGATCACGCCTTCTTGCGCAAAGTGCTGCCGGTCTCCAACGGCATCGACGCCGCAGCCTACGAGCTGCAGCCTGGCGAAGAGATCGCTCGCCCCGACCATCCCACGGTGCTTTTCGCCGGCCGATTGGCGGAGGAGAAGCACATCGACCTCTTGATTGAAGCGATGGCGAAGCTGCCGGCTGAGCTGGACGCGCATCTGGAGATCGTCGGCAGCGGAGAGATCCGGCCTAAGCTGGAGGCGCAGGTCGCCGAGATGGGCTTGCAGGGTCGGGTGAAGTTCCTGGGCGCGATCTCCGATGAGCAGCTGCGGGAGGCCTACCTGCGCGCTGAGCTTTTCGTGATGCCCGGTACGGCCGAGTTGCAGTCCCTGGTCTCACTGGAGGCCGCGAGCGCTTCCACTCCGCTGGTACTCGCCGATGCGATGGCGCTGCCGCATCTGATCGATCAAGAGAAGAAGAACGGGTACCTTTTCGAACCGGGTAATGTCGATGACCTGGCGGAGAAGATCACCACGGTGCTCTCCCTTCCCGAGGCCGAGTTGAAGGCGATGGGGAAGGCATCACGAGCGGTTGCTGAGAAGCACAGCATCAACGCCACCTTGGAGACTTTCGAGGATCTCTATTACGGAGCCAGCTTCGAGGAGAAATATCGCGAGCAGATGCTCTGAGGCTTTGCCGGCAGCCGGATCCACCGTTGTCGGCTAAGGTAGAAAGGTCGGTTTTCGCGCCGGCAGGGGGCTGTAGCTCAGCTGGTTAGAGCAGAGGACTCATAATCCTTTGGTCCTGGGTTCAAGTCCCAGCAGCCCTACCAATAAAAGCCCTGGTCAGAGCCTGTTTTTACAGTTTCTGACCGGGGCTTTTTCATCGTTAATACCCGTTTTGGTGGCCTATTTGGTGGCCTATGATGGCTTACGCTGCCGTCGTGACCGGTGGGCAGCGAGGTCAATGACCTCCGAAATGGGGGTGGGTTCTTGCCACAAAGCGTCTGTGACCTTTGACACAGCCTGCTGCTTCATCTCATCCAGCACGTGCTGATACCGGGTCAGCATTGACTGCTGCGACCAACCCATGGGTCTGCCCCGGGTTTGGTTGACATCTGATCTGTGAGGATTCGTCCTCGCTGGAAGGATGTATCTCTTGCCCAAGCCCTATCCGAAAGAGTTCCGTGACGATGTCGTGGCTGTGGCCCGTAAAGCCCGGGCCCCGTTATCGCAGATTGCGAGAGACTTCGGGATTTCCGAAGCCTCGTTGTTCAACTGGCTGAAAAAAGCAAACATCGAAGACGGGCGCGTGCCGGGCCTGACCGAGGACG
>NZ_AQXM01000022.1 GCF_000376245.1 Acaricomes phytoseiuli DSM 14247 | reverse complement strand
TTCAGCCAGTTGAACAACGAGGCTTCGGAAATCCCGAAGTCTCTCGCAATCTGCGATAACGGGGCCCGGGCTTTACGGGCCACAGCCACGACATCGTCACGGAACTCTTTCGGATAGGGCTTGGGCAAGAGATACATCCTTCCAGCGAGGACGAATCCTCACAGATCAGATGTCAACCAAACCCGGGGCAGACCCCACGACCGGAGGCGCAGGTGTTCTTGACCCTAAGGCGACTTCTGACGCTATGTACGCGTACTGGGAAGAGCAGGGGTACTCTCTCGGAAAGATTATCCCGCTCGATGAGGCAACGGGTTCTTTGGAAATAGGCGCAACTAGCTCCACCGGAATTCGGATTGGTTTCCGCATCGGGCCGAATGCCTCGCAATTACTAGCGAGAAGTGACTGTTCATTGGACTCGAGCCTCAAAAATATTCCGCCGGTCATGCCGGAAAATAGGGCTCAGTAACGTGCCGTGAGAGCTCGCTTGATGATTCTTACCGCAGGCCTCGTCGGAGCGTTATTCCTGTCTGGTTGTGGCTTGTTTTCTGGAGGAAACGTGGGTGAATCTGAGGGTGTCGGACGGGCTCCGGACACGATCCGGACGGATTTTTACGACACGATTGAAGCGAATGCTCAGCAGATTGGAATCGACTACCCGCAGTGGAATCGCGCCCAGCCGACTCAGGTTGATCGGGTGAGCTGTTATATCGGGGACAGCAAAGGCAGAGGCTTTTCTTACACTGCGGAGGGCGGGGGCGTGGCTGATCCGCAGGTGACCTCTGATGCGATGTATGCGTACTGGGAAGAGCAGGGGTACTCTCTCGGAAAGATTATTCCCATCAATGAAGCAACGGGGTCTTTAGAGATAGGCGCAACTAGCTCGACGGGGATTCGTGTTTGGTTTCGGATCGGCCCTAACGCATCACAGTTACTGGCGAAGAGCGACTGCTCACTCCACCCATCGCTGACCGATTTCCACCCCACCGGCTACCGGAAGCCTCGGAACCTGCGCCCTAACCGCGCAGCTGGTAACTCGCCAGCACGCCCTTGTGGTCCGTCGGCCACGGGGTATCGGCCAGTAGGAACGGGTCCTCGCCGGGCTCATCGACCCGTTCGCTCCGGACGATAGATGCCCGTGGTCCGACGACTTCAGCACTCGTCAGCTGTACGCGGGGGTCCGGGGAGTGGAAGACGTAATCGATTCTGTCCCGTTCGTCAGCTTCCGGAGCCCAAGTCAGCTCATTGATGCCGACGTTCGGATTACTGGCGGGCCAAGTGAACCCCGGATGCGTCACAGGGTCCGGGTGCGCATCCCGGTAGGCGTCCAGGAAACCTGCATCGTGCAGTGCCTGAGTCGACTCCCAGCGCATCACCACACCATTGTGATCGAACAGCCGGGTGGTACCCGGCGTCCAGTCCAGGGCCGAGGGCTCATTGAAATCGCCGCCCAGGATCACGGCGCGATTCCGCGCCTGTTCGTTGTGCGCATCGGAGATGAAATCGGCGATCTCTTTCGGCCGGCCGGAAGCTTCATTGACCCGTGAGATCGTCGCGACATCGGTGGTTGGACCATCCGGGATCTTCCCCCAGCCGGATTCGGACAGCTCACCGCGAGGCACACCCGCTCCGTAACCCCGGGGCAGGTACGTGGCGTACCACCGGTATTCCAGATGTGCGGCATAGGCGGCGACTTCGAGCGGGCCTACGGTCACCACGGCTTTGGTCATGAAAGGGAACTCGACCGCCTCGCTCATCGGGTGGCTCGAGATGATTGCGGTGTCCCCGGTCATCCGGTACTGGAAATTCGCCCCGGAGGCGTTCAGTTTCGTCACGATCTGCCCGGTGGTCTCTTTCGCCTCCAGGAGGAAAACCAAGGAGGCGCCGGAGGCTTCGATGATCTGCGCGATCATCTCCGTACCGCCCCGCACTCTTTTTCCACCGATCCAGGCGTTCAACACCAAGACTTTGAGAGTCTGAGGCTCGGGCGTCTGAGCGATGGGAGCAAGAGTAGCCGATGCTGCTGTCTGCACGGCTCCACCCGACAGCACGCCCCAGGCAGCGGTGCCGGCTAGTCCTCGAACCATGGATCGTCGTGAAAGCTGGGGCATCATTTTTCTCATCACCGTCTTCATGAAAGGGGACGGTTCTCATGCTAGGCAGCCGCAGAGAGCGATGTCATGCGGTTTCCCGGTAGTTCCAGGAAAGTTCATCCTGAGCCAGCGTCGGCTTCGAGCCGATGTCCGCAGAGTGGACATCGGCTGACGGAGATATCCTCACCGGAGAAAGCTGTGATTAAGATGTGCAGCACCGGTGCTGCGGGGGCGGATGGCTCCTACGGCACTCTGCATGAGACCGGATACGAGAACAGGATGCCGTAGATGACCGCACCGAGCCCGGCACGCCCCCAGCCGCACGATTCCCAGCCGAAAGAGTCCCAAGAGCTGCCCAATAGTCGGGGCCGCGTCATCGTGGCGAGCATGGTCGGCACCTCCATCGAGTTCTACGACTTCTACATCTACGCGACCGCGGCGGTGCTGGTTTTCCCGAGGCTGTTCTTCCCGGCGGCGGATGAGATCACCCAGCTGTTGAGCTCCTTCGCGGTCTTCGGGGTGGCGTTCATCGCCCGCCCGCTAGGTTCAGTGGTCTTCGGGCACTTCGGCGACAAGGTCGGGCGGAAGGGTACGCTCGTGGCGTCCCTGCTCACCATGGGCATCGCCACCTTCCTGATCGGCTGCCTGCCGACGGCCCAGGTACCGGGTTGGGCTGTGCTGGCCCCCGCGCTTCTGGTGATCCTGCGCTTTGCGCAAGGCCTCGCGCTGGGCGGGGAGTGGAGCGGTGCGGCTCTGCTGGCCACCGAGAACGCGCCGAAGAATCGCCGGGCCGTTTACGGTACTTTCCCGCAGCTGGGGGCGCCTATCGGGTTCATCCTGGCCAACGGCTTGTTTCTGATCCTGAGCGTGTCGATGCCGGCTGACGCTTTCACCGCCTGGGGCTGGCGGATTCCGTTCCTGGCGAGTGCTGTCATGGTGCTGATCGGTCTCTATGTGCGGCTCAAGCTCGTGGAGGCACCGGCCTTCCAGAAGGTCGTCGATGACGACGAAGTCTCCAAGCTCCCGATCGGCACAGTGTTCCGAACCAGCTGGCGGCCGCTGATCCTGGGGACCTTCATCATGCTGGCCACGTATGTGCTGTTCTATCTGATGACGACGTTCACGCTGACCTTCGGCACCACAGCGTCGTCCCTGCAATCGGCTCAAGAAGCGGCGGAAAGCGCCGGGCGGCCCATGTCTCAGACGGCTATCGACAGCTTCGTGCCGGGGCTCGGGTATGGCCGCAACGACTTCCTGCTCATGCTCATCGTCGGCGTCGTGTTCTTCGGTATCTTCACCCTCATCGCGGGCCCGATGGCGGAGCGGTACGGGCGCAGGCGCTCGCTCATGGTCATTACGGTGCTGATCATCGGCTTCGGGCTGAGCTTCCCGCTCTTCACCGGTGGCGGGTTCGTCGGGGCCATGGCCTGGCTGGTCGTCGGCTTCACCCTGATGGGCCTCACCTTCGGCCCGATGGGAGCGTTCCTGCCCGAGCTGTTCCCCACGAACGTCCGCTATACCGGCTCCGCGGTGAGCTACAACATGGCCAGCATCCTGGGCGCGGCGGTGGCGCCTTTTATCGCGGTAGCACTCTGGCAGGCCGCCGGGGGCAGCACGGGGCTCGTGGGAGTGTACCTGAGCAGCATGGCGGTGTTGACCCTAGTAGCGCTGTACTTCTCCCGCGAGACCAAAGACGATGACCTGGTGGCGCAATCCAGCTGAGTTCTTATGCGGGCTCAGTCTTCGATCGTGGCGATCACCGCTCCGGCGGAGACGGTGTCCCCGGGAGCTGATTTCAGTCCCCGGACGGTCCCGGAACGGTGCGCGGTGAGCGGCTGTTCCATCTTCATCGCTTCCAGGACCACCACTAGATCGCCTTCGGACACGGCCTCTCCGTCCGCAACAGCCACCTTGACGATGGTGCCCTGCATCGGTGAGGTCAGGGCGTCGCCATCGACGGATGCGGTAGCGGTAGAACGGGAGCGGCCGGCTTTCTTCTTGGCCTTACCGGTGCCTGCGGCACGTGCGGGGAGTCCCATAGCAGCGGGGAGCACGACCTCCAGCCGTTTCCCGCCGACTTCCACCGTGACTTTCTGCCGTTCGTCGGAATCGACATCAACCGCACTGGCGTCACCCGGGTTGAACGGCGGCAGGTCATTGACGAAGTCGGTCTCGATCCAGCGGGTATGTACCCGGAAAGGCTCTTCGGCATCCACCGGGGCGAAATCCAGATCGGCGACTGCGCGCCGGTGAAAGGGCAGCACCGTGGGCATCCCGGTGATGTCCATTTCCTCTAGGGCACGGCGGGAGCGCTCGAGCGCTTGCTGCCGGGTGGCCCCGGTGACGATGAGCTTGGCCAGCATCGAATCGAAGTTTCCGCCGACGACTTCCCCCGCTTCGATTCCGGAGTCCACTCGGACTCCGGGCCCGCTTGGTAGCTTCAGGGTCTCTACGGTTCCGGGCGCGGGCATGAAGTTCCGGCCGGGATCCTCCCCGTTGATCCGGAATTCGAAGGAGTGTCCGCGGATTTCCGGATCGTCGTACCCCAGGGCTTCGCCCTGGGCCAAGCGGAACTGCTCGCGGACCAAGTCGATGCCGGTGACTTCTTCGGAGACCGGGTGCTCCACCTGCAGCCGGGTGTTGACCTCAAGCAAGGAGATCACACCGTCCTGGCCGACCAGGAACTCGCAGGTTCCCGCACCCTGATAGCCCGCTTCGCGCAGGATTTCTTTGGAGGAGGAGTAGAGCCGGTCGAGCTGCTCGGTGCTGAGGAAAGGTGCCGGAGCTTCTTCGATGAGTTTCTGATTGCGTCGCTGTAAGGAGCAATCCCGGGTGGAGACCACGACGACATTGCCCTGGGCGTCGGCGAGGCACTGGGTCTCGACGTGCCGCGGTGCGTCGAGGAATCGTTCGACGAAGCATTCACCCCGGCCGAAAGCCGCGACGGCTTCACGGACTGCCGATTCGTAGGATTCCGCGATGTCTTCGCGCTCGCGGACCACTTTGATGCCGCGGCCGCCGCCACCGTAGGCGGCCTTGATGGCGAGCGGCAGGCCGTGTTCATCGGCGAAGTCGAGTACTTCCTGGGTGTTGCTCACCGGGTCTTTGGTGCCAGGGACCAGGGGTGCCCCGACTTTTTCGGCGATATGCCGGGCCTGGACTTTATCGCCCAGCTTGGCGATGGCTTCCGGCGGCGGGCCGATCCAGGTCAGCCCGGCATCGATGACGCGCTGTGCGAATTCTGCATTCTCGGAGAGGAATCCATAGCCAGGGTGAACCGCATCGGCACCGGCTGCTGCGGCAGCCTCCAACAGTCGGTCCTGGTCCAGATAGGACTCGGCCGCGGTCTGCCCGCCGAGAGCCCAGGCCTCATCGGCGAGGCGGACGTGCAGGGCGTCCCGATCAGGTTCGGCATAGACCGCAACCGACGCGATGCCTTCATCACGTGTGGCCCGGATCACGCGGACCGCGATCTCGCCGCGATTGGCGATGAGAACTTTCGTGATCGCCGGCCCCCCAGCCGGGATGGGACGAGGGGTGGTATGACTATCAGCAGGCACGTGGGGCTCCATTCTTATCTCCTCAGGGAGCCTAGCGCTTTGAGCTGATTTCACCTACGCTTCACACGATTTCCGCGCGCTCAACAGTCATTCTTTGTAGGTATCCCACAATTCAGTGATGCTTACGCCGGTTTCGCGCAGCAAAGCCCGCAGGGTGGAGATGGATAATCCGACGACGGCATGCGGATCGCCGTCGACGCGTTCGATGAATGCAGAGCCCAGGCTATCCAGGGTGAAAGAGCCCGCGACCTCTAAAGGCTCTCCCGTGGCCACATAGGCGTCGATCTCTGCTGCAGACATGTCGCCGAAGTACACCGTGGCCGATGCCAGCGCCCCCATGCCGGGGCTGGCGGCGTCGGTGCGGCAGTCGATCAGCCAGTGCCCCGTATGCAGTACGCCGGAGCGGCCGCTCATCTGGCCGATCCGCTCCCGGGCGACTTCGGCCTCATGGGGTTTCCCGTAGGGGAGTCCGTCGAATTCGAACACCGAGTCGCAGCCGATCACCAAGGATCCCGCACTCTCTGGGCGGGCTGCGACATCCTCAGCCTTCGCCCGAGCCAAGAGCAGGGCTGTCTGTGCCGGTGTCACTTGGCCAGCTGCCGCGGTGACGGCGTCTTCGTCCACGGAGGAGGCCTGAATGCGGTGGCCGACCCCGGCCTGGCGCAGTAGTGCGGTGCGGGCGGGCGAGGCTGAGGCGAGGATCAGCTGGGGTGAGTTCACGCCAGCAGCCTAGCTTATTGCTGGGGTCTGCCCCAAGTACCGCGCAATTACGCTAAGCCCCGCATCCCTTGAGAGCTCTTTGTAACTCAGAGAGGAGCCCCATTATTGAGTATCTGGAGCATGGAGTGAACTTTTCGAACTTTGCCCCTGGTGCGAGTGATCCGAATTCGTAGACTTCGAACTCATGGAACCAAGACGCTTCCGTTCAGGTTTCAGGGGGTGCATCGTTGATCCTTGTATTAGATCCGGGGGGGGGGGGGAAGAATGAGTTATTCACTCGCTATCGGTAGAGATGTACTGGCATCCGGGGTGAATTAAGCAATGAAGTATGTACTCGCATTATTGAGGATCAGGGGGCCGGTTGATGTCACGCCTAGTGGCAAGCAGGTGTCGGCGTCTTTGATCTGCTGTCTGGATTTGGATGCTAGAGAAAATTGGACGAATGCATGCGCTAGCATTCTTAGATGGAAGATGCTGAGAGAATTTTACCTACGACCATTTGGGTAATTTATTTGACAGGATTTACGGTATCGGGAACCTACGCTCTGTTCTTATGGTGGAGGGAGATTATTCTACCCGTCGCTAGAAGAAGTGAGCTGACTAAGAATAATATATATAGATTTACTTTTTTGAATTAAAAACTAAGGGTAAAATTAAAAAACTCATCTCTGAATACGGCTGGGGTCCATCGAATTTCATGGATCGTCGTCGAATGGTTGAAAATGCTGCTGCGCCGAGAAGAAAGCTGCGGTTTGCTTTCGCGCTGTATATGTTTTTCTCGATGAGTCTAATATACCTTATTCCTGGTCCTGAATATTTATCTAATTGGTCGGAGTCGCAGATAGGCGGATTCGCGCTCTCTCGGTTCCAGGGGTCTATTGTGCTGGGAGTAATCTCCGCAGTCATCGTCTGGATTCTAATGACCCTTACTATCAATTTTGATCATAGTTTTATGATTCTTCACAGTTTTTGAAGATCGATGATTTATCTAGATATAAATATTTCTTACAAAATGGTGGGTCGCGAATAGCTTTTGCGCGCGAGGTTCAAAAAGTGTCATCCATGTTATCTTTATATATGTTTTCCAGTGCTTCGAGGCTTGAAGCACATCTTGAAAAATTTAAAGACCCTGGTGAGTGGGACTGTTTGTCGCGAATCGAAGTTCAGCGAGTTGCGGGAGCAGCTGTTCGTGGTATCTATGACGGAACAATTTGCAAAAAAGGATTAATGGCGTTCAGCGACTTGAATTATTCCTTAAGCATGCTGTTCCTGTGTTACTTGGCCCTGGCGCCATTGCCACACTAGTTCTGGTGATTCTGCAGCTGATCGGTCTTCGATGATTCAGGGGCTGGAACCACGTAAGTGAAGCCTTTCGTCTAATCTGGGCCCGCTCGTGTGGTTCATCGTTGCTGCTGGCGGTCGGCGTCGGCACGCGCCCAGGAACGGCACTGCCCTAACGGGGCGAGCACCCAGGTGTTGTCAAGGAGCGACGTCCGGGACACTATAGGTGGGGGCCAAAGTGAATTGTCCTGGGTTTGGTTCCGTTCTTTATAGGAGGATGGAAGTATGCCACGTCAGTATCCGCCGGAGTTCCGGCAGCGAGCGTTACGGATGCTCGAAGAATCTGTTCCGGATCATGCCACTGAGTTCGCGGCGATTAAGCATGTTGCTTCTCGGCTGGGGATGGGCTCGGAAGCGTTGCGTCGTTGGCGACGTCAATCCGAAATTGATTCCGGTACCCGCCCTGGTCTGGGTAGTGAAGAGCATGCCGAGATCAAACGCCTCAAACGTGAGGTGAGTGAATTGCGCCGGGCTAACGAGATTCTGCGCAGCGCGTCGGCTTTTTTCGCGGCGGAACTCGACCGACCCGCACCGAGATGATC
>NZ_AQXM01000021.1 GCF_000376245.1 Acaricomes phytoseiuli DSM 14247 | reverse complement strand
CGATCGTTTCCTGGATCGAAACGAAGTACAACCGAAGACGCCGGCAACGCGGCCTCGGCAAACTCACTCCCGTAGAGTTTGAGACGATCTACACGGACGCGAAAGCGGCCTGATCACCCCAAACCCCAACTGTCAACCAAACCCGGGACAGACCCTTGTCAAGGGTGCGTCCATGACAGTCGCCGGCACAGCCGTTGCGGTTAATGCACTACCCAGAAGAGCAGCCCCTAAGAAAGAGACCACTGCTGTCGACCTCATTGTCGTCAATTTCACGGCATCCTCCTCTTCTATATTCAAACATGATAAAAACCGTGTAATTAGTTACATTTCCCCCATACACGTGGCCTAGTCAAGAGAATTTCAAAAATCATCGCTGCCGGACAGTGAGCTTAGCCATCACAGTTGGCACCTTCCACCAATCGAGCCTGTGTCGAAACCCTAACGACCTTTGCAGCCATGCCTCAAGCGCTAGCCGAAAGTTCCCTCAAGGTCATCGAAATGTACAAAATCCCCGGAACCATGCGCTAGATGCAATGATTCCGGGGATTTTCCGTGGAGCCCCCTGCCGGATTCGAACCGGCGACCCCCTGTTTACAAGACAGGTGCTCTGGCCAGCTGAGCTAAGGAGGCCTGGGCTCCCAGTGCGGCTGGAACCAGCCGCACCGGGAGACAAAGTGCCCATCTAGTTTATCTCACTTTTCATCCCGCTGACTTGCCAGCTTCTCGCTAGCCGGCTCAGCAGGCCCGTGACTTCTCTAGGACTGCTTGGCCTCGATAACGCCCTCGACAAACGACCGGAAGTCGTTGAAATTCGCTTGCTGGGTGGTCTGGTACTGCTGGCCGTCCACGAAAATGCTCGGAGTGGCCGTAATGCCATCCAGCTGCGCCTGAGCAGTGGCGTACTTGACGAAGGGCCGGTAGGTCCGGTCATCGATGCAGCCATCGACGCTGGCCCCTGCGGCTTGTGCGTACTGCTTGATCTGATCGTTACTCAGACCCATACCCTCTGTAGGCTGATTATCGTACAGCTGCTTAAGGAAGCCCAGGTAGTTCTCCGGCTGCTCACTGGCGATGCACGATGCCGCAGCCGCAGCACGGGAGGAGTAATTCTGACTGCCCGGGTTATCCAGGAAGCCGATCTGCCGGTACTCGTAAGTGATCTGCCCTGCGGAGGCCATATCGGCCAGCACTGCCTCATTGGCTGCTTCGAAGGCCTTGCAGAACTCACAGGAGAAGTCCGCATAGATCACTACCTGGACCGGCTCTCCCGGAGCGGAGGGGCCGATGCCCACGTTCTGCGGAGACTCCAGACTGGTGGGTCGCGGCGTCGGCATCTCCGGCAGCGAGGTCACCTCCACGTCCTCGCCGGCCGGGATGGTCACGACTTGATTATTCGCCGCGATCGTGACGCCGTTGTACTGATTCGTATTGGCGGGTCGGGGGCCGTTGTCAGCGATCGGGGCGCTGTTCTTGATATTGATGATAGTGACCGTGACCACCAGCGCGACGATAGCGAGCACCGCGACGACGATCCCACCCCGGATCAACCATTTGCTGCGGCGCTGCTTCTTGGCCGCGGCCTCCCGGATCTGCCGGGCCTGCTCGCGCGCTTCATTGCGGCGCTGGTTCTTGCTCTGCGGCCGCTGCTGCGAATTCTGCGGATTCATAGTTCTCCCTCGTGCTCACCGCTGACAACTCTGACGGACGTGCCGCCAGACCCGGTATGGTCAAATGTGCTGCTGCGCTCAGGCGTTCTTAGCGTCGATGGCTGCCTGGACGAACTGGCGGAAATCAGAAAAGCTCGGGGCCTGCGAAGTGTATTGCTGGCCGTCTACGAAAACGATCGGGGTCGCGGTGACACCGTGCGCGAGCGCCTGCTGAGTCGCGTACTGAACTATCGGGCGGTATGTCCGCTCATCGACGCAGCTGTCGATATTCGCACCGGCTTCCCGTGCGTACTGCTTGAGTTGATCGTTGCTCAGGCCGGCGCCGTTCTCCTGCGGCTGGTTCTCGAAGAGCGATCCGAAGAACGTGAGATAGCTGTCCGGAGCGGAATCCGCGACACAAGCAGCGGCAGCGGCTGAACGCGAGGAATAGTTGCTCGTCGTCTTCGAGTCGAGCAGACCAGCCGGCCGGTACTCATAAGTGATGAGCCCTTGATCAGCGAGCTCCTTGAGCATGGAGGCGTTGGCCTGCTCGAAGACATTGCATGCCGGGCAGATGAAATCGGTATAGGCCACCACTTGCACCGGCTGATCAGCCGGTGCTGCCTGGATCCCGATCTCGGCAAGGCCGAAGGGCTGTGGCGCGGCAGTGGTCGGCATCGGGCCCAGCGTACTGCTGTCGACCGCGTTCACCATGTTCTCCGGAGGGATCACTTTATCGTCCTTGCCGACGGTCACCCCGGCATAGGTGTTGACATTAGCCGGTACCGGCCCGGAGTCAGCGATCGGCGCGTTGTTCCGGGTATTCGCAATAGTGATCCCGGCGACCACCGCGATACTAGCGAGCACCGCGACGATGATGCCGCCACGGATCAACCAGGTGTTGCGCTTGCGGCGACTGGCCTCTGCCTCACGGACCTGCCGGGCCTTTTCGCGTGCAGCAGCGGCGCGCTGAGCCTTGCTCTGCCCCGGCTGATTTTGTGAGTTCATCTCTACCCTTTGAGTCTTCTGCCGTTTTCGTTCTCCCGACCATCCGGCAGATCACGGCATACGTCTACCTGCTCTACGGCGTGTACTCCCACTAGTGTAAATGCTGCCCTGATGCTGCCCGCCTTCCCGGGTCGAACCCGGGGCAAAAACACAGCACTCACTCAGCCCATAGACACCGAAATGCGCCAAGATAATGCCGGAAGAAATCTGCCTGAAAGCCCCGCCGGGACCGGGTGGCTCCGTATCTATAGCCTGCGCATGCAGATAAGCTGTTGCGAAGAGCGTCGGGAACGGGGAGCGAATACTCATGTCGGGACCAGGCAAAACAGCACAAGCGGCTAAAGCCGAGCGGGCGGGAAGAACTGCGAAGCAGCCACCAGCAGAATCCCCCCGCGCTTTCGACCTTGTCGTGGTCGCCAACCGTTTACCCGTGGACCGGGTTCAGACAGCTAATGGCGAGGTCGACTGGCGCCGCTCCCCTGGCGGACTGGTCACCGCCCTGGCACCGGTGATGGCCAAAACCGATGGTGCCTGGATCGGCTGGCACGGTGCACCGGACGAAAAAGTCGAACCTTTCGCCAACGGAGATATGTTCCTAGTCCCGGTGCCGCTCGATGAAGAAGAAGTGGAGCTCTACTACGAAGGCTTCGCCAACACCACGCTGTGGCCGCTCTATCACGATGTGATCGCCCCGCCTGAGTTCCACCGGACCTGGTGGGAGGCGTATCGGCGGGTCAATCAGCGCTTCGCCGATGCTGCGGCGGCATACGCCGCACCCGGCGCTACCGTATGGGTCCAGGACTATCAGTTGCAGCTGGTTCCCCGCCTGCTGCGCGAGGCCCGGCCGGATCTGCGCATCGGCTTCTTCAACCACATCCCCTTCCCTCCTTTGGAGATCTATGCGCAGCTGCCCTGGCGCAGGCCTGTTCTGGAAGGCTTGCTCGGCGCGGATCTGATCGGTTTCCAGCGCGCCAACGACGCCAACAACTTCCTGCGCTGCGTCCGTCGCTTCTTCGGTTTGACCGCGAAGCAGAACACCGTGAATTACGAGGACCGGGCAGTACGCGCAGAAGCCTTCCCCATCTCCATCGATATAGCCCAGATCGCAGAACTCGCCGCTCGTGAAGACGTCAAGGAAAGAGCCGCCCAGATCCGCCGTGATCTCGGCAACCCCAAGACCATTCTGCTCGGCGTGGACCGCCTCGATTACACGAAAGGGATCAGACACCGGCTCAAGGCTTTCTCCGAGCTGCTGGAAGACGGCAGGCTCCGCGTCGGGGACGCCACTCTCATCCAGGTCGCCAGCCCCAGCCGGGAACGCGTGGAGAGCTACCGACTGCTCCGGGAGGAGATCGAATCCACCGTGGGCCGGATCAATGGCACCTACGATACGATGCAGCACACTGCGGTGCGCTACCTGCATCATTCGTATCCTAGCAAGGAAATGATCGCACTGTATCTGGCCGCCGACGTCATGCTGGTCACCGCGCTTCGCGATGGGATGAACCTCGTCGCCAAGGAGTACATCGCCAGTCGCAGCGAAAATAACGGCGCCCTGGTACTCAGCGAGTTCACCGGGGCCGCCGACGAGCTCAAGCAGGCGATTCTGATCAATCCCCACGATATCGACGGCCTGAAGGACTCCATCATGACCGCGATCGAGCTCTCCCCTGCCGAAGCATCGCGCCGGATGCGCTCCATGCGGCGGCAGATCCTGGACCACGATGTAGAGCGCTGGTCCCAGGATTTCTTGACTCAACTCGCCCAGAGCCCTTTGCCTGCCAAACAGCCCAGCAAGTCAAAGCCGAGCAGAGCGAAAAAAGCCGGCCGTGAATAACGCTCAGTCGCTGACCGGATTGGACCCTGCCCTCTACCAGGCGCTCGTGCAGCTCAGCCGCACCGAGCGGCTTCTCGTGGCTTGTGATTTCGACGGCGCACTCGCCCCTTTCGTCCCTCGTGCTGAAGACGCCCGGCCGCTGCCGGCGAGCGCTCAGGCGCTCACCGAGCTGGCGGACACGCCACGGACCACCACCGCGCTCATCTCCGGCCGAGCTCTGAGCTCGCTACGGGCCGTGGCCGAGCCTTCCCCGCGAACTCTGCTCATCGGATCTCACGGTGCAGAGCGCTGGCTCGGTTCAGAGCCGGCAGGCCAGGAGCTTCCCTCGCTGAGCGCCGAGGATCAGGATCTGCTGAGCCAGGTGGTCACGGAACTCAGCGCCGTGAGCACCGGGCACCCGGGTACAAGCATCGAGGTGAAACCAGCTGGTGCAGTGCTGCATACGCGCCAGGCCGACGATGATGTCGCCGAAGCCGCGGTGTTGGCCGCCCGCTCCGCGCTGCGCCCTTTAGGCGTGCGGTTACAGAACGGCAAACGCGTTCTCGAAGCATCGGTGCTGCAGGTCGATAAGGGGCAAGGCCTCGACCTGCTGCGCGAGTTCAGTGCGGCCACCGGGGTTTTCTTCGTCGGCGACGATGCCACCGACGAAGACGGGTTCCGTACGCTGCGCAGCGGTGAAGTCGGAGTCAAGGTGGGGCCCGAGGAAACCGCAGCCGAGTACCGGGTGGACTCCCCGGAACAGGTCGCCACCGTACTGACTACGCTCCTGGATCTGCGCATCGCTGCGGTCAGCGACCTGCCCTAGGTGTGGCATAGTAGTAGAGGCGTGAGGTATCCCACAAAACTCAGGGGTACCCCATCGACCGAATGATAATCGAATACTGCTTTCACTACGGATCGTTCGGCACGTACCTGCCGATGAAAGGATAGGCGACTGTGGCTACCGTCACTTTTGATAATGCAACCCGCTTGTACCCGGGGACCGATACACCCGCCGTCGATAAGCTCAACATCGAGATCAACGATGGTGAATTCCTGGTGCTTGTCGGCCCTTCAGGCTGCGGCAAGTCGACATCCCTGCGGATGCTGGCAGGCCTCGAAGACGTCAACGCCGGCCGGATTCTGATCGGAGACAGAGACGTCACCGACGTGCCGCCGAAGGACCGCGACATCGCCATGGTCTTCCAGAACTACGCGCTCTACCCGCATATGACCGTTGCGGACAACATGGGATTCGCACTCAAGATCGCCGGCGTTCCCAAAGAAGAGCGCAATCAGCGGGTGCGCGAAGCCGCTAAATTGCTCGATCTGGAACAGTATCTGGACCGCAAGCCCAAGGCTCTCTCCGGCGGTCAGCGGCAGCGTGTGGCGATGGGCCGGGCCATCGTCCGCAACCCGCAGGTGTTCCTGATGGATGAGCCGCTTTCCAACCTCGATGCCAAGCTCCGCGTGCAGACTCGTACGCAGATCGCCTCGCTCACCCGGCGCCTGGGCGTCACTACGGTGTACGTCACGCACGATCAGACCGAGGCGATGACCATGGGGGATCGCGTCGCCGTGCTCAAGGACGGTCTGTTGCAGCAGATCGACACCCCGCGGAATCTCTACGACAAGCCGCAGAACGTCTTCGTCGCCGGATTCATCGGATCTCCCGCGATGAACCTACTGGAATTGCCGGTGGTCGACGGCGGCGTGAAGTTCGGCGGCACGGTCTATCCAGTGCAGCGGGAAGTACTCGATGACGCTGCCGGCAACACCGTGACCCTGGGCGTCCGGCCGGAGGATCTGCAGACCGACCCGAGCGGTGCAGGGCTGCCCGTAGAGGTCGATGTCGTCGAAGAACTCGGTGCCGATGCCTATATCTACGGCCACACCACCCTGGACAGCACCCGTTATGACATCGTGGCCCGCGTCGACGGCCGTCAGCCTCCGATGAAGGGCGACACCATCCACGTTCAGCCGCAGCAAGGCCATGTGCACCTATTCGACACCAAGAGCGGGGAGCGCCTGGGCGACTGATCCGCAGATGTGTGAGGGGTGCTCCGATGAAGATCGGGGCACCCCTCACCTCAAGTTAATGAGAAAATCACGATATGCCCCATCCCGTAGACGGTGCCGCTCCCGGTGCGCACTGGCACGATGAACCCACCGATTTCGAACAGCGCGGCAAGCTCCCCCGAGACAACACCGCGCTGAACCCCGTCGTGGGCTCACTGAATATCACCGCTGCCGCAAGCGATCCTGAGCTACTGGACCTGCCCTGGCAGCTGCCTCTCGAGGACTGGCCCACTGATTATCTTGCGGCCTTGCCTCGCGGCATCTCCCGGCACACGGTGCGCTTCGCCCATCTCGGCGGGTCAGTGATCGCGGTTAAGGAGACCAGCGAGCATATGGCCCGGCACGAGTACCATATGCTGCGTAAACTGCAGCGACTCGATGCTCCTTGCGTGGAACCCGTGGCCGTCATCAGCGGGCGGACCAGCCCGGAAGGCGCCCCACTGCAGCCGGTTCTGGTAACCAGGCATCTGAAGTTCTCCCTGCCCTACCGCGCGCTGTTCTCCCAGACCCTGCGCCAAGATACGCTCACCCGGCTCATCGACGCCCTGGCCCTACTGCTGGTCCGCTTGCACCTGATCGGTTTCTACTGGGGCGACGTCTCGCTTTCCAATACGCTGTTCCGCCGAGATGCCGGAGCTTTCGCCGCTTACCTCGTGGACGCCGAGACCGGGGAGCTGTACCCGGATCTGTCCACTGGCCAGCGGGAATACGATCTGGAGATCGCCCGGGTGAACATCGCGGGCGAATTGATGGATCTGCTGGAGGGCGGCCTCATCGACGAGGATCTCGATCCGGTAGCGACGAGCGAGCTCATCATGAGCGCCTATCGCGGCCTCTGGCAGGAGCTCACCGAGCAGGAGTCCTTCGAGCTCGGCGAGCGGTGGCGCCTGGGTGCCCGTATCCGCCGACTCAACGAGCTGGGCTTCGACGTCGAAGAGTACGCGATCAAGACGAATCCGGAAGGGTCCACTATCCAGCTCCAGCCCAAGGTAGTCGATGCCGGCCATCATCAGCGGCGGCTGCTGCGGCTCACCGGCCTGGACGTCCAGGAGAACCAGGCCCGGAGACTGCTCAATGACATGGATTCCTACCGGGCGGATAATTATCCGGATCAGGACGAGGAGATCAGCGCGCACTCCTGGGTGCGGCACGTCTTCGAGCCCATTGTCAGATCCATACCGAGGGAGCTCTCCGGGAAGCTGGAGCCCGCTGAGGTCGTCCACGAAGTGCTGGAGCACCGCTGGTACATCTCCGAGAAGCAGGACCGTAACGTACCGCTGGCGGAAGCGGTGCAGTCCTACCTGGACACCGTGCTAAGGCATCGCCGGGATGAGGCCGCGCTGATCATCACCGCGGATACTGACACTCTGGGCCTCGTGGAATAACCGGCCCAACCCAGAACCAAGGCCTAGAGTGCTTGGGTCTGCCCCGGGTTTGGTTGACATCTGATCTGTGAGGATTCGTCCTCGCTGGAAGGATGTATCTCTTGCCCAAGCCCTATCCGAAAGAGTTCCGTGACGATGTCGTGGCTGTGGCCCGTAAAGCCCGGGCCCCGTTATCGCAGATTGCGCGAGACTTCGGGATTTCCGAAGCCTCGTTGTTCAACTGGCTGAAGAAAGCAAACATCGAAGACGGGCGCGTGCCGGGCCTGACCGAGGACGAGCGTAAGCAGCTCCGCGAGGCGAACAAGCGGATCCGACTCCT
>NZ_AQXM01000020.1 GCF_000376245.1 Acaricomes phytoseiuli DSM 14247 | reverse complement strand
GCCGCGGTGTGATCTCAGCCGTCATCGCGGATCACGCGGGCGCGTTTGGGGCGGATCGTCTTGTTCAGGTCCACGACGTTGGCGTCGGAGGCGACCTTGCGGACCTTGGCGTCTGTTGCCGTGACGGTGACCAGGTCCTCGGGTCCGCAGGAGAAGATGTCGCAGAGGGCGGCGACCATCATCAGGGACACACGTTCCGGTCGTTGGGTGACCAGCCGGTATACCTGGGAGGCCGAGAGCTCGATGCCGCGTTCTTTTAGCAGTGGGCCCAAGTCGGTGCTGTTGTGCATTCCGCGGGCTGCCATCAGTTCGGCAAGCCGCCACCGGTAGTCGATCTCTCGTTTCATGAGGTTCAGTCTTCCATTCCAGCAAGTGCGTCCCGGACGGTGGAGTCCAGGGCACGGCGCAGCGTTTTGACCCGGTAGTCGCTGGAGACAGAGGTATAGAGGGCCGTGGTCGAGGCGTGCTCGTGTCCAGCCTGGTGCTGGACGAACAGGGGGTCCATGCCGGCTTCGATCAGGTGGGTGACGTAGGAGCGGCGCAGCGAGTGGATGTCCAGGCCGGGGGAGAGGCCCAGGTCTTCGCAGTAGCGGTTGAACCTGCGGTTCAGTGCCGTTTCGGAAACAAGGGTGCCGCGTTCGGACGGGAACAGGTCCAGCCCATCGGTCATGTGCGGGTGGCCGCGTTCCAGCCAGTCGGCGATGATCTCCGCCGACCAGTCAAACACCGTCAGGACGCTGCGGCGTTTCGGGGGAGATCCCCGCATGGCCTTGCCATAGCGGACCTGCAGCAGCCCGTACTTGCCGAACTCCCGAGCGTGCGGGTTCCGGGAGAAATCCACTGTCTGCAGGTGCCGGACCTCGTTACGACGCAGGCCCCAGCAGTAGGCCACTTTGAACAGGACAGCATCGCGGTAGGCCGGCAGCCAGCCCTTGCGTCCTAGGGTCGCGATCCGGTCCACCTCGTCATCGGCCCGGTCAAAGAAAGCCTGCAACTCCTGCTTGGTGAACGGGCGCCGGACAGGAGTTGACTCTGTCGCCTGCGCATGGACCGCGGTGTTCCAGTCAAAGCAGACCTGCGAAGGGTGCGTTCCGAAGTACCGTTCGCAGACCCGGTCCCAGCCGTACTCGGGCGACGCCGCATAGGCGCAGAATGCCCTCAGCCCTGCCTGGTAGCTCCGGATAGTGGACTGGGCGGCGTGCTTCACGCTGCGCAGATCCCCGAAGAACTCGTCCACGTGGGCCGGCGTCCACTGCCACGGATACTCGTTCGTGGACTCCTGGAACCGTGTCACAAGCCGTTCCCGGCCCTCGATGGTGCCAAACGACAGGTTCCTGCTCAACTGCTGGTTGCGCCAGCCGGTGAGCATTTGGGTGAACAGGTGGTCCTCCGGGTGAAGGAAACGCGCGGCGCCGAAGTCGAGCACCCGTCCCGCTGAATCGACCGCCACAAACCCTCCTGAGACATTGCATTGGATGCAAGAATCATGCAATTAATGCTGGATCCCCGCAAGTCCGCGGATTAGAGGGCCGCTCCATGGTTATGCACTCCAGCCCTTGAGGGCCGCATGGCGGATTTGGCAGTACCTCCGGCTGGCTATTCGCATGGCGTCCCCGCAGGTCACAGGCATAGTTCTACTTCAAGAGATACGGTACAGGGTAGCAATGGGCGGAGGAGGGGTGATCGTGCATCAGATGCAATAATCATTGTTTTGGTTGACATAATATAGATTATCGGTGAAATAGAGTAGTGCGAGAGGGCGTGAAACCACCTACCCGGGGGTCGCTACAGAAAACGGGTTTTATTGTGTCGTAGGCTGCGGAGTTTGCCGGGTTTGGTGGTGTTGCGCCAGGTGTAGTTGCCGGTGAGGTTGAGGTGTTCGGGTCTGCCCCGGGTGTGCGGGAATGGTCCGTTTCTGACATGGGATGTTGGCCAGGCAAAGCCCAAGTACGGGTGAAACCTGCCACGCCCCGGTTGCCGTACCGCTCAATAATCTCCGTTTTCACACCCAACCACCTTAACGTGCGATTTTTCACATCCTCCACGATCACCCCTTAGGGTGCTCTTTTGACTCGTATGTTTAGGGTGCCGGTGATGTTGATGTTTCCTAGGTGTTTCCAGGGTGACCACCATGTTCCTGGGTTTGCTTGTTGAGCATTGTTTAAAGGCATTACACCTTGACCACCGGTAAGAACCATGCCCTCGGGGGCATCTTGATCTACTTGAAGGATCGGCCCTATCCAGCGGATCTCTTCTCGTTTACTGTTTCCTTGAGGATTACCTAGAGACCCTTGCCAGTAATGATCCCATGACCCCGGGTCTTGGCAGGTCAAGGTCTTACCAGCATCTTCCACGCGACAATTACGGAGTTGTGAGTTAGTCCATGTTTTACCTCGGTCTAAGGAAGAAGCAGTAGGCACAATCGCTTGGTCAGGAAAACGGGATCGGTGAGGGGCTCTAAAACGTATTGTCCCAACAGAATCGGCGTATATTTCACTACCAGCATTAGACACTCCCCAATTCACACGCCCCTGCCCACCAGCAGAAATCGCTGTAGGTTCATATATGCTACCTACCCCAGGGTAGTCACTCTGTGTAACCTCTATATTAAGCTTCCCAGTAAATTTAGGATCGCCAATTTCATGCCAGTTACCGGTTTTAGCTTGAAGCACTTCCCTCTTTGGGCCAATATCCCAAGCAACATTGCCTTCAAATTTCTTCCCAGCCGGGGCATCCCGGTTCACCTTCACCACGGGGGAGAAAGCCCGGACTTCTTCTCGTTTACTGTTTCCTTGAGGATTACCTAAAGACCCTTGCCACCAGGGGCCTCGAGAAGAAGCTGGAGAGGAACAGGATAATATTTTCCCGTCTTCTTCCACACGACAATCCCTTAAACGAGCAGACTCTTCTGCCCATGTATTACCAGCATCAAGAGAATACAAAGTATTGACACTCTCTTGATCTACAAACTGGGAGTACTCAGGAGCCCTAAAAACCATCCTCCGATCTTTTTGACTATGGGTCTCAAATCCAGTATTAGACACGGTAAACCAAACATTACCCTGCTTACCAGCAGAAATCTTCGCCACGGGAGACCGATCCACCAAGCCAGTAATACTCACTGTCTCAGCTGCAGTAAACTCAAGACGAAGACTTGACTTAACATTGATTTTACCCAGATCATTCCAGCCACCATCTTGGGCTTGATAAGCACTATTTAGGCTTAATACACCTTCACCTTTGGATCTCTGGCCTACCGGAGCATCACTATCTACTTGTACTAAGGGATACATCTCACGGTACTGCGTCCAAGCATTCGCACTCGAAATGTTTCCAATAGCCCCGGGCCAGTAATTATCCCAATCACCTGGAGTCTGACACACTAACTCCTTACCATTATCGTAAGTCCGACAACCACGCATAGGAGATTTATTCACAATCGGCATCTTTGAACCGTTAAACGACACTGGCACCGTCTCCTGATCCACAAACCGAGAATACTCCGGAGCAACGAACTTCATCTGACCTTGATACCCATAAGACCAGACCTCACGTCCATCATTACCCACACCCCATAGCAACCTACCCTGCCCACCAGCAGGAATCTTAGACACATCAGAACTATCCGTCGAACCGAAGAAACCATTCCTAATGGTAACCTCAACATATAAGCCGGCCCGAGCTATCGTAGTATCGTATTCATTCTCTTGATCAGAAGCGATTCGCGTACCAATTGCCGGGTTCCACCACCCATCTTGGGCTACTGATGATGGGTGATTTGAAGATAAGTGCCCGCTACCAGTAACTAAGCCTATAGAAGCATTATCATCAACTCGTACGAGCGGCTGAAATCGTAGAGTACCCTCATTTTTCGAGTTCCCCCTCTCATTACCTAAACTACCTTGCCAATAGTTGCTCCTCTTACCGGTGCCGCGGCATATTAATGTTTTCTCACCATCTTCACGACGACATCCTTGAAGACCGGGATCATCCTGCCAGCTCTGACCACCATCTATCGAATACGTTGAAGGAACAGCTTCTTGCTCCACAAAACGCATACCCTCTGGGGCTGTGAACTTCATCTCTCCCTTAAAATCAGACCAGACCTCACGACCAATATTAGCAACCACCCAATTCACCCGCCCTTCCCCACCAGCAGCGATTTTCACAGGAGATGGACGATCCACCAGACCAGAAAAATCAGGACCAATCGGTTCAGGAAGCTGCCACCACCAAGCAATAGCTTCTGCAATTCTTTGAGCTAAACTTCCGACACCAGCAGCCACCCCAAACGCAGGAAAAAACACCGAAGCAGTGATAATCGCTAATGCGACAACATTCTCAAGAATGATTTGAGGATCACTCTTATTGATGCCATCAACAATGCCAATACCTTGACTTAGGCCAGGGATAAGCGATAGTGCTTGTGCCACATTCTCTAAGTCTGCTGGATCCCGGGACGGATCGGTAGCCATAAGATACATATTCCTAGACCAATCCGCTATATCAACAGCAAAGAGAGCATTACTAGCACTAAACCCACTGATCAATCGCTGCTTAATTTTCTGATTATATTTCCGAGCTGAGTCTTTACTCTCCCACGTCTTTGGATTCTTACCTTCTTCTAGTAAAGCTTTATTTTCAGGACTTTTTAAAAATTCTTGAGCAGTCTTAGAAGCCCTATTATGAATCACATCTTCTCGAGGTGCGTTACCAATAATTTCCGCATCAGGATTATTTTTCAGGAAGTTCTCAACGTCTTTTACGCGATCCCATGTCTGCTGGGAAACTTCAGATTCAGATGAATTTGGGATACATGCAATAAGAGAACCTCTCACACACGAGGGAAGCTTCCAAGAATTCTTAGAACCACGTCTAGTCAGAATCTTTTCTACTTCTTGCGGGTTCCTGGCCTGATCATCCGTGATCTTCGCCACCCCTTCCGGAAGGGCCCTAAGACGATATTCCACATCATCAACACCAACTCCCATACGCCTTGCGATAACTTCCGCCGGTTGTCCACGTATGTCACTGAAATTGGAATAATGTCGACGCGGGTTCAGCCCCCACTCTTCCATTAACGAAGTCTCTGTAACACCAAAGGTGATAGTACGAGCATTCATAACCCTTTGAAGATTAGTAGCTTTCTCATAATTTCCTGCCTTTGTGGCTTCCGTGATTAATTTCTCGGCAGCCTGTTTAGAACCCACTGCAGCAGGATCCTCAATGCCACTTTTACCGTTCATCTTATTAATTGCGGTGTTGTAAATTAGGTGGTCTTGACCCCCAACCGTACGAACCTCTTCAGCCTTGATATAAACAGGATTTTTCTCCTTAGCCCCATTACTTCTCTCATATTTCACCTGAACCGGCACTACATATCTGTCGCCGGTAGGGACATTTCCTTGCAAATAATGAGAAGTATGAATAAGTTCATGCGCTAAAATTGCTTTCTCCGTTAAAACGAACCGTGACCGATCCTCAATATTCATCCCAGTAAGAACAGAAGATTCATCCGAAACCGTAATACCGGCTACCGAACCCTGAAAATTCTTTGAATCCTGAACATTAAAAGGATAGGCAGCAGCTCCTTTTTCCGTAAGATCAACACCTCGATGAATCACCACCGTGACATCACGGTATCCGGTATCCAAAGGCATACCCACTTGAGTCAATGGACGCATCCCGCTGATCCCCCTCAGCAGTCGTTGACCTTGACGAGACTGGCCTAATTCCTCCAATAAGCCACGCATCCGCTCCACAAAAGCATCAGCACTCTCTCTTCCCCCACCACCATCACCATCAAAACGAACAAGCTTCCGCTCAGTAAGCCCGCCTCCCGCCTGAGACTCTGCAGCAGGAGCAAAACGATCCAAGCCGATCACAATCCCTGTATCAGACCCATCCATCACCACCCGCACGCCCCGCAACTCAGGCCCACTTCCTTCAGGCATCTTCACCACAACCTGATCACCTAACCTAAACCCAGCACCAGGCACCACACCCCTTCCAGGCACAGAACCCTGCCCCTGAACAGCAGACCCACCAACCACCCCAGCAGGTGCTGCTACCGCAGTAGCCGGCAACACACCCACCACCACACCAACCGCCACCACCGACGCCACCACAACCCGAACCAACCCAGAAAACCATATGAAAGAGACCATAAAACAGTATGATCCACCACACACCCAAAAAAACAAAATAAAATTCACTCTAAACACATATTTTTATGAACTATCAGGGGTCGCTACAGAAAACGGGTTTTATTGTGTCGTAGGCTGCGGAGTTTGCCGGGTTTGGTGGTGTTGCGTGGGTCTGCCCCGGGTTTGGTTGACATCTGATCTGTGAGGATTCGTCCTCGCTGGAAGGATGTATCTCTTGCCCAAGCCCTATCCGAAAGAGTTCCGTGACGATGTCGTGGCTGTGGCCCGTAAAGCCCGGGCCCCGTTATCGCAGATTGCGAGAGACTTCGGGATTTCCGAAGCCTCGTTGTTCAACTGGCTGAA
>NZ_AQXM01000019.1 GCF_000376245.1 Acaricomes phytoseiuli DSM 14247 | reverse complement strand
CGATCGTTTCCTGGATCGAAACGAAGTACAACCGAAGACGCCGGCAACGCGGCCTCGGCAAACTCACTCCCGTAGAGTTTGAGACGATCTACACGGACGCGAAAGCGGCCTGATCACCCCAAACCCCAACTGTCAACCAAACCCGGGACAGACCCCACCAGTGATGTGCCGCTCATCGCGGTGACTGAACTCAAGAGTTAACTCGACATGGTGGCCCGGTTCTCCTGTAGATGTCCTGAGCCGCCAAGTTAGACCAGGTCAGGAGAGCGGGGGTCTTAGCGCGGCACATTGGTAGTCTTAGAGAAAATGTTGATGTGGTGCGATACGTAGATTTTGAATTGTGGTGAGCCTAGAGGCTCAGGGATGGGGCAGGTTTTGCCGGGTGCCTTGATTGTGGCCAGGGACGTCAGTGTGAGCAGTGCTGGTCAGGTGATGCTTGCTCCGACAAGTTTTGAGCTTGCTCGAGGCCAAGCTCTTGCAGTTACTGGTGAAAACGGTTCGGGGAAAACTACCTTGTTGCGCGCATTGGTCGGTGCGATCCCGATCAGCGACGGTAGTTTGTTGATCGCCGGGGCGCCCGTTGACGAACGTCGACGCAGTTTTCGTTCGGCAGTTGCTGCCTTGGTGGGGTTGCCTCCATTTGCTCGAAATTTGACTCTCGACGAACATATGGCTCTGGTCGGAGCTTCTTGGGGAATCGATGTCCGTGATGCGAAAAACAAAAGTGCGGCGACACTTTCGAGGTTTGGGATTGCAGAGCTTAGACATCGTTTTCCGCACGAACTTTCTTCTGGCCAAACGCAATTATTCGCGCTGGCCCTGACCTGGATGCGGCCCTTCGACCTCCTTGTGTTAGATGAGCCCGAACAGCGTCTGGATGTTGATCGACTCTCGATGTTGGGCGGCATTCTTGACGAGACAATTTCTACTGGTGTGACTTTGGTGTTGGCTAGCCATAGTCGAAGTTTGGTTGATCAAGTTGCCAGCCATCGGCTGATCGTGGGTGATGCCGCGGATGCTGACCCAGTTTGAGCAGATTCGCTTGGCCAGATCGATTTATCGACACCGCGGGGATGGCCAAACTTTCGGACAACTAGCTTATGCCGTCTATGTCGGAATTCTGCTAGTCTTGTTGGTAGCCGCGCCGATAATAAGGGCACTTGCGGACGCAGCGTCAACGTCCGAGGCTCTGGGGATTTTCATGGGCGCTTCGGCCCCGCAGTTCGTCAGCCTTGTCGGGGCGCTAAGTCTGTTGCTGCTCTTTTTTGTGGGGATGGTCCGAGGGCCTGCTCTTCGAGAGCCGTTCCAGACGTATGTTCTGGCTGGCAGCAATATTGCTCGCAGCGTGAGTATGTTTACGCCTTTTTTGTTTTCGGCTCTTATTTTGACCGGTCTGTTCGACGGTGTAGCGGTCTTCTTTGCGTCAGTGTTTGTCTTGTCCGGGAGTACCACGCTAGCGGCGGTAGTTCCATTTGTGCTTGCTGCCATCTGTTGGGGCGTTATTGGCAGCTGGTTCTGGCTCTTGGGGCAAACGTCAATCGGTTTCTGGCGCCTGCTACTCCCGATGCTCCTTGCAGCCGGAAGCATCCTGTCGTGGGTGTTCACCGGTGCCAACAATTATCTCCCATGGGGATGGCTCGGACAGGTTTGGCCGGTCGCAGGCGGATCTGAAATGTGGGGCTTGATACTGCTGACGCTGTTGTCAGGGATGCTTGCGTTCTCGACACCGTTCTTGCTCGGCCGCCTCAAATTCGAGGGGCTCTTGGAACAGAGTGAGCGCTGGCAGGCCGCAGGAATTTCAACCTCTGCCGGTGAGTTCTCTACGGCGTTGGCTGTGTTCCGGGCGAAGCCACGTTTCGGCAGACGTTTGCCTGCGGTGCTACCTGTTCCAACTCCCTGGAGATTCTTAGTACGCGATGGCCTAGGCGCGTTGCGTACTCCAGTACGTTTCCTGGTCGGTACAGCTGCCTTGGCCGCGGGCGTCGGTCTTATTTTTTTCGCGGCTAGTTCGTCCGGCCCGGTTGCTTGGTTGCCGGCCGGAGCTGGCTCTGTTCTTGCTTACTTTGGGCTGGGAGTCTTTTGCGATGGATTCCGCCATGCAGCCGAAGCAACAGCAGCTCCAACGATTTACGGGTATCCACCGTTGCGTCTATATCTGTTCCACAGCATCTTCCCCATAACCTGGTCGCTGGCAACTTTGGCCGTCGTCGGGATAGCTATGTCGGTCAGCGGTGTTACGACGATATCGTTGGGTGCCTGGATAGCAGGGGTGATGATCTTGGCGATTCTTTCAGGGGTGAGGGTCTACGACAGTGCTAGAGGGCCGCTTCCGCCGGTACTACTTACCCCGATTCCAACACCGTTCGGAGATCTTTCTTCTCTTGTTGTTTTGGCTTGGCAAGCTGATGCGATTTTAATCAGTGCTTCTTTAGGGGCATCGATCATTGGGGTCATGAGCACCGGGATGCTGCTTCCCAGTATCTTTCTGGCGCTCCTGTCGTTAGCCGCACTCGGCTGGTTAACTCAACGACGACTAGTACGGTTATGAGTGCCTCTAAGCCGAGGCTCGTTTCGAAATCAGATCAGCAAGTGCTTGCATCAGTAAAGGCATGAAGAAGCCTGTTTGGCCGGACCAATCTTTACGACCAACGCTGTAGGCGGAAACATTCCCGGTAAAAGCGATGTTTTTCCGAAGCTCGAGTTTGTTCAGGTTCTCGCTCAGAAGCGGATTCACTCCTGGGAAGGAAGCGGCTATCGCGATCGGTTTGTCGCTCAGTTGGAGAGCCATCAAAGACGGGGAGTCAGAGCGGCCAGAGGCGAGTCTCATTGCGTAGTCCAAGGTCGAGGGGAAAACACCGAAACCGGCTGTCAGATCATCGAATCCCATATGTGAGCCGCCGGGTAGTCGCGGCTCGTCCCAACTATCCCTCCAGACTTCGCCGTTTGCTAGGTGTTTCAATGCGTTGAAGGTGACGAATCGTTCCGCAGTTGACGTGATGATGACGTTAACTAGAACCGCCGGGTACGCGTTCCGAAACCAATTCAGCCAATACGGTACCAGTGCGGCGTTGATTGAACCAGTGACAATCAGGGTTAGTCGGTCCAAACCAATTTGGGGAGGATTCTGCATCAACTCTGCCAACTGCTCAGCAGTATATTCTTCAGACATGGAAGTTAGCTTTGGCTATCGACTCTGGCCTTGAGACGAGTATCGGCTTCATGCCAGCTTCTCCTTCGTTGGGCATTGCAGCAAGGATCATGAATTGAAAACTCCCAACCTCGTTCTGCTCTAGACAGAGGCTCTGGACCAGGTCGATCATAAGTCGGTAACCTTCGCTTTCCAGGACCCAGTCGAAAGCTGAACCGAAACCCGCCAAGATGCGAAGCTGATAAGCAACATCAAACAACGCTTTGGCTGCCCGGCCCCCGGGGTTCCATACTGCAGAGTAGAATCTCCACTTCTTCCGGAAAGAGATCTCGCGCCACTGTCCCCAATTGCCTTCAGTTCCAGTCCGATACATAACGTGAAGATTCTCGACACCCGGATTTGGGGCGAAAAATCGCCATTGCGGAATCTTCTTGAAGGCGGGCAGACGCATCCCGATTGACACCTGAGAGGTCGGCAAATTATCAAAGGCAGTAACGACCAAGTGGCTGACAAGTACAACCCCGACCGCGCCGGTGAGCACTTGTTCAAGCCTTGGCATCTACGACCTCCTGCACGATGGATGCGAGGACCTGAGCGCACTGGATTTTGCCAATAATGGATCGGTGACTACTGTTAGGAACTGAAGTAAATCTAGCACCGATTTGTTCAGCTAGCTCTCGTTCCTGAGCGACGTTGTCCTCAGCGGCAACGACAAGCTGTTTGATGCCATAGGAAGCGACATCACGCTGATGCGCAGTCGATTCCGTGAGATATTCACGAAGTGCAGCAAATTGGGTTCTGGGACGGGACCCGGTGATGAGAAAGGCTCGCTGAATGTCAGGTCGGTATTCGACGTCTCTTTCCAACTTGCTTGGTGCCCACCTGTTGACCCCGAGGACGTGAGCTAGCCCCTCTTGCATTGCGGTCTGTTTGAACATTCCGATTCTCCCCGGAGTTTCGCGATCCTCCTCCAGTAGCGCGCCGTTTGTTCCGTCGACAATAACTAATGCTTGAGTTCGAGAACGCAAAGTTTCCGACTCGGAGAGCAAATTCGCTGACACCAGTGCCCCGATCGAATGCGAAACGAAAACGATCGGGCCTGCAGGGGCATGTTTGTTTAAAATCGCTTCCACCAACACGGCGGGACGCTGGAGACTTACCGTTCGACCGTATCCTCTGCGGTGATACTGCACCGTTCCGACCTTGCCCTTCAGCAGGTATCGGACCCAGTCCCAGCTTTCCAGCGGAGATCCTAGGCCATTTTCGAAAATTACTGTGGGGACGGTTAGCCCCTCCGCGGGAGGGGAAAAGATGTATTCGATTGGTCTTCCGTGATGGTCATTGACCAGTTGCGTTCCTTTGAGTCCAGATCGTCTAATCAACTCTTCGTGATGTCGCACGTATGTCATCCCTGAGCTCAAGGCAAGGCCAGCGGCAAAGGTAGCAAGTGCGGCCTTTTCTAGCTTCATTTCTTTGTCTGTTTCGACTCGATGGCATAAATGACGGCTGCGTGAGCCGAGCTGAATGCCCAAAAGAATCGCGGCAGCCCCATAGTCATCGCGATTCCAAGGTGGAAGGCCTTGATGGCTAGGAGAATTCGGCGTGCTTGAACCGGTGTTGCTAGGTAGATCAACGGAAATGTCGTTTCCCAGGCGATAGTTGACCAGGAGAGGGTCTTGCTGAGCCGAGGGTGGTTCCGTAAGAATCCTGCTAACTTGCTTCTGCCGTAGAGATCGGTTCTGAGGACCTTCTCCACGGCTACGCCGGATCGCCAAGAGCTCGAGATCAGTTTTGCTAGACCCGAAGCGGCATACGAAATGCATACTTGAGCGTTGACAGCCCTCAGGAACAGGTCATCGGAGTGTGTTTTGTTTGGAACGAAGGCCGTGATGATTCGGTACCCTGAGATTACTTCCGACATCTGGTCTGCGCCATCGCTGCCATAAGGGTTTCTCAGCTCGCTGAGCTTATTCGACAGGAACATCATGGTCGCTCCGAGCGTTTGCCGAGGACGGTTGGCGAAGCCAGAGAGAACCAAAACTCCACCAGAGATACTCAACACTTGGAGGGCTGCCGCTCCCTGCCAAGTATCGAGTGAAGTACGAATTCTCTTCGGCAGGATTTTGTTCGGCTTGCTTGCTGATCGTCCTTGGAGAATTCCGTCTGATCTATATTGATTCGATGCAGATAGGGCTTCCAGCCCACTGAGGATCTTGCTGACGGCGGCAGGTGCCATGACCCAATAAGCAGCCGATTTGAGGTGGTCGTTTTCGGTCGTCAAAAGCAAAAGAGCGCCTCTTTGTCGTGGTGTCAACGAAATCCGAACTCCAGGAAGCTTCCTACGGGCGGGTCAGCAAACGAGGCAGATAGTGCTTCCGACCACCAACGTCTGCGTGACGATTGCACTCGGTGTTGTCATCGCCGGTTCATTGTGGGCGTTGACGAACCCCTGGTCGATGTGGCTGAACATTGCGTTGACGGAATCTTCTACGGACGGTGTCTGTACTAGTGTTGAAGACATTTTTCTCCTCGATAGGTTGAGTTCACTTCCAGATATCAGTTGATTCGGAGAGTCGTAACCGACCTCCTAGGAGCGCCTTAACTAGCCCCACCCCTTATTAGCCAACATATTAGAATAAACGCCAGGCTACAATAGGAGAACCTTGTGAGAAGTTGTCGATTCTGCGCAGCACCTTGGGCCTATTAGCGAACTCTAGAGGCAGGTGAGGGTACGCAGCGGTCGCCGCCCGGATCTACTTGATGCATCATATCCCTTACCGTTGGGCACTTCGGCGAGGCGGCTGCAATTTCCTCAGGTTCCGCGTAAATGATCGTGACGCCAGAGCCGATCAAAGGCGGCGATAGCGAGAGTTTTTGGGCGTCGCCGCGCATCCGAAGCTTCTTGGCATTGCTGATCGTCGCGCAGGCGGTCTTTAACGTTCAGCAATGGAGCTGGTTAAGAAGTGTAGGGTATCCCCATGGAGCTCCTCGGAGGGTACCTCATCGGTTGCTTTCCATGGTCAGGTGGGTCTGCCCCGGGTTTGGTTGACATCTGATCTGTGAGGATTCGTCCTCGCTGGAAGGATGTATCTCTTGCCCAAGCCCTATCCGAAAGAGTTCCGTGACGATGTCGTGGCTGTGGCCCGTAAAGCCCGGGCCCCGTTATCGCAGATTGCGAGAGACTTCGGGATTTCCGAAGCCTCGTTGTTCAACTGGCTGAAAAAAGCAAACATCGAAGACGGGCGCGTGCCGGGCCTGACCGAGGACGAGCGTAAGCAGCTCCGCGAGGCGAACAAGCGGATCCGACTCCTCGAGCAGGAAAAC
>NZ_AQXM01000018.1 GCF_000376245.1 Acaricomes phytoseiuli DSM 14247 | reverse complement strand
CGGTGGAGCCTCCGGTTACGGTGGAGCCTCCGGTTACGGTGGAACCCCCGATAGTCACGCCGGTTCAGCCTCCGACCGAGCCATTTACCGTTGCTCCGGTTGTAGAACCACCTAGCACCATCGAGCAATATAACCGGGGCGCTACCACTACCCAGCCAACCATTGACACATACATAGACCGCACAGGGGAAACAGGCGTGCCTGAAGCTCAATCAGGGCAAGACCAGCTAGCCAATACAGGAACGAGCGGGCAGCTGCTATCCCTCGGGGGCGCTCTTGGTCTGATCGGTCTGGGCGCTACAGGAGTGGTCTTAAGTAACCGCGGAACCAGGAAAGTGTGATGACGCATGAGCGCCCAGGTGGAATTCGGGATGGCAGTGCGCGGCAACATCGACGAGGAAGCACACTATGTTCTCTGCCGTGAGCACAGGTACAAAAGCGAAGCAATGAGCGAAGAAGAAGCTGAAGAACTCGCCGAGCTGCACAATAGTGAGTTGCACGAGACAGGACATCCGCCAGAGGTGGCGTGAATAGGCTCTCCTCAGGGGTGGGGAGATAAAAGAGAAGGGGCCGGGCAGGGGATTAAGCCCGGCCCCTTCTTCGGCCAGTCGAGGGATTCAACGGCGTACCGTCGATGATCTAGAGGTGGACGCGGCCGCACGAACTCAGGAAGAGACTGATGCAGGACAGAATGACGGGAGACGGTAAGCACGCCCCTGTGACAACCTCATTCTCACCGATGAACTCCCTGCCTGGGTTGCCACTGAAGCTCAACCCGGCAGGTGGTGTGCCGAAGGTGGTGCTAGTAATCTCCTCGCGCCCGTCAGTTTAATCCAGTCAAAACAACATATGAACAATATCTAATACGGTAGAAATGTGTATATAATGTGGCTATGAAGTGGTTTAGAGTTTGCGTGAGCGCGATAGTCCTGCTGGCAATGGGCTTAGCTGGGTGCGCGGCAACCCCTAGCAGTGGTAAGGAGGTGAGCCCATCAACTATCACTGTGCCTGCGTTGGTGAGCGAGGCTCTGACCGCTTTGGCGGGCATAGAAGTCAAGGGGCGTGCGCCGAAGACTGGTTACCGGCGCGCAGAGTTCGGTCAGGCGTGGGCGGACATCGACCGTAACGGTTGCGATACTCGTAACGACATCCTGCGTCGAGACCTTACCGATGTCACCATCAAACCGGGAACCGCCGGCTGTCTCGTCCTCTCCGGCACCCTCACAGATCCCTTCACGGGACAGCAGGAGCGTTTTCAACGAGGAAAAGAGACATCGTCCCTGGTTCAGATCGATCACCTCGTGGCACTGTCGGACGCATGGCAGAAAGGCGCGCAAGGCTGGGATGCCGAAAAGCGCCAAACTTTCGCGAATGACCCAGCCAACCTCACTGCCGTGACCGGCGCGATCAACCAGGCTAAAGGCGACAAAGACGTGGCTACCTGGCTACCCCCGAATAAGCTCTACCGGTGCGAGTATGTCGGCCGCATCGTGAAGGTCAAGGCATCCTATGGACTGTGGATGACCCCAGCAGAAAAGAAGGCCGCCGAATCAATACTCATAAAATGCGCTGAAAATGTGTAATAAGTACTGCAAACGTGTGGCTGGTGCTGTACTGTGTGCTGTGTGAGATCTACTGGGCAGGGAGAGTGAGACTATGAGACCTAAGGTGTGGAGCCCGCCGAGAGTTCCGATGGCGTTCGTGGATTACCGCAGCGGTCGCGGCATGGATGGTGACGGTCGCCGGTTCTCTCCCGCAATCAAGGGAACGCGTAAGACCCCTACGCTTAATGACGTTCTGAACACTGCTTTGTTGGCCCGTGCTGAATGGGTGATGCTCACCGGGAAGACCCCGACGGTTCAGCCTGGTGGAGCGCACTGGCTTGATGCGGCAACAGAGGACTGGGGGCCGGGAACGCACCGGCGGCTAGAATCCGGCTTGACTGGCCGATTCACGCACAAGCTCACTGGCCACAAACTCACTCTCACTCACGCACGGGCCTGGTTTGACGAGGACATCACTGCTGAGCAGGCCCGCCAAGCCTTCCATGCCGTGACGGTTTTCCTGCGCACTGCTGAACCAAAAATGGACTTCCCTATGTTCACCCCAGCCGCTACCGGGAGGATGCTGTGGGGTTGGAGCGTCGGTAAAGACTTCAATCCGCCGGAGATCGACGACTTCATTCTTGACCGCATCCACGCCACCAGTGGCCAACACCATATGGAACACCTCGTCGCCGGTGACGACCTGAACGACCACGGCGATGTTGTTTCTCTCATCGACCCGAAGCAGACCCCGAAAATTCCCGGTTTCGTCCATCTCGACGGACGGTTCATGTACGCGAGCCTGGCCCGAGAGCTAGGCGTCGGCCCAGCCCGAGAGCTCGGCCGATCCGCCGCCGCTGACCTCCTCGAGCGCGACCCCTACGCGCGCGCCCGGTACCTGGTCCGTTTCCGGATCCCCGACGACTGGCAGCACATCGGCATCTTGGGCTGCCAGCACGAGAACGTCCGCGATGGCTGGTATTACCCGAACCGGCCCGGAGCCGCCGGCCAGACCTGGGCCGACGCGTCCGAGGTCTTCGTGGCCATCCGCCACGGCTGGCTCATCGAACCTCTCGAAGCGGTTCAATTCACTAAAGCCCGGCCACTGGATGTCTTCACCTCGCGCATCCTCAAAATCCGCGACCAGGTCGAGGCCGCCGACGTCCCCGAAGGGCTCAAAGACGCCGTGCTCGGTGCCTTTCGCAACATCCATCTCCACGGCATCGGGGCACTGGCCCGCCGTAACCGGGTCACCGAACACCGGGCGGCGAGTATCGATGACGTGCCGACCCATGCCAGATCAACCATGATCGACCACGGCGACCACATCACCTACGAAGACCGCGCCCCCTTGAACGATCGCGAAGCGTCGTTCTACCACCCAGAAATCTCCGCTCAGGTCTGGGGCCGAGGCCGTGCCAGGCTCCTGGATTCCCCCGCAGCAAACGGGCACAAAGCTGGAGCCCTCTACCTGCCGGGAGCATCCATTATCGGTGTTGAAGGAGACGCGATCTACACCACTGCCCTGCCTGACTGGGCGCGCCCAGCCGGGGCCGGGGGTGGCGATGACGGGAAGGTCGGTCGATTCCGGCTCAAAGGTGCCCTCGACGGGCCCACCAGCACTCCTGACACCCGAGAAGCCCGTGACCGACTCAAAAAACGCGCAGCTAAGGCTCTGCGAGAGGGCAGCGGATCATGAGCGATCAAATCCCCGTTTCCGACCTGGTGCGCCAGGTAATCGAGCAACGCAAAATGTCTATTTCAGATATCGCGGCCGAGCTAGACCGAGATTCGCGCCTAGTGCGTGCGCTGCTCAAGGGAGAGCGGACGGGTGAGAGCTTCCGTGACTCGCTCTCGGACCTTGCCGTCCGGGGTACGGTAACCAAGCGGCCGCCGCGCCGTCGGCGCAACGACGGGAGCTTGGTTCCGGTGCGCACCAAGGACGTCGAACCGGTTGCCGAAGGCGAAAAGCACGCAACCCGCATCCCTGAAGATACCGGCGGAACACCAGCCCAGCAGAAGACCACGCGATTCAGCCACAAAACCAGCTATGGCAAGAACGGCGACAGGCTCTCGTCTACGACGATGCATCCCAGTAACCGTGAAAGTAGGGTTAGAGGCTTCCAGGTTGCCAAAGACGACCTTCGTCGAATAGCGATGAGCCAGGCCCACAAGGACAAGAATGTTGCGCTGACGGTAACTCTTGATAACGGCCGTGAGATCAAAATAGGGGAGAAGGGCGGTTTTTTCTCATCTTCGATGCTTAAAACTGTCAACCAGAAACATGGCGGAAGTTTTGAAGCGTTCGTCAAAGCTCAACTCAACGAAATTTACCCACCAGGCAAGCGCGACGTTGTCTCTGGCCGGAGAGTCGTCGGCATCAGCATGGTTTCCCATGACTACAAAGACCGCGCGAAACACTCGAATAAACCCCGCTAATAACACAGCTTCTAACCATATTAATTACAGGCTTGATACTGCATGATGAGGAATTTTCGACCATGAAATCGAACCCAGAAGGAAAGCCAACAGAACCGCTTTTGATGACCGTCGGCGGCCTTAAAGGCGGCACCGGGCGCTCGACCACCGCCGTTTTCCTCGCTCTCAGCATCCACCAGGCCACCGGAGAGCCGGTACTGCTGGTAGATGCCGACGATAAAAACGGGACAGCTTATGAATGGAGCGAGGATGCAGGGGAGAGCTGGCCCACGGGCGTTTCGACTCTCTACTGGCCCTCTATGAATCTCGCTAAGCGCATCAAAGACCTCGACCCATCCGGGCATATCGTGATCGACACCGGCAACAACGCAGCGATCCTCCGCCAGGCGCTGCGGGTCACCGGTAACCTCATCATTCCTCTCGCCCCGACCGGAACGGAATCAACCAGACTCACACCAACCCTTGAGGCCGCAGCTGAGGTGACCGAGGACCGCCCCGTGACCCTGAGCGTGCTTCTGTCAAGGACTGTGCCACGAACAAACTCACGCACCCAGGCGCGCACAGCCCTCACCGAGGCTGGCATCACCGTTCTCGACACAGAAATCCCACGCCGGGAAATGTACTCCCAGGCTTTCGGCACTGTGCCGAATGATTTGGGAGCCTTCCCAGAAGCCCTGACCGAAATCACCGAAAGGAACAGAGCATGAGCGCCAACGAAAACCCCTTCGCCGCCAAGTTCAACCGCCCCGAGTCCGCTACTACGGCCAAGAAATCGAAACGCAGCGATGACAGTACGGGGGAGATGCCGCTTCCTGCGAAGAGGGCCACATACGAGTTTTCCGAGGACGTGAGAACCCTCATCGGTCTGGCTAAAAAAGATGCCCGAGAAAAAGGAATACGGGGCGCGTCCTACGCGTCGGTCATCGAAGACGCCATTCGCAAGACTTACGGAAAACTCCTGAAAACCCAGGAATAAAACACGAGTGATACACAAAAAATGTGGCCCTGCGAAGTTCGTACCTTCCAGGGGCCAGGTTAAATCGCGGAGGATCTACCAAGTCCGCCAGGTGCTCACAGCGATTGACAGACTCCGCAAGGAGGAGGCGAAATGAACTGGCAGCAGTACACGTATCGGGTGGCATGGCATCCGGAAGACGGAGAGTTTGTAGCTACGGTGGCGGAGTTCCCGTCGTTGTCTTGGTTGGCGGAGACCTCGACGGAGGCATTTGAGGGTATACAGGTTCTTGCACGCGATGTTGTGAAGGACATGGAAGATGCGGGGGAGCAGGTGCCCGCGCCTTTCTCACTGCGCCCCTATTCGGGTCGTATACCTATCCGCACAACGCCTGAGGTGCATCGTCGTCTCTCCATTGAGGCAGCTGAACAGAATGTATCCCTGAGTCGATACATCAAATCGAAAATCGGGGCATAGGAGAAGAACGATGGCCCGGACGAGTCCTGAACCTCCCCTTTCTCCGAGCTGCGCCCGGCAAACCCACGCCACATGCTCAGCGTGGGGGAGCGTAGGGGAGTACGGGAGTGAGCCTTGTTAGTGCCAGAGCCACGACCACAATTCGACAGAACCGGAGAGGTAGAGCGCTGATGTCGCACAAATTCGTTTTCGCTGTCCTCGTCGAGGTCGAGCACGAGCAAGGCCAGTTCGTATCTCGAGCTGCACTTGCTGAGAAGATCTCGGAATCGCTGGTCTCCGCGCAGGACGAGAATTTCAGGTATGGCGTTTCTCTCCGGAACGATTCTGGGGAATTAAGCGACTACAAAATCGCCAAGTGGGATGTTGGCGAAGTGCGAAGTCGGAGGAATCGGTGATGAGTCGTTTAGTCCGAGGCGTTGAGCTTTAGTGTGTTGGTACCTGGTTTTGAGTTGTGGAGGTCGGGTGTTGTGGAGACTGCGAAAGATTTTGATGAAAACTGAATTGTCCTGGGTTTGGTTCCTAGGTTTTTGCGAGGGCGCCGGTTGGCGTTCGCGTGGGTTCGAGGCCGGCGTAGTGGGCGGTCTCGAATT
>NZ_AQXM01000017.1 GCF_000376245.1 Acaricomes phytoseiuli DSM 14247 | reverse complement strand
CCTGAAGAACAACGGCCTTATCGGCTCCATGGGCCGGTCCTACGGAGCTGGCGATAACGCGAGCATGGAGAGTTTCTTCAGCCTGCTTCAGAAGAACGTGCTCAACACGAGATGCTGGAACACTCGCGCTGACCTCCGCCTCGCGATCGTTTCCTGGATCGAAACGAAGTACAACCGAAGACGCCGGCAACGCGGCCTCGGCAAACTCACTCCCGTAGAGTTTGAGACGATCTACACGGACGCGAAAGCGGCCTGATCACCCCAAACCCCAACTGTCAACCAAACCCGGGGCAGACCCCAGTACTGACTGGTGAATCCTGTGACTTGGACGCGAGCGGTCTTCAGTTGGGCAGAACCGGGGCGGTTGAGGCCCTCTCGGCCCCAGCCGTAGATATCTCCGGCAGTGCCGGCAACGGGCTGGCTGGAACCGATGGTGGCGTAAGTGCCCTGATACGGCTGGCTCAGTTCGGCCAGGAAACCGTGCGCCGGACGCCGATCGTGGCTCCTTGGCCGACGTTGGTGCTGCCGAGCTTGAAAGTCATGGAACTGGCAGGATTGCCTTCGACGCAGTGCTTAGCCGTGAGCACCCAGGTCGCGGAAATAATGGAAGCGGAGCAATTGAAGCTCCCGTTGACGAACTGCTGCGCCGCGAACGGCGCCTGCCTGAAGTCAGCTGTGGTGCCGCCGACGATTTCAGGGCTGGGGGTATCGGTTGCGGGGGTCGCAAGAGCGGTTACTGATCCCGCCAGGCTCAGTGCTGCAGCTGCGCCAACGGCAGCGAATAATCGGGTCAGTTTCACCTTCATCATGGATCTCCTTGGTTCCGTGGATTAGCCAGCTCGCATCGCGGTTGGATATTCCCGCGATGGAGCTTCCAGTCAAGAAGAAGATCCTGCTAATGACCTGACAGTTAGCTGTTGAAAAGCGCAAAACCATCAGGCGCCGGGGCAGCGGCACCGACGTCGGCTCAGTCCGGGTAGTGCTGCGTGGCTGGTAGCCGGATCGGGAAGCGTCTGCCGGTGATCGAGACCGGCTCGATGCGAATAAAGGCAGATTTGGCGCCGGCCTGCCAGGAGAGCAAGGGGAGTGCAGCGGTATCAAGCAGATCGAGAGTATTGGTGACCAGAGTTGCACGGCCCTTGAGGACGACTGACCACGCGATAGTGCCGTAAGCATTGAAACCATCGGCTTCCAGGGCGATGGTGATTGGGTTCAAGATATTTTCCAGCACTCCGCCCAGATCTGTTCTTAGCACGATCGAACCATGATCCACGGTGAAGTTCACTGGAATGATCTCTACCCCTTGGTCGGTGCAGAAGGCGATTCTGGCTACCTCGCCCTCACGCAATAACGACCAGCAGACGTGCTCTGGAAGGTACTCGGTGCTGTGGTCATCGGTTTTCTTCATGGCGGGCATATCAGTCAGCCTCCTCCTGGTCACATCATCGTCGAGAGCGGAGAGCCCCAGCTCTCACATCCATTCTTCTACAGCCTGTAGAAAAATGGAAGTGAGAGCTTGAGCCTTTCGGAGAATAGAAGAGTCGGCGAACCACGCAGCCATTCGGCTGCCACTGGTGATGTGGGCTGCTCCTGCTGGCGTTCTTCTACTGGAACCCATCCAAGGCCAAACTTATGTTGTGAGTACCAAAAACCCCTGCCACCAACAGTTCCTGTTTAGTAGTAGTGGTGAGATCCTGCGGGCTGTCACCGTGGCTGAATGATCCATGGCGCGGACAATCCTGCCTTGGAGATGGGCGATTGATTCATCTCCTGCAATACGCAGACTAGTACTGGTAACCGTGCGTATTCGATTCCAAACTATTCTGTTCTAGCTATTCCGCTTAGGTGTCCCGGGAGCGCTATTGGCTTGGCGGCTCCGGACGCTCTTACGGACGCTAGGATCGACGCATGACTGAGAGCACATCCGGTTCGCTAGGCCCTTTTCCGCCGTTTGCCTATGACGGCCAGGTGGGAGAGGAAAAGCTCGGTGAACTCCTCGCGGTGGGGGCCGAACTTCCATCTTTGGATTTCAAGAAGGAATTGAACCTCCGCGATCCCGGGAAAAAGCTCGATTTCGTCAAAGATTGTGCGGCCATGATGAATCTGCCGCGGGGTGGTTACCTGGTCATTGGTGCCAACGATGATGGAAGCCCGGCCAAGGGATACGAAGAACCCACGAAGGAAATGTTCGACTCTGCCGCGCTGACTCAGATAGTAAAGGGATATGTCGATGCCCCGGTCGACATTCGTGCTCAGGTGCACACGCTTCAACTGGGAGAGCAAGCGGCAACGATGGCCGTGATTTATGTAGCACCGCCCGTGGATGGAATCCCCGCGGCTATGTCCAAGACCGGGACGCTGCCCAGCAAGACGGGCGGCAAATTTAACCATCACTTTCACGAAGGAACCGTCTTTACCCGGGAAGGCACGGTCAACGTGGTGGTGAGCCACAGGACGTGGGGCCAGGTCCTGGAGAACTTCCGTGCCCAGCAGCGGGCTGAGTCCCGTCAGGACGTCGACGCCTTGATCCACCGCACAGTCCAAATGTTGGGCTCTGCCGCCTCCCCGCGCCAGATTGTCCCGGACCTGGCCATGGACGCGGCTACGTTCACTGAAGCTGTACGGACGTCCCTCACAGAGGGCAATGAACGGGTTATTCGGAGATTCCTGCTCAAAGCTAAGAATGCCTACCGCAACAGCGTTGATGACAGCACGAGGACAGGCACTCTGGACAGAATCGCCGGTGTGGCCGCTGAAGCCCTAGCCATACGCGAGCTCCCAGTACTGACGCACGCCATGGACACTCTCTTCGAGCTTTATAAGGATCAACTCCAGGACCCGGCGAGTACCGGCGGCAAACAGGGAGCACCGGCGAAATGGCTTGAGATCACTGTCCGCGTCATGGCCATCGGAGCGGCCGCTGTCAGATGCGGGATGTATGAAGCCATCCCGACGATAGTGTTGCGACGAATAGGAGACGAGACGTATTCCTACCGATCCTGGATCCGGCACGGCCTGACCGAGGCGTCGCGGGCGGGCATGCTTGTTCGTTCGGATGCATCCCCCAAGGGCGGAAATCTTATTGCGATTGCAGCTGACCTGCTCCAGGATCGCCCCGAGTTGCGTCCCGACGTCGAGTTCCTAAGCGATAACGGTTCGTCCGAGGCCTTCCTCGATTCACTATGCCAGTTTGATTTCTTGTGGTGCTGTCTGTCCCTCGCTGCTGCAGAGAAGAACAGTTCGGCGGCGTACTACCCAAGCTGTTCCGCCTATCACCAGCACCGGGTAATGCCGATTGTTCTGCTTCTCGATAACGATGCCCAGATTAGGGACGCGATTTTCGTTCACATTCTCGCCCAGGACATTGCAGATGCGATCATGGTTGTCACCGAGAGCGCACACGAGCAATCGTTCAACTACGGCGGATGGTGGGACGGTGCCCGCGCCCTTCACCGTATGAATTGGATCGGCCAGAACTCCACCGGCAACGTGACTATCTAACGGCGCGAGACCGAAATTCCTCAATCTTTCAGCCTCCAAGACGTCCTGCCATAACGCGTACTGGCAACTATGCATATTCGTATTGGTACTAATCTCCGCTGACAAGACCTACGCAACGCCGCAGTGCGGTGATTCACGGGGCTTTGCGACATACTCGGGTCATGGCTGCTCAACAAAGTTCCGCTCAATCTGCTGCCAAGTGGCGCTCGGAGCATCACGTCTGGATCGACCATTCCTCGCTCAAGTTATCGGATGCCGAGTGGCTCTCCGGTGTCCGGGGCCTGACGCTCTGGGCGGTCAAGATCCCTGAGGGCCTTTTGCCGTCTCTGTCACAGCTGGAGTGGTTGGACATCCGAGGGGGCTCCGGAACGTCGATCGACGTGGTCAATGGTTGCCAGAACTTGACCTACCTCGCAGTCAACCAGATCCGCGGTCTGCATGATCTGTCTGCTCTAGGTGCGCAAACAAACCTCCGGCTGCTGAGCCTCTATGGACTGCCCCAAGTGCGGACTCTTCCCTCACTCGCTAACCTTCTGCATCTCAAACGACTGGAGATCGGATCGATGAAGGGGTTCACTGGCTTGGGTCCGCTTCTAGAGGCGCCCTATCTGGAGGAATTATTGCGTTCCAAAGCGGTGGCTTTGACTAGTACCGATCCGCAGGCAATCGCTGCCCACCCTTCAATCCAGGCCTTTGAGTGGTTTGCGGGAGATGTTCCGGTAAAGACGTGGGCTCCGATCGTTGATCGAATCGGGCGGCCAAAAGCAAGAGCTTTGAGTGCTTCGGATTGGTTCGATCAGAATCGCTGATCCCGCCCTATCCAGCTAGTTTCCTTCGGTAGAAGCCTGTTGATCAATATTCAGGAATGCAGGAATGGCTGGCGTGTAGCGGGACCAGGGTTCTGCCGCGGCTGCAGCGTGCTTTTGCGTGACTTGGTAGCTGTAGCCGAGCATTTCTGCCACGAGCGGTGCCGGGACTTCTTTGACGAGCCCGCGCAGGGATGCGTTGCGTGCGCCCAGGAGATCGATGCCGACTTCCCTAAGACGAACCATGAGAGTGTTGGGGTGGATGTGCTGCCCGGGCCGGTATCCGGGGAACAGCCATTCGCTGCCTGAGCTGCTGCCGGTGCGCATGTTGGGGCGTGAGGCCACGTGTTCTATGAGCAGTGAGGCGAAAGGTTCCGGCACTGGCGCTGGATCTCCGTCGCCGAGTGACAGACGCAGGCCATCTGGCGTGAGCATCACGTCGGTGCTTTTCATCGCGGCGATCTTCACGACTGGCTGGGCGTAGAGCAGGAGGAGAGTGGCGGCGACCCGGTAGGGCAGGGTGTCGACGTCCTCGGTGAGGCAGGCTTTGAGCATGGCGAGCCGCTGACCCTGGGTGAGAACTGGCACGGTCTTGGCCTGCCGGAATCCGATGCTGATGTTGGTGCAGGTGCGATTCTTAAGCGCCCAGACGAAGAAGGTTCTGATGGCATGCCTGGTGGTGGGGCCTTCGGCCAGCCAGGCGTCGACGTCGGCCTGGACGCAGGAGGTAACGGTCCGTCCGTGGGTGGTTTTGAGCCAGGTGAGGAACTTAATGGTTTCGGTGATTTCCTGCTTCGCGCTGTGCACGGGGCCGCGGGTGGGTTTGCCGTCTGTGGACAGGCTCCTGATGCGTCGCAGGTGATGCCATCGGCCGAAGGATTCAACGGGCCGCCTAATGTCGGGGTCGTCGACGTCGTCGAGCTTATTGGTGAGCCAGCGTTGAAAGAGTGCGAGGTAGTGGTCTCTGTTCGGGAGTAGCTTGTGGTGGGTTAGCAGGCTGCGCATATGCTCGACGCGCAGGCTGTTCGGCTCAATATCGAGCGCTTCGTGGCTGAGCGGGATCTCGCCGGTGGCGAGTCGTTGGAGCAGGTCGCGAACACCGGGTTTGCGGAGCCAGGTGTGGATGCTTTCAGGGCGCTGGGCTCCGCAGAGTGCTGCGAGCAGTTTCGTCGCCGTCGTTTCCGACCCCTGTGATGCCTCGTTGACGTGCAGCAGGACGGTGAGGTCGTCCCGCAGCAAGCAGCGGGCGCAAATATTCTGGCGGTAGTGCTCGGTTTCCGTGCCGCAGCGTGAGCAGTGGTAGTCCTGGGTGATGCCTGCGCAGTCGACACAGACTGGTTGGTCGCCGTGGGAAAGAGACCTCCCGGGAAGCATGCGATGTGTTCGGCAGCCTGGGCAGGTCCCGTGCGTGCGCATGGCGACGGTGAAGCAGGTCCCGCAGATCCTGCCTTCGGGCCAGCTGGCGCGGTGTCTGCCGGCTGCCCGTGAGCATCTGTCGCAGGTGAAGTCTCCTGTGGTGCGGGGTCGGCCTCGGACGACCAGCCGCGGTGTGATCTCAGCCGTCATCGCGGATCACGCGGGCGCGTTTGGGGCGGATCGTCTTGTTCAGGTCCACGACGTTGGCGTCGGAGGCGAC
>NZ_AQXM01000016.1 GCF_000376245.1 Acaricomes phytoseiuli DSM 14247 | reverse complement strand
GAGATACATCCTTCCAGCGAGGACGAATCCTCACAGATCAGATGTCAACCAAACCCGGGGCAGACCCGGGTGACCTAAGATATATGTATCTGGACTGAGCAGTCCATAAATTAAGGAGGATTGAGTATGTACGCTGTAGGATCTAGTAATTTTTCTAGTCTTCAAGGGGCTGTGAACTTTGCGTTTTCGGATGTCCATCCTGGCTACATGGGATCTAACGACAGTCCTGTCATGACTACTCCTACGACTGCTCTTATAGCACCAGCTGCTGCGATGGCAGTGACGGGCAGCACTCTTTGCCTGGCTTGCTAAACGTAGCCGTTGATGAGTGAGGAGATCAACCTCGAGTTTGCGGGGGACATGGTTTATAAGACCATGTCCCCCGCAGCTTTCGGGCAACTTATTGGTTCCTTAGAAGTATTGACTCGACTGGATGACTACGGACCTCAGGGTATTCTCGTCGGAACTTCGCGAGCTCGACGAAGTAAGCTCCCTAAAAAATTTCATGACCTGCTGGATAGTAAAGAGGCTGTAGTCGTTCTGCAAGGTGTACATATCTGTGGTTCGTTGTTAATTCTTAGTGCAAGGAATTCTCGCTGGGCCCAGATTACCGGAGCTGCGCTATCCTTAGTGTCGAATCGGCTTTTTGAGTACCGGAACCCTTTTGGTCGCGATGGTGCTGATCAAATGTCGGGGATCATTTGGACGTACCGGATTCTGACAGCTTGCGTTCCCAACCAGGGCAGATCTGACGATCTTTTCTTGAGGGCTGTAAACCTTCAGGCTGCTACATCCTATGTTGCTGCCGGCGCGGCGAAAGCTATTTCCTCCACTTGGCTTTCTGGTAGAGCACTGGAGAAAATCGTTTCCACTGAGATCTACGGAAACACTGTGTTTTCTCGAATGATCAAGAAATACCCACTGCTGGGAAAAATCCTGAGTTGGTCCACTATAGTGTGGGAAGCCGGTTTCCCGGTGGTGTATGTACTGCCTCCAGAAGGGCGGACCGTCGCGTTGAGTCTAGTGAAGGCGTTCCACGCCGGCGTAGCTGCAACAATGGGATTACCCCGATTTTTCTGGGGCTTCTCCTCGGCTCATGGGGCAGTTGAGTATGTGGCCGACTCTGAACAGAGGAGGGTCGCAGGTGAAAATTGAACATTTTGTAGCTTTTTCTACGGCTTCGATTCTTGGCATCAGTGCAGTGGCGAATCTTATTCGTGGTGACGAGGAGTACACGCGAAGAACCGGTGACAGCGGCAACGACGTTTTTGTAACCGATTCAGGCGGCCGCATCGAGTATTCCCTGAGACCTCAGGATCGTCGCGGTCCTTTGCTTGTGCTAGAACACGGCCTTGGATCTCCGCTGGAGTCGTGGGATTGGGTTCAGTACCACGCACAGGGTGACTTTGACTGTCTACGGTACAACCGTTCAGGCATCGGCTTGTCCAACAGTAAACTTACCGGCGGCCAGGCGTTACACCAGCTATTGACTCAGATCCCTAGTATCAGCGATCGCCGGTTCACGCTGGTCACTCACTCGTTCGGCTCCATCATGGCTATTAACCTGCTGAAGAACTACCCATCATTGCGCAATCGCTGCGATGGGGTCATCTTCGTGGATGCAACCGATCCTGAGTTATGGGAAACCAGTCGCAACGACTCAGAAGCTGCCGGGTTTTATCGTCAAACCACAGCACAAGAAATCTTCTCCACGATCAGCGGAATGAGTCGTTGGGTTCCGTCTAAGATTGAGAAGGATGTCGAGTATCGGCCAGTTATTCAACGTTCTTATATCCAGACCTTAGGGAGCGTTCGCACGCTTCTAGGTGCTCAGCGAGAGTTCTTTGACACACCAGGGGTCAATATTTCAGAGTTCATAGCTTTAGGTCTTCGAACTTTGGTCGTTGCTGCTGCTGACAACGTTGATCAGCAACGTGCACTAGCCGAAAAGCTTGGGAGCGACTTTGATGTCATTGCAGGAAGCAGCCATCGTCGCATTCTTGGAGGAATCGATTGCGCTGCTGAGCTGACAGAGAAAATCAGGGATTGGGTTGTTCGGTAATGACATCACTGCGACAGGCAATTGAGAGTGTAGTAATGCCAGTACTTGGGGCTCATATCGTTATGACGATTCTGGAGAATTCTCCTGACGGGAAGATCGGTCTCGGGCGAAGAATCTCAGCATTTAGTCTCCTGCCGCAGTGGCGGTTCTTTGCCCCGAACCCCGGGATCGATAATTCGCATCTCTTTGCTCGAATTCGAGCCGATGGGCATGCCCGCTGGGAAGACTGGACCGAACTCCGGATCGACAATCCGCTTCGCTTGCACTCAGCGCTGTGGAACCCCGGAAGCCGGGCTCCTAAGGCTTTGTTTGACAGTATTCAGCAGATGAAAATCCTCGAAGGCTTCGGCGGGTCCTATGAGTGGGCGGTTCGAAGTATCGCTTATCAGGTCATCCGTCTGTACACCAAGGGGCGCCTTATTGATACAGCCCAAGCACAAGGTTCTCAGATTGCAGATAGTAGCGAGTTTCAGTTCATGCTGCTCACTTCACGTCCCGGCGAGATTGAATCGATTGAACCGGTGTTCGTCTCGGAGGTTTGCGAATTCGGGAAAGATTACCCGCTCAGCTTCGACACTAGAGCAGTCTAGGATCATATAGCCCGGACCTGCGAAAGTAGTGTTCCGTGATATTGAAATGTAGAGCAAATGCGGAAGGGCCATGATGGGTCAGGAACCAACACGAATCCCCGTTGAGCTGAATAGCTGTACGGTAAGAGTTGAGGGTAAAGACCTCCTGTCACCTGTCACACAGACCTTGAGTTCCGCAGCAACAACGGCAATTGTTGGTCCAAACGGAGTTGGGAAAACTACATTGCTGCGAACGCTCACTGGAGAGATCACCCCGACAGCAGGAAGCGTGAAGGTTTTCGGGGTAACTCCTTCATGGAGGTCTGGTGCGTTCCGCCAAGCAGTGTCAGTTGGTATTTCTGAGGCCCCGTTCGTCCCAGACCTCACTGCAGAAGAAAACCTCAAATTGGTGACCATGTCATGGTACGGGACAGATGATTATGCCAGCACTCCGCACAGTGAGCTTACAAATCACCTGAAGTTCGCGGGCTTTGGTGACCGCTTCCCCCACGAGCTCTCCTCGGGGCAGCGCCAAGTGCTCTCGTTATGTATGCGGTTGCTGAGACCGATGCGGTTACTTGTTCTGGACGAGCCAGAACAACGGTTGGATGAGGGGCGAGTCAAAGAACTTATCCAGGTCTTCTCCTTTCTCAATGATGTCGGCATCAGTGTTGTCATTACAACTCACAGCCCATTACTCGCCAGTGAGGCAGATCATAAACTGGTACTTTCTGGTGCAGAGACATGATTCGGGAGCAGACGGGAAGCCTACGGTCGGAGCAGTCTCTGTCGCTGTGGCGGAGCTGGCAGTATTATCGGATCGCTAAGTCCAGGGTATCCACCGGAACCCCTCAGACCTCAGGCGTTTACCTGCTGTACCTATCTGTCGTTCTGTTTGTAGTTATCGGTGCCCCGCTTGCGTCAGCACTGGTGGGATTTGTTCAGGTGCTATCGCCCGTTTTCGCCGGATGGAATGTCCTTGATAGAGGTCTTCCAGTTCTCCTAGCTGGAGCGTTCTTTTCAGTAACCTATCTTGGTTCTGTTATTGGCCCGGCCCGACCATTAGGTAGCTTTGCCAGGTTTCAACTAGAACTTCCTTTTTCCAGAGCTAGCGTGTTGTGGCCTGGCGTTGCAGTCTGCAACACCTTTGCTCTAGCCATGGCGATCATGACCGCACTCGTAGGTGCTTCGAACCTCACTACAGAATCGATTAATCTTCTAGGTCTCGCCTTGGGGAGTGCGGCTCTCGTGAAACTTCTCACCACGCACTGGCTGTGGGGGCAATGCCAGGGTGGTTATCGTCGTTGGGTCCTCCCGGCAATCACTTCCGCCGCTATCCTGCTCGGCCATTGGATCGTAATTTCCTCAGGGTTGGACTGGACACTAGAGCTTTTGGCTTCGAACTTTGCAGCCATGGTATTGGCAACTCTGATCCTGGTTCTCTGTGCCGTCGATGTATGGATTCTGCATAGCTGCGATATCCATGTCATGATCCACCGTTCACAGCAGAGCAGTGCCTCGTATGCGTTCCTCTACACGGGAAACTTCCTCGACGCAGCAGCTTCTCTGAAAGCTACCCCTACGGTTTTGCGCCGCCTTCCAGTTTTGACGTACTCTTTTGGGTTCTCGCTGCTCGCTAGGTTGCTAAGGACACCAGCACGTTCAGCGATCGGCATCTTGTGGCTGACCGTGCTCATCGTGTTGTTCACAGTACTATCGCAACTTACTGCTGATCCTGTCACCGGAACTTTCCTGCTCCTAGGGTTCTACAGCGCTTCCGGGATTTTTTTTGATGTGTCCCGCAGCGAGATCGAATCTGGCGGATCTATCTCTCCTTTCGCGGAGTCGACCTCAAGACGGCTCTTTAGATCATTTCTTCCGGCCGCGATCTTCCTGCTGATTTTCAGCATCGCTATCCCATTTCTGAGTAGCCTGAGCCCTCTACCTATGGTCTTTCCATTACTGCTAGCACTCAGTGCCCGCCTCTACCAACTATCTAAAGCTCGACAAGACGGAACGGATACTATGGTGGGCCTGGGCGGCGAAATGGGCGCCTTCTTACTAGTATGGAAAGCAATCGACTCTTACGCTTATTTTTGTGCTCTTGCTTTGATCTACCTCCAGGGAGGTCCCACGCTCGTCCTGATAGCCCTGCTTTTCTGCGGGCTACTTGCCTGGCGGGGGATCGTCAAGATCCAACGCATCGGATGATGCCTCAGGGCCTACGGGTCTGCCCAGGTCAGACCCGTAGTAGCTGCCTTTGATGCGTGAGGGTCTGCCTGCTCAGGAGGGTGAGAGTTATGCTCTACGTTGTATTGGGAATCTGCGTGGGTGTCATCTTCGCCGCTTCCAGAGTCCCTAAAACACAGTGGGGCACTTCTATCGTCGGAATCGTGCTACTAGTGCTGACACTCTTCGGGTTCCAAGAAATGAAACCAATCGGCTTCACTGAAACCCTGCTGTTCACGTTCAGTGTCATTATCAGTACACCTCTTTACGCGGGGGTGTTATGGAAACAAGAAAACCTTGACCCCTCGGTGACGGTATGGGGCTGGGTCTGGCGAGACTTCATCCGCCCCAGCTTCGCCCGAGACCTCTACAAACAACAGAACACCGACACTGACAAGAAGGACCAGATCAACCTTTGGGTCTGCCCCGGGGTGGGTCTGCCCCGGGTTTGGTTGACATCTGATCTGTGAGGATTCGTCCTCGCTGGAAGGATGTATCTC
>NZ_AQXM01000015.1 GCF_000376245.1 Acaricomes phytoseiuli DSM 14247 | reverse complement strand
GGGCTTTACGGGCCACAGCCACGACATCGTCACGGAACTCTTTCGGATAGGGCTTGGGCAAGAGATACATCCTTCCAGCGAGGACGAATCCTCACAGATCAGATGTCAACCAAACCCGGGGCAGACCCTTTCTGTAGCGACCCCTAGTTCACTTTGAAGAGCCGTCAAACCGTCAGGTCAAGGGTTTCGTAGGTTTCGTAGGTTCGCGCCGTCTCCGATGGGTGCTAGGAGAAGTAGTGCGTGTCCTAGGCCCAGAGCGAGCCAGAAGTAGAAAATCGGCGGTGAGATGATCAAGGCTGGTATGAAGATGATTGTTGCTATGAGTGGGGCTAACGGTCCGGTAGTGATGACTGCTATCTCTTGTCGATAATTGAGGGTTGGCCTGACAAGGTGAAACGTCCACCCTCGGGACACTAGAACTCCTGTCTCAGTTGGAGCCACGTATCGTAAGGCGGCTACGTGTCCTGCCTCGTGGACGAGAACTGACAGGAAAAAGAGTGCTGTTGCAGCCGATATTGCAACGAACGAAGATATGTTCAGGACGAGTCCGGTAATCGTTAGGGTGACCAGCCCGGCGAGGGTTCTTCCCAGGCCCAGGGCGTTATGAATCACTGACTGGGCAATGGCTGGAAACAACCCGCTTTTTAGGCGTGCCGCTCGGCTTCTGGATCGAAGCCTTAGACAGTGCATCTCACTGGCGAATCCGTACTCGACAAGCAGCGCTTTCTTATTGGGGTCGTTACTGGAAACCCAGATGCCAAGTTCCGGGAAAGCGTGACCATCGTCGGTCTCTAGCACTCCTTCAGTCAGCTTGAGATCGGCGGTCATGACGAACTGAATTCTTTAGTAGTCAAAAGGAAGAAACCCGCTGCGAACAATGCGGCGAAGGCTAATGAGATGAAGGGTACGGCTGAGGTGCCGATCAGCCCTCCTAGAAAGCTTGTCGTCACTGATGACAGGAGGAAGAGGATCCCTAGAATGAATCCTCCGGCAGCGGTAGATAGGGGCTGGGAGATGCTGTAAGGAATGAGAGTCCCGGCCAGAAGTGCCATGAACAACGCAGCTAATACTCGGGCGCTGATGCTCGGTATGTCAGTGACCGTTATTAGTGAAGAGGCGAGGACAACGAGCATCATCAGTGAAGACAGCAGCATGCATACAAGAAAATTCGCTGCCAGCTTCGGGGTAATCCAGGCTGTTGCCGAAGCTGAAATCTGGGTAGTCACCCATCGTGTTGGTAAGGTCCGCCCTACAGCGTAGAGACCGTTGAGAGCCGGAACGACAGGTATTGCTGAAGCCATGGCGAAGCTGACAGATGATAGCTGAGGTATGGATGCACTCCACAGGCTAGCTATTAGTAGCGGTACGGCAGCTAGGGTTGTCACGATGATTTGGGGATTTCGGATAGCAACAAGTATCTCGAACCACACCAGGGCAGAGCGTAAACCGGCAGAGGGTAACCAGCCTTGGAAGAAGCGGGGAAAACCCGCAGCCGCCCCCACGTTATATCGGGAAGCGGCAAGTACCATCAGTACGGCGGCTAGGGTGGCCCAGCCCAGGAGTAAAAGCCAGGATGTCCACTGTGTGGGTGTAGTTGATACATCAGCTGCCACCCGGTTCAGGAGCAGATCGAGGGGCGTGAAGGAATCAGAATCCCTGGGGGTGAACGAAAATACATCAGTTGCCGCGCTTCCTAAAGAAGCAGCGATCACAGCCGCCGCTGCGATGCTGTTTCGATACTGTAGCGGCAGGCGAAGCATTGATCCTAAGTAGTGACTCACAACGCTAAATAAGGCCACAGATAACAACTGCCATATGACGATGACTATCAAGACTAGAACGAGTGACCCAAGTGCGGCCGGGATTCCAGGGGCGACTTGCCAGGCGACGACCATGGCGGTTGATGAGAGAGTAAGACTGAACACGAAACCCATGATCATCAGCGGGGCATGCTGGCCTAGGTAAGCGGCGGTCCGGGCTACCGGCAGCATATCGAGCAACGTCTGTAAAGCGTTCCCTGCAGGCGAAGACAGGCACAGAATCATTGACACTAAACCCGTAGTCATGACGACGCTTCCAAAACTTGTACCCAAAATAGAAGTACGAAGTTCGACTGGAAGTTGCGTAGTCAGCTGCGCCGCGGTCAGGGCTGCTAATACCCCGCCAAGTAAAAGGCAAACTAGCAATGCGCCTAAGCATGCTGCCCGGATTTTTCGTCCGGAAAGATTTAGTACCTCACCAACTTCTCTTTCCCAGACAGTGACAGTCGTGGAGGCAACGATCTTCGCAGCGCAGATCATGATTCAAGCAGAAACTGATCCACGCTCACGGCTCGATTTGCTGTACATCGTCACTGTGTAAATAAAAGCAATGGCAACGATGAATATGATCATGCCGACACCGTTTGGAGCGAAGCTTAGAGCTGGCATCTCATTTTCGGTAGTGACCCATGCTTCGAAAACGCCGGGGATTAATGCCTGCCCATTCGTGACAAAAGCGATAGCTACCGAGCAGACTATAGTGAGGAAAAGCAAAGCAACACCCAGCAGGACCCCTACGACCAGGTTGACCACAATTTTAGTTATAGAGTTCATCGTTTCGCTCCAATACCTGCATCTTATGCAGGGGCAAATAGTTGGGAAACAGCTTTCCGTCTGGTGGTGGTGGATTGATCAAGACCAGTTACAGCGAGGAACACTTCTTCGAGACTAGCCACCGACGCTCCGGCAGTCAGGCTACTAGGAGAACCGTTTGCCATTGTCTTACCCGAGGACAAAACGGTGACCTCGTCGCAATCACGTTCAGCACCGAACATGTCGTGTGTGGCCATCAGTACGGCCCGGCCAGAGTCCGCGAATTCTCTGATCAATGTTCTGAGAACTACAGCCGCATCTGGATCTAACCCACGGAACGGTTCATCTAACACAAGCAGCATCGGCTCATGGGCCAGGGCGACGATGAGCTGGATTTTACGTTTCATTCCATGGGAATACTTACAGATCTGCTTGTTCAAAGCCTCAGACATACCAAAGACCTCAACAAGCCCGTCTGCGACTTCGCCGCTACCTCTCTTCCGTAATGAGCGGTGAAATTCGATGTATTCCCTGCCAGTCAGCATTTCTGGAAGAGGTAGATCATCAGGGGCGAAGCCAAGATACTGGCGAGATTCCTTGGAAGTGATAGGAACTTCCTGAAGGAGAACCTCACCGCTATCCGCAGGGATTAAACCGGTCAGAATATGCAGGCACGTAGATTTCCCTGACCCATTCGGGCCCAGCAGACCATGGATCTGCCCGGAACGTAACGCAAGATTAAACGAGTCAAGAACCCGAAGATCGCTGTATGACTTGGACACGTTGAGAGCATCCAGTACTAAACGGTCCACTCACGCCCCCACATCACAGCAAAGACTCTATATTCTGCAGTAGGCCACCCACGTGCCACCATTTTGGAAAGAAGGCATATCAAGGGCCGGATACATTCCCCTAACCTGACAAGTAATCCACCATGCTGCTGCAAGCCCCACAGCCAAAACTAGAGCAATTGCTATGACCACAACGACAACCCACCGATCCAACCTGACCGGCGAATCCCGTCTAGCAGCAACACCAGAAGAGACACGAACAAGACCACTAGTAGCACTAACACAAGCCCGATTTGCTAGTTCCAACACCAAATACTCCTCGATTCAGACGTTCAAGATTTTCACAGAAACCTTGAACAGATACTGCCTTCACCAGCAAGCAATGTCAAGGAATTCCTGATGACCTGCCTCAACGTGTTGATGCTGAGACCTTGATGCCTAAAGCAATCACAACGACTATCAAGGCCAGCTGAACGATCATCGACGGTACGCCGTAGAATCCCTCGACTGGCCGAAGAAGGGGCCGGGCTTTATCCCCTGCCCGGCCCCTTCTCTTTTATCTCCCCACCCCTGAGGAGAGCCTATTCACGCCACCTCTGGCGGATGTCGGGTCTGCCCCGGGTTTGGTTGACATCTGATCTGTGAGGATTCGTCCTCGCTGGAAGGATGTATCTCATGCCCAAGCCCTATCCGAAAGAGTTCCGTGACGATGTCGTGGCTGTGGCCCGTAAAGCCCGGGCCCCGTTATCGCAGATTGCGAGAGACTTCGGGATTTCCGAAGCCTCGTTGTTCAACTGGCTGAAGAAAGCAAACATCGAAGACGGGCGCGTGCCGGGCCTGACCGAGGACGAGCGTA
>NZ_AQXM01000014.1 GCF_000376245.1 Acaricomes phytoseiuli DSM 14247 | reverse complement strand
ACTCACTCCCGTAGAGTTTGAGACGATCTACACGGACGCGAAAGCGGCCTGATCACCCCAAACCCCAACTGTCAACCAAACCCGGGACAGACCCCTTCCTCCGTCACTGTGCCTCCTGCTTTTCCTTGTGAATATTTCAGTCAACGACAACGATTTAGAGCATTGTTTAGCTTGCTTGACGGTGGGTGTCTATGAGCAGGTGGACCGCTTCTCGGACCAACTCAGCCTGCGTCCTACCGGTGACCTTGCGAAGGTTCTGGAAGTCCGCATATGTCTCCGGATCTAATGCACCGCGAACCACAGGTGAAGCGCCGTTCTTCTCTGATCCCACAGAGGGCCTACCCGCTTTTAGGAAGGCATTGAAGGCTTCCTCGGACCCAAACTCTTTCAACATGAATTCACGTCCTGCAGCGGCCGCCGCCGCTCCAGTCCTCACTTTTCCAGCGGACCGGACAGGAACATTCGGATCCGTGAATCGGGCAGCGAGTTCGTCGTAATTCGCTTCTTGCTCTGGTGTAACCATCAGGGATTCTCCTCTCGGTACCTACGGAACTTTGGACCTAGTTCCATCACATGAAAAACGATCGCTTCTCGTCCATCGTCGAAATGTTCTACAAGAACTTCCAACTCACGTCTCGACTGCGCATGCGGCGGACCAATGTACAAAGCAATATGACTCCCGCCATGCCTAGGGGCTTCCTCAACAAGCTCATCGCTATACGAGTGGTAAACAATCGCATAGGAAGCCTCTTGCCGCGACCATCCATGCTTCGCCGTCGAGGCCGTGAACTGTGGAGCCATGTCACCATCATACCAAATTATGGCCTAGTATACGAGCCGTAAATTAGGGCCGATAATGAATCTCATATCAACCGTACCTGGCTTCACGAACACCCAGCCCCTAGATCAAGGGGCCAATATAATCAGGGGTCAGACTTTCTTGACCCTTATGGTGACCTGTGTCACTCTGTGTTTTATCTGTTGGTATTGATGAGTAAGGGGTTCCACATGTTGGGTCGGCGCGGGTTGATCGCGGTCGGGTTGTCGTTTGCTTTGCTGGCAGGGGTCACACCCTCTGCTGTAGCAGCCCCTCAATCTCCATCCTCGGAGGTGAACCTGACCCAGGCTTCACTGAACAACCTCAACGCGAAAGACAGTTCTCTTCTTCTTCCTTCGAGTGATCAGTCGGGTATTGGCACTGTTCCGATTACAGGTGGAAGCGTTGACGTTCCGGAGCAGTTATCACAAGGGGTGAAGTTCACCGGGCCAGATCGTGACCAGATCACGATGAAACTCCCTCACTCGGGGGAAGCTCGCCCTGGTTCAGTCACAGGCGACGGGGCGATAGTTTACCCTGGCGGTGCAGCGTCGAACTCGGTCATTGTCGGTGATTCACAAGTACAGATGCTGACTACCATCACCTCTGCTGCTGCACCTGTTGAGTACTCATATGATTTGTCTCTTTCACCAGGGCAACGCTTAGAGCTAGTCAATGGCGGTGCAGCGGTAGTCAATCCTGACGGATCGCCCGCTTTGATCGCAGGCGCACCCTGGGCAAAAGACGCGCAAGGGGCTGCGGTCGAGACGAGTTACAGGGTCGAAGGCACCCGGCTGGTCCAAACGGTCGATCACACCACAGCCGATGTCGCCTACCCTGTGGTGGCTGACCCGATCTGGCTAGCCCCGTGGGCTATCCGGTGTTTGATAGGTATCGGTTTGAATTCAACTCAGATCAGTCAAATTGCCAGTAAGGGCAGTCCGTGGGCTATAGCGGCCGCTTTTGGCTGGGGTGCTGTTCGTTGCGTGATGGGGAGGTAATCATGGGTTTATTCACACCAAAAATGACGCGCCAACAGATCGAGGACCGTTTGAGCGAGATCAATGCTGAGCTGGGCGGTGACGTTTTCCCATCGGACGAGATGAACCAAGCCATGGAAACGATCAAGGCTAATGAAGGTGACACCGGAGCTATTAAAACCTCGTTGAAGGCTCAAGGGATCTCTGACCCGGTGAAACTAGTCAAAGATCAGTTCTCGGACATCGCCCGGCTAGGCAAGCTACACCGCGAGAAAGCGAGGCTAGAAAAGCAACTCCGCAAACTCACCTCGACGTAATAGCCTGTGCTGTTGTTGCTAACAACTCGTGCGGATGAGCCAATAGCTGCCTAGTTTCAGGATCACCGATCAACTGATCGAGTAGCCTCTGCCCGCCTTCCACATAGCCGATCCAGTACTTGCCGAAATGGTAAAGGCTCAAGGGCAGCACCTGCGTTTGCTCTGCGGCTTGAACGGTAACCTGCCCATTACGCGGTCGGAGATCAGAATAGCTTTCTCCCGCGGCAGCCATAACACCGTGGAATACGGAGGAAAGACGTTGCGGCAACCGCGAACGACTTTGAGGCACCGAAAGAACCATAGACCCAACATCACTCCACCCCCACCGGAGTGTGTCAGCCTGGGCTTCACCGTAGTAAACGACCTGCCCGGGATGAAACTCAAAACGTGCCCTTCCCGGCTCACCCAAAACTAAAACCCCATCAACAACACAGAACAAACCCCAAAAATCCACCACAAACCACCTCCCACACATAAAAACCCACCGCTAACGAGATTGACCCCCTTCTTATCGGCTCCGGTAGACGTCGGCTCGGTGGTCGATTCGCAGTAGCTCAATGACTACTTTTTTCTCGTTGATCGAATACACGATCCGGTACGGACCACGCCGTGCGGAGTGGAATCCTGCCAGCTCGCGCTCTAGCGGTTTGCCAACGCGCTGCGGGTTCCGCGCGAGATCTCCATACACGAATTCAATAATGGCCGGCACGATACGCGGCGGCACTCTGTGCAGATCTCGCCGTGCCGTGGCCGAGAAGATAATCTCGTAGGCCACGGGCTAGGAAGCCTGCGTTTTTGGTACACCGAACTCAGCCCGAATCTGCTCTTCGGAGAATACGTTTCCTTCGGCAATATCCTGCTGCGCTAGGGCCAGATCCTCCCGAATGCCTGGCTGTGACAACCAGTAAAGAGTCTCTTGAATGGACTCCCATTCATCGGTACCAACGATGATCGCCGCTGGCGAACCATTCTTGGTAATCACCACCTGATCATGCGTTGTGGATGCGGAATCGACCAGCTCTGAGAGCTTGGCCTTCACTGTAGAAAGAGGTAATGTCTGCATACAACTATTATAGGTCTGAAGGGTCTGCCCCGGGTTTGGTTGACATCTGATCTGTGAGGATTCGTCCTCGCTGGAAGGATGTATCTCTTGCCCAAGCCCTATCCGAAAGAGT
>NZ_AQXM01000013.1 GCF_000376245.1 Acaricomes phytoseiuli DSM 14247 | reverse complement strand
ACTCACTCCCGTAGAGTTTGAGACGATCTACACGGACGCGAAAGCGGCCTGATCACCCCAAACCCCAACTGTCAACCAAACCCGGGACAGACCCTAGCTAAAACATCCAGCAAAGAGCGACCAAGCCGGTCGATCCGCCACACCACCACCGTATCCCCCTCCCGGAAATAATCAATCAGACGTCTCATACCAGGACGATGCCTAGCCTCTTTAGCCCCGGAGGTGACATCAGAGAACACATCCCGCTCCTGCACCCCAACACCGACCAGCGCGTCCAGTTGAAGTCAGGTTATATTAATTGTAGTACTATCAATTCTGTAATGTGTGAATTATATTCACTATTTGAATTTCTTGAAGTGTCAGTTTTTCAAGGGCACTGCGACAGTAAGGATTATTTAAATGAAGAGGAATTATTCTTCTCGAAGGCGCCAAGAGGTGTCTTCGAGTCGACGGGGTAATCGATTATGGTTATCCCGCGTATTGGCTGTTCTTTCCACCATGACCATAATGATTACGGGCTTGATTGTTCCTTCTCCTGCCTTCGCAGTGGACGACGATGCCCGTTACCCGAACGATGATCCTTACCCAGTTACTCAGACTCCAGCCTATAATTCTCGGTTTTTAGCAAGTACCTCTGGCGAAGAGACAGCTGAAACCGACAATAATCGCCGGACGCAATGGACTGCAGCTGTTGCTGCGAATCAGATCGGTTATAGAGAAGAAGGCGGGTCTAGAAGAGAGTGGAGTGGGCATGGCTTAGCGGTTCGGGATGGAGCTGGGGACACTGATACTCGCAGCCACGTATATCGGTGGGATAGGCGCCCCCCGGCTCAGGTTATGCGTGAAGGATTTCAACCACGAGCCCGGCTACCTGAACAGAACCACAATGAGTATTATAATGTAGATTTTTATGTTTTCTCTGGCCTACCAGGCGATCAAGGACGTCGTCCTAGTGGGTGGATTAGTACGACTATGGATCCTAATTGGCGTCCTATTATTGCCGAACCGAGAGAACCAGAAACATGGTATCGGTATGAGATTTTTGCTCCAGGAGGCGTTGATGCCCGTCGCACTCTCGGAAACACTCGCTATCGTCCTTATATGGCCCAGCAAGAGATTCTTTTCCTAGGTGGTATTGACTCTCGACATATTAGAAACGCGCAAGCGTATACAATATCCCCGCGGTCACAAGGTGAGCGCTTCCAACGTGTAAGCCCGGTGGAAGAAACTATTCACGGACAACAAGTTCATCGAGTCATAAGAAACGCAGACTTTAATCCCAATTCGGTACGTAGCTCTAATGTTAATGTGACCACGCTGCGAAACGTATACTGCCCTAGAAGCCAAGAACGCCGGATTGTTCTTTCTTTATACGGCACAAATATTCAATGGGGTGGAGGCTACTCTTACAGTGGCCCCCATGCCTCTGGACTTAGGGCAGGGGGCGGAGAAGATAATGGTTTCAACGCGGAATGTTCTAGTGGATTCACTGATGCTCTTACCCGTCCTGTTGATATAGAGACGAGTCAAGGCGAACTTGAGGCCGTGCACCAAAAGAGTCCCGATAGAAGGATATCTGGTGAAAAAAACATTAAAGTTCCTTTTGAGGTGAAGAACGACAGAGTTAGAGAAAATGGAGTAGACCATAACTTCAACTACCCTCAAATGTGTGGATATAGCCCTACTCATAAGAATACTCCAGATGATTCTATTGAGTCTGATGCTATGGGGTTTGGATGCGTGAATAACGGGTTTTTTAGTGAATATGTTGTGCGTATAGTCATAGGGAATACAAAAACTGGAGAACAGTGGGATCAATCCTATTCCACTAATACAGGAATTCCAGACCACATAGATATGACTATAAGTTCTACTGATCTCGGGCACGGAAGCCATGGTACCGATCTAGGTAAACTAACAAATTCTATGCCAGATGTTCTCTGGTGGTCGAAAGATTTTTGGTCGTATGTTCAGATCATGCCAGTCGTTGATCAGGTAAAACCAGAGACAAGTTTCCAGAATCAAACTTGCACACAGTCTTGGGACTATCGATCCCAGGATGGCTGGAGTAGCATGGACACGAAAGCTTGCATCGAAGTAAGTAAAGATAAACATACTGGAGATCTTTACGCGGTACCAGTGCTGGATAACGAGTACTGGTATTACTGGGGAAGTGCCTGGTACCGGGAGCCTGGTACTCAGGGCAAGCAAGTTGAGGCAGGCATGTTCTGCCAAATTCTCTCAGCTGATGGTCGTGTTGTATACGAAAGTACCGGCCGTAGCGTCTCCCAGGGTAACAGTAAAAGCCGTTTCACCTGTGATAGCGACTCCAAGACGCACGTGAAACTAGAGAAGGGAAACTACACCCTTCAATGGTACTCAAACAAAGCAGGAGGATACTGGAGCTACAAAAACTATGAAGGCACACGCGTAAACATGGGAAATTCCCAAAATTTAAAATCCTTTAAATTCACCATTTGACAAAAATTAATCGCAATTTATTTAAAGAATAAAAACTGCACTAATAGCTATTGAACCTTTAGCTATAAAATCTTTACATTCATGAGGTCGACCCCTGCACATCAAAACAGAGGTCGACCTCATAAATGTTTCGATGGTGTAAAAGGTTCAATAGCTGGAAAAGCTTTAACTAAACAAGACAGGGTACGCTGTGACTTGCGCCGGTAAATGTCGTGTTTCCCGCGTCGCTTATCGTCCGATGAGGAGTGCTTCTTGGGGTCGCTACAGAAAAACGGGTTTTATTGTGTCAGGGTCTGCCCCGGGTTTGGTTGACAGTTGGGGTTTGGGGTGATCAGGCCGCTTTCGCGTCCGTGTAGATCGTCTCAAACTCTACGGGAGTGA
>NZ_AQXM01000012.1 GCF_000376245.1 Acaricomes phytoseiuli DSM 14247 | reverse complement strand
ACCACTCCCCTATCAGCTTTAGACGAAGGTGGGGTGGCCAGTATGCGAAAAACCCACCCAAAATGTGTATATCAACAGTACAAAATACAGGAAAATGAGTGAGTGAAAGTGATCCATCAATAATACTAGAGGCAAATTCCGTTCTCCAGGGCCCCCAGGCCTTCTCCAGATAGGCAGGCATGGAACAGATACTTAAGCTAAATAATCGAGCTTCCACTACGGATTGTTACATGTAACAATGAAGTATGAGTGTCAAGAACCGAGTCAGTGAGCACCGACGCAGAATGCGAGAAGCAGGCTACCGGCCAATTCAGGTATGGGTGCCAGACACTCGCTCGGAAAACTTCACCGACGAAGCAAACCGGCAAAGCGCAATCGTGGCTGAATCCGACCGGCGGTCAGACATCTACGAGTGGATCGATGCGGTTTCCGTGCCCTGGGACGCTGAGTGAGAGGCGAAATCTGGACAGTCGCCGGAAGCGGCTACGTTTCTAAACCTCGCCCAGCCCTCGTGATCCAGGATGATCGATTCAATGCCATTGATTCCGTCACAGTGGTCCCGCTGACCTCTACTTTGAACGATGCCCCGTTACTGCGGATTCCGATAGAGCCATCACAGCGGACAGGTCTTACACAGACGAGTCAGCTCATGATCGATAAAATGACAACGGTCCCCCGAGTGAATGTTCGTCACCGCATAGGGCACCTTACTGCTGCCGAAATAGTCCAAGTCGAAAGAGCACTACTGGTCTTCATCGGGATCAACTAACCAGACAACCCCGCAGCCATTGAGCTAGCTTGATCTGGCCTCAGCGAATCCTGCCAGCGCTTCAGCAATCTCGTGTAGCGGCGCTTCACTGATAGCAACCTGGTTCATGAAACGCTCTGCTTCATCCACATCAAAGGATGGACCCAGGACAATGCCGTTTACTTCCAGAAATACCCAACATGATGCCCAAGCTGTTCGCTTGTTCCCATCGACGAAGGCATGATTGCGAGCTAGGGACTGCAATAGAGCCGAGGCTTTCATTAGCAGTGATGGGTAGGCATCGATGCCATACAAAGTGCTCGCTGGACGTGCTACAGCAGAGTCCAAGAGACCGAAGTCGCGAACGTTGAGACTGTGCCCTAGGGCTACCGCTCCAGCGGTCAATACATCATCGCGATCAAGGAAGTAAATCACGCTAACCGCTCATTCAGCTCCGTCGATTTGGAGGCTACGTTGCGAGCGGCTTGCTCTATGAGACTTTTTCTATCGGAGACACGGAGCATCGTAGCATCATGGACGAAGGTCTTCAGATTAGTGTCTTCACGCTTCGCTACTGCTCGAATTTTTTCAAGCTCTTCAACTGTGAATTCGACATTCAAGGATGGCATGCCACGACACTACCACGCCTAGTACCTATATGGTGCTATCTAGGTACTAAGAACTGAGTTATCCACAGAACACCATTATGACTGATTGAACTGTAAACCTTCGGTCTGTAGTCTAAGGGAAACCAGTCAACTCAAGGAAAGGAAATCTCGTGGCTAAAAGAATCATGCTCATAGATGACATCGACGGCACCGTTGCAGCAGAAAGTGTCACTCTCTCCTACCGGGGCGCAGAATATTCTATCGATCTATCCGAGGACAACGCACGGCGGCTCGATGAAGCTTTGGAGCCTTTTTTACAGTACGCCTCAAAATCTTCTGGGAGGAAGTCAAAAATTAGTGCCACTGAGAGGGCCAAAAACGACAAGATACGCCAATGGGCTAAAGCCTCTGGTCATTCAGTCCCAGCGCGTGGACGCATTCCCGAGTCAACTCGCAGAGCATACGAAGAACGAAGTCAGGATTACATTCCGACCAGCGACTGATCGAATGCATTGGGGGCGTGACTGTCATAAACCAATTGGCCGACAGTCACGCCCTCAATGCATTCGGAAGAATGATTTTTAGTCTCTTGCGGGGATGATTCAAATCGCCCGTGCCCTGGAACCTGTTCCAGAACCCATAAACACAGTCGATTTTAGCATACCGTGTCAAGCCGCGGGTTGGTTCTCATCGAATTGCTTTCTTCTCAATAGCAAGTTGAGTCGTGGCAGCATGTAGGTCCTCAGGCTGAAGCTTACGGCTTGTTGACATGTTTTCTTTCTTGCATGAAAGCGTGGAGGCTTCCATGGTTGATTTCCGACTTGACTGGTTTGGGGCATCATGCACAACTTGTCCCTTCAGGCGGAGGGCGGCCAATTTTTAATCTGGCTGTCTTTGATCGGTGATAGGTTCCTTGGATACTCTCGCTGTATCTTCTGGAAGAAAGGACCTGATTTCTGATTCAATGAAGTGTTGTGAAAAGTCACACCGGGGTATCTAGAAAATAATGCTAACACCATAGCGCTGCCGATTCCTTGACGTTGATATTGCTCTGGGACTTCGATACCGCAGAATCTGCCGTAAGATTCTGAAAGGACTTTGAACTCCAAGTTTGCACTGCACTTTGAGACAGAAGATTTATATTCTCGACCCTGATTATTTGCTCTCTCTAAGTCCGGTAGTGGCCATAAATCAGTACGAGGGGTCTGCCCCGGGTTTGGTTGACATCTGATCTGTGAGGATTCGTCCTCGCTGGAAGGATGTATCTC
>NZ_AQXM01000011.1 GCF_000376245.1 Acaricomes phytoseiuli DSM 14247 | reverse complement strand
CTCACTCCCGTAGAGTTTGAGACGATCTACACGGACGCGAAAGCGGCCTGATCACCCCAAACCCCAACTGTCAACCAAACCCGGGGCAGACCCACTACGCAACACCCGGAGACACGCTTGTGGTGTGGAGGATCGACCGACTCGGACGATCGCTCATCGACGTCCTCAATACGGTGAAAATACTCCACGAAAGAAAAATCAGCATCCGATCAATCCACGACGGCATCGATCCAGCGACCCCAACAGGCCAGCTCATGTTAAACATGCTCGCCACCTTGGCCGAGTACGAACGTGAACTCATCACCGAACGCGTCAACGCAGGAATAACTGCAGCCCGAGATGCTGGAACACGCCTCGGGCGCCCTCCCCTCGCCGCAACGATCATCGCAGAGAAACTACTTATCACGGCCAAAGCGCGGGCCAACGGAAAAACAGCTACCGAAGCAGCTAACCTTGTTGGCTGGTCCCGAGCAACTCTCTACCGACACCAACAAAAACAAGACGAACAAAAATCTTTGAACAACTGACACGCTACTTGTCACCTCAGGACAGTTCTAGGAGTACCAGGCCATGACGGCACGGGAGAAGGTGTGGGCCCCGGAACCATATGGTTCCGGGGCCCACACCTTCTCCCGTGCAAGGAGAGTTTGAGAGGTGCCGGCTTCCGTAGCCAGTCCCTCCATTTTTATTAATTATTTATGTCTGGATGTAATTATTGATCCTTGTTTTCTTCGCCAGATGCTGCTGTGGAGAGTTTCAGCCTGAAAGCCTCGTCTAGGAATTGGACGAGTGTCATATTATTCCTGTAGCAGTAGTCATCGACTCGGTCTCTCAAGTCCATTTCGATGTTGGTGCTTAGGGGCTCAGATCGTTTTCTACCCCGAGGGCGGCCTGGGCCACGCTGCAGTTGATGTGATGACTCCGCTGGAATACTCGCCGCGACCGGATCGGGTTTGGCTGCCCTTGAGTCCGCTGCAGGCTGTGGAGCTAGCGCCTCTACTGGATCCTTGGTGGGGGCTTTCTGCAGTTTCTTGATCGCTGATTCACGCTGAACGGTCATGACCGATCCTTCTCTCAATGGTCGCTACGAGTTCGCTGACCTTGTCGATAATCGCTGCCGCTCCCCTGGTGCCTAATTTGTGTAAGGGTGCTTTGCTGCTTTGCATGTCTAAGACAGCTGTGCGGTTCGGGAGCACTGGTTCCAGGACATCGGTGCCATAGGCCTCGCGCATTTGCTCCAGCTGGAACTGGTGTTCACCTAACTGGGAGCGGAATTTGTTGGGAAGTATGCCTAGAAGTTTCAGGTCGGGGTTGAGGTGCGGCTGCCGGCGCACCTTATCCACTGTCTCCAGGAACTCCCCAAGCCCGGAGACCGAGAAAGCTGTGGTCTCGGTGACTGCCAGCACGTAATCTGCCCAGATGAGCCCATTAAGGGTGAGTCGGCCCAGGTTGGGCGGCAAGTCAAGGAGAACGTAATCGAAGGCCTCCAGCTCCTCAACGCCCCAGGCAGCTGACTTCAGTCGCATTTCCGCTGCCATGAGCGGTTCAGTGTCAATCCGCACCAGGCCTTCATCTCCTGGTATTGCGCTGATCCCCGACCAGGCCGTGGGAACGATGGCTTGGCCGAGCGTTCCAGCTTCGCCTGCGTATAGAACATCAAAGATAGTGTAAGGACCGTCGACTTTCAGCGTCGTGGTGAGGTTGCGCTGCTGATCCAAATCTATGACCAGAACTGGGCGTCCCTTGAGTGCCAGGCCTTCGGCAATCATGAGCGTCACGCTTGTTTTGCCGACGCCCCCTTTACGGTTTCCTATGGCAATTACCGTTGGCATGCGTCACCACCTCTCCAGTCATTCATTATGTCCGGATGTAAAGCCATATGTCCATACGTCTGGCTTTACATCCATACGTATTTATGGATGTCTTTCTGTCTTTCTTTACATCCTTCCATACTTCCTGCTGCATGTCTTTCTGCATTTCTGTCTGGACATAATTATTGGCAAATAATTATGTCCAGACAGAAATGCAGATAGATGGAAGTATCCTGATGGTATGTGTGGACGGTATGCCTTGACCAGGACGACTGCTGAGCGGTGTCCCAGTAGGTGAAGGCCCTGGTCCCGGGAGAGGAGTTTCCATGACCGTAAGAATCTATAGCGATAATCCTATGAGTCTTCCCGAACGCTGCTTTCTGCTTATC
>NZ_AQXM01000010.1 GCF_000376245.1 Acaricomes phytoseiuli DSM 14247 | reverse complement strand
CCGACTGACCCCCGTCGAATACGAGATGATCATGACACCAACCGCCACCAAGGCGGCCTAACCGAGACTGTCACCTATCCGTGCAGCAGACCCTTCTGTGCGCTCGACTCCGCGTGAAACCGGCGCCCCTGCCCAGCTGCTCCAGTACAGCTCACAATCGGTAGATTAACTGCGATGAGACCTAGTAGGCATGCGCTGAATCAGTTAGAGTGAGTCATGTCACTTAGATAGTGTTTGGTTTTGAAGGAGTTGAGTTTTTGATGCTTGGAAAGTTTGTCAAGTCTCTCACCACCGTCGGGTTAGCCGCAGGGTTACTGGCTTGTGGCGGGGCGATGGCCTCAGCGGCCCCTAACCCAGAACCAAAAGTTGAGACGTATATCGTTGGTGGAACAAGAGCAGATTGGAACACTGTCTCTTACGCCACACAACTGAACTACGGGGGTGATCTTCAATGTTCTGCCTCGTTGATTGGCCCTTCATGGGTACTCACCGCGAAACACTGCGTCGAAGATGACCCGGCGGCTACAGCTTATTCAGTGAATGTGGGAAGCCATTTACTGGGGGAAGGCCGAAACGTACCGGTTTCTAACGTTTATACTTGGGATCAAGGCGATGTCGCCCTTGTTGAACTAGCCACACCTCAGCAAGGTCGATACGGAAAACTCGGCGCCGACCGCCCCACACCAGGCACGGTAGGAGACATCTACGGCTGGGGTACAACGAGTCTTGGAGGCCCTGCTTCCCCTGTGTTGAAGACTGCGTGGGTTCAGATCACCGGCTCAGACACTAACGGCTGGCCAGGACCAGCCACAATTCTAAAAGGTCTGGACGGACAAGCCCTCCACGGCGATTCCGGCGGGCCCCTCGTCGTCAACGGAAAAATCGTCGGCGTCGGCGCCGGATTCGCGAACGATGCTCAAAGCAGCACGATGGGTGAACGCAACGGAACTCTTGAGTACGCCTCCGTACCTGCCGCAGCAACTTGGATCACCGCCACCACAGGAATCCCCACCACCTAAACCACAACAACAAAACAAAAGCATCGTGCCACCAGTCCAGTAACTGGTGGCACGATGCTACCCCAACCCGGCACTACGCGGTTGCCCGGGGTCTGTTTTGTTAACGGTGTTTCTGGCGTTTTTGGTTAGTAGGTTTCTGGTGCTGGCCAGCGGTCTGCGATAGTAAGGACAAACGGGTTCAGTGCTGGTTTTCACCGCATGGTCCATCGTTGCCGGCCGGCACCGGTGGGGTCAAGGGACCTGGTGACTAGGTAGAGGCATTTCAACGCGGTTTGCTCTGTCGGGAAATGGCCCCTAGCCCTGACCGCCCGACGGTAGCGGGCGTTCAAGGACTCGATCGCGTTGGTGGAACAGATCACTTTCCTTATTTCTTGGTAGTAGTCCAGGAACGGGATGAACTCCTCCCACGTTGATTCCCATAACCGGATGATCGCCCCGTATTGTTGGCCCCACTGCTTAGCAAGGTCCTCGAGCGCTGCTCTGGCAGCTTCCGGGTTCGGGGCTGTGTAGATCGGTTTGATCGCACGTTTGATGCCATCCCAGTCCCGTTTAGATGCGAGCCTGAACGTGTTACGGATCAGGTGAATGATGCAGGTGTGCACCGTTGCTAGCGGCCACACATTACTGACGACTTCTGGCAGGTCTTTGAGCCCGTCGCAGATCAAGAAGAATGTGTCTTTCAAGCCCCGGTTCTTCAGATCAGTCAGCACAGCCATCCAGAATTTCGCGCCTTCACCTCCGGTACCAGCCCAGAGGCCGAGGACTTCTTTCTCCCCGGCCAGGCTGATACCGATTGCCGCGTAGATGGGCCGGTTCGCAACCTGACCATCCCGGATCTTGACCACGATCGCGTCGATAAAGACCGCCGCATAAACCTCGTCCAAGGGCCGAGCAGACCACTCATTCATCTCTTCGGGTCTGCCCCGGGTTTGGTTGACAGTTGGGGTTTGGGGTGATCAGGCCGCTTTCGCGTCCGTGTAGATCGTCTCAAACTCTACGGGAGTGA
>NZ_AQXM01000009.1 GCF_000376245.1 Acaricomes phytoseiuli DSM 14247 | reverse complement strand
TGTGTTGGTGGAGAATCGGATGAACTCGACGGCGACTCCGCCGACGGGTGAGCCGATCGAGCCGCCGGAAGTGATTATCACGCATCCGACTCCGGATATTGAAGTACCTTTCGAAAAGGTTTCTGATCCGGTAAGCGGGAGCACGGTCTTCCCCGGTCAGAATGTTAAATACACAGTTACAGTGACCAACCCTCATAGGTTCTTCCCGATTGCCGTCAATATACGGGATGATCTTTCTGGGGTTCTGCCGAAGGCTACGTATAACAATGACGTGGTTGCCAGGGTGTTCAATGCTGATGGTTCCCAAGCAAGTATTGATTCACCGGCGGCAGTATTTACTGAACCTGAGATGGCCTGGGATGGCACCTTGGAACCGGGTCAGCGGGTAGAGCTGGTGTACTCGGTGACTGTAAAGCCGGATGCCTTTGGTATCAGCTTCATTAACCGGGCCTCTTACCGTGCAGTTCCGATTGTCAATGGCGTTCCCTTGCATTTCCATTCGGATGAAGCCTCTCCCGTAGTTGCCCTTCCTTCGACTGAAAATACTGTTATGCCTGTTGTGATGAAGAGTATGGGTCTTGGCGATGAGCGAAATGCTGCTCCTAGTGAGATGCAATCAGCAACTTCAACGCCTTCTGCAGAAGTTACAGATTTTGCTTCCTTGGTAGATCTTGGATCAGTGGTGAAGTCAACTATTCACTACACCCCGGATCAGCCTGTGGAGCCGAATACTGAGACTACTTCTACAGATGACCTGGCTATTACTGGGGCGAACATCCTGTTCTTCCTAGTCTCAGCGGTTGGGGTGCTCCTGGGCGGACTCTTGTTGTTCGCTGTAGCTAACCGTCGCAAGAACCAGAAAGAAAACTCCTAAAGACAGGCGGTGGGGTCCGCGATCTTAAGATCGCGGACCCCACCCTAAAACTATTCTTGATATTTCTATCTACGAATTTATACCCCTGGGGGACTATAATTATGAGAAATGAAAATCCAATATCGAGAGCTATAAAAGGAATTATATCCTTTTCATTAATGATTTCACTGGCATTTGGGGGGCTGTTCACGCTCGTCCCAGCTGCACAGGCTGATGATCCTGGCGGTGGAGCGTCTATTGACACTACTTCTTTGCTAGACGTTACTCCTCGCCCCATTCAAAAGGGCGGCAAGGTATTTCAGCGTGTTAAGGTAATCAATGATGGCTCGATATCATTAAACAAAGTTAATATTCGCGAGAACCTTAGAACCTTAGAAATGTCCTCCCGCTATGAGGGTGACGCAGTGGTGAGGGTGTTCAATGCTGATGGTTCTGAGGTTTCTGGTGTTCCGGCGGTTTCGTTGGATGGTTCGACGTTGTCGTGGTCTGGTGTATTGGAGCCAGGGCAGCGGGCAGAGCTCTCTTATACGGGAACTGTGACCCAGAATTACGAAGAAGGCCAGTTCCGCAGTGTTCGCACGAATACTACTGTCACGGTAGATGGGCACCCAGAAATTGGGGAAAACTGGTTTAACGGTGTTTCTGATTCAGGGCAGTCTAATCGGTTGGATCGTCTTAAAGTCTCAGATCCTCCTTCAGGGAGTCTAGTCCGCCCCGGCGATATAATTTCCTACAGCCTTACGATTTCCAACCCGACTGATCGGGATGCCCCCAGCGCTCAGTTGGTTGACATTCTGCGTGATGTGACTCCGTTAGCTGATGTTGATCGATCCTCTCTCGCCGTTAGCAGTAACTTGACGGGTTCAAATCCTCCTGAAGCGGTCTGGCGCGAGATTCGCAAGGGCGAAGTGGGAGCCGTAGATTGGAATGGCCCTCTTAAGGCCGGTGAAACAGTAACGGTGAGTTACCAAGTCACTGTCAAAGAAGACGCTGTTGGTACTATTCGTAACAATTTAGTTGAAGGCAATATCACGGAGCACAAAGTTCCGGGGTATGAGCATGCGAAGGTCTCTGATCCTGCGCCGGGTACTTCGGTCAAGGGTGGTCAGCAGATTAAGTACACGGTGACGGGTAAGAATA
>NZ_AQXM01000008.1 GCF_000376245.1 Acaricomes phytoseiuli DSM 14247 | reverse complement strand
CTCACTCCCGTAGAGTTTGAGACGATCTACACGGACGCGAAAGCGGCCTGATCACCCCAAACCCCAACTGTCAACCAAACCCGGGGCAGACCCACCAAACCCTAGGCAGACCCATGGGATGAGCTATTTTGGTATGCGTCAATAGTTTTATTGGTGATTGATGAATTGGACGTGATGCACGTGGTTTCTTCTGTTGTGAGTGTTGCTCTTGCGGGGAGTTTAGCTTTCTCTGCCCCGGCGCCTGCTGCACCCGTATCTAATCTTCTTGAGGACGCTTTGGGGGTGTACTCGTCTCAGTCTCTATCGTGGGGTGCCTGTGAGGATGATGGCTCAAACACAATGATGCCGGGGACTGAATGTGCTCGGTTGCGGGCCCCGGTGGATTGGAGTGCCCCTAGGGGTGAAACCGTTGAGCTGCAAGCATACCGGTTCAAAGCCAGCTCAGATCAGGATGGGCAAAGTTCTAGGGGAACGATAGCGAACTTCCCCTCCGGCCCTGGAGCTCCTGGTTATATGGGTTTCAACTTGGAGCTAAGCGGTTACGATTGGATCGGTCTGGATCCTCGTGGTGTTGGTCAGAGCGGAGCCTTGACCTGTTCGGCAACTGGGATGCTGGGGATTCCCCGTGTTCCTCCCACGGATCAGGCAGTGTTCGAGCAGTTCCGTTCTTCCCAGGAGAATGATTTTTGGCCTTCATGTACGACTGAGCCTGCATCGTTGAAGAATCATATGGACGCTTACAGTAATGCTAATGATATGGAGTTACTTCGTAGGGTCTTAAAGTTGGGTAATATCAACCTTCGCGGATCTTCTTATGGGACGTTGCTTGCTGAACGGTACTTGGGGCTCTTTGGTGAACACGTGAACGGTTCTATCCTTGATGGGGTGATGAACCCGGCTCAAACCCGCACAGAGTTCCTCACTACTGCCGCGGCCAGCAGTGAAGCCGCTTATGAGCGTTTCTATCAATGGTGTCAGAGTGATACAGCCTGTGTGCTCAAAGGCCGTGATATTCCAGAAGTCTTCGAGCAAGCCAGAACCAACGTAAGAAACGGCGAAATACCAGGAACTTTTATGGGTGTTCCATGGACTGAACCCCTAGTGACTGCTTATGCTGAGCTTGCTATTGGGGCTGAGGGATTCGCTCAAGCAGCGCAAGGACTCAAGAACCTTGCTGAAGGAAAAAACCCAGAACAAGATGAGATGCCTGCCCCTTCACCCATGCCAGAGAAAATGCCTTACGCTGATCCAATCGTGTGTTCGAGCTTCCCGCTGGGAGTGCCTCATGCTCAAGCTGTGAGAGAAGATCTGGCCTCTGCACGTGCGGTGGCATCAGTGATGAGATATAACACGAACTCCACCCAGTACTCCTCAATATGCGTGGGCGGCCCAACACCGGTGCCCGGTTCGCAGGATCCTGTGACCTCTCGGAGTGCTCACCCAACCATGCTTCTCAGTAAAGCGATTGATCTCGCTACGCCGAAAGCCTGGGCTGATGCTGTAGCCAAACAACTTGGCTCCCAGACTATACATCTGGTCGCCGATGGAATCGGACATGGTGCGATGAGGTCTCCGAAGATAAAGGAGCAGGTCATTGACTACCTAAACGTGACGAACCAACCCACTCCAACGCCGGAGCCTACCCCTGAACCAACGCCTAAACCAGATACTGATACCTCATCCCGAGACGGGTCAGGAGTATCCGAACCCACGCTGGATCCTCAGGCGTCTTCTGCCACAGGTCAACCTTTAGCACGCACCGGGGTAACAAGCTTGCCCTGGCTTCTGGGTGCTAGCATGCTCATTGTGACTGTTGGGGCTGTTCTCTTACACATGACTAGGAAACCCCGAAACTCTTAAGCTATAACCGTGATTTCCACGAAGCTGGTGACCGCCTTATGAGTGCGGTCACCAGCTTGCGGGTCTGCCCCGGGTTTGGTTGACATCTGATCTGTGAGGATTCGTCCTCGCTGGAAGGATGTATCTCTTGCCCAAGCCCTATCCGAAAGAGT
>NZ_AQXM01000007.1 GCF_000376245.1 Acaricomes phytoseiuli DSM 14247 | reverse complement strand
ACCACTCCCCTATCAGCTTTAGACGAAGGTGGGGTGGCCAGTATGCGAAAAACCCACCCAAAATGTGTATATCAACAGTACAAAATACAGGAAAAATGAGTGAGTGATGTGATTTATCTGTATTTACTAAACGCTAGACCCTCTGCCTCAGGGGTAACCGTTTGCAGCTCAGGCGGGTGATCAAAGATGTTGGCTCATGATGCAACCGCGCCTAAATCGCTTCTTAGGCCCGCTCCTCTGTGCCTCTCTTGAGCCTGGGTGTTCTCTTTTTCAATCTGAGCTACACGCTGCTGTGTGATGCCCAATGAAACACCTACATCAGCCTGAGTCACCTTCGCCTCACGCAACAACCCAACAGCTGCCCGGTACTCCTGCGCAGCCTCACGCCGGAGCGCACCTGAGCTGCTCTCAAGCTCCTTAGACCGGTCCAAATGAACCTTAACCTGCTCCGGCAAGACAACCTTTAGATCAATCTCGATCTCTGCCTCTGGAACCTCGGCAACGAACGCTATAGCTTCCTTGATGATGTCGGCCTGTTCCAGGCGATTTACCTGCGTAATAGCACCAGGTGCCTCCACACACTGCAAAACCCACCACAAGCCCGAACGCTCTGCCTCCACGGTATACCTCATTTGCGCCACCACCCTTTCCCAAATTCTGCCGCGAACTGATCAAAGAACTTCCGCGCCGTCACATCATCTACTTCGCTATGCCTGCCAAGCGTCGAACGAGTACCACCAATACGAATACCGGTATGGTTCGTCAACTCGAACTCGCTGTACTCAAGCCCGGCCTGCTTCGCCTGCCGCCGCAACCGCTTCAGCACTTCAGCTCTCTTCATACAAATATACTACCCAGCACTTGTAAATAAAAACAAGACGCTGATTGTATCAGAGGCACTATGGGCAACTTAGCCCACCTGCTTTTGAATCCTCGGACGCAGTGCTTGCAGTTTCGAGATGTCATCAATCCGGACCAACCGGTCACCGAGCCTGTCACCAAGTCTTCCCTCTGCGATCACATGACAGCCCGAAAGTTCCTCAAGCGGCACCCCCAGAGCATCACTCAGATCCTCGGCCTGAGCAGGCAACAACATCACCGAGCACCCGGCACCATTGAGGAAAACGTTATACAAGCCATGTCGGACATCCCCCACGATTCCCCAAAAAGCCATCAGCCTAGGCTGACCAGTGGCCGTCTTAACGTTCAGATCGTCGGTTACATCCTCGAAACGGCAGAAATAATCACGAGCATAAACTTCCCCACGACCAGCAATGTCATAGCGCGTCTCTGGAGACGGATAGTTCGGCCTCGACCGCAAGAACCCCAAACAACGACGTAAATGCGCCGACTCCTGCTGACCACGAGGGCCGCCGCCCTCAACATACCGAGTGCCGCCCCTTGCCCGCCGCCGACCCTTCCCCTCGGCCCCGCTATCGCCACCTTCTCCAGCATCAACCCCTTCCCGGCCACCCAACGGCACCGGAAGGTCATACCTCATAACCTTCACCCCACCGTCGTTGACAGCACCAGAGCCGACCGCCTCCGGTTCGTCATTGCGCTTTGAACTCCCTTGAGAGCGCACTGACTGTTCACACGAGTCCCCCGTATGCGGATTCCCCTTACTCGTGCGGAAATACGGAGCGTTACCGGTCTTACTCACACCGCCACGGCCGAAGATCAACGGCACCTCGCAAACAATGCATCTGAACCCCTCCGCACGTCGCTCCCGTAACCACTGCTCCCCATAACGCAGCCACCCCGATTGAAGCCAAGACGCGTCAATCGGGTTTGAATTGTCCTGGGTTTGGTTCCGTTCTTTATAGGAGGATGGAAGTATGCCACGTCAGTATCCGCCGGAGTTCCGGCAGCGAGCGTTACGGATG
>NZ_AQXM01000006.1 GCF_000376245.1 Acaricomes phytoseiuli DSM 14247 | reverse complement strand
CTCCGGGGTAGCGACCCCTAAAAGCCCAGCAACTTTTTGCATCGCCGCCCACTCCGAAAATGCGTCCTCCATCTCCGCCGCCATCCGAACAGCACGATCCTTCAGCTCCTGCGGATACCGCGTCGTTGTATTCCCTGCCATGCCCTGATCCTCTCAAACGGAAAAGTCTCCGGACACACCGGGGCGATTCAAAGCTCGAAGGTGATGAACCGGTATCCGAACGCGGGATCGTCGGTATGCACATCGATCGCCGTCGTTGATCAGGTGCGTATTGTCCTAGTCCCGTGACGAGACAGGATCCCGCAGCCAACGGCAGCAGCGCTGTCTCGCGAACTTCAGCATCCGACACGTCACCGCGACGAGGATATCGTTGGCGGCGAGTTCACTCACGAGCGGGTAAAGCCTTTTAGGCCTGAAAGATTCGCTTGCGACAAACACGCCACCCGCCGGAGGATCTCGACCTCCTGCTTGAGCAGCTTCACCCGCTTGCGCAGCTCACGGTTCTCGACCGCTTCGCTCGAGCTGATACCGGACCATCAACCACCGTCGACTTCGGCGATCTTGACCTATAGCTGCACGCATGACAGACTCGCAGATCCCGAAGTCCTTCGCGATCTGCGCGAGCAAGGACTCTGTCTTGAGTGCGATCGCGACGACGTAGCCCCGGAACTCCTTGGGGAACGACTTAGGCATGGTGGCATCCTTCCAGTGGTGATCAATCACCACGGGAAGGATGCCACCCAAACCCTCAACATTACCCAACACCCTCGCAAAACCTAGAAACCTAACCCCCGGACAATTCAATTTCTATAGAAAAGAATTTGAGGATTCTATCGCCTGGTGAAACCCTCAGCTGCTACGTATATGAACTTTTGTACCTTTCAGGCGATGGTGATCAGTCTTGTCGGAGCGGATAAATATGGTCAGGTCCCCAAGTCTCTACAATACCTAGCGCGTTCGCTGTCACGCCTTGGTCATAGACATCAAAATCCTTTGTATCTTCATTTAAAATAGCCCAACTAGCGGCGCAAGTTCCCTGCCCTCTATCGATCCAGTTAGCTGTTTTAACTTCGACTCTCTCGTCCGGAATAGTGCCAGTGTACGATGCTTCGCAGGAAAGCCCGACCAGGACTTCGCTGGGGGTGGCAACGTAAGTGTAGTCAATACGGGCCGATCCGGTAGGCACACCTAATTGTGAGAAATTCATCTCGTAGTAGACACCCTGCACGCGCGCATCACCTCGCACCAGAGGAGCATACCCTTCAGCGGAAGACGCTGCCGTAACTCCCTCAACCTTTTCTACCTTCAGATCCGGCGAAATCTCTTTCGCCTCCTCTGGGCTTAGGTCAAGGGTCATTCTCGGATCATTGACCGTTTTGATAATCGCGTCTTGCTTATCGCTGGTGAGATTAAGCCAATTTTCTAGATCCGTGCCGGTCAGTGTCGCCTCGAAGCGCTCCTTGCTGACCTCAGGAGCCGACGATACTGCATACGCCCCAGCCGGACCTGTCATCAAAGCACCGCTAAATATCACAGCTGTCACCAACGCAGTAGGTGCTTTAGTAAAATTCAATTGCATGCCTCCTAAGTCATCGTTCTCGGACCACGCGCTATCTATGCGTACTCACAGGATATACATAAGGAGGGGGTTTTGGGAAGGCTAGGGGAAGGTCCTTTCTATTCCATGTCGATCTGATGAAGGCCGCCCCTAGTAGCTCGGCCCTATTGGGTCTGTTGCACGGATAGGTGACAGTCTCGGTTAGGCCGCCTTGGTGGCGGTTGGTGTCATGATCATCTCGTATTCGACGGGGGTCAGTCGGCCGAGGCTGG
>NZ_AQXM01000005.1 GCF_000376245.1 Acaricomes phytoseiuli DSM 14247 | reverse complement strand
CTCACTCCCGTAGAGTTTGAGACGATCTACACGGACGCGAAAGCGGCCTGATCACCCCAAACCCCAACTGTCAACCAAACCCGGGGCAGACCCCATTTATAAGCTGCCGCCCTCCCTGGACAGTCAGGGGTACACATGTGCGTCACCCCTGTCTGGCCAGTGAAAGAAGAAAAGGGCTCGGGGGCTTTCCCAGGGACGTCGGATTCGCTGCGCGATCGGGCGGTCCAGGTTCGCCTTCAAGGTGCAAAGTAAAAGTAACTGCCTGGCAGAGGATCGAGGCGAGCTAACGCTGGGCCTGCAAATGCCCCTTAGCATCCAGCCGCGTACTAAAGCGTGAGATCAGTGTGTAAGCTCCCAGCTTCTGCTTGGCTATGTTGAAACGCAGGCACGAGGTACAACGGGCCATGGCACTCGAGTCTTTTGTAGAAACAACCATTAACTAATCCCGACACCTATCGGTTTTTCGTCGTGCCCTCATTATTAACTGGCATAGGTGACGAGTGGGGTGCTCCGAGGGTTCTAAGGAAGTCCGTGGTAACCGGGCTAGACCGCGAGCTTAGTTTAGAAACTGCTGCAGCTCAGCTCGGCGGTACCAAAAATTGCTGAAGATCATCGCATTGAGAAGGCGCGATAGGTGGCCGACTATGCCGAGATCCTGAAGGGTTTCGGGATTAAAGCTTCAGTAGAAGACTGAATAGCTCAAGCCCTGTCTTTAAAATCCCTGCTCTTTGTTGCGATGTGGTGCCCCGGGAGGGAATCGAACCCCCGACCAAGAGATTAGAAGGCTCCTGCTCTATCCGCTGAGCTACCGGGGCATGGTCGCGATGACCATTAACGAGTGTAACCAATCCTCTGGGCGATCCATGCACCACCGCTCTCGCTTGCGCAGCCAGCCCCCAGTTCTCCTCCACAACGCTGCGCTGGCGCCGCTTCGTCCACATGGACCGATGGTCACTTATGTGCAGGCCTGCCGATGCGAAGACTGGGAGTCCAGTTACTAACGTGCGGAAACCGCCGATGACAGCAGGGGGACGAGATGAGTGATGTTGTGACGATTCGAGGGTTTGTTGCGAGCGAAGTGCGAATGACGCTGAGTGATGCGGGGTGTCCCATAGCCCATTTCCGTATCGGCTCAACGGAGCGGAAGTTTGACCGGCATCGCAAGGAATGGGTGGATGCAGAGACCAACTGGTACGCGGTCTCGGTCTTCCGTGCTCTGGCGCAGAATGTTACTGCCAGTCTGAGCAAAGGGGAGCGGGTGATCGTCACGGGAAAGCTCAAGCTACGCCAGTGGAGCAAGGAGGACGGCCGCCGGGGCATCGCTCCGGAGATCGATGCGGATGCTATCGGTCACGATCTGAACTGGGGGACTGCGAGATTCCGCCGGGCACTGCATCCTGTGCGGGCTCAGCGGCAACAGGATAAACAGCTGTCAGATGATGCGGCTGAAGAGACTGGCGCAGCAGAAGACGGCTTGGAGCTACTGGAAACCTCAGAAACCTCAGAAACCTCAGATGCAGCCTCCAGTACGGAGGAGACTGCTGAAGATACTCGGGTCTGCCCCGGGTTTGGTTGACAGTTGGGGTTTGGGGTGATCAGGCCGCTTTCGCGTCCGTGTAGATCGTCTCAAACTCTACGGGAGTGAG
>NZ_AQXM01000004.1 GCF_000376245.1 Acaricomes phytoseiuli DSM 14247 | reverse complement strand
ACTCCCGTAGAGTTTGAGACGATCTACACGGACGCGAAAGCGGCCTGATCACCCCAAACCCCAACTGTCAACCAAACCCGGGGCAGACCCGATCACCGAAGACCGACGGCCTAAGCCGCCGACAATCGGTACACCATCTCAGGAGCTTGAAAAGGATCGGGCCTACGCAGGACGAGTCGCCCAACGTCGACGACAAAAGGGCCAAGACGTGCAAGCAGCCTCCAGCCGCCATCCGTCAAGGAACACAAACCACTATCGTGGTCCAGAACGATAAAGGCAGGGCCTTCAAACTGTCAGACTCGGGCTAGTTTCTGATGCCTTGCCTTGCAAGCAAGACTCTTCCTACACTTTGGTTCTAAGAATCAGGTGTGAGTGTATGGATGACAAGGTGGTCTCATGCGTTGTAAAGCTTTCGTTTCTATTGTTGTCGCGGCGGCTGCCATGATCTCTTTAGCTGGGCCAGCGTCCGCTCAACAAGCCACTCTCCCAACCGGTCAAGGGATCACTGAAACTTCTGAAGGCATCACCCTGACAAAGGTTTCAACCCGGCCTAGCCAAGTACAGCAGGCGGTAGGCGACGAAAAAGCACGGGCTGCTGAGATAGCAGATCCGGCAGGTTATGCAACTAGGCTGGCTCTTATCGCTTCTTCTCCTAAAACACAGGAGTACTTGAACAGCTTCCAAGGCATCGATGTCACTCGGCAGGCTGAGGGCTTGGCCGGACTGATGAATACCGAAGCACTGACCGGTTTTACTCAGATGATTGATCAAGGTGCCCTAGAACTCCGAGTCACCAACCTAAAAAATGGTGACTATCAAACCCAGATGATCATCAAAAGCCAACCCCAAATGCGAGACACTGCTCTAAGAGGTATGCCGCGATGCCCGGCGGCGTGGGCTGCTTTTTGGGCTTGGTTCGCTACTGAAGCGGCAATGTGCGGTGCACTTGCACCTTGGCCGGCAGCAGCCTTCGCATGCGCGGCAGCCTACGCTGTCGGAGGTTCCATGATCGATTTCAACCGGGGATGCTAAGGCCATGTCTACTGTAGAAGCCCAGCGGCTGAGGAATCGTTACTGGCTATCGTTGAGTTGTCTCCTCGGAGCAATGGTCCTTGTGATCGGTATAGCCTCCATACCCTGGCTTTTTGTCCTTGTCGGGTTATTGATGGTAGGTCTTTTCGTGACTGCTTTTTTGTACGGTCAATACGGTAAGGAAGCAATCCAACGCGGTTACCTTACAGCACCCCTACCGGTGTTCGCCGCTATTGTTGCTTCCCCGGTAGCTGTTTTAGTCCGAGGCTCTGGCTTCGCACTACCCATGAGCGTGATCTTGGCTGTAGCACTGGCTACGACTTGTTACGTGTGGGCGCGCAAGCACGGGCCGTACATCGACCCGGCCACTAAACAACCCGCTCTCTAATCCAGAAATTCCCGTTCGGGTCTGCCCCGGGTTTGGTTGACAGTTGGGGTTTGGGGTGATCAGGCCGCTTTCGCGTCCGTGTAGATCGTCTCAAACTCTACGGGAGTGA
>NZ_AQXM01000003.1 GCF_000376245.1 Acaricomes phytoseiuli DSM 14247 | reverse complement strand
CATCCGTAACGCTCGCTGCCGGAACTCCGGCGGATACTGACGTGGCATACTTCCATCCTCCTATAAAGAACGGAACCAAACCCAGGACAATTCAAGGTTATGGCGGGTCGACGACGCGTGGGTGTTCGTAGGAGGAAAAGGCCGCCGCGGTTCGGATGATGCGTTCGCTGCGAGCGGAGCAGGTGACCGAGCACGGGACGGTTCAGCGGGTCGCGTCGCAACTCGGATACGGGGTCGAGTCGGTGTGGATCTGGGTGAAACAGGCGGATATCGACGACGGGACCCTGGCCCCGTCGACCTCCGCGGTCAGCGATGCGGCTCTCGATGAAATCGGAAACCTTGTACCGTTACCGTCCCTGCCGATGCTGATGACGGAAGGCGGGGGTACGGAAATCACGACCATGCCCGTGTTGCAGTCGCTCGCGCACGCCAGAGAGAAGTGGTCGAATAACGCCACCGAGACGATCTGGGACGCCTCGATCGTGAAGATCATCCTTAGCAGTACACCCAACAGCCTCGACCTCCAAAACCTCACCACGCAACGCTCCATCCGTCGGATGGCGATTATGCCTGCCGACGTAATCCATACCCTCGCCATCGGCACCGGCGTCATACTGCTCCGCGCAGCCACACCCATCGTCGCGAAGCTCTGTGCCTGGATGAGGCGGCGAGACAACAGTGAGCTCCGCGCACAGCGGGCCGTGGTCGAAGAATCCTTGCGTCAGCGCCCGTAACCAGGTCAAGAACGGGAACGTGCAGCGCACCTCTCGGATGAGCGGCGACCACCGTGGTCACCGTCTTTGAAAGGCGCACCCCATGAGTATCGATACGCAGCAGTCCATCTCAGGATTCATTGCCACGCAGCCTCGGCTGAGTGTCGGTGGGAACGGAGTTTCGAGGTTTCACGCCCGCATTGGCATTGAGCATGCCGGGCAGGAGCCCGATGGGTCGTTCACCCAGTTGGAGCTGACATTCCATGACCTCGCGATCTTCCGCAAGACCGCCTCGCCGCCGCGGATCGCATCCACGAGTACATATACGAAAAGGACGGGCAACAGGTGCCTGCGGAGGAGTTCATCGCTTCTCGGATTGGACTTGATCTCGCACGCACCCGCTAGAGGTCGATCGCCCCCCAACGCCCTAGCGTCGATGAAGAGGTCGAGTTCGACGCCGACTTTGAAGGGCCACTGCTGGTTGAGCCTCCACATCCGAACAACTAGAACTTGCTTGGGCCCGAGGACCTAGAGGCGCAGTGGCTGGAGCTGAACCGGTGGGTGCATTGGCTACGCCGCACCTACGGCCTCCCGGCTGCGGTCATCCCACCGTTCTGGCATTGCAACCCGGAACTTTTGTGGGAGTTGTCCGCGCTGCACCTGAATCGCCCCGGTGTGTCCGGAGGGGTTCTCAAACGGTCAGCTCAACGGGTTGTTGGGCTGTGGTTTTAGCGTAGGGGTCTGCTTCGAGTTCTGCTGGTGGGATGTCTCCGCAGTGCTCGT
>NZ_AQXM01000002.1 GCF_000376245.1 Acaricomes phytoseiuli DSM 14247 | reverse complement strand
GAACTCCTTGGGGAACGCTTTCGGCATAGTGCACATCCTTCCAGCGCCGACACATCGACGCAGATCAGATGTCACCTATCCGTGCAGCAGACCCCCAGGCCGTCCTTGAATGCGTTGATTGACGGCTTCCCGAATCTAGGAGGCCCGCTATGTCAGCTCGGTCTCGCCCGTGACGGCAGTGTGTACGTGATCGCTGCCGGGTGGGGAAATCATGCCGGTTCTGGTGAGGCCCCCGGTATTCCCCGCGACCGGGGCAACGCTTATCTGATCGGGGTCGAGATGGAGTCCTCCGGCAGGGAGCCGTGGGATTGGACCCCAGCACAGCTCGATGCCGCCCCACGCCTCGGAGCGGCCCTAGAGCGGGCCTACCTACTAGGCTTACCGGCTGAGCAGCGGCTACAGATCGGACACAGCGAGTACTCCGACGCGGGGAAGATTGATCCGGCGGGTTGGCCCGGTGGCATGAACGGGCTCCGAGCGTCCATCAATAAAATCCTGGACGGTGGAGCGCTCACACCGCCACCAGTTGAGCCAACAGTCACTCAGCCACCAACCCGTCCAGGCCCGATTCAGTGGCGCGTGGATCCCGGAGACACCCTTGCCAAAATCCAGGCCTACTACAACGGCCCAAGTGTCCAGCAGATCGCCGCCGCGAACGGCATCAGCAACCCCGACCAGATCCAGGTCGGACAAATGCTCACCATTCCCGGCCCGCTCGTGTGGATTGTGGACCACGGTGACACTCTCGGCAAGATCGCCGCATACTACGCCGTCAGCGTGGACTACCTAGCCAGACTGAACGGACTCAGTAATCCTGATGCAATTCAGGTCGGGCAGGTACTCAAAATCCAGTGACCGGCACCCAGCGGGCCGTGCTCATCGCCTTAGTGGTGGTGTGCGCGGCCCTAGCCACGCTCGCCCTTGCGTTCATCTGGTGGCTCATCAACTCAGCGCTGACCGCTGTCCTTCCCGTCATTCTCACGCTCTGAAAGGGGCCATCATGAAAATTTTCGAGTACTCCAAAACCATCGCTGGACTGGTCGGCGCGGTCATCACAGCAGTGCTCGGTCTACTGCCCTCCGAGCAGTACCAGTGGCTCGTAGTCGCAGGTGTCATCGCTACGACCATCTCTGTCTATCTCACACCCAATCAGGCCATCGAGCCTCAAAACCGTGGGCGTCGCGTTGCTGGTCAGCCCAGCGACCCGCAGGGCTGAGCCCTCATCTACTGAGAGGAGGTCGCGGTGAAAGACGCCGTGACTCTGCGATTCGCCGCGACCACCACGGAAGATACCCTGTATAAATTATTTGTACTTTGCGAAAACTTGAACAGCAAAAGCTTCTCCGGAACTCGATGTAGCAAATCCTATGCCTACATCCGTGTAATCCCCTATCATGTTTCCGTAGTGCCCTGGGCTATCCAC
>NZ_AQXM01000001.1 GCF_000376245.1 Acaricomes phytoseiuli DSM 14247 | reverse complement strand
GAGATACATCCTTCCAGCGAGGACGAATCCTCACAGATCAGATGTCAACCAAACCCGGGGCAGACCCCGTGACCGCTACCAGAATCTAACTCTGATCGGCGAACCCACTTCCGAACCGTCTCCGGTGTAGCAACCCCTAAAAGCCCAGCAACTTTTTGCATCGCCGCCCACTCCGAAAATGCGTCCTCCATCTCCGCCACCATCCGAACAGCACGATCCTTCAGCTCCTGCGGATACCACGTCGTTGTATTCCCTGCCATGCCCTGATCCTCTCAAACGGAAAAGTCTCCGGACACACCGGGGCGCCTCACGCCTGCAGGTATAGTTTTCGCTAGGTAGTTGGACTTTTGATGAATAAGCGAGGATTGTCTGTGAAATCTGTGGGTGCGCGGGGCTGGTCTGGGGTCCCGTTGTGGCGGTTGTGGTTAAGTGGTCTGTTAGCTCTGGGTTTGTTGCCGGTGCTTTGGCTGGTTCAGGCGGTTCCAGCATCTGCTGCTCCACAGTTGCGGGATAATCCTAATGTCGTGACAAATTTGTATCCGGGGTCTACGGGGGTGTTGAAGTTCTCGTATGTCAATGACGGGACAGACATAAAGATCGATATACAGAAGTTGCCTCGGTCGATTGTCTTTAACGCACCGGCTGGTGTGACGTTCACGGATCAGCCCACGGTCTTGTCTCAAAAATCCAGGACGGAGAACGGTCCTCTGGTAAATACTGTTTTGAGGGCGAATGCGTGTACGCGGAGCAACGATAATCAGACGCTGTCTTGCACCCTAAGTACGGTTGGTACTGGCGATTATGTTCTCACGTATGCGGGGGAGGAGCGTCAGTTCTTGCCGCAAGTTCAGGTGGCTGCGGGTATCCAGCCGGGCGCTTTGGCTGATTCAAGTTCGACGATATCGTTCTCTGATAAAGCGAATGGTGCTTTGGTGACGGGCGTGGCTTCGGGGAAGGTTCGGGTCATGCCGGATCCGACGATTGAGGCTACTGATGGTCACGGGCCGTTGACGGGTACTGGTTATCCGAACTGGACGGTGACGGTGGCTGATGGTGCCGGGAATGTTTTGGGTACTCCTCGGGTAGATGCTTCGGGTAATTGGTCGTTGTCTTTGAATTCGAATTTGCCGATAGGCACTGTGATACGGATGGCGCAGACTGATGATGCTGATGTCACTCGGACGGCGGAGACAACTGTTCGTGCTGGTGCGGTAGACCCGAGCAACGTCAATACGAAGTACACGGTGACTGAAGGCGCGAAGATCGCTGACGGTGTTGAGGCTCATGCGGTCACGG